>NZ_CP134771.1:1453750-2180625 GCF_031880315.1 Pseudomonas baltica | reverse complement strand
AGTTCTTGCTGAAACGCTTGATCCTGGACCGTTGCCCTTTTACGCCAAGGTTTACGCTCAGGGTCCGGTTGGGCCGCATAAGTGGTGATCTCACCGCCGTAAACATCCTTGTAACGTTGTTCCTGGCGCTCGAGTTCTGCGCGCAGTTCGTCTTTTGTCACGTTAATACCTAATAGATTAATAAAACCATTTCGGACGTATTGTCCTTGCGCCTTGCCCACCCGCGGAACTAATGGCGGGGATGGTCGAGGCTGCACGGGCTGCGGCGTCCAAGGGAATTGCTGTCGCAGCGACAGAGTAGGTCGTCGCCGATAGGGCATGTGCAACTCCGGATGTTTTCCAGGAAGCGCTGCATGCAGATCGGTCGAACGTGCCCGCGATAACCATTGATGAGCTGATGATGGGGTATCGCGGAGGTTCTTTGTCCAGGCGCCGATTATAGCAAGGGCGCTGTGGAACACTATCCTCACACCGGCGTGGAAGGTAATCCAAACGCTGCATTTTGTTTCAGCGTGCCGGACAAGTCGTAACTTAATCCGTAAACCCTTGCCTTGTAAAGTTTGAGGTCAAAGGTATTTAAAAGTTTCAGTTTATTAGCGGATGTTTCATCGACAGAAAACATCCATTCTTCAAGTCCGCTGCCGGTCGCTGGCCTGGGGTGTTGCGATAATCGGCCGGTGGTTCGATAATCGCCCAAAGCTGCCAGGTGCCTTCGCGCACCTGGATGATATTCGAGCCGTCAGGAATTGCGCATGAACGACAAATTACGTAGCGCCTTCACTTCTTTGGCGCCGCCCATCGTCGCGTCGGCCGCCAAGCGCATTCAGGCGTTTGCTGGCGATCCGGACTTCATGACATCGCTGGCCCGGGGGCTTGCCGTGGTGCAGGCGTTTCAGGAACGCAAGCGTCACCTGACCATCGCCCAGATCAGCCACCGTACCGAAATCCCTCGGGCGGCCGTGCGTCGCTGCCTGCATACCCTGATCAAACTGGGCTACGCCACCACCGATGGGCGCACCTATTCGCTGCTGCCCAAAGTACTGACCCTCGGCCATGCATACCTGTCATCGACGCCGCTGGCGGTGTCGGCGCAGCCCTATCTGGACCGTACCAGCGAGCAACTGCACGAAGCCTGCAACATGGCTACGCTCGAAGGCGACGACATTCTCTATATAGCGCGTTCCGCCACGACCCAACGGTTGATCTCGGTGGACCTGTCGGTGGGTGGGCGTCTGCCGGCCTATTGCACGTCCATGGGTCGCATCCTGCTCTCGGCGCTGGATGATGCGACCCTGCAGGATTATTTGCAAAACGTCGAATTGCAGCCCAAGACCAGCCGCACCCTGACCGACCCAGAGGCGCTGTTCGCCTGTCTGCAGCAAGTGCGCGAGCAAGGCTGGTGCATCGTTGACCAAGAACTCGAGCAAGGCCTGCGCTCTATTGCAGTGCCGGTCTATGACGCCTCGGGCCAAGTACTTGCAGCGCTTAATGTGAGTACCCATGCGGGTCGGGTCCCGCGCAGCGAACTGGAAACCCGATTCTTGCCGATTCTGCTCAGCGCCAGCCGTGAACTGAGCGCACAACTGTTCAGGTAGGCGTGTTCAGGTAAGCGCGCCGCAAACAGGTCGCGACTCGATGGGGCAGCATGGCTATGGCCGGCAGGTCAGCGATTGATGTCCGATAAACGCACGGATACGCGTTTGTCGAATTGACGGCCCCGAGCCCGGCTTATTAATGTCGTCGCCACGGATCGTTGCTGCGCGGTCCACAATAATAATGAGCGAGAGGCAAGCCCCACCATGATCCATCTCCAGCACGTGTATCGCCCACGTCCACCAGATATCGGTTCCCAAGGGAGCTGATCAAAGCTTTTGCATCGCAATACCTGTGCCGCGCCACGCTCGGTACGGACGCCCTGTGCGTCACTCTATAAAACGGATAAAAACCATGAACAGTCCCGAAAGCAAAGTCGGACAGTGCCTCGACGTACAGTCCTTCATCAATGCCAGTCCGATCTCTCGCTATCAGTGGCGAGTGGTCATTCTGTGCTTCCTGATCGTTTTTCTCGATGGCCTGGACACTGCGGCCATGGGTTTCATTGCGCCTGCGCTGTCCCAGGACTGGGGGATCGACCGCGCCAGCCTGGGGCCGGTGATGAGTGCCGCGCTGATCGGCATGGTCTTCGGTGCTTTGGGTTCCGGGCCGTTGGCCGACCGCTTCGGGCGCAAAGGCGTGCTGGTTGGCGCGGTGCTGGTGTTCGGCGTGTTCAGCCTGGCCTCGGCATTCAGCGGCAACGTTCAGGAACTATTGATCCTGCGCTTCCTCACTGGGCTCGGCCTGGGGGCGGGTATGCCCAATGCCACCACGCTGTTGTCCGAATACACCCCTGAACGCAAGAAGTCGCTGCTGGTCACCAGTATGTTCTGCGGCTTCAACCTGGGGATGGCCGGTGGCGGGTTTATCTCTGCCAAGTTGATTCCCGCGTTTGGCTGGCACGCCTTGCTGCTGCTGGGTGGCATCCTGCCGTTGATCCTCTGCGTAGTACTGCTGTTCTGGCTGCCAGAGTCGGCGCGTTTTCTGGTGGTGCGCAATCGCGGTACCGACAAGGTGCGCAAGGTGCTGGCGCCTATCGAGCCGATCCAGGTGGCACAGGCGGGCAGTTTCAGTGTGCCGGAGCAGCAGACGGTCAAATCGCGTAACGTGCTGGCGGTCATTTTCTCGGGCACCTACAGCGCCGGCACCTTGCTGCTGTGGCTGACGTATTTCATGGGCCTGGTGATCGTCTATCTGCTGACCAGTTGGCTACCGACGCTGATGCGCGAAAACGGCGCGAGCATGGAACAGGCAGCCTTCATCGGCGCCCTGTTCCAGTTCGGTGGCGTATTGAGCGCGGTAGGCGTGGGCTGGGCCATGGACCGCTTCAATCCGCACAAGGTCATCGGCACCTTCTATTTGCTGGCCGGTGTCTTCGCCTACGCCGTGGGGCAGAGCCTGGGACATATCACGGTCCTGGCCACGCTGGTGCTGGTCGCCGGTATGTGCGTCAACGGCGCGCAGTCGGCGATGCCGTCGCTGGCCGCGCGTTTCTATCCGACCCAGGGGCGTGCCACGGGCGTCTCGTGGATGCTCGGTATCGGTCGTTTCGGCGCGATTCTCGGAGCCTGGATCGGCGCGACGCTGCTGGGCCTGGGCTGGAATTTCGAGCAGGTACTCACTGCGTTGGTGGTGCCTGCCGCAGTGGCTTGCACCGCCGTGGTGATCAAGGGGCTGGTCAGCCACGCCGATGCCACCTGAGCATCTTTGTTCGATAATCGAACTGATAGTCGATTATCGGATTGTTTGCCGTGCAGCAGACGCTTACTCTGCTGCACTTTGCGGCGCATGCCTCGCGCCTTTTTTATTCTGCACGGTCTAATCTGCCTCGGGCCTGTAAAGGCCCAGTATCAGGAGAAGCATGATGCGTGATGTTTTTATCTGTGATGCCATTCGTACCCCTATCGGTCGCTTCGGCGGTGGTCTGTCCGGCGTGCGCGCCGATGACCTGGCGGCGGCACCGATCAAGGCGCTGATCGAGCGCAACCCCTCGGTGCAATGGGATCAGGTGGATGAAGTGTTCCTCGGCTGCGCCAACCAGGCCGGTGAAGACAATCGCAACGTCGCGCGCATGGCCGCCTTGCTTGCCGGCCTGCCGGAGAGCATCCCGGGTGTGACCCTCAATCGCCTGTGCGCTTCGGGCATGGACGCCGTGGGCACCGCCTTCCGCGCCATCGCCAGTGGCGAGATGGAGCTGGCGATCGCTGGCGGCGTCGAGTCGATGTCCCGTGCGCCGTTCGTGATGGGCAAGGCCGATGCGGCGTTCTCGCGCAACATGAAGCTCGAAGACACCACCATCGGCTGGCGCTTCGTCAATCCGCTGATGAAGGCCCAATATGGTGTCGACGCGATGCCGCAGACCGCCGACAACGTTGCCGACGATTATCAGGTGTCGCGCGCCGATCAGGACGCTTTCGCCCTGCGTAGCCAGCAACGCACGGCCGCCGCGCAGGCTGCGGGTTTCTTTGCCGAAGAGATCGTGCCGGTGCGTATCGCCCATAAGAAGGGCGAAACCATCGTCGACACCGATGAGCATCCCCGCGCTGATACCAGCCTCGAGACCCTGGCCAAGCTCAAGCCGGTCAATGGCGCTGACAAGACCGTTACCGCCGGCAACGCGTCGGGCGTGAATGACGGCGCTGCGGCGATGATCCTGGCCTCGGCCGAAGCGGTGAAAAAACATGGGCTGACCGCACGTGCTCGGGTGCTCGGCATGGCCAGCGCTGCGGTCGCCCCTCGGGTCATGGGTATTGGCCCGGTGCCAGCAGTGCTCAAGCTCACTGAGCGCCTGGGCCTGGCAGTCAGCGATTTCGACGTCATCGAGCTCAATGAAGCCTTCGCCAGCCAGGGCCTGGCGGTACTGCGCGGCCTGGGTTTGGCCGACGATGCGCCGCAGGTCAATCCGAACGGCGGCGCCATTGCCTTGGGCCACCCGTTGGGCATGAGCGGCGCTCGGTTGATCCTCACCGCACTGCATCACCTGGAAAAAACCGGCGGTAAGAAGGGATTGGCGACCATGTGTGTCGGCGTTGGTCAGGGTTTGGCGCTGGCGATCGAACGGGTTTGAGTCATTGTGGGCTGTGCCGACCTCTTCGCGGGCCGGCCTGCTCTTACAGGTGACAGGCCAACGCTCTGAGAGCAAAGCTTGCTCGCGAACAGGCCCTCGAAATCCCCGATAACAAGCAGCAACAACGCCGGTGCCTTCAGGCGCTGGCGTGTTCACCCCAGCTCGACCGGGGTGAACTAGTCGATCGCCCGAACCCTTTTGTGCCTCCACGCAAGGCAGAAACGGGTTTGGGTAATTGCCTTGTGCCATGAGGATGTTACGGTATATGTCTAAACCGTTAGTACCCTCAACGAGTGAGCAAAAAATGACAACAACTCATTACACGGGAGAGGAGCGCAAGAAGCGCATCTTCGCTATCGTCGGTGCCTCTTCGGGCAACCTGGTGGAGTGGTTCGACTTCTACGTCTACGCCTTCTGCGCCATTTATTTCGCCCCTGCGTTTTTCCCCTCCGACAACCCGACGGTTCAGCTGGTCAACACCGCAGGTGTGTTCGCCGCGGGCTTTTTGATGCGGCCCATTGGCGGCTGGCTGTTTGGCCGCGTGGCCGACAAGCACGGGCGCAAGAACTCGATGATGATTTCGGTGCTGATGATGTGCTTCGGCTCGCTGGTCATCGCCTTTCTGCCGACCTACGCCACCATCGGCGTATGGGCGCCGATCATCCTGCTGCTGGCGCGCCTGTTCCAGGGGCTGTCGGTGGGCGGTGAGTACGGCACCACCGCCACCTACATGAGTGAAGTGGCATTGCGCGGCCAGCGCGGCTTCTTCGCCTCGTTCCAATACGTGACCCTGATCGGCGGTCAGTTGCTGGCGGTGCTGACCGTGGTGATCCTCCAGCAGTTTCTCGACGAGCCCGAGCTGAAGGCCTGGGGCTGGCGCATTCCGTTCGTGGTCGGTGCCGTTGCCGCAGTGATCTCGCTGCTGCTGCGTCGCACGCTTGAAGAAACCAGCACCGCCGAAACACGCGCCGACAAGGACGCCGGCAGCATTGCCAGTTTGTTCAAGAATCACACCGCGGCCTTCATCACCGTTCTCGGCTACACCGCCGGTGGCTCGCTGATTTTCTACACCTTCACCACGTACATGCAGAAGTACCTGGTCAACACGGCGGGCATGCACGCCAAGACCGCCAGCTACATCATGACCGGCGCACTGTTCTGCTATATGTGCATGCAGCCGTTGTTCGGCATGTTGGCCGACAGGATCGGGCGGCGTAAATCCATGCTGTGGTTCGGTGCTCTCGGCGCGCTTTGCGTATTCCCGATCCTGATTGCGCTGAAAACCGTGACCAGTCCGTTCCTGGCATTCGTGCTGATCACCCTGGCACTGGCCATCGTCAGCCTCTATACCTCGATCAGCGGCCTGGTCAAAGCCGAGATGTTCCCGCCGCAAGTACGTGCGCTCGGAGTTGGCCTGGCCTACGCGGTGGCCAACGCGATCTTCGGTGGCTCGGCAGAATACGTCGCCCTGCAGCTCAAGGCCGGAGGCAGCGAAAACACTTTCTACTGGTACGTGACGGTAATGATGGTGATTGCTTTCCTGTTCAGCCTGCGCTTGCCCAAAGAGCCCAAGTACCTGCACCAGGATCATTGATCCATCCGCGCACCCGATAGTCGGGCGCGCCTAGAGAGGTTGAGTTATGAGCGACAGACCGAGCAATCAGTTGTTCGATGCCTACTTCACCCGCCGCGACATGCGCGAGGTATTTTCCGACCGCGGGCGGGTCCAGGGCATGCTGGATTTCGAGGCCGGTCTGGCGCGTGCCGAAGCCGAGGTGGGGGTAATCCCCAGCGAGGCCGTGGCACCTATCGAGGCGGCGTGTGACGCCAGCCTCTACGATTTCGAGGCGCTGGGCGAGGCGATCGTCAGTGCTGGCAACTCGGCTATTCCACTGGTGAAGATGCTCGGCAAGCGAATTGCCGACAAGGACGCCGGCGCCGAGCGTTTCGTGCACCTGGGCGCTACCAGTCAGGACGTGATGGACAGCGGCCTGGTGCTGCAACTGCGCGCCGCGCTGGGGCTGCTGGAAGCCGACCTCGGCGAGCTGGCCACCGTGCTGGCCGCGCAGGCGCAACGCTATGCGGCCACGCCGATGGCCGGGCGCACCTGGCTGCAGCACGCCACGCCAGTGACCTTGGGGATGAAAATCGCCGGCTGGCTGGGCGCCGTCACTCGTCACCGCGAGCGCCTGGCTGAAATCAAGCCGCGCCTGCTGGTGCTGCAGTTCGGTGGCGCCTCAGGTAGCCTCGCGGCGCTGGGCGACAAGGCCCTGCCGATCGCCGAAGCGCTGGCCCGCACGCTGGATCTGACCTTGCCCGAGCAACCCTGGCACACCCAGCGCGATCGGCTGGTGGAGTTCGCAGCGCTGCTCGGGCTGATCGCCGGCAGCCTCGGCAAGCTGGGCCGCGACGTCAGCCTGCTGATGCAGACTGAGGCCGCCGAGGTGTTCGAGCCGTCGGCACCTGGCAAGGGCGGTTCGTCGACCATGCCGCACAAACGCAATCCGGTCGGTGCCGCGGTGCTGATCGGTGCCGCCAGCCGAGTGCCGGGGCTGGTCTCTACCATGTTCGCCGCCATGCCCCAGGAGCACGAGCGCAGCCTCGGCCTGTGGCACGCCGAATGGGACACCCTGCCGGAGATCTGCTGCCTGGTCTCTGGCGCGCTGCAGCAGGCCCTGCTGTTTGCCAAGGGGCTGGAAGTGGATGCCGCGCGCATGGCCAAAAACCTCGACCTGACTCAGGGCCTGGTACTGGCCGAAGCGGTCAGTATCGTCCTCGCCCAGCGCCTGGGGCGTGACACCGCCCACCACTTGCTGGAGCAGTGCTGCAAGCGCGCGGTGGCCGAAGGTCGGCACCTGCGTGCGGTGCTGGGCGACGATGCCCAGGTCACGGCCGAATTGTCGGCCAGCGAACTGGACCGCCTGCTGGATCCGGCCCACTACCTCGGTCAGGCGCAAGTCTGGGTCGAGCGCGCGGTGGCCGAGCACACTCGTTTCGAACACTCAAGCCACGCCTGATCAATGCCTGAAGGAGACTGCCCGTGGGAAGCGTACAACTCGCCGATGGCGAACTGAACTACCAACTCGATGGCCCGAGCGATGCGCCAGTGCTGGTGTTGTCCAATTCGTTGGGTACCAACCTGCACATGTGGGACTCCCAGGTCCCGGCTTTTACCGAGCACTTTCGCGTGTTGCGCTACGACACCCGCGGCCATGGCCAATCATTGGTCACGCCGGGGCCCTACAGCATCGAGCAACTGGGCAAGGATGTACTGGCGCTGCTCGACGCGCTGAACATCGACCGCGCGCATTTCTGCGGTCTGTCCATGGGCGGGCTGATCGGGCAGTGGCTGGGCATCAATGCCGGCTCGCGCCTGCGCCGTCTGGTGGTCTGCAACACGGCCGCCAAGATCGGTACCCCGGACATCTGGAATCCGCGTATCGAAATGGTCCTGCGCGATCGCGAGGCCGCCATGGTCGGCCTGCGCGATGCTTCCATTGCCCGCTGGTTCACCCCGGACTACGCCGAGGCGCATCCGGATCAGGCCAAGCGCATCACCGATATGCTGGCCTCGACCAACCCTGAGGGCTATGCGGCCAACTGCGGTGCGGTGCGCGATGCTGATTTCCGCGAGCAACTGGGTGCCATCAAGGTGCCGCTGCTGGTGATCGCTGGCACCGAAGACGCGGTGACGCCACCCGCCGGCAGCCTGTTCATCAAAGAGCACGTCAAGGGCGCCGAATACGCCGAGTTCCACGCGGCGCATCTGTCCAACGTGCAGGCGGGCGACGCGTTCAGCCAGCGTGTGATCGAATTCTTGCTGAGCAAGAACCTTTAAAAGACCATCTGGGAGGTCCGTTGTGGACGAGAAAGAACGTTACGAAGCCGGCATGCAAGTGCGTCGCGCCGTCCTGGGCGAAGCCCATGTCGATCGTAGTCTGAAGAACCTCACCGAGTTCAACTCGGAATTTCAGGAAATGATCACCCGCCACGCCTGGGGTGATATCTGGACGCGCCCGGGCCTGCCGCGTCACACCCGCAGCCTGATCACTATCGCCATGTTGATCGGCATGAACCGCAATGACGAACTCAAGCTGCATCTGCGGGCTGCTGCCAACAACGGGGTGACCCGTGCCGAGATCAAGGAGGTGCTGATGCAGAGCGCGATCTACTGCGGTATCCCGGCCGCCAACGCGACGTTCCACCTGGCCGAATCGGTGTGGGACGAGCTGGGCGTCGAGTCCCGTGAGGGCTGACTTTTGTCTGCTCCAACAAGAACCCCCGCTGAATGCGGGGGTTCTTGTTTATGCCGCCTGGGCGCTTACAGGAACGAAATCGGGTACTGGATGATCACCCGATTCTCGTCGAAGCTGTTGGTGTTGCCATAGTTGCGGCGCAAGGTGGAGTTCCTCCAGCGCAGGGACAGGTTCTTGAAGGTACCGCTTTGCAGCACGTAGGCGACCTCGGTTTCGCGACCGCGATCTTCACCATCGGTGACGCCGTTGGAATGCACGTTGGAGCCTTCGATAAAGCGGTTCATCAAGGTCAGGCCCGGTACGCCGAGGCCGGCGAAGTTGTAATCATGGCGGACCTGCCAGGACTTCTCGTCCTTGAGCTCGTAACTCCAGCCGTAGCTGTCGTTCGCCAGGGTGCCGCCGCTGGTGCCCGCAATGCGCTGCCAGGCGGCTTCGCCCATGACTTTCTGCAAGCCGACGTAGAAGGTGTTGAAGCCGACCTTGAGCGAGAACAGCCCGGACATGGTGCGGTTGTCCTGATCGCCTGCCAGTGCCGAGCCATCGGTATCACCGATGAAGTAACCGAGGTTGGCGCCTGCGGTAATGTTGTCGGTGATCGGTTGCGAGTGCAGGATCTGGAAGTATTTCTGGTGGTAGATGTCTTCCAGCTGACCGTACCAGGCGCCCACCAGAGTACGTTTGTCGTTGAAGGTGTACTCGGCGCCGGCAAAGTTGTAGTGGTCGCTGCTGATGCTCGGTTTGCCGTGGATCGTGGTGCCGGCGGTGTTGAGCGACAGGCGCTCCATGCTGGCGTCGTTACGCTGGCTGTTGCCGCTGAACTGGCCGGCGTACAGGGTCACGTCCTTGATCTCCTTGGAGGTGATCTGGCCACCTTTCAAAGTTTGTGGCAGCGAGCGGCCATCGTCGGCACGGACGATCGGCAGCACTGGCATCCATTCGCCGATTTTTAGTTCGGTCTTGGAGATCTTCGCCTTGCCAGCGATCGCCAGGCGGCCGAATGAGTCGGCCGGGGTGTTGTTGTCATGCACCGGCAGCAGTTGCGAGCCATAGGTGCCTCTACCGCCATCAAGTTTGTATGACATCAACCCCAATACGTCGACACCGAAGCCAACGAAGCCGTTAGTGAAGCCGGACTTGGCGTCGAGGATAAAACTTTGGGTCCATTCATCTGCCGCGCCGCGTTTGGTCGCGCCCGGCACGACGAGCGATTTGCCGTTGTCGACGAAGTTGCGGTTGAAGTAGAAGTTGCGCAGGTTGAGGTTGACCTTGGCGTCTTCAACGAAGCCATGGGCGTCGTCAGCGAAGCTCGGGGCGCCGGCGCCCAGGGTCGCCAGCGTCAGGAGGCTGAGGGTAACGCGGTGTTTGCCTGTGTGTTTGCTCATTTTTATTGTGTGCTCTTTTGGTGATCTGAATGCAGGTGCAAGCCGCAACGTCGATGTCGCAATCGTGATGTTCAGTCGTTCGGATGCCGTCAGCGCAAAACGCTGGCGCATCTTGAAGAGATCAATCGGGTAGGGGAGTGCGCATGGACATGGGGCTCAACCTTTTGTTATTTATTGTTGGTTATCGTGTGGTCTGACGCTTTCTTTAGCCTCTGCTCCGCGAAGGTACAGGAGGATGTTTCGGTAAGCGGATGGTGCAATCTCGACCCGGAGTGGGTCAATTCGCCGCACGGGAATCTGGGCGATAAGCGAACACTAACTGTTTGGTTAATTTTGTGTCAAGTTGTCGGACAGGTACGGTTGTGGAATTTGTAGCAGGGGAATCTGACGGCGTCCAGTCTTTACTCTAATTTGGGTCGGCCGCCCTCAGCGATATCGTTTCAGCCCAGTTACAGTGGGTATCAAATAGGAGTTGATCGTCGTACAAGCAAAAAAAAGCCCACCAGAAGGTGGGCTTTTTCAGTCCGCAAAGGCCGTTATCGGGTCTTTGTGGGCTGCGCATCGGCCGCCTGAATCGGTTGCCCGGTCTGTTCGACCCAGCCACCGCCCAGTGCCTTGTACAGGGTGATCTCGGCGCTCAGTTGCGACAGGCGATCGGTAATCAGTGTCTGTTGGGCACTGAACAGCGAGCGCTGGGCATCGAGGAAGGTCAGGTTGCTGTCCACACCGATACGATAACGACGCTCGGCCAGGCGGTAGTAATCCTGGTTGGCCTGGACGAAGTCACGCTGAGCTTGCAACTGATCGTTGTAAGTCTTGCGTGCGGTCAAGCCGTCCGAGACTTCCTGGAAGGCGGTCTGGATGGCTTTCTCGTAGTTGGCGACGTTGATGTCTTTTTGCAGCTTGGCGTAATCCAGATTCGCCTCGAGCTGGCCGAAGTAGAAGATCGGGACGTTGATGGTCGGGGTGAACGACCAGCTGCCTTGCCCGCCCTTGAACAGGTTGCCCAGTTCGGCGCTGGACGAGCCGGCGCCTGCGGTCAGAGTGATGCTCGGGAAGAACGCTGCACGTGCCGCGCCAATGTTGGCGTTGGACGCCTTCAAGGTGTATTCGGCCTGGAGAATGTCCGGGCGACGGGTCAGCAGGTCCGACGGCAGGCCTGCAGGCACTTCGGTGAGCATATCCCCGTCCAGAGGCTGGTTGGGTGCCAGGTTGGCCGGCAGGCCGGTGCCCAGCAGCAACACCAACGAGTTTTCGTCCTGAGCGACCTGGCGCTGGTAGCGCGCCAAGGCTGCGCGGGCGCTCTCGACCGAGGTCCGAGCCTGAGCAAGATCCAGTGCGGAGGAGACGCCGACTTCGCTGCTGCGCGAGGTCAGGCGCAAGCTTTCTTCGTAGGTCTTGAGGGTGTCCTGAGTCAGCTTCAGCAGTTCGCGGTCAGCTTCCCAGGTCATGTACGCCGTCGCCACGCTGGCAACCAGGCTGATCTGGGTAGAGCGCCGCGCTTCTTCGGTGGAGAAGTAGCTCTGCAACGCTTGCTCGGTGAGGCTGCGAACCCGGCCGAACAAGTCCAGCTCGTAGGAGGAGATCCCCACCTGGGCCGAGTAGCTGCCGCTGGTGGTGGTCTGTTGCGAGATGCTCAGGTCGGCGGGCGTACGCTGACGCGTCCCCGTGATCGTGCCACCGATGGCCGGGAACAGGTCAGCACGCTGAATGCGGTACTGGGCCTGGAAGGCTTCGACGTTCAGGGCCGCGACCTTGAGATCGCGGTTGTTGGTCAATGCCACCTGGATCAGCTGCTGCAGCGCCGGGTCGCGGAAAAACTGCCGCCAGCCCTGTTCGGCGGCGGCGACGTTGGCCGCTTGGGCTGGCGCGTACGCCGGCCCTTGCGGGTACTGATTGACGACCGGCGACTGCGGCGTCTTGTAATCGGGGATCAACGAGCATCCGCTGAGGATGACGGCGGTCACCGCGATGGAGATCAGTGACTTGCTCATTGGCCAGCCTCATCGTGTGAAATTTGGTTCTTTGGCTGGTTGTCCTTGTCCTTGTCCTTGCCCTTGAAGAGCGACGACACGGCCACGAAGAACATTGGCACCCAGAAGATCGCCAAGGTGGTGGCTGTGAGCATACCGCCGATCACACCGGTACCGATGGCGTGCTGGCTGCCTGAGCCGGCGCCACTGGAGATGGCCAGCGGCACAACACCCAGGATGAACGCCATGGACGTCATCACGATAGGGCGAAGTCGCATGCGGCAGGCCTCGACAGCAGACTCCACCAGGCCCTTGCCCTGTTCGTGCAGCTCTTTGGCGAACTCGACGATCAGGATGGCGTTTTTCGCCGCCAGCCCCACCGTCACCAGCAGGCCTACCTGGAAGAACACGTCGTTGGACAGGCCGCGCAAGTGCGTTGCGATCAGCGCACCAACCACGCCCAGCGGCACCACGAGGATGACCGCGATCGGGATCGACCAGCTTTCATACAGCGCTGCAAGGCAGAGGAAAACCATCAGGATGGAGATCGAATACAGGACTGGCGTCTGCGAACCGGAGAGTTTTTCCTCGTAGGACAGACCGGTGAACGAGTAACCGATGCCGGCCGGGAGTTTCTTGGCGATGGCTTCGACTTCATCCATGGCCTGGCCAGTACTGTAGCCCGCTGCCGGCGTACCGAGGATCTCGACCGCCGCTACACCGTTGTAACGCTCCAGTTTCGGCGAGCCGTAGACCCACTTGCCGGTCGCGAATGCCGAGAACGGCACCATGGTCCCGGAGGAGTTGCGTACATACCACTTGTCCAGGTCTTCCGGGCTCATGCGCGCGCTTGGAATGCCTTGCACGTAAACCTTCTTGACCCGACCGCGATCGATGAAGTCGTTCACATACGAGCTACCCAGCGCGGTAGAGATGGTAGTGTTGATGTCAGCAATGGAGAGGCCCAGAGCACGGGTTTTCTCATCATCGAGTTCAAGCTGGTATTGCGGTTCGTCGGCCAGGCCGTTCGGACGGGTCGCGGCCAGGATCTTGCTCTGGGCCGCCATGCCGAGGAACTGGTTACGCGCTTCCATGAGCTTTTCATGGCCCACGCCACCCTGATCCTGCAGGTAGAAGTCGAAACCGGTCGCGTTACCCAGTTCCAGTACCGATGGCGGCACCACCGCAAACATCATGGAGTCGCGGAAGGAGAAGAACTTCTGCTGGGCGCGTTTGGCAACTTCGAACACGCTCATGGTGGAGTCGCGGTCTTCCCACGGCTTGAGCAGTACGAACGCCAGGCCGGAGCTCTGGCCACGACCGGCGAAGTTGAAGCCGTTGACGCTGAAGACCGAGCCTACCGCCTTGCCTTCACCGTTCTTCTCGTCCAGCAGATACTCGCGCATCTTGTCCAGCTGTTGCTGCGTGCGCTCGGCCGAGGAGCCGGCAGGCGTCTGCACCTGGGCAAAGATCACGCCCTGGTCTTCATCGGGCAGGAAGGCTGCCGGGATGATGGTGAACAGGTAGACCATCGCCGCGATAATGCCCCCATACACCAGGAAGGCCGGGATGCGATGGGTGACGATCTTCTTCACGCCGCCTTCGTAGTGGTCTACGCCGCGGTCGAACATGCGGTTGAACCAGCCGAAGAACCCACGCTTGGGTTGGCCATGCTTGTCTGCATCGATCGGCTTGAGCATGGTGGCGCACAGCGCCGGGGTGAAGATCAGGGCAACCAGTACCGACAGTGCCATCGCCGAAACGATGGTGATCGAGAACTGCTTGTAGATCACGCCGGTGGAACCGCCGAAGAACGCCATCGGCAACAGTACCGCCGAGAGCACCATGGCGATACCGACCAGGGCGCCCTGGATCTGCCCCATGGACTTCTTGGTGGCCTCCTTGGGCGTCATATGCTCTTCAGCCATTACCCGTTCGACGTTTTCCACCACAACGATGGCGTCGTCCACCAATAGACCGATGGCCAGGATCATACCGAACATGGTCAGGGTGTTGATGGTGAAGCCGGCCGCCGCGAGGATGCCGAACGTACCCAGCAATACCACCGGTACCGTCATGGTGGTGATGAGGGTGGCACGCAGGTTCTGCAGGAACAGGTACATCACCAGGAACACCAGGATGATCGCCTCGACCAGGGTTTCTACTACACCGCTGATCGATTCCTTGACCACTGGCGTGGTGTCATACGGGTAGACCGCTTTCATGCCTGGCGGAAAGAATGGCTCCAGGGTGGCGATGGTCTTGCGGATCGCTGCGGCGGTGTCCAGGGCGTTGGCGCCCGGTGCCAGCTTGATGGCCATACCCGAGGCAGGCTTGCCGTTGAACTGTGCGTCGATGGCGTAGTTCTGGCCACCCAGGGCGACGTCGGCGACATCCTTGACGCGCACTTGCGAGCCGTCAGGATTGACCTTGAGCAGGATGTTCTTGAACTGATCGGCAGTCTGCAGGCGCGTCTTGCCGATGATGGTCGCGTTCAGCTGCTGGCCTTTCACCGCAGGCAGGCCGCCGATCTGGCCGGAGGACACCTGCACGTTCTGGGAGGAAATCGCAGTGGAGACATCACCTGGATTGAGCTGATAGTTGTTCAGCTTGGCCGGGTCGAGCCAGATGCGCATGGCGTACTGCGAACCGAACACCTGGAAGTCACCCACGCCGTTGGTACGCGAGATCGGATCCTGAATGTTGGAAACGATGTAGTTGGACAGGTCGTCCTTGGTCAGGCTGCCGTCGGTCGACACCAGGCCGATCACCAGCAGGAAGTTTTTCACTGCCTTGGTGACCCGGATGCCCTGTTGCTGTACTTCTTGCGGCAGCAGCGGGGTGGCCAGGTTGAGCTTGTTCTGCACCTGGACCTGGGCGATGTCGGGGTTGGTACCCTGGTTGAAGGTGGCGGTGATGGTCATGCTGCCATCGCTGTCACTTTCCGACGATACGTAACGCAGGTTGTCGATACCGTTGAGCTGCTGCTCGATGACCTGAACCACGGTGTCCTGCACGGTTTGCGCCGAGGCGCCCGGGTAGGTGACCTGGATCGCGATGGCCGGCGGTGCGATCGACGGGTACTGGTTGATCGGCAGGTTGAAGATCGAGATCGCTCCGACCAGCATGATCACCAGGGCAATTACCCAGGCAAAGATGGGGCGGTCGATAAAAAATTTCGACATGGTTTACTTCCCTTGGCCGCCGACGGCATTAGCGTCTGCGGGGGTGGCTGCCTTGGCATTGGTGGCTTCGGTGGCCTTCACTTCAGCGCCGGGCTTGACGTATTGCAGGCCTTCGGTGATGACGCGGTCACCCGCGGTGAGGCCCTTTTCCACCAGCCAGAACGTACCGGCGGTCTGGGTGGCCTGCAGTTCACGCGCCTCGACCTTGTTGTCCTTGTTCACCACCATCGCGGTAGGAATACCGCGGATATCGTGGGTCACGGCTTGCTGTGGTACCAGCAGGGCCTGGGCGGCTACGCCGGTCTGCAGGCGCGCATGGACGAACATCCCCGGCAGCAACTGGTGGTCGGGGTTGGGGAACTTGGCGCGCAGGGTCACGGAACCGGTGGTCTGGTCGACCGAGACTTCGGAGAACTCCAGGGTGCCGTCCTGGCCGTACTCGCTGCCATCTTCGAGGGTCAGCTTGATCTTCGCCCCGTTTGCCCCGGCTTTCTGCAGCTGGCCGCTGGCCAGTGCACGGCGCAGCTTGAGCATGGCGGTGCTGGATTGAGTCACGTCAACGTAGATCGGATCCAGCTGTTGTATGGTCGCCAATGCGGTGGTCTGGCCGTTGGTCACCAGCGCGCCTTCGGTCACGGCGGAGCGGCTGATGCGCCCGGAAATAGGCGCCAGCACCTTGGTATAGCGCACATTGATCTGTGCAGTCCGCAGGGTGGCTTCGGCTTGCAGGGAGGTGCTGCGTGCGTTGTCGTATTCCTGGCGGCTCACGGCCTGTTCATCGATCAACTGCTTGTAGCGATCGGTCAGGGACTTGGCGGCCTGCAGGCTGGCTTGCGCGCTTGCCAGGGTGGCCTCGTAGGTGGCCGGATCGATCTGATAGAGCTGCTGACCTTCCTTGACGTCGGTGCCCTCGGTGTACAGGCGTTTGAGGATGATGCCGTCGACCTGCGGGCGGACCTCGGCGACGCGGAAGGCCGTGGTGCGGCCTGGCAGATCGCTGGTCAGGGTGTAGGACTGGGGTTGCACGGTAACCACGCCGACCTGAGGAGCAGGAGCGGGGCCGGGGGCCGCCGCTTCTTCCTTCTTACAGCCACTGAGCACGGAGGCCAGGGCGATGGCGGATACCAAGGCGGTAACAGCTGGCTTGAATTGCATGAAGATCCTCGGTCATGAGCACGCATGGGGGCTCATAGGATAGTGGAATTGAGTAAAAAAATGTTTCGACTAGATAAGTAGCTTACTAACGAATATACTTACGTTCACGGCTGTTTGTAAACACCTTTATCGGATACATCCACCCGCCGAAACCGTTTGTTCAAAAAGCCCGGGAAGAAAGCGCAACAACGGCTCACCCGGTTCCGATCTCAGGGCGCTTCAAGGCCCGCCCGAGATATCCTGATCGAGGTTCTACTGCCATGGTTCGTCGTACCAAAGAGGAAGCGCTGGAAACACGCCGGCAAATTCTCGAAGCGGCAGAAAAAGCGTTCTACGACCGTGGTGTCGCACGCACGACGTTGGCAGATATCGCTGCCATGGCGGGTGTCACGCGCGGTGCCATCTATTGGCACTTCAGCAACAAGGCGGATCTGGTGCAGGCGATGCTCGACAGCTTGCACGAGCCGCTGGACGAACTGGCACGTGCCAGTGAGGATGAGCAGGAGCTTGACCCGCTGGGATGCATGCGCAAGCTGCTGGTGCAATTGTTTCAACAAATCGCCATGGACCCGCAGACCCGACGTATCAACGAAATCTTGTTTCATAAGTGCGAATTCACCGATGAAATGTGCGACTTGCGCCGTCAGCGCCGCGAAGTCAGCGCAGACTGTAATGTGCGCATTGATTTGTCATTGCGCAATGCGGTGAATCGCGGCCAATTGCCGCAGGAGCTGGATACGGCACGTGCTGCGATGAGCCTGCATGCCTTTATCGACGGTAATATTGCGCAGTGGTTGTTGCTGCCTGACAGCTTTGATTTGTATGTCGAGGCTGAGCGCTTGGTAGATACGGCGCTCGACATGCTGCGATTGTGCCCGGCGTTACGCAAATGAATGTTTTTTTCCAGATGTAACAATTTGCGCCAACGCCTGCCTGTACCCACGAAAAACGCCGCCTGCTGAGTCCACAGCAGGCGGCGTTTTTCGTGTGCCAGTCGCGAACGTCAGTCGTTCGAAGGGTCCACCGCCTCGTAGGGCAGGCCCACGTAGTTCTCGGCAATGGTGGTACGGCCGGCGGCAGAGCTGACGAAATAATCCAGTTCGGTCTGCTGCATGCGCTGGGTAAAAGGATCGGCATCCGGGAAACGGTGCAACATCGATGTCATCCACCAGGAAAACCGCTCGGCCTTCCACACGCGGCGCAGGCAGATGGCCGAGTAACGCTCCAGCAGGTCGGTACGGCCGTGCTCATAGACTTTGCGCAGGATGTCGAACAGGGTACTGACATCGCTGGCGGCGAGGTTCAAGCCCTTGGCGCCGGTGGGCGGGACGATATGCGCCGCATCGCCTACCAGAAACAGCTTGCCGTATTGCATGGGCTCGACGACGAAACTGCGCAGCGGCGCGATGCTCTTCTCGATCGAGGGTCCGGTCACCAAGCGTTCGGCCAGGTCTGCTGGCAGACGGGCCTTGAGTTCGTTCCAGAAGCGATCATCCGACCAGTCCTCGACTTTGTCCTCGGCGTCCACCTGCACGTAATAACGGGTGCGGGTGGGCGAGCGCATGCTGCACAGGGCAAAGCCCCGTTCGTGGGTGGCGTAGACCAACTCTTCGTTGACGGGGGGCGTATCGGCGAGGATCCCCAGCCAACCGAACGGGTAGACGCGCTCGAACGTCTGCAGCACTCCGGCGGGGATCGATTGCCGGGCGATGCCATGATAGCCGTCGCAACCGGCAATATAGTCGCAGTCCAGGCGACAGGTTTCGCCGTCCTTTATAAAGGTGACATAGGGCTGTTCGGCTTTCATGTCGTGCAACTGCACGTCACTGGCCTCGTAGACGGTTTGCGCGCCGACCTCCTGACGCGCGGCCATCAAGTCGCGGGTGACTTCGGTCTGGCCGTAGATCATCACTGCTTTGCCGCCGGTCAGCCCGGCCAGATCGATATGCACGCGACGGCCCTTCAAGGCCAGCTCGAACCCATGGTGAGGCAGGCCTTCGATGTCCATGCGCTGGCTGACGCCTGCTTTGCGCAGCAGGTCGACCATGCCCTGTTCGAGCACGCCGGCACGGATGCGACTGAGCACATAATCGGGGCGTTGGCGTTCGATGATGATGTTGGCGATCCCGGCGTTGTGCAGCAACTGGCCGAGCAAGAGTCCGGACGGACCGGCACCGATGATTGCGACTTGAGTCTTCATTATTGTTGTCTCGGGCAAATTCGCTGCGGGCGTGTCGCGGCCCGGCGAAGGTATTGTTATGATTGGTCTGCCGGTATTTTTCGCTTGTGGCCTAGGCTTTAATAGAGGAAATTGGCGTATTTCTCTGTACTTTTCGCCAATCGGGGCGATTATCGGATGGGAGGTTAGTGGTGCTGTCGACAGTGATCCCGGTGTTCAAACTCTATGGAGAAGGCCAGGACTGGGCCACGCCTGATTTGCTGCATTGCGAAACCATCCCCAAACGCAGCCGCGTGCACCACTGGGAGATCCAGGCCCACCGTCATGCCGACCTGTGCCAGTTGCTGTACTTGCACAAGGGCGTGGCGCAGATCGAAATCGAAGGGCAATCCTTCACCCTGGACAAACCCGCCCTGCAGGTCGTCCCGCCGCTATGCGTGCACGGGTTTCGGTTTTCCGAGAACGTCGACGGTTTTGTCCTGACCCTGGCGGCACCGCTGGTGACGCAGTTGCACGCGCAACCCGGCGTGAGTAGCGATGTGCTGGGTAGCGCGGCGACCTATCCGGCCGGGCGGGATCGCGCCTACCTCAGCCGGTTGTTCAGCACCTTGCAGCATGAATATCAGAGCGAGCAGCCCGGACGCGATCTGTTGATGTTGTCGCTGGTCAACGTGCTTGGCGTCTGGGTCGGGCGGCAGTTCATCGAGCGCCACGCGGCCGCGCAGGCGCCAGAGCGCGGGCGTGAGTACTTCAGCCGTTTCAGTGCACTGGTCGAGCGTCGTTATGTGCAGCACCGCAGCATCGAGCAGTTGGCGCACGAGGTCGGTATCTCGGTCGCGCACCTGAATGTCATCTGCCGGGAATTGGCGGGGCAGTCGGCCTTGCAGGTAGTCCATCAACGCCTGCTGTTGGAGGCCAAGCGCAACCTGATCTACACCAACATGACCATCAACCAGCTGGCCGAGCGCCTGGGGTTTGCCGATCCGGCTTATTTTTCGCGGTTCTTTCGACGCCTGACCGGTGTATCGCCCAAGGTCTTCCGGCAGCAGGACGTCAGCCTTCGTCGTTGAGCGGGCGTCGTGTGCCGACCTTGGAGCAGGTAGAATGCGCGGCAATTTCCCGGTCAATGTTGGAGCACAAAGATGGCACGCAAAGCATTCAAGTGGCACGAGGCCGTATCGGCGGTGGTCCCCGGCGAAGGCGGTTATCGCGCAGCCATTGCTGTGAAAAACCTGGAGGGCGGTGGCGCCCCGCAATTTCACAAGGTACTGGACGGTCAGACTTTCAAGACCGCCTTTGATGCCGACGTGGCTGCTTGCGAGGTGCTGGCGCAACTGACCGATGTCGATGACGAAGGGCAGCTGCACTGGCAACCCTGATGTATCAGGCCTTGGGGCGATACATCTGGAACAGCGCCTCGGGGCCCAGCTGGAAATAATCCGCCGGACCGCCACCGCGCAGGATCGGCTCGGCCGCTGCAGTGTCGTAGATGCCGTCCTTCAGCAGCGACTGGGCAATATGCACGGCGACGACTTCGCCGAGTATCAACCAGCTCGGCACCAACTGCTGATCGGCGCGTTGCAGTTGAATGATCTGGGTGACCTTGCACTCGAACGCCACCGGCGTCTCCTTGACCCGCGGCACGCCGACGATCTGCGAGGGCACTGCCGTCAGGCCGCTCAATTCGAACTCGTTGACATCGGGGGCCACCGGTGCGCAGCTCTGGTTCATCGCCTCGGCCAGCGGCCGTGTGGCAAGGTTCCAGACGAACTCGCCCGTCGCTTCGATGTTGTTGAGGCTGTCCTTGCGGCCGATGCTGCAGAAACCGATGATCGGCGGGATGTAGTTGAAGGCGTTGAAGAAGCTGTAAGGCGCCAGGTTGAGTTTGCCGTCGGCGCTTTGCGAGGAGATCCAGCCGATGGGCCGTGGGCCGACGATGGCGTTGAAGGGGTCGTGGGGCAGGCCGTGGCCGTTGGCGGGTTGGTAGCTATAGATGGTGTCTGTCACGATGGCGGATCCTCATGGCGGCGAATGCCCCAGTGTACGCCAACATCGGGGCAGACGACGCTCAAGTGCGGACGGTCAGTCGGCGTCGATCCTTGAGTTGTCGCGGGTGTCCTTCATGAACACATACACCAGCAGCGAGCAGGCGATGCAGGCGGTGACATACCAGTAGTAACCGCTTTCCATGCCGGCTTGCTTGAACCACAGCGCGATCAGCTCGGCGGTGCCGCCGAAGATCGATACGGTCAGTGCGTACGGCAGGCCGACCCCCAGGGCGCGGATCTGAGCCGGGAACAGCTCGGCCTTCACGATCGCGTTGATCGAGGTGTAGCCGCTGACGATGATTAGCGCCGCCATGATCAGGAAGAACGCCCCCCACCAGGTTTCGATGGTGTGCAGGGTGGTCAGGATCGGCACCGTGAACAGCGTGCCCAGTACCCCGAAGGCGATCAGGATCGGCCGGCGGCCGATCTTGTCCGACAGTGCGCCGATCACTGGTTGCAGGCACATGAACAGGAACAGCGTGGCGGCGGAAATCGCCGTCGACTCACCCTTGCTGAAGCCCACGGTGTTGACCAGATACTTTTGCATGTAGGTGGTGTAGGTGTAGAACGCCAGGGTGCCGCCCATGGTCAGGCCGACCACGGTGAGCAACTCCTTGGGGTGGCGCATGAGGATGGTGATGGTGCGTTCTTTCTTTTTGCTCTGTTGCGTCTTGGTGAAGGATTCGGTTTCTTCCATGCCGCGGCGCAGGTACAGGGCGACCACCGCGCACATCGCGCCGATCACGAAGGGCACGCGCCAGCCCCAGCTGATCAGTTGCTCTTCGGTGAGGGTCTGTTGCAGGACGATCAATACCGCCAGAGCAATGAGCTGGCCGGAGATCAGCGTCACGTACTGGAAGCTGGAGAAGAATCCGCGATGTTCCTTGCTGGCCATCTCGCTGAGATAGGTCGCCGAAGTACCGTATTCGCCCCCCACCGACAGGCCCTGCATCAGGCGCGCGAGCACCAGCAGAATCGGCGCGGCGACACCGATGGTTTCATAACTCGGGGTCAGGGCGATGACCAGGGAGCCGAAGCACATCAACAGTACCGAGGCCATCAGCGCTGCCTTGCGGCCTTTGCGGTCGGCGTACAGGCCCATCAACCAGCCGCCCAGCGGGCGCATCAGGAAGCCGACGGCGAAGATCGCGGCGGTATTGAGCAGTTGGGCGGTGAGGTCCCCCTTGGGGAAGAACACTTGAGCGAAGTACAGCGAAAACGCAGCGTAGACATACCAGTCATACCACTCGACCATGTTGCCCACCGAGCCGCTGAATATGGAGCGCAGGCGACTTGAAGTGGTGCGGGTGGTTGTCGCATCGGCAGATGCAGGTGCAGGGCTCTGCATAAAATTTCCCCAGGGGTTGTTTTTTTAAGGCGCGCAAACTAACACGGTCGATGACCAGGGCCTGGGAGGCATATTTACAAGTTGTTTCAGCGAGTGCCGAGGAAGGGCGGGAAGTGCGCCACAGCGCTGTTACAGCAAGGGAGGGGGATTTGTAGGCAATTATGTAACAAGATTTCTGGAGCCGCACATGCAAGCGCAGGAGGCCCTGCGCTTGCGCTTGGCGACTTACAGCAGTTCGAAACTCTGTTGCTTGACGGTCTGCGAATCCAGGCCGATCTGCACGTTGAACTGCCCTGGCTCGGCCACATACTTGAGCTGAGCGTTATAGAACTTCAGATCGTCCTCACTGATGCTGAAGTGCACGACTTTCTGCTCGCCTGGCGCCAATTGCACCTTCTCGAAGTTTTTCAGCTGCTTGACCGGGCGGGCGATGGAGGCGGTGACATCGCGCAAGTACAACTGCACCACCGTCGCACCGGCGACCTTGCCGGTATTGGTGACGGTCACGCTGGCGTCGAGCTTGCCGCCTTTCTTCAGGGTCTGTGCCGAGAGGGTCACGTCCGACAGGTTGAAGTCGGTGTAGCTCAGACCGTAGCCGAACGGATAGAGCGGGCCGGTTTCATCATCGAAATACTGGGACTTGTAATTGCCAACCTGTCCCGCCACGACCGGGCGGCCAATGCTCACGTGGTTGTAGTAGGTCGGGATCTGGCCGACGGAACGCGGGAAGGTAATGGGCAACTTGCCCGACGGGTTGTAGTCGCCGAACAGCACGTCGGCGATGGCGTTACCGCCTTCAGTGCCGCTGAACCAGGTCTCGAGCATTGCGTCGGCCTGGTTGCGCTCATTGACCAGCGACAACGGCCGACCGTTCATGAGCACCAGCACCAGGGGCTTGCCGGTGGCCTTGAGCGCCTTGATGAGATTGCGCTGGACCTCGGGAATTTCCAGAGTAGTGCGGCTGGCGGATTCATGGGACATGGGGCGCGCCTCACCGACCGCTGCGACGATGACATCGGCCTGTTGGGCCGCTTGCACCGCTTCGGCGATCATCTGCTCATCAGAGCGCGGATCGTTCTGGACCTCGACACGGTCCTGGGTAATGCCGTTGAGGAAATCGATGGTCTTTTTGTCGTCGGTGATGTTGGCGCCGCGTGCATAGACCACCTTGGCCTTGTCGCCGACCGCATTTTGCAGGCCTTGCAGCAAGGTGACGGTCTGCTCGTAACGGCCCGCGCCCGACCAGCTGCCGAGCATGTCGGCGTGGGAATCGGCCAGCGGCCCGACCAGGGCGATGGTGCCTTGTTTCTTGAGGGGCAGGGTCTGGTTGCGGTTTTCCAGCAGCACCATGCTCTTGCGGGCGACCTCGCGGGCAGGTTCGCGATGCAGGCGGCTTTCGGCATTGATGTCCACCGGATCATCGCTGGCCTTGCCGATGCGGCGGTAAGGGTCGGCGAACAGACCCAGGTCCCACTTGGCGCCGAGGACTTCGCGCACGGCGTTGTCGATCTTGCGCTCCGGCACCGCACCGGACTTGACCAGCGCCGGCAGTTCGGAGCCGTACAGCGAGTCGTTCATGCTCTGATCGATACCGGCGGTGATCGACTGCTGCGCCGCGTCGGCGCCGTCGCGGGCGACACCGTGCTTGATCAGTTCGGCGATAGCGCCATGGTCACTCACGGTCAGACCCTTGAAGCCCCAGTCCTTGCGCAGCAGATCCTGCATCAGCCAGGTGTTCGAGGTGGCTGGCACGCCGTTGATCGAGTTCAGCGCCACCATGACGCCACCAGCGCCGGCATCGAGGGCGGCGCGGTAAGGCGGCAGGTAATCGTTGTACATGCGCACTGCGCTCATATCGACGATGTTGTAGTCGCGTCCACCCTCGACCGCGCCGTACAGGGCGAAATGCTTGACCACCGCCATCAGGCTGTCCGGATCGCTGAGTTGCTTGCCTTGATAGCTCTGCACCATGACCTTGGCGATGCGCGACACCAGGTAGGTATCCTCGCCGAAACCTTCGCTGGTGCGGCCCCAGCGTGGATCGCGTGCGATGTCGACCATCGGCCCATAGGTCATGTCGAGGCTGTCGGAGGTGGCTTCGATTGCCGCAGTACGCGCGCTCAGGGCAATGGCGTCCATGTCCCAGCTGGACGCCAGGCCCAGGCTGATCGGGAATACCGTACGCTGGCCGTGGATCACGTCATAGGCGAACGACATGGGGATTTTCAGACGGCTGTGCTTGACGGCTGCGTCCTGCATCATGCGGTTGTCGGGCCGGTTGACCGAGTTGAACGTGGCGCCGATATGACCGGCGGCGATTTCTTTGGCGATCTGCTCGCGGGTCATCTCCGGGCCGATGCTGATAAGGCGCAACTGGCCGATCTTTTCTTCCAGGGTCATGCGTTTCAACAGATCGTTGATAAACGTGTCCTTGTCTTTGTTCGCAACGGTCGAAACTGCGGCCTGGACCGGTTGAAAGGCCAGGCCAACGCACAGGGCAAGCAAACACAACTTGTTCATTGAATATTCTCGGGGCGTACTGCGGTATCGATAGGGATACGGCGCCGCCAAAGTGAAAAAGGCAAGCGGCAGTTATTGTTCGAAGCTGGGCATCTTTTAGCCGATTGCGCGGCCGCAATCCAGCCCCGACGCATCATGGCTTGCCGTGTGAAGGCCTGACGCCCGCAAACACGGCACCTTGGCGCGAGTGAAAAGTGACTGAACGTCGGCGTGCGGCATTTACCCCGTGCTCGCGAACGCGCAGCGCCGTAAAATACCCGGCTTTACCCGTGCGCGGGCGTCCGAGGTTTTGCTGTATATGTCTGCTTCCCTGCCTTCTGCCAAAAACAGCGCTGCCCAGAGCCTTGGCGCCGAGGATCCCTGCGCGCAGTTTCTGTCGGTGCTCGACACCAGCCTGCACCACAATGCCCTTATCAAGATGGTGTTCTCCCGCCACGTTGGCCCGGAGGCGGAGTTGCAGCGCGTCAGCGTCAAGCCGCTGATGGTCAAGGACCAGCCTTGCCTGTCGTTCGTCTATCGCTACAAGACGCGCGATATCACCCGCAACCTGAGCCTGGCAGAGGGCGTTGCGCAGGTGGCCGAGTGGTTGCCGCTGGTGTTCAAGACCGCGCATTTGCTGACCCTGACCGACGAGTTGCAGCTGGAATTCAGCAAGAAGGGCAAGGCCATGCTCCATCGCAGCAAGGCCGCCCAGGCCCGGACGCTGCCATCGGCCGAGCACGATCGCGAGAAAAAGCGCTTTCTCGAATTGTCTCGACCCTTCCTGCAGGACCTGGGCGTGACCAATGGCCAGCACGAGCTGATTCCGGCAATGTCGCGCAAATGGAAGCAGATCAACAAGTTCATCGAAGTGTTCGCTCACGCACTGAGCACCTCCAGCCTGCCCACCGACAGACCACTCAAAGTCGCCGATTTCGGTTCGGGCAAGGGTTACCTGACGTTCGCGATCCACGATTATCTGCGCAATACCTTACAGCGAGAGGCCGAGGTCACGGGCGTGGAGTTGCGCCAGGACATGGTTACCCTGTGCAACAGCGCCGCCGCTCGACTGGAGCATCCGGGGCTGGTGTTCGAGTGTGGCGACGTGCGCAGCGTGGTGCCCAGCCAGATCGATGTGATGATCGCGCTGCATGCCTGTGACATCGCCACTGACTACGCGATCCATACCGGCATTCGTTGTGGCGCGGCGATCATCATGTGCTCGCCTTGCTGTCACAAGGAGATCCGCCTGCAAATCCAGAGCCCTGGCCTGCTCAAGCCAATGCTGCAATATGGTCTGCACCTCGGGCAGCAGGCCGAAATGGTCACCGATGCGCTGCGGGCCCTGTATCTGGAAGCCTGTGGCTACGAGACCAAAGTGTTCGAGTTCATTTCGCTGGAGCACACCAACAAAAACAAGATGATTCTGGCGGTCAAGCGCGCCACACCGCAGAACGTCGAGGCCCTGCTGGAAAAGATCCAGGCGTTGAAGGCCTTCTATGCGATCGAGTCGCAGTCTCTGGAATCCCTGCTGCGCGCCGATGGCCTGCTGCCAGGCCCGACGGTTTTGTCGCCTGTGCAGTGACAAGCGCAACTGATGGGACGGGGCTGTCCCGTTGTTCAAGATGATTCGGTCTTGAACAATAGGGAGCCAGGCTTATGGCATCTCGACTCATCGAAGCTTGCGACCCCGTGTACCTGACCCCTCGGGAGCGTGAAGTGCTGTACTGGTATGGCAAGAGCAAGACGTCCTGGGAAATCGCGCTGATCCTGGGATGTGCCGAAACCACGATCAATTTCCATTTCGCCAATATCCGCAGCAAATTCGCCGTGGGCAGCCGCGGTGCGGCCTGGCATCTGGCGCAGGCGCGGGGAATGCTGCGTACCGATTGACACTTGTGCCACGCCTACGCCAACGCCCATCCCTTGATGGGCGTTGGCGTTTTTGTGTGCGTTGTTGAACCTGTTTGTACGCGTGGTGCGGACAAACCCGGGGCGTTGTTCCAAGACAGAGCGGACAACACTATAGGGGCATGCGGCACCGCATCCGGTGCCCCCTTCGTTTGGTGAGCGTCAAGCATGCAGACCTTATTCGAGGACGCCTCGGCACTACTCCCGCCGTGCCGTTTGCGTCATGACCCTTTCTGGCCGCCGGTGCACTGCACGCAGGTGCGTCAGGCCTTGAACCTCGGGCAGACAATCAGCGACCAGCGCCTGGCGGTTGCCCTGCACAGTGCATTGATCCGGGTGGAGCGCGATTTGGCGGGCGCCCGCTGTCTGTGGCGACGCCAAGGCTACAAGGCGCTGGAACAGGTCCCATGTGCGCTGGATGGCGAACTCCCGGTGGTCGTGCGCCAGTATCTTGAAACACTCTACGAAAACGTGCGGATGTTGCTGGCAGAGCAGTTGCACATCAGGGAGTGCTGGCATGGCTAACAGCCTCGCGACTCTTTATGTGGGCCTGGGCCTGGCCACGCTTGCACCGCTGATCGATGGCGACGCCTTGTTCGGCGCCTTGCTCGGCGGCTGGCTGGTCACCACCACCCAAAGTGAACTCAAGGCTTGGCAACGACTGGCGTCGTTGCTGATGTCGGCAGGGGTGGGCTATCTGTTCACGCCGGTGGCACAGCCCTTGTTACCGGTACTGTCCAATGGCGCCGCGGCGTTTTTCTGCGCGATGCTGGTCATTCCGGTCAGCGTCAAGATCATGCACTGGACGCACTCCGCCGATTTGCGCGACATCGTCCAGAAACTGCGAGGTGGACGACCATGACCCTTGGATTGATTGTGCCGTTGATCACGGCCAGTGCGTTTCTGGTGAGCGCGTTGCTGCTGGTCTGCGGTCGGCAGACTGCGCCGAGGCCTTCGAGGCGGGTCAAGCTGTTCAGCAGCTTGCTGGGGGTCTCATTGTGCCTGGCCAGCCTGGAAATCCTGCTGTTCCAGCCCTCGGTGAGTTTGTGGCATGCGACTACCAGCGTGCTGCTGTGCTGCCTGATTATTCGGGTGCGGGGTCAGATGGCGCTGCTGCTGGGGGGGGCGGATGATGAGTGATCAGAGGCCAGGGTCAGGATCAGGCGTTCGGCCCGCGCGAGCCTTGTTCGTACAGGCTGTCCAGGCGTTGCTCCAGGTCGCGCAAGCGTTGGCGCTCCTGGGCCATTTGCTGAACGAACTGCTGGTCGGCTGCCGTCAGCGTACGAAAGATCGCCAGCATCCGCTGTTCTGGTTCCGACGCCGGTTCTTCGAGTTGGGCCGTGCGCCGCATGGGGCCCGCGCCGGTCAGCAACCAGTCGAGGCTGATGCCGTGCTGCTCGGCCAGATCTATGCAAACTGAGTAAGGCATGCGCTCCCGGCCTTTCCAGCTGCTAAGGGTCTGCGGGCTGACGCCTAGCTGCTCGGATAGGCCGCTATCGGTGCTCGTAGCGGTTATCTGCTTGAGCCGTGCGATGATCTCGGTCGACTTGGAAATACTCATATTGAATACACTCGTTTGACTTATCCACATTTTGTAGCATAATTTTACTCGGGGTGCGTACATTCCCCGATCCATGGATAGGCGAAGTTGAGCTGGGAAGCACCGCATTGAAACGAACTACGCAAGTTGAAGAAAATTCCTACAGATTCCGAGGAAAAGTCCTGTGAGCAGAATCTACTTTCAAGCCTTTGCTTGTTACAGCTTACAAGAGACGACTCTTCGGAAAAAGAAAACTCAGGGGCCGCTGAATAAGGCCCTGCTGTCCTGACTCATCAATCGGAGCTATCCATGAGCACATACAAGATGGTCTGTCCGCATTGCGCGAGCCGCATGCGTATTCGTACCAGTGAAGGCCGCCATATCTTTCTGCGAGTGGCTTACCTGCAATGCACCACCGAAGCCTGTGGCTGGTCGGTGCGTGCGGAATTTGAAATGACCCACGAACTGTCGCCCAGTGGCATGCCCAACCCAGAGGTCAGGCTACCGCGAGCCGATTGCGATTTGCGCCGGGCGGCGATCAAGCCTGTCGTACCGGCTCCGGCCTTGGCGGCGACGGATTAGCACTTCGCCTCAACGGCGCGGGCGTACGGGCTTGTCTTTGATCACCGGCACGTTGAGCTCCGGCAGGCCCAGGGGATGGGACGTCGCATCGAAGAATTCGAGGGCGGTGGGGGACTCGCGAAAGAGCGTCGCGTAATGCCGCTTCTGGCTGATGATCCAAGCGTCGCTCAGCGGGAAAATGGCAATCGCCAGGTGCTCGACCTTGGCGCTGAGCAGGCTGTCGATGATGTGCTGATCCTGTGCGTTGAGGTTATGTCCAAACAGGCAAAGAGGGCCTTGATGTTGCCGCAACTGTTGCAGGCAGTTGCTCAAGTAAGCGCAATCACGAATGCTCGCCAGTTTGTCGTGGCTCGGGCCTTCGGCGACGAACAGCGGGACGTCCCCCGGAGTGTTGATGGCAAAGCCATCGAGCAGCGCGCTGTCGACCGCCGTGCGCCGCCGGATGCTGCCGTCGGCATGCTTGATCAGATGCAATCCACCGTGCAGGTAGAGCAGGCGCGTCGTACCGGGCGTGGCGGCTTGCGGATCAAACTCGCCCTCGGCGTCCATCCAGTCATCGAAACCCTCGGGGGCGTGCAGCATCGCCCAGTGGCAGAGCAAGTCGTAATTGCTCGAGTAGACGGTCGGGTACTGACGCAGTGCCTGATTCAAGTGAGCCAGGGTCTTGGTGCTGACCAGTTGCCACGGAATATGCACGCTGCGCATGGCATGGATCAGCGCTTCCTTGATCGCGTAATAGCGATTGAGCGGTGCGGTCGAGCTGATGGCGAGCGCGGCGTTGATGCGTACTGTGGTGTTCAAGCCGCTGAGCACGCGCTCGAAGTTCTCGGTGTTCAGGTGCTTGAACAATGCCAGGTCGGATTGCCCCAATGGCCGACTGCGCACTTTTTGCGCTCGTTCGAACAGCGAGTCATAGCCGAAGTTGCGCCATATCGCGCGGCTGCCACCGTTACCCAGTAACAGGCCGGTGCACGTGTTGGCGAGGGGCAGACTTTGCCATTGAGGCAGGTGGGCGTCGAAATCTTGCTGATCCATGGGAACGTTCGTCGGGCTCGGCGATGGGCGAGGCGCGACTTTAACATGGGCGCCAGTGCGCACGGGGACTGTTCAAGACAACGCTTGAGCAACCGCGCGAGGGTCACGATGTAATCGGCAGTTCCTTGAGCTGATGGATCATCTTGCCGATCTGCTCGGCGTTGCGATCCAGTGTCTCCAGGGCGCCGCGTACATTGTCGGCCACAGCAACATCGTCGCCGCGGACCTCGACCCACAGTGCCAGCTCTTCGATGGCTGCCGCCAGGGCGACCTGATTTTCGTAAAGCTTGTCCAGAACCGCCGGAACTATCTGTTTTTCCGTCATGGCGTGCATCTCTTGGGCATCTAAAAGAACTCATCACAGAGGACTGGCCAATTACTGCAGAGTTCTATTTATTTCGTAAAGCCCAAAAAGTCCATCGGTTTACCCGATGGACTTCAATCGCTGCTTCGGCAACTACGGCATACGTGGCAGTTCCTGCGGGCGCAGATCGAACACCAGCACCTCGGCATCGATACCGCGGGCCAGGTGCAGCGCGGTTTCTTCGCGGACTCTCACGCCGTCGCCCTCGTTGAGCCGTTCACCGTTGAGCTCGACACTACCGCAGGCGACATGCACGTAGGCATAGCGACCCGGATCGAGGTTGAGCGTGGCCTGCTCTTCACCATTGAACAGCCCTGCATAGACGCGAGCTTGCTGACGAACGGTCAGCGAGCCATCGGCGCCGTCCGGTGAAATGATCAACTGCAGGCGACCGCGTTTCTGCTCGGCGCTGAAATGCTCCTGCTGATAGCGCGGTTCGGCACCGGCTTCGTCGGGCACGATCCAGATTTGCAGGAAGTGCACCCCTTCGGTCTGCGAATGGTTGTACTCGCTGTGTGCCACGCCGGAGCCTGCACTCATCAGTTGCACGTCACCAGGGCGGATCACCGAGCCGGTACCCAGGGTGTCCTTGTGTTCCAGAGCGCCTTCCAGCACATAGGAAAAGATTTCCATGTCGCGGTGCGGATGCTGGCCGAAGCCTTTGCCGGCGATGACCCGGTCATCGTTGATCACCAGCAGGTCGGAAAACCCCTGCTCGCGGGGATTGCGGTAATGCCCGAAGGAAAAGGTGTGGAAGGATTTCAACCAGCCGTGGTTGGCAAGGCCGCGTTCAGAAGCTTTACGAAGGGTCAGCATGATCGTCTCCAGAGTGGGTGGGCGAGCGGCCGAGGCGTTTCGCCGGTTCGACGGCAAGAGGTTTGCGTCGCGTTGGAAGAAGATTAATGCTTTTGTGGGTTACTAATAAGGCGCTGAAACAGGTATCACTGTCTCTATAGGGTTGACAGTCATTTATTCTGTCTGCGTGAGGTATCTACAGGGATAATTGCGGCCGTGCGTCGGGCGCTCTAACCTGCCATTCAATTGATGTTGTCGGCGCGGGGCAGGCCGTTATCACCCCCTCTTTATTTGCGAGATGCCCAATGATCCGCATCGCACAGGTGACCGTGTCACTGGAACGGCGCGAGCTGTTCGCCGGTTCCCAGCCGATCAAACTGGGCAGCCGCGCCTTCGATATTCTTGAGTTGCTGATCAATGCCAGAGGGCAGTTGGTCACCAAGGATGAACTGTTGGCAAGGGTTTGGCCGCACTCGGTGGTCGAGGAAAACAACCTGCAGGTGCACATTTCGATGTTGCGCAAAGTGCTGGGGGGCGGTCGGGATCTGATCAAGACCGTCCCCGGTCGCGGCTATCGGTTGCTGCTCGACGACGAACACGATTCAGCGCCAGCAGCGCTGGATCGCCCGCCCATCGATGCGGCGCTGCCGACGACCGAGCCTACCGGGCGCGATCACTTGTTGATTGCCCTGCTCGAGCGTCTGGGGCTGCAGGACATGCTCGACGAAAGCCGTGGCCAGCCCAGCGTGGTGCCACTCCCTGCCGCAGAAGAGCCCGCCGGACCCTGGTGGCAGGGCTCGGGAGTCACAGTGAACACTCCTTTGAACAGCATGGATGCGGTGGTCTATATAGTCGACGATGAAAGCTCGGTGCGCTCGGCGCTGGCGCGCTTGTTGCGTTCGGCGGGTGTCGCGTCGAAAGCCTTCGCCTGCGCCGAGGATTTTCTTCAGGAGCCCTACGCCGAGCAGTTGGCGTGCCTGGTGCTCGACGTCAACCTGCAGGCCGGCAGTGGTTTCGATCTGCAGCAGGAGTTGCGTCGACGCGGCTGCGAGATGCCGATCATCTTCATGACCGGTTACGGCACCATCCCCATGTCGGTCAAGGCCATCAAGGCCGGTGCGCAGGAATTTCTCACCAAGCCTTTCGATGAGGGGCAATTGCTCGAAGCTGTCGACAACGCCCTGGCCTACGCGCGCCGGACCTATGCGCTGACCACCCGGACCCGAGAGATCCGCCGGCGCTTCGAAACGCTTACCCCGCGCGAGCGGCAAGTGCTGGCGCTGCTGATCACCGGGCGCATCAACAAGCAGATCGCCCATGAGTTGGGCACGCGGGAGGTTACCACCAAGGTTCACAAGAAACACATCATGACCAAAATGCACGCTGCCACGCTCATCGAGCTGGTGCAGATGTGTGAGTTGATCGGTTTCAACGCCGCCCTGCAGCGGCCCAATGTCATCTGATGCCCAGGTTGTGCGGCGGCCCCCATCAGCGCGCGATCACCTTGGCTGCCGTGAAGATGCCCTTATGATCCAAATCTGTATCGTCGATGATGACGCCTCGGTGCGCAAAAGCCTGGCCAACCTGCTCAAGTCGGCGGGCTTCGCGACGCTGTCCTTCGCCTCCGGTGAAGCTTTCCTGGCCTCCACGGCGGCCGACGACTCGGCCTGCGTGCTGCTCGACTTGCGCATGCAAGGCATGCAGGGGCTCGAGGTGCAACGCTGCCTGCAGGCGGCGGGCAAGCGTCTCGGGGTGATCTGCATGTCGGCACACAACGATGAAGAGTCCATCGACGCCGCGTTGCAAGGCGGTGCCGCGTGTTTCTTGCGCAAGCCCTTTTCCGAAGACGTCCTGCTGACGGCCATTGCGCGACTGGTCGAGGCTGGCTGAGTGACCATACCCTCGGCCCCCCCTTCATCAACCCCCGGCACTGAGGCGGCGCACGTGGCCAGCCTGGCCTCGATTCGGCGTGATGTCGGCGGCTTCAACGACCAGTGGCTGCAACACCTGTCGTGGACCTTGCTGCTGGTGGACGGTGAGGTCGCGCGCTACCGTGTGCGGTCGCCCATTTCGGTGCGCGACTGGCTGATCGTGCGGCCCGTCGCCGCGCCATCCGAGCAGGTATTCCGGCGTATCCAGCACGAGTACGGCTTTCGCCAGTATCTGGATCCGGCGTGGGCGATCATTCCGGTTGCGCTCATCAGCACCGTCGACGGCCCGTTCATGGTGCTCGATGAAACCGCCGGTTCGAGCCTGCACGAGGTGCTTGGCGAGCGACTGTCGATCACGCGGTTCCTGCGTCTGGCCATTGGTGCCGCGCAAGCCGTGGCCAACGCCCATGCCGCCGGTCTGCTGCACCACGACATCAAGCCGTGCAACCTGATCGAGGGCAGCGACGGCGTGGTCCGCCTCACTGCGTTCGCGCTCAGTCGCTACCGGCATGCCGCCCATGTCGATACCGGGGAGGCCATCTCGGGCAGCTTCGCCTATATGCCCCCCGAGCAGGCCGGGCGCCTGCAGCATCAAGCCGATGAGCGCAGTGATCTGTACGCCCTGGGGGTGAGTTTCTACGAGTTGCTGACCGGCCGTCTGCCCTTCGAAGGCAACGACCCGGTGGAGTCGCTGCATCAGCATCTGACCCAGCCACCGCCGCCCATCGAACAATGGCGCGCGAGCGTGCCGCCACCGTTGCGGCGTGTGGTACTCAAGCTGCTGGCCAAGGAACCGGCCGCTCGCTACGCCTGCGCCGGTGACCTGGCGGACGACCTGCGCTTGTGCCTGGTGCAGTGGAGCGAGTTTCAGCATATCCGCCGCTTCGAGCCCGGTGGCAAGGGCCCCCGCGGGCTGGACCTGCCGGTGGCGGTGCTGGTGGGGCGCGAGCGCGAACTGGCGCAGTTGCATGGGGCGTTGGCCCGTTGCATCGCCAGCGGGCAGGGCGAGATGGTTCTGCTCAGCGGTCAGACCGGCACCGGTAAAAGTGCCTTGGTGCGGCAACTGCATCAGGACCTGATCATCGGCCGCGTACTGTTCGCGACCGGCAAATTCGACCAGTCCAGCAAGACCACACCCTATGCTTCCCTGTCCTTGGCGCTGCGGTCGCTGGCCTTGCGGATACTGGGCGAACCGCCGTTGGTGCTCGATCAATGGGGGACGCGCTTGCGCGAGGCGCTGGGCGCCGATGGGGCGCTGGTAGCGCCGCTGGTGCCGGAGCTGGAACTGATCACCGGCCCCTTGTCGCCACTCACTGATGCCGCCGCACATGGTGCCCGTCACCGTTTCAATGACGTACTGCGTACCTTCATGGGCGCCTTCGCTCGTGCCGACACGCCATTGGTGCTGTTTTTCGACGACGTGCAATGGCTCGATCATGACACTCTGAGCTTCATGCGTTCGTTGATCGAGGCGCCGCTCCCGCACTTGCTGCTGATCGCCGCCTGCCGCGAAGTCTGCAGTGAGCCGACCCAGGCGTTCTACGGTTTTGTCGAATCCGCCAGGGCCCGGCCGGCGCACCTCACCGAATTGCAGCTCAATCCCCTGAGCCCGGCGGCCCTGCATGACATGGTCTGCGCCTTGCTGGGCTGGAATGCCCCGCAACTGGCGCCCTTGAGCGTCATCATTCACGACAAGAGCGCCGGTAACCCGTTCTTCGTTCACCAGTTGTTGCGCACCTTGCTCGAAGAAAAACTGCTCTGGCCCGATCCTGTCGGCGAAGGCTGGCTGTGGGACACAGACGGCCTTGCGGGTTTCCCGGTGGCCGACAATGTCGTCGATCTGATGGTCGCTCGTATCGCTCGTTTCCCGCGCCGTACCCAGTATCTGCTGGGCCTGTTGGCGATGGTCGGCAATCGCGCCGACAGCAGTGATATTGCGCGTATCAGCGCATTGAGCCTGAGCAAGATCCAGCGGTTACTGGCCCCGGCCGTCGAAGCCGGGCTGTTGATCGAGGATCGCCAGGGCTTGACCTTCAGCCACGACCGGGTGCGCGAAGCCGCCTACCAACTGATCGCCCCCGAACGTCGCGCCGCCGAGCACACGCGCCTGGCGCGCTCGCTGCTCAAGACCCTGCCGGCGCAGCGCGTGCAGGGCGATCTGTTCCGCATCGCCCTGCACATCCAGCAGTCGGCCCATGACGCGTTGATGGAGCACGAAAAGCCGCATTTCATCGATGCGTTGCTGAGCGCCGCCGAGCGCGCCCGGGAAACCGCCGCGCTGCCGTTCGCGTTGCAATACTTGCGTCTGGCCAGGGAGCTGGGCGGCCCTCAGCGCTGGAGCGACAACCCTGCGCAGAGCTACGCCGTCGATTACCTGCATGCGCAGTGCCTGGTGCACACCTGCGATTACATCAACGCCCATGCCTGCATCGACCAGTTGCTGGAGCGAGTGTCTTCGCTGCCTCAGGTGTCGTCGCTGTACGTGCTCAAGATCGAGGCCTTGTCGCTGGCGGGTGATTATGCCGCCGCGCTGCGCACTGGGCTCGGCGGCTTGACGCTGTTCGGCATCGACTTCCCGACGCAGCAATTGCTGGTCGATCTGCAAGGGCCCTACCAGCAGCTGCGCCAAGCCCAGGGCGAGCGCACGATTTTCTCTTTCATCGATCACTTCGCGCTGAACAACGCGTTCATCAAAGCCGCGCTCGATCTGATGGCGGCGATGCTGATACCGGTGTCGTTCAGTGACCGCGACATGATGTTCCTGCTCAGCTGCCGAATGGCCGAAATGACCTTGCGCCACGGTGTCTGCACCTCGGGTGTGCGCGGCCTGTCGTGGTTCGGGGTGGTCTTGGCCGAGCGCTTCGATGCCCCGGAGGACGGCCTGCGTTTCACTGATCTGGCTTCGCGGCTGGCGGGGCAGCCGGCCTACGCGGCGGCGCAGGCATCCACCGACCTGGCGCTGGGGCGCATCAGCCTGTGGCTGCGCACCCCCAGTTTTGCCTTGGAGTGCAGTGAGCGGGCGTTCAATGCCAGCCGTGCGCAAGGACGCCCGGGCCTGGGCTGTTACGCCAGCCATCAGGCGGCGGCCACGCAGCTGTTCATGGGCGCGCCGCTGGCGCAGGTGCAGGTGCAGCTCGAACGTGGCCGGGCGCTGGCGGGCCTGCTGGATTTTCGCGACAGCCAGTTGTTGTTGGACCTGCTGGGTTGGTGGCTGCGAGCGTTGCGCGAAGGGCTGATAGCCGATGCTGAGCGGCCCGCGCTGGCGGACGAGATCGTGGCGCTGGAAGCGCGGGTGCATAGCAGCAGCATGACCCCCGCGCACTTCTGGCTCTGGCTGGTCAAGGGCATGCACGCGTACTTCGCTGGCGAACATCTGGCCGCGCGGGAGTTTTTCGCTCAGGCGCAGCGCTGCAGCTGGAGCGTACCGGGCCATGTACCCTTGGCCGACCTGGCCTTGTACAGCGCGCTCAACCATGCACAGCTGTGCGCCGGGGCAGAGGACATCGAGCCGACCTTGCAGGCCATCGCCCCGCACCTGCATCTGTTGCGGCGTTGGTCGCATCTGAACCCGCAAAGTTTTCGCGCCCGCTTTTTGCTGGTCGATGCCCAGGTCGCGAGTCTGCGGGGTGACGGTCTGCGCGCCTTGGGGCTGTTGGAGTCGGCCGTGGCCCAAGCGGCGAGTGCCGGCTTCGTGCACCTGCAGGCGCTGGCCCATGAAGTGGCGGCGCAGTGCAATGCCGCGCTGGGCCTGAGCACGGCGGCGCGGGCTCACCGAGTCAATGCTCGCGATAACTGGCAGCGCTGGGGCGCAGCGAGTCAGGTGAAGCGCCTGGAAAGTGCCCATCTGTATCTGCAGAGTCGCACCCCGGACTCCCGTGCCTCCGTCGACCTGCTGCGCGGCCAGCAGTACCTGGATCTGGTCTCGGTGACCAAGGCGTCGCAGGCCTTGTCCCGGGAAATCGTGTTCGAGCGGCTGGTGGAAACCCTGGTTGCCAACACCCTGGTGCACGCTGGTGCACGCCGGGGGCTGTTGATGCTGTTGCGCGATGGCGAACCCTGGATCGTCGCCACCGGTCGCAGTGCCGGCACTGGCGTCGAGGTGATGCTGGAGCGCAGCGCGGTGCAGGGGCATCTGCCGTTGTCGATCCTCTACCGGGTCATGCGTACCGGCCAGACCGTCGCCCTGGAGCGTGCCGAGCGCGACGACAGCTTTGCTGCCGACCCGTATTTTCTCGACCATTGCGGTGGCTCGGTGCTGTGCCTGCCGCTGCTCAAGCAGGGCGAAGTGATTGGCGTGCTGTACCTGGACAATTCCTTGGCGGCAGGGGTGTTCACCCATGCGCGAGTGGCAATGATAGAGCTGCTGGCGGCGCAGGCGGCGATCTCCCTCGAGACCTCAAGGTTGTATGGTGAGCTGCTGGAAGAAAACAGCCGTCGGCGAGAAACCGAGGCTTCGTTACAGATGGCTCGGGCCGAGCTGGCCCAGGTCAGCCATTCCACGGTATTGGGTGAACTGGCGGCGTCCATCGCTCATGAAATCAACCAGCCGCTGGTGTCGATCGTGTCCAATGCCAGCGCCAGTGTGCGCTGGTTGCAGCGCGCGCACCCGGAGGTCCAGGAAGCCCTTGAGGGGCTGCGCGATATCACCAAGGACGGCAAGCGCGCGGCGGACATCATCCACGCCTTGCAGGCGCTGGCGCGGCAGAAAGCCTCCAACCGGCGGTTGCTGTCGATCGATGAAGTGATCCGCCATGTATTGCTGCTCACCGCCGTGGAAATAGAGCAGCAGGGCATCACCGTCAAGGCGCGTCTCGAAGCGGGTGAGTGCCAGGTCATGGCCGATGGCGTGCAGATGCAGCAGGTGGTGTACAACCTGATCGTCAATGCCTGTGATGCCATGGCCGGGGTATCGCCGCAGCAGCGCTGGCTGACCATTGGTTCCAGCCTGCCGTGCCGGGATCAATTGGTGGTAACCATCGAGGACACCGGTACCGGGATCAGCCGGGAGAACCAGGAGCAGATCTTCAACGCGTTCTTTACCACCAAGAGCAGCGGCATGGGCATGGGCCTGGCGATCTGCCGGTCGATCATGAACGCGCAGGGCGGCACGTTGCACATGCTGCAAGGGCGCCAGGGGCAGACGATTTTCGTGTTTACTTTGCCGTGTTGAAGCAGGGGCCTTGCGGCGGGGTGGCTGACGTCTTCGCGAGCAAGCTTTGCTCCCACAGAGTCGACTGGACGTGAGTCGTACAGCTGCGCGAGCAAGGCTCGTCCGCGAAGAATTTACCGCAGCGCTACCGGCTGCCGGCAGCGCGCACGCTTACTTGCTGGCGAAGGCCAGCAGATCCTGGTTCAGCTCGTCCTTGTGGGTGAAATAGGTGGCGTGTGGCGCGCCGGCGTACACCTTGAGTTCGGCGCCGGGTACCAGTGCAGCCGCCGCCTTGCCGGTGACGTTGAAATCCACCACCGCATCGCCGTCGCCATGGATGACCAGTGTGGGGATATCGATGGCCTTGAGGTCAGGCCGAAAATCGGTTTCGGAGAAGGCCGCGACGCAGTCGTAGGTGCCCTTGATACCGGCCTGCAGGGCCAGGAACTGGGTCCATTCGAGCATAGGTTTGCCGACCTTGGAGCCCGGCTTGTCGCTGCCGGTGAACACCGGTCCGAAGGCGTCGAGAAAGCCTGCGCGGTCGTTGAGCAGCCCGGCGCGGATGCCGTCGAAGACCGCCGGATCAATGCCTTCAGGGTGATCGTCGCGACGAATCATCAGCGGCGTCACGGCGCTCAGCAGCACGGCTTTGGGCACGCGAGCGGTGCCGTGGCGAGTCAGGTAGCGGGCCACTTCGCCGCCGCCCATGGAGAAGCCCACGAGCACGGCGTCCTTGATGTCCAGGTGGGTCAGCAGGGTCTGCAGGTCATCGGCGAAGGTGTCGTAATCGTAGCCGCTCCAGGGCTGGCTCGAACGACCGAAGCCCCGGCGGTCGTGAGCGATCACGCGAAAGCCGTTGGCAGCGAGGAAGTGCATCTGGTAGTCCCACATGTCGGCGTTCAACGGCCAGCCGTGACTGAGCACGATAGGCCGACCGCTGCCCCAGTCCTTGTAGTGGATTGCGGTGCCATCGGTGGTGGTGATGTAAGGCATGTCTGACTCCTGGGGCGTTGAATTGAGTTGAGGATCAAACCTAAGCGCATGACGCGACAAAGTACTTTAGCTGAGCCTGAATCCTTCTGAAGGGTTCCCCTTGAGGTGTGTTGGAAGTACCGGCCCATCGGCCAGCACAGATTTCAGAACGTTTAACCTTTGCCAAAGTACAGCGGCCAGGGGGGCAGGGGAGACTGGCGTCGTTGACCTGTCTTCGCAAAGGAACGTCACCCATGAATACGTTGACCCTTGCCGCCCCGGCCGCGCTGGACTCTGTCGCCCTGCAACTGGTGCAGGCCCTTGCCACCGCGCTGGCGCAAGCCAATCATGCCCAGCAGGAGGTGCTGTACACCACCTCCCGCGCCCTGTGCAGCCATCTGCTCGACCGCTACGCCGGCGAATCCGCCGAGGCCTCCCAGCAACGGGTGGCGCTCTCGCCCTGGCAGGAGCGCCTGGCCAAGCAGACGATGCTCGAACACATGGCCCACGGCCTGTCGATCGCCGAAGTTGCCAGCCAATGCTCGCTGTCGCGCAGTCACTTTTCCCGGGCTTTCAAGAAAACCACCGGCATGGCGCCGCGCGACTGGTTCCTGCAGGCACGTCTGGACAAGGCCCGGACTTTGCTGGCCGAAAGCCCTGCGTCGATTTCGCAGATCAGCCTGGAATGCGGTTTTGCCGATCAGTCGCACTTCACCCGGGTGTTCACTCGCAGCATCGGCACCACGCCATTCACCTGGCGTCGCGCGGCGGCGGCTCGCAGCGCCTGATGCGGGCGGGCCGGGATGGTATTGGCCCTGTGGGTAACACCAGCAGGGATCGGGGCCGGGCCGATGTTGAAAAAAGCACATTCGTTCAAGGCGCCGTTACCGGCGCCGTGCTTGACTCGCAGCCGACATCTGACCGCCCCTCGCTGGAGCTCGCTCCCTCGCCAAGGACGCCCCCTGGAGCCTCGCCATGAATCGTAATGACCTGCGCCACGTAGACATGAATCTGCTGGTGATCTTCGAAGCGCTGATGTTCGAGCGCAACCTGACCCGTGTGGCCGAAAAGCACTTCATGGGCCAGCCGGCGGTCAGTGCCGCGCTCGGCCGTCTGCGCGATCTGTTCGACGACCCGTTGTTGATCCGCAACGGCCGCAGCATGGATCCGACGCCGCGGGCACTGGCCATCCTCGAAGAGCTGCAGCCGGCCCTGGACACCATCTCGGGTGCCGTCAGCCGCGCCAAGGACTTCGACCCGGCCAGCAGTTGCAGTGTGTTCCGCATCGGCCTGTCGGATGACGCCGAATTCGGCCTGTTCCCGCCATTGCTCAACACCCTGCGCGAGGAGGCGCCGGGGATCGTCATCGTCGTGCGCCGCGCCAATTATCTGCTGATGCCGACCCTGCTCGCCTCGGGAGAAATCTCCGTGGGCGTGAGCTACACCACCGACCTGCCGGCCAACGCCAAGCGTCGCAAGATGCGCGATATCGGCTGCAAGGTGTTGCGTGGCGATTCACGGCCCGGGCCGCTGACACTGGATGAGTACTGCGAACGGCCGCACGCCATGGTGTCGTTTTCGGGCGACCTGAGCGGCAATATCGACCTGGATCTGGCCAAGGTCGGCCGCTCGCGCCGAGTGGTGCTTGGCGTGCCGCAATTCAACGGCCTGCGCGCGTTGCTCAAAGGCACCGACTTGATCGCCACCGTGCCGGATTATGCCGCCTGCGCGCTGGTCGACGACGGCATGTTGCGCGCCGAGGAGCCGCCGTTTCCGATCGTGCCGGCGGAGTTGTCCATGGCCTGGAGCGGGGTGCATGACAACGATCCGGCCGAGCGCTGGTTACGTGGCCATATTGCCCGATTCATGTCAGCGCCATTGCCGGGGTCGCCGGCCTGAACGTTGTGGGCAAGCCATGCCGGCCTCTTCGCCAGCAAGCTGTGCTCCCACGGGTGCAAGACTTAGCGCCTGCTTGCTTTGTGGGAGCGAGGCTTGCCCGCGAAGAACGGTGTGGGCAAGCCATGCCGGCCTTCGCCAGCAAGCTGTGCTCCCACGGGTGCAAGACTTAGCGGATGCTTGCTTTGTGAGAGCGAGGCTTGCCCGCGAAGAACGGTGTGGGCAAGCCATGCCGGCCTCTTCGCCAGCAAGCTGTGCTCCCACGGGTGCAAGACTTAGCGCCTGCTTGCTTTGTGGGAGCGAGGCTTGCCCGCGAAGAACGTTGTGGGCAAGCCATGCCGGCCTCTTCGCCAGCAAGCTGTGCTCCCACGGGTGCAAGACCTAGCGCCTGCTTGCTTTGTGGGAGCGAGGCTTGCCCGCGAAGAACGGTGTGGGCAAGCCATGCCGGCCTCTTCGCCAGCAAGCTGTGCTCCCACGGGTGCAAGACTTAGCGCCTGCTTGCTTTGTGAGAGCGAGGCTTGCCCGCGAAGGGGCCGGTGAGAGCACGGGGCAATACCAGGCAGCACGGCAGTTCCAAAGGCAGCACGCTCATGCAAGCCGTGCTTGCCTGGCTGATTCATGATGACTTGCATCGACAATGGCCCGAAGGCGGGCCGCTTGCCCCAGGGATGAACCAATGAGTGTCGGCAATCTGCAGCCCAGTGAGTTTGATGATCCCGCCAAGGAGCTGGGCTTGTTGTGGCTGCGTGTCAGCGCTGCCTTGTTCCTGCTGTGTGTGCACGGCTTGCCCAAGTTGCTGCATTTCTCCCAGCAACTGCAATTGATCGAAGACCCTTTCCACCTGGGCCCGGCTGTGACCCTGAGCCTGGCCATTTTTGCCGAAGTCGCCTGCCCGCTGCTGATCATCGCCGGCGTGCTGACGCGCCTGGCCTGTTTGCCGGTGCTGTGCGTACTGCTTATCGCCGTTGGCGTGGTGCACCCCGATTGGACCCTGGACCAGGGCCAGTTCGCCTGGCTGCTGTTGATTCTGTTCAGCGCGATTCTGCTGGCCGGCCCGGGGCGTCTGTCGCTGCGCCTGAGCATGCCCGGGCGTCTGCGCTACGCCTGACATATAGCCGTTGGCCGGGCCGCGATGATGGCGGCGCCGTGCTCTTGCGAATTCAGTTCAAGGAGTCACCGTACATGTCCAATTCATCCATCGTCGAGCCTGCGCTGGGCAGCACTGCCAGCAGCAAGGACGAAATGGTCACCCTGGTGGTCAAGCACCGGGTCAAGGCGGGCACCGAGCAGGCCTACGAGGCTTGGCTGCGACGCATCGTCTCGACCGCCCGCACCTTCCCCGGTCATTTGGGTGTCGACGTCATGCCGGGCAAAGAGGCCGGTCTTCGTACCTTCACCAGCGTGCTGCGGTTTTGCTCTACCGACCAGGTGCAGCAATGGCTCGACTCGCCGCAGCGTCTGGCGCTGGTCAAGGAGGCCGAGCACATGCTGGCCGACGGCGACGTCACTGAGATCGCCGACGCTGGGGAGTTCTGGTTCACCCCGCCCAGCGAGCAGGGCGCAGCGCAACCACCGCGCTGGAAGCAGGCGGTGCTGAGCTTGTTGGTGATTCTGCCGCAAACCCTGCTGCTGCCGATCATCTGGTCGCCGGTTTTCAGCCTCAACAGCTTCTTTGGCAACTACGTGGTCAGCACCTTTCTCGTCACTATCACTATCGTGATGCTGGTGGTGTACGTGGTGATGCCGCCCGCCACCCGCCTGCTTGCACCTTGGCTCAACGCTTCTTCCTCTGCAGAAAAGGACCCGCAATGAACGCCGATCTGATTCTCTTCAATGGCAAGTTTCACACGGTCGACCGTGAAAAACCCCGCGCTACCGCGGTCGCCATCAGCGCCGGCCGCTTTGTCGCTGTCGGCAACGACGCCGAGGCCATGGCACTGCGTGGCACCGGCACCCAGGTGATCGACCTCAAGGGCCGCACCGTGATCCCCGGCCTCAACGACTCGCACTTGCACCTGATTCGTGGCGGCCTGAACTACAACCTCGAGTTGCGCTGGGAAGGTGTGCCGTCGTTGGCCGATGCCATGCGCATGCTCAAGGAGCAGGCCGACCGCACGCCAACGCCACAGTGGGTGCGGGTGGTGGGCGGCTGGAACGAATTCCAGTTCGCCGAAAAACGCATGCCGACCCTGGCCGAACTCAACCAGGCCGCGCCCGACACACCGGTGTTCGTCCTGCACCTGTATGACCGCGCCTTGCTCAACCGCGCCGCCTTGCGCGTGGCCGGTTACACCCGCGATACGCCCAACCCGCCCGGTGGCGAGATCCAGCGCGATGCCAACGGCGACCCGACCGGCATGCTGGTGGCGCGCCCCAACGCGATGATCTTGTACTCGACCCTGGCCAAGGGCCCGAGCCTGCCGCTGGAGTACCAGGTCAACTCGACCCGCCAGTTCATGCGCGAGCTCAACCGCCTGGGGCTGACCAGCGTGATCGACGCCGGGGGTGGTTTTCAGAACTACCCCGACGACTACAAGGTCATCGAGGAGCTGGCCAAGGCCGAGCAGCTGACCATCCGCATCGCCTACAACCTGTTCACGCAAAAGCCCAAGGCCGAGTTGCAGGACTTCAAGAACTGGACCGGCAGCGTCACCCTGCACCAGGGCGATGACTTTTTGCGCCACAACGGCGCCGGCGAGATGCTGGTGTTCTCGGCCGCCGACTTCGAAGACTTCCTCGAGCCGCGCCCGGACCTGCCGCAGACCATGGAGCAGGAGCTGGAGCCGGTGGTGCGCCATCTGGTCGAGCAGCGGTGGCCGTTCCGCCTGCACGCCACCTACGACGAATCCATTTCGCGCATGCTCGACGTGTTCGAGAAGGTCGATCGCGACATTCCGTTCAATGGCCTGCCGTGGTTCTTCGACCACGCCGAGACCATTTCGCCGAAGAATATCGAGCGTGTACGGGCCTTGAACGGCGGCATCGCGATTCAGGATCGCATGGCGTTCCAGGGTGAGTACTTCGTCGATCGCTACGGTGCGCAGGCGGCTGAAGCGACGCCGCCGATCAAGCGCATGTTGGCCGAGGGCGTGCCGGTCGGCGCCGGTACCGACGCCACGCGGGTGTCTAGCTACAACCCGTGGACCTCGTTGTACTGGATGGTCAGCGGCCGTACCGTCGGCGGTCTGGAGCTCTATCCGGAGGGCTTGTCGCGGGACACCGCCCTGGAACTGTTCACCCATGGCAGCGCCTGGTTCTCGTCCGAGCAGGGCAAGAAGGGCCAGATCAAGGTCGGGCAACTGGCCGACGTGGTGGCCTTGTCGGCGGACTTCTTCAGCGTCGAAGAAGAAGCCATCAAGTGGATCGAGTCGGTGCTGACCGTGGTCGGCGGCAAGGTCGTGCATGCCGACGCGGAGTTCGGCGACCTCGATCCCCCGCGCCTGCCGGTGCTGCCGGACTGGTCTCCGGTGGCGCGCGTGCCGGGCCATTGGCGTCCCAACGCACCACTGCAGGCCCAGGTACACCAGTGCAGCGGCCCCTGCGCCGTGCATTCCCATAGCCATGAGCGAGCACGGCAGTCGAGCGTTCCCGTGAGCGACTTCCAGGGCTTCTGGGGCGCCTTTGGCTGCTCCTGCTTCGCGTTCTGATGGCCTGGTCGCCTTGTTCGCTGATCTGTAGCGAGGGGGCTTGCCTCCGACGGGCGACCCCCAGCCTGGCAACTGGCTGTAAGACTTTTCGGGGGCAAGCCCCCACTCTGCAACTAACCCGTAACCCCTGAGGATTGCAAAATGAGCAACGCTCCCCGTTACAACCGCCTGAACAAAGACGACGCCGTGGTCTTGCTGGTCGACCACCAGGCCGGCCTGATCTCGCTGGTGCAGGATTTCTCGCCCAACGAATTCAAGAACAACGTGCTGGCTCTGGCCGATTGCGCAAAGTTCTTTGGCCTGCCGACCATCCTGACCACTAGCTTCGAAAAAGGCCCGAACGGCCCGATGGTCCCCGAGCTCAAGGAGATGTTCCCGGACGCTCCGTACATCCCGCGCCCTGGTCAGATCAACGCCTGGGACAACGATGATTTCGTCGCTGCCGTCAAAGCTACCGGCAAAAAGCAGCTGATTATCGCCGGTGTCGTGACTGACGTGTGTGTGGCGTTCCCGACCTTGTCCGCATTGGCTGAAGGGTTTGACGTATTCGTGGTGACCGATGCTTCCGGTACGTTCAACGAAACCGTGCAACAAGCGGCCTGGGCGCGTATGAGCGCTGCCGGCGCGCAGTTGCTGAACTGGTTCGCGGTGGCTTGCGAGCTGCAACGCGACTGGCGCAACGACATCGAAGGCCTGGGCAATCTGCTGTCCAACCGCCTGCCGAACTATCGCAACCTGATGAACAGCTACTCGGCCAATACTGCCAAGTAACTGGGTCCTCAGCCTGCGCTGACGCTAGCATCGCGTTCGCGGGCAAGCCTTGCTCCCACAGGTGTACGCATTGTAGGAGCAACGCTTGCTTGCGAAGAGGCCAGTCGCCGTGGCGCAGGAGCATCAGGCCACTGCGCAGTTTCAGGAATTTTCAGCTTTGCCACCGCCTCAACGCTTCTGCAACCAACTCAAGAATCCCCCTTTCCTGATGGTCACCGGCTTGTGCAGCAACAGCGCATGACTGGTTTGCTGCCTGAACGCCTGCAATTTGTTCAGGGCCTTGCCCACTGCGCTGCTTTGCTCGACACAGTGTTGGGTCAGCGTCTTGTCGATGCGGTACACCAGGCTCGACGTCAGCGCGGTGAAGCGCGCCTCGGACGGTGTGTCGCCAAGGATGCTCTGCTCGCCCATGATTTCGCCAGGGCCCATGCGCCCGACCTCCAGCCAGCCGTCGCCATCGGCCACGTCTGCGGTGATCACACCGGTACCGATGACCATCAGCACCTCTGCCACTTCGCCGACATCGAGAATCCGCTGACCCGCCGCGAACTCTTTGGCGACCATGGCCGCCGCCAGTTGGTCTTTGGCGTCGGCACTCAGGCCCTGGAAAATCTTCACTTCGTCGAGCAGTTCCCGCGTGCGCGTCGTGCCTTGCACGGGGGCCGTCCCCTCGGCCAGGCGGCTGATGCCGGCGGCTTCGAGATGCCGGTGGGCCAGGTCGAACAACTGATTGCGCACCTCGCCACGCTTGGCCAGGTCGGCGATAAAACCACTGGCCACATACTCGGTGACGGTCTCGCCAGAGGCTTTGACCAAGGCTTTGGGCGCTGGCGCAGACAGCAGCAGACTGGTGCCGCGCAGGCTGCGCTCCAAGGCGTCGAGCACGCGTCGCGGGCGCACGTGATTGGGCAACTGCAGGCTGATGGACACGCCGTGCAGGTTGCTGGGGCGGCTGAGGTTGATGAGCTTGGCCTTGGCCGCGACCGAGTTAGGCACCACGGCGGTGCTGCCGTCGACGGTCAGCAGGTAGGTAGCGCGCCAGTTGATGTCCAGGACCTTGCCTTCGACGCCGTCGATGCTGATCGAGTCGTCGACCTGATAGGGCTTGGTGGTGTTCAGCACGATGCCGGAAAACACATCGCTCAGGGTGCTTTGCAACGCCAGGCCGACGATGATCGCCATGGCGCCGGAGGTCGCGAGCAGGCCCTTGACCGGCAGCTGCATGACATAACCGGCGGCAGCGACAATGGCAATCAGAAATACCAGCGCGCCGATCACGTCCTGCAACAGGCGCCCGCTATGCCCGATGCGGTGGGTGAGCAGCAGGCCGAGCAATTCGGTGAGCACCCGTGCCAGGTACAGCCACCAGAAGATCGCCAGCGCCGTGGCACACATCTGCAGCAGTGTGTCGTCTGGCCAGGGCGGCGCCAGCAACGGGCTGACGCCACCGCCGATGATCATCCAGCTGTACAGCAGGAACAGGCCCAGGCGCATGCCGACCTTGGCGATAGGGTGTTGCACGGGCGCCAGTTGCCAGACCAGCAGGTCGACCACCAGCACCAGCGCGCTCCACAGCAGGAGATGATTGAACACAAGCGTTGTCATGGCGTTATCCGCAAAAGGGCAGGCTTGATGGTAGGAGGGCGCGGGGTATTGCGCCATTGCCTAAAGGTTGGGCCATTCCCAGCGCTGCGAACCCATAGGCCGCGCCAGATTAATCTGCAGCCAAACAGCCAAAAAGCCGCTATAACGAGCTTGACTGTCTACCGAGGCGAGACAATGAATGCGTTTGAAGACATGCGCCTGTTCGTACAGGTCATGGAATCCGGGAGTTTCACTGCGGCAGCCGACAAGCTCGGGCTGTCCAAGCAATACGTCAGTCGGCGCCTGATGCAATTGGAGGGCCGCCTGGGCACTCGTCTGCTCAATCGCTCGACCCGGCGCCTGGACGTCACTCCGCCAGGCCAGAGTTACTATGAATCGGCTGTGCGCCTGCTGGGCGAGGTCGAGCAGGTCGAGCAGGGCATCGCCGGCCAGAACGCCGAGCCGCGCGGCAAGATCCGCCTGAGTGCGCCGCTGTCGTTTGCCGTCGCTCATCTGGGCTGCATCCTGCCGCAGTTTCTGCAGCGCTATGCGCAAGTGTCGGTAGAAGTCGATCTCAGCGATCGCCCGGTGGATCTGCTGGGTGAGGGCTACGACGTGGTGCTGCGCATCGGCGTGCTCGAGGATTCCTCGCTGATTGCCCGGCGCATCGCGTCGATCCCGCGGGTGTACTGCTGCAGCCCGGCCTATCTGGCCGAGCACGGCGAGCCGCAGACCCCGGAGGACCTCGTCGACCATCAATGCCTGCCCTACGGCCACAGCCGCCAGGTGCAGTGGCAGTTTCAGAACCGGGGCAAGCCGCTGGCGCAGGCGGTCAGCGGGCGTATTCGTGCCAACAACGGCGAGCTGCTCAAGGACGCGGCGGTCGCCGGGTTGGGGATTACTTACCTGCCGTTGTTCATCGTCGGTGACGCACTGGCCGATGGCCGTCTGGTCAGAGTGCTGGAAACCTACGCCCCCGAAGCACTGCAGTTGTCGGCGGTGTATCCGCAGCATCGGCAAAGCTCGCGAGCGGTGCAGGTACTGGTGGAATTTTTGCGTGAATGCCTGGCCCACAACGTGGCCTTGCAGGAGAGCGTGCGATGAAGACGGTGGCCATGCTGCTGTATCCCGATTTTCTGCTGCTGGACATGGCAGGGCCGCTGGAAGTGTTCTCCATCGCCAATCGTTATCTCGATCCGGGTCAACGGTATGAAATCACCACGGTGGGCCCTGATGAAGACCTGACTCGCGCGTCCAACGGCATCAAGGTCCAGCCCGACCTGACCCTTGCCCAGGCCGATGGCGCCTATGACCTGTTGCTGGTGCCCGGTGGTCCGGGAGCCTATACCACGCAGCACGAGGGCATCACCGCGTGGCTCCGGGGCACAGCGCACAAGGCCCGGCGCTATGGTTCGATCTGTACCGGGGCGTTCATTCTCGGCCATGCCGGCTTGCTTGACGGGCATCGGGTCACCACCCACTGGCATTACACCGAGCGGCTGCTCAAAGCGTTTCCCAAGGCCCAGGTGGGCACCGATCAGATCTACATCCATGATCGCCAGTTGATCACGTCGGGGGGCGTGACCGCAGGTATCGATATGGCGTTGTCGATCGTTGCCGAAGACCATGGCCGCAAGGTTGCGCTGGATGTAGCCAAGGTGCTGCTGGTCATCATGCGCCGCCAAGGGGGACAGGCGCAGTTCAGCCCGCTGGTAGCGGCGGTGGCGACTCAGGCTTCGCCGATCACTCGGGTACAGCATTTCATTCTGGAAAACCTCGAACAGGAACTGACCATCGAGCGTCTGTCCGGCCTCGCAGCCATGAGCGGTCGACATTTTGCTCGGGTGTTCACCCGGGAGGTGGGCATGACCCCCATGGAATTTGTCCAGAGTGCACGGATCGACCGGGCCCGCAGCTTGCTGGAGAGCACCGAACTGCCGCTCAAGACCGTGGCCTACAAGAGCGGTTTCGGCAGCGTCAGGCACATGCGGGTGTTGTTCAGCGAGCGATTGGGGCGCACGCCGACGCAATATCGCCAGCAATTCACCTGATTGCAGGGAGCTTGGCCGAAATGCGCATTCGAATGGCCGTGCAAGGCCCCTCGCGAATGATTTGTTTTCTCGCCAGGCTGCCAAGATAGCGCCATCTGAGATATTCCCGGGAGGCACTCCATGACCAGCAACAGCGTGACCGACGAGATCGCCGCAGCGCTGCGCGACAGCATGAGCCCGCGTGACCGTTTGGCCAGTTGGACTTTTCGCTGGTCACTGCTGTGCGGTCAACTGGTGTGCGCTCAGTGTCAGGCTTCGCAGTCTGCCAATCTGCCCGAGGCCAGTTTCGTCCATCGCCCCGGATGCCGGGCGCGGCGCGAAAATCAGCCCTGGCAGGAGCTGGAAACCTTGCTGGGTGCGGTGGCGATGCGTGAGCCGCCGCACCGGTAGCCTTCGTTCAAGGATGTTTCGCCTTGGGCGCCGCGATGGCCCCATCCCACTCGGTAACTACCGCTTTTTGCGTGGCGCGCTGGAACAGGCACAGCTCCGTGCCGCTGCGGTTGTTCATGAACTTTTGTGGGTAGGTGCCTTTGAGCAGCAGCGCGGTGTAGCCGATGCTGTCATCGAACAGCGCCGGGCTGCCGGCGGCGTGGGGGTTCTTGAGTTGGCTGGCTTGCAGGCATTTGGCGAGCAGGGTCTGGTCGTGGACGGCCCAGGCTTGCGAGGTGGCGGCTTGGGTGGTGGTGCAGGCGAGCAGGGTGATGGTCGCGAGAGATATATTGCGCAAGGTCATGGATGTTTGCCTCTGAAGTCGGATCCAGGGCTACTTCCCGGAAACGGAGCTGGGGAAATAGAAACCTATGACAAGCGTAACCAATGGAAGCGCGCCGATCTTTACCAGCTCGAACATGTTTTCCCAGGCTTCATTCGCCGGCTCCAGGCCGTAACCAATGATGACGATCATGCAAAGTACAAACAGGAACAGCAGAATCTGTTTGGCAAACCGCAGTCTATGGCCTTCATGGAAACGCACGACGTGTTCGGGTGAATGATGTATGAGGTCGATCATGTCGGCGCCCATTGACGGCCTTATATCCACTTTTTCCGTCATAGGACACGCACCTCGCAAACTGCCTGCAATCCGGTGTGTGCGTCGGCTTTCACTATCCCCATCGAACGGCCATCTCGAAGTGCGTCATCAGCGACTGAAAGCAGTGCGAAGGCGCGGCGTATCGCTTCCTCTTTGCTGATGCGGTAGCGCAGCGCAATATCCACGAGCGCGGCATCGATGTTATCGCTGACGTATAGGTCGAACCTTGCCATTGGCTTGTCTTCCCTGGGCAGGTGGAAAGTCGTCCAGTTTAGATGGGCCGCGCCAGCAAAGTCATGGGCAAGGTTGCTTTTGTCAGTAAGCAGATATTGCTAGGACCAACTAGCGAGCCGCCTGTGTTGCCGAAGGCTTCGCTCCGGCCTCGATCGCGGCGCTGAACGAATCATCGAACAAGCGCGCCGCCGGGTACGGCTTGACCAGGCCCACTTCACCGAAGAAATCCACGGTCTGTTGCGCCTGGGCGATGGCCTTGGCGTCGATCGGCCGCAAGTTGGTGGCGGCGCGGGCGAACCAGCTTTGGGCGATGTTGACGTCGGCGTGGGTCAGGTCGGCCCAGGCCGTGGCGTAGGCCTGGGTGTGCGCGGGATCGGCTGCGGCCCATTCGCGGGCCACACGCAGGCGGGTGAGGAAGTCGGCGATGGCGGTGCGCTTGCTGGCGATGGCCTTGTCGGTAGCGACGAGAAAGGTCTGCGCGGGGATCAGTCCCTTGGCCGTGGCGATGACACGGGCGCCTTGGCGTTCCTGCTGGGTGACATAGGGTTCCCACGTGGCGATCACGTCTACCGAACCACCGTCCAGAGCGTGCGAGGCATCCAGTGCGCTGAGGTAGTTGAGCTGTACCGAATCGCGCGGGATACCGGCCTTGGCCAGCGCTGTCAGCAACAATTGCTGGCTCCACGAACCTTTCCAGATGGCAGCGCGTTTGCCCTTCAAATCAGCGAGGGTTTTGATCGGCGAATCCTTGGGCACCAGGATGGCGACGCCGTCGGGGTTCTGCTGGCTGATGCCGACCACTTTGATCGGCGCCCCCAGTGCACCGAGAAACAGCGGCGGTGCGTCACCCAGCATGCCGACATCGAGGCTGCCCGCGTTCAACGCCTCGGCCACCGGCGACCCGGCGGTGAACTGTTTCCAGTCCAGGGTGTAAGGCAGGTCCTTGAGCACCCCGGCGGCCTCCATTACGGTGCGGGTGTTGTAGCTCTGATCGCCGACGATCAAGGTCTCGGCCTGGGTGGTGAAGCTCAGGGTGGCGGCCAGCAAGGTGGCGGCGGTGGTCAGCAGTCTGCGCATGGGGCTCTTCCGGTGGGCTCGTTGGCGAGCGAAATAGGGCGAGTCCGGTCCGCTGGTGCGGTGGCAGACACTGATTCAGTGTGGGACGCAAAAGGGCGTGCATCGCAGGTGCGGTAGGGCGCGCCGGGGGATTTGCTTAGAAGCTGAATCGCGGTAATTCGATATTTTTATAATCTACAGCGATTTCGTTATGGTTTGAAATTCATTTTCTTCATAAGTTAATATGATTTTTTGTTATCTAATCCGCCCGGTCGGATGTCTCGCAAACGTCTGACACTCATCTGGGACAGGCCTGATATCGATTTCAATGCGCCTGCGCAGGCGGTATGGCCGGCCACACCGCCATCAGCTGCGTTACTGCCGCATCCAGTACTGAAGGCGCGATCCCGTCCCTGGCCAATGGGGTCAACCCGAGCAAAAAAACCTCGAACACCGCTGCCAATACGTCTGGCTCGGTGTCGGCGGGGAGTTCGCCGGAGGCGATGGCGCGTTCGATACAGGCCGCGATGCCCGCACGATTATCGGCGCGAGCAGCGGCCAGCGGGGCGCTGACCTGGGCGCTTTCGGCTGAGCAGCTGCTCATTGTGCCCAAGGCCACCAGGCAGCCTTTAGGGTGGTCTGCTTCGCACTGCATGCGCGCGGATCGGCGCAACGCTAATTCGATGGCCTGGCGCGGCGGCAACTGGGTATCGAACAGGCTCTCGGTCACGCGTCCGTGGGTGGCCAGGTAGCGCGTCATGACCTCTTTGAACAGCGCCTCTTTGGAGCCGAACGCCGCATAGAAGCTGGGCGCCGAGATGCCGCCCCCGAGGTGGGTCTTGAGTTGGCTGAGCGAGGTCGAGTCGTAGCCATGCTCCCAGAACAGGTGCATGGCCTGAGTGATAGCCGTATCGCGGTCAAAGGTGCGTGGACGTCCCATCGTGGCCATGTGCGTTTCTCCTCTGCAGGACTTAAATACTAATCGATACAAAAGTCATTGACCATCGCCAGTGCGTCGACTTACATTTGTACCGATCGATATATAAATTGGAGTGAGGCATGACACGACACGAACACGACACCGGCAAGCTGCCGATGGGGGCTTTGTTGGCGCTGGCGATGACCGGTTTCACCTGCATCGTGACCGAAACGCTGCCGGCCGGGTTGTTGCCGGCAATGGGCGAGGGCTTGCAGGTGTCGCCGTCGTTGGCAGGGCAGAGCGTCACGGTATATGCCCTGGGCTCGATGCTGGCGGCCATTCCGCTGACGATTGCTACCCAAGGCTGGCGTCGCCGCAACGTTCTGCTGCTGGCCATCTTCGGGTTTCTGTTGTTCAACTCCATCACCGCCTGGTCGCCCAGTTACACCGTGATGCTGATCGCACGGTTTTTCGCCGGGGTGTCGGCGGGCCTGGCCTGGAGCCTGGTGGCCGGGTATGCCCGACGCATGGTCGAACCTGCATTGCAGGGTCGGGCGCTGGCGGTGGCGATGGTCGGCACCCCCATCGCCTTGTCGGTCGGCGTGCCGTTGGGTACCTGGCTGGGCAATCTGCTGGGCTGGCGAGCGGCGTTCGCCTCGATGTCCGGGCTGACCTTGATCCTGATCATCTGGGTGCTGCTCCGGGTGCCGGATTACCCAGGGCAGGCGGCAAGCGAACGCATTCGCTTGCGGCCGGTATTGCTAACGCCGGGAGTGCGCCCGGTGCTGGCGGTGGTGGTGACCTGGATGCTCGCCCACAACCTGCTTTACACCTATGTGTCGCCCTTCGTCACGCCGGCGGGCCTGGGTGATCGGGTCGACGCGGTACTGCTGGTGTTCGGGCTGGCGGCCTTGCTGGGCATCGCAATGACCGGTCGGCTGGTGGATCGCCATCTGCGTAGCGCGGTATTGCTCAGCCTGGTCGCGTTCGCATTCACCACGCTGCTGTTCGGTCTGTTCGCGCACTCGGCCGCAGTGGCCTATGTCGGCGTATTCGTCTGGGGGATCAGCTTTGGAGGCGCCGCGACCTTGCTGCAGACCGCCCTGGCTGACAGCGCCGGTGACGGTGCAGACGTAGCGTTGTCGCTGAATGTGGTGGTGTGGAACGGTGCCATCGCTGGCGGCGGTGTGCTTGGCGGCATACTGCTGGACCAGCTCGGCGTGGGCGCCTTCGCCTGGGCGGCACTGGTGCTGATACTGGTCAGCCTGGGGATAGCTGCAGCCGCCCGTGAACATGGCTTCCCCGGCGGCCATCGACAGGCGCGAACCGAAGCGCAGGCCGCCACGGTCTAGGCTCAACTCACCCATGCCGAACCGCGGATCACACTGCAGAAATTACCCGGCTGGAACGCCGGGTCCTTGTCGACGATCACGTCGGCCTTGACGTTGCCGAAGGTGCTGCCGGGCTTGTGCTTGATGCCGTCATAGAACGCCTGAATGATGTCTTCCTTGAACTGCTCGCCGCGTGGGTGGGCCCGCACGATGGCTTCACGCTGGGCATCGCTGTACTGCGCATAGGTCAGCCCCAGCACGTCCATTTCTACCCCCGCCGTCACCAGCGCCACCACCGGATGCATATGTTGGGGAATGCCCGGCGTGGTGTGCAGGGCGATGGCGGTCCATACCGTGTCGATGTCCTGCTGAGCGATGCCGCGCGCTTGAAGAAAGTCCCGCGCGCAGTCGGCGCCGTCGACTTCGAAGCGTTCGCAGGCGCTGCTGTGTTGATGCGTCAGGCCCATGTCATGGAACATGCAGCCGCAATACAGCAGCTCGGGGTCGAAGCGCAGGCCCCGTTGCTGGCCTGCCAGCGCGGCGAAATAGAACACTCGGCTGGAGTGATGGAAGAGCAGCGGCGACGCGGTGTCGCGGACCTGCTCGGTGATTTCCCGTGCCAGTTGGCTGTCAGGGATCTTGATGCCGTCGATGTTCAGGCTCATGGTCTTGCTCCGCACGCTGAATGTGGGTCCATTGTCGGTGGCCAATGATCTGGCCTCAATCGGCGTGATACGTCATATACTGCCATTTCCAGTGCAAACACGACGCCCTCCACCATGTCCAGAACCATCGCCATGCTCGCCTTGCCCGGCGTGCAACTGCTCGACATCTCCGGCCCCCTGGACGTGTTCGCCCAAGCCAACATCGAGGTGGGGCGCGCGGCCTACCGCTTGGAGATCATCGCCTGCGAAGCGGGGCCGATCCGCAGTTCCTCGGGGGCGCGGCTGCTGCCGGATCGGGTGGCGGGCGAGGCGGGCCCATCGATCGACACGCTGCTGGTGGCCGGCGCCCCTCACGCCGCGAGCCTGCGTTTGAGCCCGCCGCTGCTGGGGTGGATCCACGCCACCAGCCAGCAGGTACGACGCTTCGGCTCGGTGTGTACCGGTGCCTTTGCCCTCGCCGCCAGTGGGCTGCTGCAGGGGCGGCGGGTGACCACTCACTGGGCGTGCGTGAGCGAGCTGCAGCGCCAATATCCCCAAGTGATCATCGAGGAGGACGCGCTCTATGTCCGCGACGGCAAACTGCGCACAGCGGCTGGCGTGACCGCCGGGCTGGATCTGGCGCTGGCGTTGGTCGAGGAAGACCTGGGCCGTGAAGTGGCCAAGCGGGTGGCCGCGCAACTGGTGATGTTCTTCAAGCGCCCCGGCGGCCAGCTGCAGTTCAGCCGCCAAGGCGAAGCGCGGCCGGCCGGGCGATCGGTGTTGCAGGAAGTACAACGCTGGGTCGCCGCCAACCCGCACTTGGCGTTGTCGATCGAGACGCTGGCCGACCATGCCGGGCTAAGCCCCAGGCATTTTGCGCGGTTGTTCCACGCCGAAGTCGGCATGACGCCTGCGGCCTGGGTCGAGCAGAGCCGCATCGCGGCGGCGCGTGCCTTGCTTGAGGCAGGCGTCGATGCACCCAAGCAGGTGGCCGCCAAATGCGGTTTCGCCAACGCCGACACCTTGCGCCGGGCGTTTGTGAAGCATGTGGGGATCACCCCGGCGCAATACCGAAGGGGCTATGGCGGCGTAGTTGACAGCGATGACGGTGTACGTTTACGTTAACGTAAACCTGATCGGGAAATTCTACCTTGAGCACCACCTTCAGCATCAGTGATCTGTCCCGGCTATTGGACGTCACCCCGCGCACCATCAGGTTCTACGAAGAACAAGGCATGGTCGCCCCCGAGCGGCGCGGTCAGGAGCGGATCTTCTCGGCGCGCGACATGGTCGCCCTGAAGCTCATCCTGCGTGGCAAACGCATCGGCTTCTCCCTGGCCGAATGCAAAGAACTCATCGGCATGTACGACCCGTCCGGCAACAAGAAGCAGCTGGACCGGTTCCTCGAAAAGATCACCGAACGACGGGAACAGTTGCAACAGCAGATGCTCGATATCGAGCAGATGCAGCTCGAGCTGGATACCGCGGAGGAACGCTGCCGAACGGCGCTAGCCTCGCTGTAGCGAGGGGGCTTGCCCTCGAAACATATCAGTCACCGTGCGCCCAATAACAATAAGCAAGGAGTGGATATGACACTGGTACCCGGACTGGATTTCTTCCTCGGCGAAGAGATCAATATGCTGCGCGATTCCGTGGCGGCCTTCGTTGCGGATGAAATCACCCCGCGGGCGCAGGCTGCCGACCGCACCGACACCTTCCCCAGCGACCTGTGGCGCAAGTTCGGCGACATGGGCCTGCTCGGTCTCACCGTGCCCGAAGAGTATGGCGGCTCGGGCATGGGTTACCTGGCGCACATGGTCGCCATGGAGGAGATCTCCCGCGGTGCCGGCGGTATCGGGCTGTCATACGGCGCCCATTCAAACCTGTGCGTGAACCAGATCAACCGCAACGGCACTCATGCGCAAAAGCTGCAGTTTCTGCCCGGGCTAATCTGCGGCGAGCACATCGGCGCCCTGGCCATGAGCGAGCCCGACGCCGGTTCCGACGTGGTGTCGATGCGCCTGCGCGCGGAGCTCAAAGGTGATCGCTACCTTCTCAACGGCACCAAGATGTGGATCACCAACGGCCCGGACTGCGACGTGCTGGTGGTTTACGCCAAGACGGATCCCGCTGCGGGAGCCAAGGGCATCACGGCGTTCATCCTGGACACGGACACACCCGGTTTTTCGGTCGCGCAGAAGCTCGACAAGCTCGGCATGCGCGGCTCCCACACCGGCGAACTGGTGTTCCAGGATGTCGAGGTCCCGGTGCAGAACGTCCTCGGTCAGGTCGGCCAAGGCGTCAATGTGTTGATGAGCGGGCTCGACTACGAACGTGCGGTGTTGTCCGGGGGCCCGCTGGGCCTGATGCAGGCGGCGATGGACGTGGTGGTCCCGTACCTTCACGACCGCAAGCAATTCGGCCAGAGCATCGGCGAATTCCAGCTGATCCAGGGCAAGGTCGCGGACATGTACACCACCCTGCAAGCCTGTCGCGCCTATCTGTACGCCGTGGGCAAGCATCTGGATGCCATGAGCGCGGGTCACGTACGCCAGGTCCGCAAGGACTGCGCCGGGGTGATTCTCTACACCGCCGAAAAGGCCACCTGGCTGGCCGGGGAGGCCATCCAGATTCTCGGCGGCAACGGTTATATCAACGAGTTTTCGGTGGGGCGTATCTGGCGCGATGCCAAGCTCTATGAAATCGGTGCGGGCACCAGTGAGATCCGACGGATGCTGATCGGTCGCGAGCTGTTCAACGAAACCCGCTGAGCACGTCATCCCACTCCAGGAACCTCACCATGGCCATTCTGCAAACCCAGGTCAACGTTCGCTCGGCGCCGTATCAAACCAATGCTGCTGCCATGGCTGAACACCTTCAGACGCTGAAAAAATTGATCGCCGAGGTCTGCCAGGGCGGCGGCAAGACCGCCCAGGAACGCCACCTCAGTCGCGGCAAATTGCTGCCTCGTGATCGCGTCGATCTGCTGCTGGATCCCGGCTCGCCGTTCCTCGAGATCGGCCTGCTGGCCGCCCATGAGGTGTATGACGAGAAGGTCGCCGCGGCGGGCATGATTGCCGGCATCGGCAGCGTGTCCGGCGTGGAATGCATGATCATCGCCAACGACGCCACGGTCAAAGGCGGCACCTATTACCCGCTGACGGTCAAAAAGCATCTGCGCGCCCAGGCGATCGCCCAGCAGAATCGCCTGCCGTGCGTATATCTGGTGGACTCGGGCGGCGCCAACCTGCCGCGCCAGGATGAAGTATTCCCCGACCGCGAACACTTCGGCAGGATCTTCTTCAACCAGGCCAACATGAGCGCCATGGGCATCCCGCAGATCGCTGTGGTGTTGGGGTCGTGCACCGCAGGCGGCGCGTATGTGCCGGCGATGAGCGACGAGACCATAATGGTGCGCAACCAGGCGACCATCTTTCTTGCCGGCCCACCGCTGGTGAAAGCGGCGACCGGCGAAGTGGTCAGCGCCGAGGATCTAGGCGGCGCCGATGTGCACTGTCGCCTTTCCGGGGTAGCGGATCATTACGCCGAAAACGACGAGCATGCCCTGGCCATCGCCCGTCGCTGCGTGGCCAATCTCAACTGGAAAAAGGCCGGCGAGCTGGCCTGCATTAGCCCCATCGAGCCCCGTTACCCGGCCGAGGAAATGTATGGCCTGGTGCCTGCCGACCCCAAGCAGCCACTGGAGGTTCGCGAAGTCATCGCGCGCACCGTCGACGACTCCAGCTTCGATGAATTCAAGGCGCTGTTCGGCGTCACCCTGGTGTGCGGCTTTGCCCATATCAACGGCTATCCGGTGGCGATCCTGGCCAACAACGGCGTGCTCTTCGCCGAGGCCGCGCAAAAAGGTGCGCACTTCATCGAGCTGGCCTGCCAGCGCAAGATCCCCCTGGTGTTCCTGCAGAACATCACGGGCTTCATGGTCGGGCAAAAATACGAAGCCGGTGGCATCGCCAAACACGGCGCCAAGCTGGTGGCCGCTGTGGCCTGCGCCCAGGTGCCGAAGTTCACGGTGATCATCGGCGGCAGCTTCGGCGCAGGCAACTATGGCATGTGCGGCCGCGCCTACGATCCGCGCTTCTTGTGGATGTGGCCCAACGCGAAGATCGGTGTAATGGGCGCGCAGCAGGCGGCAGGGGTGCTGGTGCAGGTCAAGCACGAACAGGCCCGGCGCGCTGGCGAGCAGTTCAGCGACGAAGATGCCCAGCGCCTGCGTCAGCCTATGGTCGAGCAATACGAGCAGCAGGCCCATGCCTTTTACTCGTCGGCGCGGCTGTGGGACGACGGCGTCATCGACCCGGCGCAGACCCGGGCGACCTTGGCCCTGGCGCTGTCAGCGGCCTTGAATGCACCGATCGCCGATACGCGCTTTGGCGTGTTTCGCATGTAATCCAACGCGCACTTCCTGGCACCTCACGGAGCACTCGGCCATGCCCGATTTCTCGACCCTCGAGTTGGTCTTTGCAGACACCGGCGTCACCACGCTATGGCTGAACCGACCCGATAAAAACAACGCGTTCAATGCGCAGATGATCAGCGAGTTGCATCAAGCGCTCGATCAGGTAGCTGCCCACCAGACGACGCGATTCCTGCTGTTGCGCGGCCGCGGCAAGCACTTCAGCGCCGGCGCAGACCTGGCCTGGATGCAGGCCAGTTCGACCCTGAGCTACAACGACAACCTGCTCGAAGCGCAGACACTCGGCGACTTGATGGGCCGCCTGCATCAATTCCCGCTGCCGACCCTGGCCGTCGTGCAAGGCGCCGCGTTTGCCGGGGCCATGGGCCTGGTCTGCTGCTGCGACATGGCCATCGGCAGTGACGACGCCTTGTTCAGTCTGTCCGAGGTGCGCCTGGGCCTGGCCCCGGCGGTGATCAGCCCTTACGTGGTGCAAGCCATCGGTCAGCGCGCCGCGCGGCGTTATGCCCTGAGCGGCGATCGTTTTGACGCTCACCGGGCGCGGGAGCTGGGGTTCCTGGCCGAGGTCTATCCTGCGGCCGAGCTCGACATCGCGGTGCGGGCCTGGACGCGCAACCTGTTGAAGAACAGCCCGGCGGCCATGAGCGCGTGCAAGTCGCTGCTGCTCGATGTCGGCGACGGTGAGCTGACGGCGGATTTGAAAACGCGTACCGCCACGACCATCGCCAGCCTGCGCACCAGTGCAGAAGGCCAGGAGGGCATGCGCGCCTTTCTGGAAAAACGCGCTCCGGCGTGGAATGGAGAAACGCCATGATTGCTACCTTGCTGATCGCCAACCGCGGCGAAATCGCCTGCCGGGTCATTCGCACCGCCAAGGCGCTGGGGATCAAGACCGTCGCGGTGTACAGTGATGCCGATACCGACGCGCGACATGTGCATGAAGCCGATGTGGCGATACCCCTGGGCGGCACCAAGCCGGCGGACAGTTACCTGGTGGTCGACAAGATCATCGCCGCTGCCAAGGCGTCTGGCGCCGACGCGGTGCACCCCGGCTACGGGTTCCTTTCGGAAAACGCCAGCTTCGCCCGGCGCCTGGAGCGCGATGGCATCGTGTTTATCGGCCCGCCCGCGTCGGCAATCGACGCCATGGGCAGCAAGTCCGCCGCCAAGCGCCTGATGGAAAACGCCGGCGTGCCCTTGGTGCCCGGTTATCACGGCGACGCGCAGGATCTCGACACCTTCAAGGCGGCCGCCGAGCGCATTGGCTACCCGGTGCTGCTCAAAGCCGCAGCTGGCGGCGGTGGCAAGGGCATGAAAGTCGCCGAGCAACCGACCGATCTGGCCGAAGCGCTGGATTCCGCCAAGCGCGAGGCGCTGTCGTCGTTCGGCGACGAGCAGATGCTGGTGGAGAAATACCTGCTGGCGCCACGGCATGTCGAGATCCAGGTCTTCGCCGATCAGCATGGCCATTGCCTGTACCTGCACGAGCGCGAGTGTTCCATTCAGCGGCGTCACCAAAAAGTAGTCGAAGAGGCCCCGGCGCCGGGGTTGCCCCCCGAGTTACGTCGCCAGATGGGTGAAGCGGCGGTGCGTGCCGCTCAGGCGATCGGCTATGTCGGGGCCGGTACCGTGGAGTTCTTGCTGGATGCGCGTGGCGCGTTCTTCTTCATGGAAATGAACACCCGGTTGCAGGTCGAGCATCCGGTGACCGAGGCCATCACCGGGCTTGATCTGGTGGCCTGGCAACTGCGCGTCGCCCAGGGTGAAGTGCTGCCGTTGACGCAGGCCGAGGTGCCGCTGCTCGGGCATGCCATCGAAGTGCGCCTGTATGCCGAGGACCCTGAGGGCGGTTTTCTGCCGGCCAGCGGGCGGTTGCAGCTGTATCAGGAAGCGGCGCCCGGCATCGGTCGGCGGGTCGACAGCGGCGTGGTCGAGGGCGATACGATTTCGCCGTTCTACGACCCGATGATCGCCAAGGTCATCGCCTGGGGCGAGACCCGCGAGGCAGCCCGTCGGCGCTTGCTGGCCATGCTCGGCGAAACGGCGGTGGGCGGCGTGAAAACCAATCTGGCGTTTTTGCAGCGCATTCTCGCCACCCCGCAATTTGCCGCAGCCGAGTTGGATACCGGTTTTATCGAGCGCCATGCCGAGGTGCTGCTGCCCGCGCGGCCGGCGTTGACTGACGAGTTTTGGGCTCAGGCCGGGCGGGCCTGGTTGGCGAGCGAGCCGATCTCCACGTCAGAGGCGGACCGCTTCTCGCCTTGGCGCCAGCGCTCGGGCTGGCGGTTGGGTGGGCCCAGCGAGGCGTTGCTGCAGTTGCGTTGTGAAGCGACCTCGCGCGTGTGCCGGGTCGCCCCGGCCGCGGCTCCGAGTGTTCGGTACTGGCGCCGCGGCGAGGTATTGTTCCTGATCTGGCAAGGCCAGCCATTCGAGGTTCGCGCGGTCGATCCGTTGGCTGAAAGCGGCGGGGCCACCGCCATAGAGGGCGGCCTCACTGCGCCTATGAACGGCAGTATCGTGCGCATTCTGGTCTCCCCCGGCCAGCGAGTTCAGGCCGGTGATGCCTTGATTGTGGTCGAGGCGATGAAAATGGAGCACACCCTGCGCGCCGCCACTGCCGGCACCGTCACCTCGGTCTTCTGCAGCGAAGGCGAGCTGGTTGCCGAGGGCGTGGTCCTCGCCGAACTGGAGGAGGCCAGCCATGACGCTGCCTGATCGGGTTCGGATCGTCGAGGTCGGCCCGCGCGACGGCCTGCAGAATGAACAGGCATCCATCAGCACCGCCGACAAGATCGCGCTGGTCGATGGCCTCAGCGATGCTGGCGTGGGCTTTATCGAGGTCGGCAGTTTCGTCTCGCCCAAATGGGTGCCGCAGATGGCCGACAGCGCGGCGGTGTTCGCCGGTATCCAGCGGCGGCCGCAGGTGGTCTACGCGGCCCTCACCCCCAATGTGCAGGGGTTCGAGGCGGCACTTGCTGCGGGTGCTTCGCAGGTGGCCGTGTTTGCCGCCGCCTCGGAATCGTTCTCGCAAAAGAACATCAATTGCTCGGTCGCCGAGAGCCTGAAGCGTTTCGAGCCGTTGATGGCTCATGCCCAGGCCGAAGGCATTCAGGTGCGCGGATACGTGTCCTGCGTGCTGGGCTGCCCCTACGAAGGCGAAGTCGCGCCGTCTCGGGTGCGGGATGTGTCGCAAGCCTTGTGGGAAATGGGCTGCTATGAGGTTTCCCTGGGCGACACGATAGGCGTCGGCACCGCCGGCCAGGCGCGGCGCCTGATCGAGGCCGTCAGCCGCGACATCCCACGCGCCTCCCTGGCCGGGCATTTCCATGACACCTACGGCCAGGCGCTGGCGAATATCTATGCTTGCCTGCTGGAAGGCATCAGCGTGTTCGACAGCGCCATCGGCGGGCTGGGGGGCTGCCCTTATGCCAAGGGCGCGACGGGCAATGTGGCCACCGAAGATGTGCTGTACCTGCTGCAGGGCCTGGGGATCGAGACAGGGATTGATCTACCGCGGCTGATCGCGGTCAGTCGGCGGTTGACGGCTGCGCTGGGCAAACCGTCCGGGTCTCGGGTGACGCGGGCGCGGGGCGGCTGAGGGGTAGCGGGATTGTTCGACGGCGAGCCCCCTCGCTACACATGTCGCATGCGCGACGGAGGCTTGCCCTGGCTCTGGCGAACGTTCGTCAAGTGAACCCTTGGTGCTTTACCGAGGACTAACACCTAATTCCCGAACACCTGAACATGGCCGCCGCCGCTCGCGCTTGCGAGCAGGAGAGGCAGGCCCATGTCTTTCAATGAAGGAGCTATGCACCATGGCAATCCATTCGAATGAAACGCCAGTCTGGTTCATCACCGGCTGCTCCACCGGCTTCGGCCGTGCCCTCGCGCAATTGATCGTCGATCGCGGCTGGCGGCTGGTTGCCACCGCGCGTGACGAATCGCGGGTGGCGGATTTGGCCAAAGGGGCTGAAGAGCGAGTGCTCACCGTCGGACTCGACGTCGGTATCGCAGATCAGGTGACCCACGCCGTGGCCGCCGCCAAGGAGCGTTTTGGTCGCATCGACGTGCTGGTCAACAACGCCGGTTATGGCTATCAGAGCACCATCGAAGAGGGCATCGAATCCGAAATCCGCGACCAGTTCGATGCCAACGTCTTCGGCCTGTTCGCCATCACCCGCGCCGTGCTGCCGATCATGCGTGCGCAGCGCAGCGGGCACATCATCAACATCACCTCGGTGGCGGGCTTGATCGGCTTCCCGGGGTCGGGTTACTACGCGGCCTCGAAGCATGCCGTCGAAGGCTTCTCCGATGCGCTGCTGGCCGAAGTCGAGCCGCTGGGCATCAAGGTGACCTGCGTCGAACCGGGGCCATTCCGTACCGACTGGGCCGGCCGTTCGTTGCGCCAGACGGCCACGCAGATCGATGACTATAAAGAGACTGCCGGCAAGCGTCTGGAAACCACCAAGTCCAACAGCGGCAGCCAGGCCGGTGATCCGGTGCGTGCGGGGGAGGCGATGATCGCGCTGACCCAGCAGGACAAGCCGCCTCGGCATTTGCCGTTGGGTGCCTGGGGCATCGATATGGTGCTCAAGGATCGGCGCGGTCGTCTGGAGCAGCTCGAAGGCGTCAAGGACATCAGCGTGGGGGCTGACTTCCCGAGTTGATCCGGGGCCCATCGCCTCTAGCCGGGGGGGCTTGCCCCCGATTGGCCCGCTAGCCGCAGATGATTTGACTGACAGGACGCCCCTCGCCACAGGTGCATGCCAGACAGGCTCAGAATGGCGGAGGCGAAGGCCTGCGGCGCCTCCTGAGGCACGTTATGCCTCACCCCCGGTTGATCTGCCGCCGATACGGGCCAGTGAAGTGGCCTTTGTCAGGATCATCGACCGGAGGCGGGGCAACGGTGTCTTCTGCGCCTTGGATCACCACGGCAGGCACCGCGATTGGCGGTTGCGCGGCCAGTCGCAGTTCGGTGGGGTCGTACCGTGGATCGCCCGCCACTCATCTGAATCGATGACGATAGGAGTGGGTCACCACATCGATAGCTGACGCGGCCTGGGGGCACAGAAAAGCGGGGTATCAACACTGCAACTAGGCCTGGCGGCCAGGTAGTACGGGGATTTGAAGCGTATGAGATGGAGCAGGTAGAGGGAATCGAACTTTTATAGGACAAAAAATCCCAGAAACGCGTAGATGTGTAGGTGCCCACCTCTCGAAAATCCTTGAAAAGCGTGTAGGTGTGTACTCCACGATGCCTATAGCTTGGTGCCGCATCGTAAGCGACGCCAGAACATCCGGTGATCCTCTCTTTACTCACATGTGAGCCAGGGTGCGAATTTGTGCCCCTTGGCAACTGAATCCGAATGGCCTTCAGAAACGGGCCAGCCGGTTCCCCTTGCATTGTCGAAGAGATAGTATTGAGCCATCACTCAAGGGCAGTCGAATGCCCAGCGAGCTTTGCCCAGCGCGGGGGCGGCGCGTAGGAGCCCGGCATGGATCGGCGAACCAATCAAAACTCAGCCATTCATAAGCCATATCTCAAAGCATTTTTGGGAAGATCTAGTAGTTCCTGAAAGATCTCTCGATCTGGCGTACAAACCTGCCATCGTCACCATATATCTGCCGCAATCCAGCTTATTTAATGGAGGTGCAAAAGGTATTTCCATCGGCATGGGTGAATGAAAATCACAAAAAGGAGTTTGGCTAGATGATTAATGCAATAAATTTTCAAGCGTGGGACGGTGATTGGAGGAGCATTCCCTTCGTAGCATCCGAGGGCGGCTGTGAAAAACACGGCTTTAGGTGCACTGTAGTCACCGGGCAGAACGGCTCGTATAAAAGCACAATGCTTCGAGAATTGGTGGCTGGCCTGATTGCTCCGAAATCCACTGAGACGAAGCTTGATGTCAGCGATGGCTCAGTCATGAACCACGTCATCTGCGCATCCGGCTCTGTTGCTGACAGATTTCCCTCTAAGGAAAAAGCAGGTGGTGGTAGTACCGAGTTTGCGACAGAACAGTATGCTTATATCGGTCAGAGGGTTGGGGCGAACCTCCTTAGCAAGAAACGACCTTTTGAGACCGTGATTGTATTTGCTTTAGATAGAAGCAAGAGCGAACGTTTCACATGGCCTTTCTATAAACAGGCTCATGAGTTTGCTAACATCATGCCGGATCTAAACGTGTCGGTCTTGGTGCGTAAGGATGGGCTTAAGAGATCCAGCAGGCGGAGCGCGGAGGAAAGCGGGTACTCAGTGAGCAAACTGAAGCGATTGTTGAATATGGAGGACGCTGATCTTTCTGGCCCTGTGTCTGATGACGTGGCTCGGCATATACTGGAAGAATTCAGTGAAAACGTCTTCAATGACTTTATTAAATTCATGTCTTCCACTAAGGCTCGACTGATCTTGAGTATGGGGAGGGGAGGGATTCATTGCAAAACTGCCTCTAACGAAGTAGTCCGCTTGGGCTTTATGCTCGACATTTTTTCGCTTCGCGATGTTACAGTTAAGCGAGCCGGAAGTGATCTTGAATTTTCAATTTTCGAATTGAGTTCGGGCGAGTATCATATGTATACAAACCTGATGGGGCTAGGGTTCGGGGTCGAAGAGGGGTCGCTGATGCTCTTGGATGAGCCTGATAATAGCCTCCATCCACAATGGCAGCGAGACTTTATGGCGGCAGTGCATGGGATCTGCCAGATAGGAATGAAATCTGGACATCTGGTTGTATGCACTCACTCTCCATTGATCGTAAGTGCCTCATTAGAAGGCAGTACAATCGTTGATCTCTCCAATGATGAACCCGTCATTAGCGTGGCATCTTATGGCGCTTCATCTGATGATATTTTGCTTGAGCAGTTTGGCTTGACTTCCAGTCGAAATCGAATCGTAGTGGATGTCGTCCAGCGCGCGGTTTCTATCATAGAAAAAGACGGCTTTGCACATCCTGATCTACTCGCATTGACGGATCAGCTGGTCTCAATCAAGTCGGCTCTGAGGAGGGAGGATCCTTTAGTTGAGGTGATTGATGCGATCCTTGGAGAGTCGGGCAATGATTAAAATAGGATTCGAGCAAATCCATCCGATCCCTGTCCTCCCCGCTGACATTGTTGTCGCGAATCTGAAGGGCCTTAGCTGGAGTAGTGGTGTGAATGCTGTCACTGCATTCAAGGACACACTCAAACCCATGCTGCGTAAGGTACAACAGGGAAGATGTAGTCTGTGTCGGCGGTTTCTTTACGATGATTATGCTACTCACTTGGAGCATTTTATCGAGAAAGGTATCCATCGGGACTTTACATACGAAGTTACGAACTTATCTTTGTCCTGTGGGACGTGCAATATAAAGAAGAATGGATATAACCGTACACTCAATAGCCTGATCAAAAAGCGTGCAAGACGTAAAGGGCAGCAAGCCAGCAAGTACTGTCCAGTACTCGCTGTGAAAATTTCCGCTAATGCTCCAATGCCCGTTTCTTCTGCTAGCTATCGCTGGATTCATCCTTATTTCGATCGATATTCAGATAACATTGAGATCGAGAAAGGATGGATATTCACGGGCAAATCTAGAAAAGGGCAGAGGACAATTCGTTCCGTGAAACTTAATGCCTTGGCACAAATTGAGCGAAGAGCACTCGCGGAGCGATTGGAAGCACGGCCCGGTCGGCTATCGAAGCTTTTGGGGGCGACAGCCGAACTGGATAAATACAGGGCTGGGCACCTCTTCAAATTGGTGACAAAGCAGCTATGGAAACGCCGAGAGGCTTCCGACGTCTGAGAGGACGGTACCAATGTGTCGATCTCCCGCTTGCGCTGGTGATCGACCACTTCAGTTCAACGGTGAGCTGGCCCCAGCTCAGTCCGAGAAAAAACTTAACGTCTTGTCCGGGATCAGTTGACCACTACACAACCCCGACGCCGGGTTAAGGGATACGTTTCTCGGGGGCAAGGTCAGCCAAGAGGCTTCATGTGGAAATGGGTCTTATAGACTTCTTCGCTTTGTTCAAGCGCTTCAATGTGACGCTTACTTCGCTTGAAGGGATGCAGGGGCGAGACTACCGCTACACTTGATTGAACGGAGCCGGTCGCTGCTCCCCTGTTTGAGATAGTTAGTTAATTAATTAGTTTAAGGGCATCAGGAGGCTCCTGATGCCAACTATTTATCAGTAACCAATGTCTAGCTCAGTCGTCGTAGTCGTCGTAGTCATCCTCTTCGTTCTCTGGGTAAAAGATACTTTCTCCGGTTCTGTTGGTTATAAAGCATACAAAATTGTATGCCGCTAGTGTGTAGTCAAATGTTCGTAGTGGTATTGTGTTGATTCTTTTGTTTTCATGATTCTTGAAGTGTTCGAATTTTATTAGATCTTTGTCGACTATGTAAGAGTGTTTGATTTTGTTGTTCAGTGTCCTTAGTTCGTTGACGGTGGAGTATGAGCTGGCTTTATTTAGGTTTGCGTTGTGATTCGTGTAGTGTTTTTCAATAATATCCCATCTGTGTGGGGCGCGGTTCCCAGGAGCGGGGTTTTCAATAAGTTCTAGGCAGCGAGTCAAAATCTGCTCTATTGTTGCCCATAGATTAATAACTAAGCTTTCATTGGCGATACACTGTATTTGTTCAAGCTGTGCCACTTCGTTGAAGTTTCGGAATGCCAATCGGGCGGAAGAGATTTTTTCTTGATCATCTCCCATATTGTCGAACATGCGGCCGTAATGTTCGTTGAAGGCCTCAAAGACTGGGGCGATGAGTTCATTGCTTTGCATGTGAGTGAACATTGCAAACTGATGGAACATTACGATGTCGTCAATTCGTTGAATAGCTTGCAGTCTTAGATTTCCGCGTGCGCGCGATAGAGCACCGTCAGGAAATCTATAGGTTTCTCGCAAAAGCGGCTTCAAAGTTGTATCGTTTTGGCTAAGTGCCTGGGTTGCAGCTAGCGTTAGTGGTGATTTCACAAATTTACCTTAGCGTTTTTTAGTGGGCTGGGTTTCAGTGTTTGTTAATCGGGTGTGGAGCTAATTTTCTTGAATTAGTACGGTATGAACCTAAAGCCCGTTATGGGTCGCTGGAGGCGATCTACCTTGAACCTCACATAGACGAGAAAATGGAGCGATTTCTGTCCGCCTGCACCACTTGCATGGCTAAGCCGCTGGTCTAACTGTCAATGGGCAAGTGGCTTTTGAGTTCACCTGCCTCCATCGATAGGGCGGTCAATAAGGGCGATATGTGAGCCCAGGGCATGGTTCGTCATCAGCGCAGGTCAAATGAGGAAAGCGTCGTCTAGCCGGAAGCCGAGCTCCCCTGGGCTTCCCTGAACCTTGAGATGATCAGTCCGAGAACTCTACGGTTGCATGCACGAACTGCTGATCATCCTCATCTTGCCAGAAGGTGTGGGTGCATTGCTTGCAGCGAAACTGAGTCATCGGCGGATCATCTCTTTGCTGCTGGGTTTCGAGGTCATGACCGTGGCATACGTGGCAAAACAGATCCCAATCGGATTTCGCGGCTGCCCACTGCGACAGATTGATTTTGACCAGAGGTAGTGAAGCTTCGATGAGTGAGGCGCAGACATTCGCCCATGCTTGGAAGCGCACTGGCTGGAAAACATGGCCTTCCCACTCGCCTCGATCAAGGCCGGTGTTATTCAGTTTCTCTTCGTTACCGTGGATATAACCGTTGAGCAGGTCGTAAGCCTCAGAAATAGTGTTTTCCATTTCCACCGAAATGATCCCTGCCTTACGCAAGCGAGGGAGCACCCCTTTGTCTCCACGTAGCGTCGGCGATCGGTAGTCGTTGGATTTCCATTCCTTGTACTCATCGGGCTGTTTGCAAAAATAGATGGGCGAGATGACGCTTTCGATGAATCCTCGCAGCACTTGCATAGCTTGACGGTAGTACAGCCCACTCGCCAGCTGGACGGAGCACATCAGATCCGACCGAGTCTCAAGCATGTGTGAAAGAGAAAAGTATCCCGCTTCAGACAAGACGTTTCCGATAGTCTCTTGCCAGGCTATCAATGCCTTGGCCAACCGCCCAAACACCGGATCATGTTTAAAATCAACCAGGGAGACCGACTGTGTTCTTGCTCCTAGTGCCGGCTCCGATTGAGTTGCAATCTCGGTGAACTGGTCTGCTAACTCCAATGCTACTTGGATCGAGCCTTCCAGCCTGATGTCCGCCTGATCCTCATAGCCTGTGCCTGCGAGGAGTTTGTTGATGTAGGTATGCAAATCGTTTTGCGTGGCCCAGGCAGTTATGGCCTCGGGCGCGAATGGCAGGATCGAGAGCGCATCTTGCGGAAGAATTTCTTCTGGGCCCGCGCTGGTGGGAAAGGTTCCTTCAAAAACACTGTCCATAGATTCCGATGTCCTTCACAGGATTGGCAGATTGTCAGATTGCAAGGTAACTGCAGCGGCTAAGTGACGATGCCGTGTTTCAGTCGTACGATCAATTCGAGCGCGTCCACGATGAGCATGTTCATTGGTCGTGAGAGGCTGCTGACACCGTTGTTGAAACTGCATCGTTATGCAGCTTCGTCGACCTTCGCTAACCTCTTGAACATTTCGATCTTCTCAAATTCGAGTTCCTTGAGGATCGTCTGCTTCGCTTCATTCTTGTCCAGCCCACGACGGGCCTCATCGAACTCGATCTTCTTTATGCGCAGCTCAATCTCACTCTCCCGATTGTGACCATTGTTGAAGTCGGTAAACGCCAGGGATATCACGCAATGGCCATCCATGGCGGAAAGACTGAACCGAAACTTTGTAGTGGTCAACTGATCCCAAGGATATACGGGCGCAACGAACTCTGTCCCTGCGGAAGCGGTGTTAAGTACAAAAACTGCTGTCTCTAAACTGCGCGTAGCGTCGTCATGCTGAGGTCTGAATGCAGATCAACGTGGGCAGCCTCCCATCATCAGAACGGCCCGCCCTGTGTACAGCAATGCCCTGGGGCGGGCTCCGGAGCGGCATTTACATTGGTTTTTGCCACTCAGAGGTCGCGTGACGGTACCGGGGGTTTTGAACCTTCGGACTGCCGAATTTTTCTTTGTCGATAACGAACGATTTGGCCATGAGGTCTCGAACACCACCGAGGCGCTCCATAGACGTCAGCTCTGCCGTGATGTCCTTTACGACGGTCGTGAACGCCTTGGTCGACTGCGACTTCATGAACTCAGGGGTGGACAGGGCAAACTCGCGATCCGGTAAGCCCGGAATGCCGGCCCATCCAGTCATGGTGTTAACCGCTTTGATCAGGAAGCTTCCTTGGATGCCTTGGGCAGAGGGCACGCCGTATTTGCGTTTCAGGTCGCCGCAAATCTTGTCAACATCGCCTATCAATTTGGTCACCAACCTGTTGCCGTCACCGATGCCCTTTTCATCGAACGCGACCCGTATTTCCTTCAGAGTCTGTCGGATGGTGACGAAATGGTCTTCGTTGCGAATCTGCTTGGCAGCCATGATCGCGTTCGGCACGCTGCCGGAGACCTGGGTCATCCAGGCTGAGAAAAGCGGCAGGTCGAGAGCGACAGTCTGCGCACCCCCGTGAGATTTGATTTCAGCGATGCTCGTCTGTGTTTTGCTGGAGAGGTTGGCCAGGAGGCGAGCCGTGAAGTCGTGACCGAAGAAGCCGCTTTTTTTCAGCCAGTGCAACTGATAGGCATGGCGTATCGGATGAATAAACGAGTCGGCCTTAAGGTGCTTAGCTGCCATGGAATAGTAGATGGATTTGTAGGCCAGCCAGTTCAGGGAAGCGATGAACATCTCCAGCTGCTTTGTGGCGCCGCCGAAATCTTCGGGCTTCTTCCTGGCGAAGTCTTGCTCGGTGAAGACGTGGCCATCGGAGCCTACGAGTTTCACTTCTTGCGACCAGCGTCCACGTGTGTCGCCCACATCTGCCAATTCGGCAAAGATTGCAGCGGTCAAGGCGCTGTACTTGCCGTAGGCATCAGTGGCTTGGTGCCCGAGCATTCTCATGGTCAGGTAGTACACGCTGGAAGATTTATCCCAGGTGCAGACCATGTTCATTTTCAGCTGCTCCAGGAGACCTGCGAAGTCCTCATCGACGAACTTACCTCCGCGAATCTCGGGGCGGATCAGAGCGGCTTCCCGTTGTGCAACCTCGTCGACCGTCTGCAGTTCGAACTGGGTTGGGTCAACGAAGCGCAGGTACGGGAACTGCTTTTTCCGCGCTTCCCGGTGCTGAGGCTTGTAGTTGTCGATGCACAACAGGTCATCATAGAAAAGAATGCCCTGGAGGAAGTTCTCTACAGCGCACAGGTCTCCATTGATCGTGTCGGTGTTTTGTACCGTGACAGCTCCAGTGGCACGCTGGACAGCTGTGAGGGTGGCATTGTCTAAAAGTGCGTAGGTCATGAGCTCGTTGCCCTGTCGTGTTGTGGTTACGATGATAACCACTCCCGGCCAGAAACTGAGCAGGCCGAAAAGCATCGGTGGCCGTTTCTATCACAAGGTTGATTCGCGCCAACTAGCGGATGTTGAGCGGGGGGGGGGCTCGTCGGCCCGTCATGCGGATGATTTCGCTCCGGCGGTCAAGAGAGCGTTTCGAGAAGCGCGTGAGGGTATCTGCTCCAACCCTAACTGCGACGCGTCCAGCGTCGACCATACTTAGGCCACATCGCGCTGCGTCCAGCGCCTGCGGCCTGCACTCATCGCCCGAATTTGGGGCTTTGCGCCGCTATTCGTGCTGTGGTGTAAGCGTTGGCGAACTCTGACTGGTCAATCGTGCCCTCCGTTAGGCTCTCATTGAGCTCGGTGAAGATTCGCAACCCTTCGCCAGCCGCTACAGATTCCAACTGAGCACATTTCGAACCTAGCAACCGGATGGAAACCTTCTCAAGACGCTCGTCCATTTGGTCTCCATGGTGAGACTCGACCAACAGCCTGTAAACCGCCCAGAGTCGTTTGGCACAAGCCTTCGGCAAATGACCCATGAGTGCGGCGGTGATGATCAAAAGGACTATGGTCTCAAGGGCCTGATCAGGGGCATCATTTTTCATAGCTGCTTTGACATGCCAGTGTCGCATCAGCGCAGCTAGTCCAGTCTCAGGAAGCTGAGCCTGCTCCACTAGTGCATGCAACGCCGATGCTGCATGCCCCAGCGATTTTTCAAAGGGCACTCGATAATCCCAGAGCGCCGAGATCACTGAAATGAGCCTAGGTTCAGCGTCGAGGATTTCTACGGCTTGACGTACGGTTCGTGCAGTATAGGCAGCCGGGGGGAGCAGCCGGACAATTTCGGATAGCTGTACGATTACCCCGACCCGCCATTCGCACAGCTGCGCAATTTTGCCGGCTTTTTCAATAGGGGAGAGCTGCCCAACCTCTGTCATTGCGGTCAGGACATCAAGCGTGCAGAAACCGTCGACCTCGGAACCTGCAGCACAAAATATCCGCAGCGATTCGTCATCAGAATAGAGCCGGTACCGTTCCGGCTCTTTGCCAAGTATCTCCACGATTTCACTGTTGCTGCGCCCAATGACTCTGGCGGGCGATGCCTCGCTTGCCACCTCTGGAGGGGAGGGCTGAAGGATCGAGGCGAGATGGGGTTTCAAAGCGTTCTGTAGCTCCAAGCATTTGCTTCGCTTTGGGCTTCCAAACACGGGGTTCGTGAACTCGGCAAGCTCCTCCATCGTGGCCTTGGCCACCGCAATTTGACCGAAGAAAGTGATGACGGCGTCGATCAGCCCCAAGTCGTTAAGGACTAACAGTGCTGTCCAATCCAGCAAAGGCACTCGCTTGCGCAGGTCATCGGCACTGGTCGGCTGCCAACCTGTATCGTTGACCATTGCCAAGTGATACTGGCGATCATCCCGGCTGGACACCTTGGCAATTTCCCACAGGTGCACGATATCGCAAACGTAAGACAGCACCAGTCGTGGACGCCACGAGAAAGGAACGGTATTCAATCCCTGCTGTAGGGAGCGCTCTAGCCGCTTCTGGAAGGCCTCTCTGTCGGGCGTCATTCCAGTCAGTGCTTTCAGGCTTTCCACCAACTCCGTGCCAGAGGCGCCCTCTCGGATTTCGCCTCTCCAGAGCATCCGGGAATTCGGGAAATTCCTGAAGAATGCATCAGCTCGTGTGCGGAACTGCTCTCTATCCCTGGCAAGGTCGATGTCACTGCGTCCACCCAGAGTGCCGCTCAGGTGCATCATCAAGTAGGTGCCTTCCTGGCTCTCTACACTCTGATCCACCAGCTCGCCCGCTCGCAGGGCCAGCTCCAGTAGCCGTTCGCTCGTTGGGTCGGAAAACTGAATGAGAAAGAACAGTAACTTAACGAACTCCAATTGTTCCCCTTTGGATCTCGCAGTTTCGAGCGCTCTTTCCGCTGCCTCCACGGCGTCATCGACGTAGCCGCAACGCGTGGCAATCGTCGCATAGGTGTTCAGTGCCAGTGGATCGTCAGATCCTGTGGCTACAATTTTCAACAACCGATCGCGGGCCTTTTCCGTTTCGCCCAGGTGATCAAGTGCCAATGCCTCGAAGGCTCCCATTCGATCGCCAGGCTCAACGCGAACTCGATTGCTTTGACACAGCTCTACGATGCCTTGCCAATCTCTCAAGGTCACCAAGGCCAGCCCAAGCCGCGCAGCCACCGCAGGCGAGAGGACATAGTGCTCAGTGATCCTTTCGGAGAGTCGAACACACGCCTGCGCGCTCTGCGGGTCAGTAGGGTCAAGCTCGTGGATGAGGGTGAGTGCAATACTGACGGGCCGATCCAGTTCTTCATACCTGGCCTGCAGCGTCCTCAACGCCTCATCCTTGGCCAACCTGCTCATCTCCAACTGGAGATAAAATTGTGCGAGGGCGGCTTCGGGGGCCAGAGCAGGATCTGCTTCGAGCAGCCCCATCCACTGGTTCACGAGGCCGGTCTGAACTGATTTGTGCGCCGAAATAGACGCTGCGGTGACAGCCGCCCCAAACAGGGGGTGGCTGCGATCCACGTCACCGACGTATGCGCCAAAGCCTTGATAGCACGCCCGAAATTTACGGGTTTCATAGAGCAGAAGCGTGCCCCAGAACTGCTTGTCAGGTGAGTCGGGCAACTGATCATTTGCCGACAATGCGAGGGTGAAGTCCGCCAATTGACCCGCAATGCCCCGCAAGACCTCATGGATATGGGGCAAGTCCGGGCGCTTCTGCGCTGCATCCTTCAGGTCTGCAAGTATCGACTCTGCCTTGCCAAGGGCCGACGCTGTGGCCCCCCAGATGTCGACGAGCTGCTCTATGTTGGAGCCCCAGCCAGATGCCTTTATGGACAGGACAGCATCGTTAATCGCAACCCAAGCTTCCTCAAGCTTTTGAAGGTCTACACCCGGAAGACCTGCGGGTGGGATAGATTCACGTCGCGGCGTAGTGGCGGTGGCCACTGCGAGGGAAAATTTGGCTCGGGCCCTAAGCAACAGCAACAGTTCACGAATGTCATCGGACGCGTCACAGGCTTCAATGCCCGCCTCGCAGTCCGTCAGGGCATTTGCCGGTTCTTCAGACAGCCAATGTGCAAACGCTCTGGCGAAAGACCGTTGAGGTTCCGCAAGCAAATTCGCCTGCTCAACGGCCAACTCGTAATGCCCTTGCACGGCATGCAGCCGGGAGCGAATGGCAATGATGGCTGGATCTGCACCCTCCAGTAAATCATGTAGCTCTGCAAGTGAGTCGCTATCGTTCTCGAATCGGATGCGGATCTCCGCTTCCACCTGGGCTGCTCGGAACTTGGGGAACGGCGTTACCTCATACGCGTTCTGGTAGGAAGAGACTGCCGCTCTGTTATCTCCCGTTTGAACCTGCCAGTTGCCACGTAGGCGCCAATATTCTGCGCGCTCAAGGGTGGCCGACCCTTCGAGTTTTGGCTCTGCCTCATCGAGCTGGATCTTCGCTCGATCCAGCGCGGTGACCTGTAGATCTGCCTTGGCCTGAGTCAAGTTCCAGGCAAGCGTGCCGCGAGCTGGGTTGACCCAGTAGTCTTCCGTTGGGCCTGCCAAGGCGTTCATCAGTGCGGAGCCTCGTGCAGCCACGCCTTTTACCACGCCCTGAACCAGGGTTAAGCGGTCATCTGCTTGCATCCCTGGGTGTGTTTGCTCTGCGCGCTCACTCAGGATATGCCCCATGCGAGACAGTTCGTTCTGGTGGCGAATGTCCTCCGAGAGATCCGTAGCTATTTTTAGTACGTTCTTTGTGGGCGCACGAAGGGTGACGGATTTGCGTTCAGCGGACAGATCGTCGACCGAGATGCGATTCAGCTCATCCCTGAGCCAAACATAGTAAAGGGGGCAGTCGACAGAATCTTCGTTCACCGATAGGTCGCAGATCACCAGAAGTACCGGTTCTACGGCTCGGGCGTAATAGCGGACAGTGGTGGCTTTCAGAGACACCGAAATGTATTCGCCATCCGCCGTCAGGTTCGGAGAGCGGGTGCCCTTAAGCTGGATACGGAAAATATCCGTCGCTTGTTGATTCGGCGTGGTCTGCACTTGGAAGTCATAGCCATAGTCGTCAGTCCCTTCCAGGCTTTGCACTCGCCAATTCTTGGGATGTCGAGCCATCAGGCAACGTGTTGCATCGGCATTGATGTCGTGCTGATCACCCGTCCCAGGTAGAGGCCCGTCAACTGGCATGGTGCTTCCTCGGTATTATCAAAAATGGGTGCTGGAGGCTTGAACGGCGTTTTGATGCAGCACTATTTGTCCTGAGTATACCGGGCGTCAAACCGGGTTTGGGATCAGACTATGGGATCAATATCTCTGTAACTGGGGCTGCGAGTCAGGTTGGGTGCATCCCCCATGTTGTATGAGACCGCCCAAGTTTTTCCGGACAGCGGCCCATCCACAACGCTCGATAATGGCTTCCTGATGCCAGTCCGGTTACGCTGATGCGTACCAGGGAGGAGGCGCAATGAGTCAGTACCTTTTAAGTTTTGCCAGGCAGAACCTTGAGGGGCGTACTGATGCGTACCTGGTGCTTCTCTGGTGTATGTACCAGGCCAACCAAAGCAAGGGCCGCTACTCCGACCACATCAAGTCACACATCACCACTGCGTCGGATCAATTGCTGGGTCGTAACTACCAGCGCGTCGCTGCTCGCTTCAAGAAAGTGCTCGATAAAAGGCCTGAACTGGATCGGATACCACCCTCGGGCTTGGGGGCATTAGATCACCTGCGCGTCAGGAATTTCCGGGGCTTTGGCGAGTTTGGTGCCGACGACAAAGGCACGTTCATTCGATTCAGTAAGCTGAAAAACATTTTCTACGCGCCCAATGGCGGCGGCAAATCATCGCTCTGTGAAGCCATCGAAATTTGCACCACTGGGGACATCAAGGAAGCCGCCAGGCGCAAGACCAAGGTCAAGCAGTACATTGCACGAGGAGAAACCAAGCCCCAGCTCGCTCTCCTGGGAACGAATAAGCTCAAAATTGCGCCCAGTATCAGTTGGTCGAGCTGCTTCATTGATCGCAATCGCCTTCAGGAGTTTTCGCTGCTGGGCTCGAAGGACACTGGTAGTGGCGAAAGTGATGTCTTGGCGACCTTGTTCGGCCTGGAAGAGCTTCAGGAAGTCATTTCCCGATTCGTGCGCCCTGACAGCTTTACGCTCAAGGCATTCATGCGTGCCGACCAGGCCGAGGCCCTGGCGAACCTTGAACGCGCACGAACAGAGCTTGGCCAAGTGCGGAGCAAGCACAGGGCAGATCTCTACGCTGCGATTTCGCAAACCTGTCAGCTCTTGGGGCTGCGGGCCGATCAGGATTTCGAAATTCGTCCAAAGGTACAGCGGCTGCGCAAGACGATAGACATGCACATCCGTGGGGCCGAGCGACTGCGAGCGGCCAAAGCACCGGTGGTCATTCCCATCAAGCATGTTGCGCGTACGTCTGCCATCGCCAAGCGGTTGCTCAGCCGCAAAACGCAGATCGAGACACTGTTTCTGCAAAGGGCCAGTGACGTTAACTATCGCGCTGTTTTTGAAGCCTTGGAAGCTTTGGAAGCCACCGAACCGCCGTCTGAGCAGACCTGTCCCGCCTGTTTGACGCCCCTTGACCAAGTCACGGTGAACCCGTTTGAAAGGGCGCGTGATCAGATCAAGGCGCTCGGGGCTCTGGAGGCCCTGAAGCAATCCAAACAGAAAAATGATACTCAAGTTGTCCTCTGGGCTTCAAGGATCGCGACCGGGGTCAGTTCCGTGAAGGCCAATGCCTATGCCGATGTACCCTGCCCAGTGGCGATGGACGTATTGGAAGCGGTGCTCACAGAGTTCCATACGGCCACTGACCGCTCGACAGTGGCGGCGTCTGTCCTCAATGCTTTCATCGCGCTCTGTGCTGACAGTACAGCCCAGATCGAGGCCTATCTGCGTGCCTGCGAACGCAGGCAACGGGAGGTTGATCAGGCGGAGGTTCAAGCGGCTCGTCTGGATGCGCTCATCGAACACCTCAAGCAGGTCGATGAGTCGCTGAAACGACAGTTTGACCTCAAAACCCAGGCGCTAACCGGGTTCACAGACGCCAATGACAGGATGCTTGCGCTGATAGCGCAGAGAACGGCTTTGCTCAACGACTCGGTGGATAACAGCCACTTCAACCAGTTGCTCAAAGATCTTGAGGTTGAATACCGAACGCTTTACGGCGACCTGTTGGACTACAAGCTGGAGCTTGAAAAAGCGCGCATTACAGGGATCGAAGCCAAGGCTGCCGAGTACTACCGAGCGATCAATAACCACGACGATGACCATGAGCAGATTGAGACGCTGGCCTTTGAAAAGCTTACGGAGAGCTACCGGATCAAGATCACCAACGTTGACGGCTCTCTGTTGGATGCGTTTGCTGTGCTCAGCGAAGGGCATCTGAGGGCACTGGGCTTGTCGATTCTCTTGGCGATGGCTGAGAAAAACAATTTTCCGCTCATCGTTTTTGATGACGTCGTCAACGCGATCGATACGGATCACCGATCCAACATCATCGACTTGTTTTTCAATGATGACTACCTGCGCCGGATCCAGATGGTGGTGACGACCCACGATCGCCTCTTCTGGGAGCGCTTCTGCATCATCGCTGATCGCCATCCTCAATCCGACCAGCACGCAAACCATGTGCTCAGCTATACGAACAAAGGCATCGTGGTCATTGATCACGCGGGTGGTTTTCAGAAAAAGGTGCACGTGGCTCTGTCGGTTTTCGACGTTCGACAGGCGTTGCTGTATTGCCGGATATGGTTCGAGTCCATGGTGCTGGAGTTCTGCATTGAGAACGGCGTGCAGGTCACCGCTAATTTCAACAAGTCGCAGCTGAAGAAGAGCGTGTACCTGCAGGTTAGCTTGGAGCACACCTTCAAGCTGGTGGAACCGTTCATTGACTACGACCTGTCGCACTTCAATTTCATCAAGAATGACTTGGTGAACTGGGGTGGCCAAAATCAGGAGCACCACGCCTTTGATGAAGGAAGCTTGAACTTCGTGCACTCCAAGACCAGTGGTGAGGTCTTGAAAATCTACGATGCCATCCGTTTCTTGGAATGCCAGCTCTTCATGGACAAAAAGAAGGACTTCGGAGAAAGGTACCTTGCTGAGGTCAATGAAAAGATCGAGAAGGCCCGCAGGAAGCTAGCAGGCCTCGCCAGAGCTCCTGAAGAGGTGCAAAAGGAACACCGGGCCGGGTTGAAGGCGTTGGAAAAACGCGCCACTGAACTCACCCAAGAGCTTGAGTTTATCGAGCGCTGCATAGTGAGCGTGGCGGATCGTGAGCGAGCAGGGGAATTGCCAGCTCAGTTGCCGGCCATTTAGCGTCACATTTGGCAAGCCTCCGCTTGGATGAGCCGACCTAATCGAGCTCAAGCCGATGTACCAGGGTAGGCGGATCACTATTCAGGGGTACTGCCTAGCTAATCGAAACAGCAGCAGTGGCCATCATCTATCCATAGAGGGTGCATCCGGGGCCCGGAACTGGGGGTTGCAACTTAACTGAGTGCTATCGCCAGGGGGAAAACGGGAGGGGAGCGGTAACCTGATCGAATATCGTCTTGGCGACGTCGTACTTGATGAGGTGCTTGCCGTGTGGCGTTGGGCGGACAAACGCCCGAATCTCCGCAGGCCCAAAAGTAAAATGCCTAGGGAGATTCAGGTGCCTTTTAGCTGAACCGTCAGCACTGTTGCACTGCTCACAAATGGTTATCGGAGCAAAGCTAGTGATCCGGCAGAGCTCACCCGGCTGAGGCTTGATGCCGTAAGCATTTGTGCCATGATCATGATGAGTGTGAAGACCCGCAGCCCAGCCTTCCCGCTTGTCCGGTCGGTGGGGGAAAAGCATTGTCCAGCGGAGTAACTCAAATTTCGTCCGATCGCAGGAGGGGCACCTCCATTGGTCACTCAAATTTGCGTACAAGAGTCTGCAGTGCGCCCTGGACTTGCCCCTACCAGACCGGACACCAACTCCCCGTTAAATTGATGCTGCTGCCAAACGCCTAAATTCTCGCGGCGACCGATATTTCAAAGCGCTGTGCGGATGCTGCTCGTTGTAATGCTCGAAGGCAATCGTCAGATTGCGCAGCGCTGTTTCTCGATCCGGCTTGGGCATGTGCGCCACGTAATCACGCTTGATCGTCTTCACGAAGCTCTCTGCCATGCCGTTACTTTGCGGGCTGCGTACCGGTGTGGTCACCGGCTGCAAGCCGATCTGGCGAGCAAACAGACGCGTCTGCTCGGCGATATAGGCCGAACCGTTATCGCTCAACCATTGGACGGACGTGCTCGGTAGTTGATCGCCAAATCGCTTCTCCACGCTTTCCAGCATCAAGTCTCGGATGTCGTCACCGCTGTAGCCCGTCGGGCTGGCGACCCAGCTGATGGCTTCGCGGTCACAGCAGTCCAGGGCAAAAGTCACGCTCAACTTCGCACCGTCGTCGCAGCGAAACTCGAAGCCGTCCGAGCACCAGCGCGTATCGCTGGTCGTAACGGCAATCCTGCCTTCATGCCGGCGCTGCACGCCTGGCTGTTTGATGCGGCGTTCCAGCAGCAGATTGTGATCGCGCATGACGCGGTAAACCCGCTTCACATTGATCGGGGCCAGTGACTGGGCTTCACGCTCGCGGCGCAGCAACCCCCAAACACGACGGTAGCCATAGCTCGGCAACTCGCTGACTTGCCGCTTAACCTCAGCGACCAACTCCGTATCGTTCACGAGCCGACGTCGCCGTACTTTGGGCGATACCGATTGCTTGATCCGAACCGTTAATTGCGAGCGCGACACACCGAGACATTCGCTGACCAGTTTCACTGGTCGTCCCCCGGCAACAAGGGTGAGTGCGCAATCCATTTTCGCGACCGGGCGATCTCCACGGCCTCTTTGAGGACTTCGGCTTCCATCGTCTTCTTGCCCAGCATCCGTTGTAATTCGCGGATCTGCTTGAGCGCGTCGGTCAGTTCCGACGCAGGTACAACGGCCTCGCCAGCACTGACCGCCGACAAGCTTCCGTCCTGATACAGCTTGCGCCACAGGAACAGCTGGTTGGCGTTGATGCCGTTGCGTCGAGCCACCACGGACACACTTTGTCCGGGTTCAAGGCTCTCGCGAACCATGGCCAACTTCTGCTCGGTACTCCAGCGGCGCCGGCGTTCCTGGCCGAGCAACTCGCCACCCTTATCGTTGCTGTTAGTCATATACATACCCGTTTGCCTATCCCTTATCTTAAGGGGGGAACGGTGTCCTGTCTTTCATGGGGCTCGTTCACGCCCCCTCAAAGGCGAGGTAGTCATCCCATCCAGGAATTCGCCTGGCATGGTTGCTCTTCAGCGTCTTCTCTCGGTTGAGGTTTCTGACTCGGGTATCGTCGCACGACAAGCACTGACCATCGGCTAAGAACTCGGGTTTGCAGGCGCAGATTCCAGGTGTCACGAATAAGCCCTCGTAGTACCACATGTGACCCAGATGGGACGGCGGCTGAGACCCCGCAAAGCGATCATCGCTGGGTGCTAGTGCATCCGCAAGCCACGCATTAGGATAGTGATATCGTCTAGTCGCTCCTGGGCGTCTACGTGATGACGTCTGGCTAATTTCGCAAGGACGCAATTACCTGTTTACCTCGGCCTCGGAATCACGATAGTTTGCATTGATGGGTGGCGTTTGGCCGCTATCGTCATGCAAGGGAATTACCAGGGATGACCCTCGTGGATAGGTTATGGATGGCGTAAGTTTCAAGGAGGTTGATCAGTACGCGTTGTGCTGTATCGAGCATCTATCTGATGAGCTCAAGGATGCCCTACGGGAAAATCTGACGCGGATATGCCATGGCGTTGACCAGGCGAGCCGTGACAGAGCTTTGTACAAGTACCCGGCAACCCTGCGTGCGTTTTGGGATCGATACTCCGGTAAAACACGCAAGACTCAGGTAGGAATGCTCGGAGAGCTCCTGTCCCACGTTGTGATCCTGAAGCTTTTCCCTGGCTTTGACGTTGTCTCTCCATTTTTCAACATGGAAGAGAAAAGCATCCGCAAGGGCTTCGATCTGCTGCTCTATGAATCGTCAAGCAAAGAGGTCTGGATCACCGAGGTGAAATCCGGTGGGATGAGGGTGGGCAAGACCCCATGTACTGCCACTCGTGATCTGCTCGCCAAGGCCCGCGATGATCTAAAGGGGCGACTCGCGGAGCAGGAGATGAATCATTGGCAGAACGCGATCAACGCGGCCCGCAACTCCATCCACGCCAAGGCTGATTTCAGGGACTCCGTGCTGGAGATTCTAGAGCTTGAGGCTGACATGGCCGTGGGGCAATCGGCGACTGCAGCTGACAATAACGTCTTTCTGATATCGGCCCTGTTCAGTGATGTCTCCCAGCGCGTTGCAGAAAAAACCATCTCCAAGTTCACAACTGACCTAGCAAGCGGGTCTGTCTTCAAAACGCTGGTGGTGCTGTCTCTGCACAAGGGCACGCTGAAGCGTCTAGAGGATTTTTTGAAAGCGGAATCGGGACACTGACATGCAAGAGCTGACAATCAGGAAGTTAGCCAACACGAAATTCAAAGACCTGTACTTCCGCCTCCTCAGCAAGGATGAGATGGAAGACTCGGAGGTCGTTAAGCTGCTGGCTATCGCAGTGCTCTTGCTTAACCATCAGACGCCGGAGATTGTAGTGGTCAACTGATCCCGGACACTGAATTGAGTTTTTCCTCAGCGACCGCAGGCGCTAGCCCTTCGTTGAACTGATGCGGTCGCCGCCAGTTGTATCGCCCCATTAGGAATCGGCCGATATCCTGTTGCGCTAGCGCAGCGCTCATGTAGCCCACCGTCGGTATCCATTCTGTTTTCAGACTGCGAAACAGCCGCTCCATCGGCGCGTTATCGTGGCAGTTGCCGCGCCGACTCATGCTCTGTGTGAAGCGGTATCGCCATAGTCTTTGGCGGAAACTTCGGCTGCCATATTGGCTGCCCTGGTCGCTATGAAACAGTACGTTTTGCGGCCTGCCACGCTGCTCGTAAGCCATGTCCAGTGCCTTGATTACCAGGTCGGCGTCGGGCTTGGGTGAGAACGCCCAACCCACAACACGGCGGGCACAAAGGTCGATGACAGCTGCTAGATAGTGCCATCGACCTTCGGCCCAAACGTATGTGATGTCACCGCACCAGACCTTGTTTGGGGATGCGACGGTGAATCCTCGATCAAGCACGTTCGGAATATCAGGTCGCTCCACGGTCGCCTTTTTATAGGCATGCGAACCGGGCTGTTTGCTGATCAGGTTCATCTCGCGCATCAACTCGCGCACCTTGAATCGCCCGATCTGCATGCCGTCCTCTTTCATCATCAGCATGATGCTCCGGCTGCCCGCAGCGCTTCGGCTTTGCGTAAACAGCTCGTTCACGCGGCTGCGCAAAACCACCCGTTCGGCATCTGGATACCGGCGTTTTCGGCAGTACGCGTAGTAGCAAGATCGGGTTACTTCAAATACCGAGCACAACAGATCAATCGGCTCTTGAGCCCGCAATTGATCGATTAACGCGAACGCTCGTGTTCCTCGGCCATCAAGAGCGCGGTGGCCTTTTTTAAAATCGATTTCTCTCGTTCTAGCCGATTGATACGGGCTTCGAGTTCCTGGATTTTTTGCTGCTCAGGTGTCAACGCCTTGCTGGTCGGCGTGACGCCGCCACGTTCTTGCTGGAGCTGGTTCACCCAACGACGCAAGGCCGACTCAACCAGCCCAAGCGAACGGGATGCCTCGTTATGGCTGTAGCCTTGGTCGAGCACCAGGCACGCAGCCTCGCGCTTGAACTCAGGGGTAAAGGTACGACGTTGCTTGGTCATCAGACACCTCTCTGTGGCGAGCATTCTCACCTAAATGGGTGTCCGGAATCATTAGACCACTACAGATCAAGCGTCTGGGCTATCGGATCATCCTGTTTTACGGAAACCTCACTGGCCGATACGAAGCCCTCTACGATGTCGCGCTCCACCACGGCTTGCATCCTGTATCAGCCGTGATCGGTAACAACTTTCCAGAGGACGACTACCGCAGCGACTCTTTCATCCGACAGATTGTAGGAAGCTACGTTGACACGTTCCGCGATCAGGGCATGGTACTGACCGAGCAGCAGGAGGCGCTGCGCACGTTTGTCCAGTCCGAGTACGAGCACTCTTCCGTGGTAGTCGCCCCGACGTCGTACGGAAAATCCGAGCTGATCATCAAGTCAGTGAACGATAACCCTCACAGTAAGATCCTGATCTTGGTGCCTTCCAAAGCGCTCCTAGCACAGACCAAGAAGCGCCTCATTTATGCTGATATTGAAGGTTTGGGGAAGGTGATCTCCCATCCTGAGATGTATGTCGAAGGCCGAAACGATCGAGCATTTGTGCTGACCCAAGAGCGCCTGAGCCGGCTGCTGAACGATCACCCCTTGCTAAGCTTCGACATGGTGTTCGTCGATGAGGCGCACAACCTTCTTCAGAATGATCGACGAAGCGAACTGCTGGCGACCATGCTGTGCATTCTGGGAGCGCGCAACAAAAAGACCACGTTCAAGTTCCTCACTCCCTTTCTATGTGACGAGCTCAACGTCAGGGTGCGCTTTCTGGACATGATCCCTACGGGATTCAGGATTGATGAGTACATCAAGTCAGAGCGCTTTTACCTGCGAGATTTCAGGCCAAACAAGGGGGATGGAAAACTCAAGCTGTACGACCATTTCCTCAATGTCTGGCTTGATATTGACGGCAAATACCAAAATTGCTTCGAGCTGATCCGACGCGAGTCGCTCAACAAGAACATCATCTATGGAAACAAGAAGAAGAGCATTGAGGCATTCGCGGTGGGCTTGGCCGCGACACTGAAGCCTGTTGATTGTCCCCTCATTGCGCGTGCATGCGACGAGCTGGAGGATGCTTTTGATAAACGCTATCGCTTGATCTCGTGCCTCAGGAAAGGCGTCATGTATCACCATGGCTCTATCCCGGACACCATCCGTTTATACCTTGAAAATCTCTTCAGCGCCTCGGAGAAAATGAGATACCTGGTGTGTAATTCAACGTTGCTGGAGGGGGTGAATCTACCTATCGAGCGGCTGTTCATCTTTGATTACACAAAAGGGCAAAGCAATCTCACGTCGTCCCAGTTCAAGAACTTGATTGGGCGGGTCAATCGCTTCAGCGAGGTCTTTGCGCCTGAGGCGCAGGCTTCACTGAAGAAGCTGGAGTCCAGCATTTATCTGCTCGGAGTCGAGGGGTTCACCAGTAAGCGGGCAAATCTTCAAAGCTTTTACCAAAAGGCGGTGAACGTCTCGCAGGTTGACCAGGATAGCGTCGGCAATGTGATGCTTGAGGCCACTACCATCGTGGATGGCAAGATTTCGAAACTGTACAACGATGCGGTTGAACGTCTGGCAAATTTGCATCCCGGCTTGCTGGGGGATCGTCCTTGCCAATACGTGACGACCGAGCTTGGAAAGCTGATGATCGCCAACAGCATCAGTGAACTCGATGTTTTCAAGCATGAAAAAAATATTGATCGACGGATCAAGAATTCGGTCAAGACGCTTGGGCAAATCAGCGACGTTGCACGACTGATGCGGGCTGTCCAGAAGCTCTTCATCGCAAACTTCGAAGAGAGCCGAGAGCACCGCGATTTGCTGCGTCTCAACGAGCTCCCGGCGCTTAAGTTCTACACCATGCTTCTGGATTGGAGGTTGAAGCGATACAGCCTCAAGAGAATGCTCCGGCTAACCCTACGGTACTGGAACAAGCTTGCCGAAGAAGGCGTCACCGACCACGTTTTTGTGGGCAAATGGGGCGACTCGACCTTCGGTGAGAGCGTGTACGAGAACTGGGTCAGGATCTCTCAGAAAGATGATGCCGAGCGCATCAACCTGGCTATCGTGCATTTGAAGGACGAAGAGGATTTCTTCGACAACCGGATCTTCAAGTTCGTGGAAGTGCTCAACGGTGTCGGTGCTTTGGAGGCTGGCTTCTATAAGCGGATCAAATACGGTACCGACGATGATCTCAGGATCAAGCTGATTCGGGACGGCTTCAGCCGTGGCCTGGCCGACCTGATGCTCGCAGATTATGCAGAAATGGTCAGCGTGGGATCGGATGGCGAAGTCCACGTCGACTCGCGTATCGTCAGAAAAATGATGAGAGACAAGGTCAGCGATCTGATGATCTTTGAGGCGAAAATGAGCATCCGAGTTTGATCGTGACCGCTGGAGTTAACAGCGTGGCTCCGGTGGTGGCGAGCTCTCTGGGCTTGGCTCCAGCAGGCAATCGACCGCTTGGCCTGGGTGAGTGACCCAGTGCTCCCTACATGGTCAGACCATGAGCATAAGGCCGGTGCCGGTTGCGCGAAGCCCCGTTGACCAACTCACGCCCTGGATCTGACAGATCAGACTTTAGGAGTTTATTGAGTAAGCTGAGGCAGAAGTGGGTCAGGCAAGACGCCGTATTAGAGAAATCGACGGTGCGCCAAATTTTTGAGGCTTGTGAGAAGGCTGATGGCGGCGCTGCGAGGGGGCTCGGCCCGCCTAGGCGCTAGGGCAAGACTGCCTGGAACGCCCGTAATCATTGGCTGAATGGTGGAGCGGGTAGAGGGAATCGAACCCTTATTGGACAGAAACGCCTGAAAGCGTGTATCCGTGTAGTCTTCAAGTCGTCCGAACCTCGGTATATGCTGAGTATTCTCTGATATCACCATGGTGCACCGTGGTGCATGAAGCATTCGTACTCTTCTAGCGATGCTCGATGCGGTCTATCCTCGAACCTTGTGCCGCTCAACCATAGGCTAGCGGGGGGGGGGCATACCCCTCTCCCGATTGGGTACGCTCGCCATCAAATAGCATTCTCCAAAGGCTGGATCTCACATTCGTTGACATGGCTAGGGAGATCCTGCCAAACGCTTGCTAGGTCGGCGCTATCGAGCAGGTAGCGCCCTTATCAGCACATACTAAATTAGCCTACGGAAGCGCCATACGTTTACCTTGGAGAGTTGCTATCGCGATGCTTTTGCATGTAGAAGTCATTGAAAGGTTAAGGGATTTTTCCTGGCTGAAGATTTGTTCATACGACCCCGGGACAGGTGGACACCAGAGTTTACGCCCTCACTTATCTTCTTGCTGAAATGAAAAAGTCCAAAAGGGCGGCATCGTCACCGATGCAAACGTTCATTCTGGAGTTCACACAAATCCTGACACAAGGATGGTTTAAGCTAAGTGATTTTATCCAGCTTCATGAGCGTGTTGCATGTCTTGGTTAGCTCAAATTCAAAACTACCGGTTCTATGCTGAACGAAGTTCACATCGACGTGTGTATAGTCGGCAGTATTTAGTATTTTTTCAACCCTTTTTATAAACTCTAAGTTTGCCTTGATTCCAAAGGTTATCGATTTCAATGCTTCAGCAGGGAATTCATGTCCTCCGGTTCGCCTACTAACTAGTCGGTACTCCTCTTCGTACTTCCATTTTTCCGATTTAACAAAAAGATTGGCGTGCATTAGCTCTGATAGTTGTTTAGTATAAAAACTATCACCTAAATCGTTCTCGTACCGGTTGTCGCTCTCCCAAGGCTTTACAAATTCACCAAGCCTATTTGCTAGATCCAAAAACAAATCCTGATAGGGTGGAAGTTTTGAGTATTTCATGTCCTCACGGATAAATATATTTTTTTCTAGTATTAAGCTTGTGTCAAATTCAATGGCTATGCCTGTATGCGATCCTCCATAATGTGACCATAATAGTGCATCTGTTGGGATTTTAGATAGTGAGTAAATTCCCAATGTAGACATGTACCACTGCAAAGCCCCATTAAGCCCAATTTCTTTTCCGTGCTTATCCATAAATGAGTGCTGGTTCAAAATATGGATCAAAAAAGATTTTCTTAAATATTCTTCACTATGGTGTGGTGGATACATGTCTACAACTTTTTGATATTCGGCATCAATATTTATTTGTGAATCTAAAGGGTCGTTAAGTTGGGCTGCAAGCGGGAAATATATTGTGCGATTTGAAAGTATCTCCAAGGTTCTGCTAGATGGATCTCTATATTTGTATGCTTTCAAGGCTGGTGTCTCGCTCTTACTTAAGTGTTGTAAGTTTATTTATATATGTGTTTGCTTGCTTGGTCAATATTCTAATTAATTATCTTGGCCGTTGTCATGGGCGGATCTGCGAGCCCGGCGGCGGTGGATGATTTGCACTAGGCAACCGGGCGAGATTTGAGTATGTTAGTGGGACAAAAGCATAACTCCTCCGTGTGTAAAATTTGGCTGAAGGGTTCACGAGCTCCCTGATAGCGTGGCAGCGGTCAGCCAACGTCTGGTTGCTCCTAAAACATGGTTGGGGAAGAGGGGGATTAGCGTATAGGAGGTATTTTGTGATTCGCTTGATCTAGAGCAGCAGATGAATGCGCAGTTGGCGACCGCCAAGAGTCTGAATGGGCTTACACAATCAATTCAGGACGAGTGCGCTGTCGCCGAATAGAGTGATCGCGACGTACAACCGCCTCGGTTAACCATTCCATCGACTCCTTCATGCTCATGCCCTCCCTGATTGCAGGGGCTATGGCTTCCAGGATATCCCCCAAGCGAGAGTCTTCTCGACCGTCACCTGAGCCCGGCTCAAAGGCGTCGCAATGCCGCACTAGTGCTTCGGCGTCGTTTGCGTTCAGTTCAAGTTCAATCAGTATGCCGATTTTTCCTTGCCAGGTCGCAGGTGCTTCGGGGAATGATGCAGGTATGCCACCCAGAATGATGTAAAACCAAGCTCACAATAGCGAACATGCCAGAGAACGGAATGTTCGCATCTGCGATTGCGACGGTCGTGGAGGGGATCGTCTGGGATAATTGGCTCACTCAACCAACGGCACAATCCTCTGCAAAGTCCCAGTGTCCGCAACCTTCGTAAACCCCTCAATCTTATACACGCAGTGCTCAATCACGCGAACCCCTTGCGTCTGCAGGTTCCTGACGAAGGCAGCACCCTTCAGCTCCCCACCAGAGCCACGTTCATCCGATCCGCCTTGAGCTGAAGTGAACACCAAAACCGGGGGGAGGGCCACGCCGAGCGCTTCACCGGGGCTCATAGCGAACCCAGCAGCCCACGAGTACCCGGCAAACTCGTCGGCTTTGATCGTCCGATACATCTGCGATTGCAGGACAAAGAGCTCGCCCGGCTTTACGTTCACGATCCGGATCAGGGCGTCATCCTGGCGCCGCAGGCCGCGAGGTGAGAGCCGGATCAGATCACCCTTTTTGGGCACTTTCGTCTCCCCTGGCACCGAGCTATATCGCTGGTTAAGCATCAGCGATATTTCTGGGCAATCACACACCACCGCGATGCGCTGTACGTCCTCTGAATCAATCCGCGACTCAATCTCAGAGAGCCCTCGCAAGTGCTGTTGGAACGGCAGAGCACCTTGTCGGCGCACTTGGACATCGACCGTCGTGAAATAGCGAGACATCTGCTCGACGGCTGCATTCGCCGGCAGCGTGGTATCGACCAGGACAACCAGATTTATCAAGTCTCCCAGCCCTGCCAGCAGCTGAAAAATGTCGAACAACGGCAGCTGATTGAACTGCTGGACAACAACAGCCGGCGCGTGAACACCGTCGGTTATTTCGTAAAACGGAACATGGGTAACCCCTAATTCATCCTCATAGGCGACACACCTCGCTTTGGCGGCTGTCACCAATGTTGGAACGGCATTTGTCAGGAGCTCAGAGACAGCACAGTACTGCTGGGTGAATTCACTGGATGCTTTGATATCGTCATAACGCACAAGCACCAGGCGAGCGTTAACGGCTAGCGAGACCTCGTCGAGCATGTCGTGAGCGAAGAGATCGGGAGTGAACGCGCCCAAACGATTGAAAGCGTGTTCAAGCTCGCGCTCGCTGTAGACTGGGTGAAACGGGCCGCAGATTCTGGTCAGATGGTCGCGCACTGCGTTCTGCAGCCAGTAGTTGCTTCGAAGCTGAACCAGTCCCTCCGTCTCGACAACCCACCCTTGGCGTTCACATTCCCGAACTGCCTGACGCACATCATCCACCCCGCCAACGCCTCCAGCATCACCACATCCACAAATAGCCCCTACCTCCACAACGGTATCGCCCGCCATGGACTGTGCTTCCAGGTACCTCAGCAGCCCCAAGGCATGCCTCAATCCAGGATTCAACTCGAAGCCTGACAGCACCGCTGGGACAACATCGGTAACGGACTCAAGAAATGGCAGTGCTATAAGGGGGTTGGCCAGGATGGAGTCAGCGTCCACCGACAGGCACTTTGTCATCCGCTCCGCCGCGATTTGGTCAAATCCTTGGCGCATATAGCCCGCAACTGACGCCTGGAAGGCTAAGTTGTCCTCCCATGCGAACTGTAGCTGGGCCGTTTGGGCATCGCCAAGATGCTTCCCTAGGATGAATCGGTTCTCATGATCAAGCAGTTGCCGTACGCGGCGCCCTTCGGCCAAGGCAGTCTCGATCAACAGATTCCCAAGACCATAAGGCGCAGTGTAAAGGGGCAGCGCACCTTGAGCGCTAACAAAGCCCGCCAGTGCCTTGCACTCATCGAACCTCAAGTCAGCGCGGGTGGAAACGGCGGCAACTGAGGGATCTGAGCCAACTGGCGCAACCAGGGCAACCGAGGCGATGACCAATCCTCTCCCGCGCTTAGCAATGGACGCGCGATAGGTCATTCCAGGGAATAGTGGTTTGGACATCAGCGTCTGGTCGAGCCGCGCTTTGAATGGGTTCCCAGTGGCCAGAGATAGAAAATGAAATTGTCGCTCTCCGCTCAGTGTGAGCGTGAGTTTCCGGACGAAGTAATAATTTTCCATTGGCCGTACACCATTGGTTAGAAAAGGCTACAAGGGGATAAAAAGGGCTATAAAGGAGCGAATAGATCGGCGTCTAACCGGCTCAACAAGAGCGCGGTCAGAACGTGAGGATCTTCCCTGATCTAATGATTTCCTCTCGGAAGGCAGCGCACTGGAGGGCCCGCTGAGCGTCCCGCAGTTGGGTTCGGAGCAACTGAATCTCGGTTCGCAAACTGGCCAGCGATTTGTCGTACTGCGTATGTGGCTTGGTGGACGACTGGGATCGCACGTGCTCCAGCAAGAGATCAGCAATCTGGGAAAGCTCCTCCCCACCGCGCCCTGGATAGAACACTTGCCTCGTGAGTCCAACCGTGCCGGCAAGCCATGCGAGGTTTATTTTGCCAGCTCGCATAGGCACGCCTTTACCTGATTCGATGACCTCCAAGACCACCAGGCGCAGCTTCCTGGCTGACTCCAATTGCGGCGTCATGGCGCGCAGTACCTCAAGCGGCGTGCCTCCCTGGACATCAACCCCCGTGCCAGCAGCAACCCCAGCACCGTCCTCAGCATCAGCATCAGCATCAGCATCAGCGCCACCGCCACAACCATCATTCAACTTAAGCACGGGTATTTTTCCATTTGAGGTAGGGGGCGATGAGCTTGGAATCCGCAACTGGCTTCGGAATCCCGCTGACATCCGAGAAGTCGGTCAGGGTGTCGTCGACGATCTGAATGGCTGGCTTGTGATCGAGGATTCTGTCTACGAGCTGACAGGTCACTTCGTATTTGCGTTGGTACTCAGGTACGCTGGCCTTGGCGGCAACCCCGTAAGACGGTGCAGCCCTGACAGTCCGTTTCGACAGGTCGTCTACGATGTTGCGAAGCTTGGCGTTCTCCTCCTCCAACTGCGCAGTTCGAATCATGACCGGATGCATTGGATCGATATCGATCTTGTACGGGGTAGGAGCGCTGCTCCCATCGCCCAGCAATGCCGGATAGCGCTCCAAACACTGCCTGTATGTCTTCCCACGCTTTAACAGCAAGCTGCGATCTATGCCGCAAATGCGGGCTACTTCCTTTGCTAACTGGCTGATATTTTTGAAGGGGTCACCACTCTCCTGAAGCACCTCCAAGGCAGCATTGATTCGAGCAATCGTCGCATTGAGTTGCGCGGCGCCGCGTCGCGCCTTCACTGTTTCAGGCGCTCCTCTTCGCACTGCTTTGGTGGGTATCTTTGTCATGGTCGGTTCGGCCCAGTCTCACGAGCTCGCTTGGCCATCTCAGTGCACCATCGCCATCGAAGCTTGGTCTTTGGGTGAGAGGGCAGAAGGTTTGCTCAGGGCGTACGCAGCAATATCCCCGAATGAAAGACCGGCGCCATTCATAATTGAAAGAATTTGACCAATGTAGCGCTCTCTTTCGTCTACTGGTTGGTTGACAACTATCAATAACTCGGGGTTACGTGCCATCTCTTCAAGGATTAGCGGGTAATGCTCTGACGCCAAGGCAGGAAACTGGGACATGTCTAACAGCATGGAGAGAACGCGCTGTTTCGGGTCGTCCATATCAACGCTGTGACGTACAGCATTAGCAAGGTCGCGATGACGAGTGATGTACCCTTTCGGAAACTTCTCTTCCCGCCAGTTTTTCTCAAGAATCTGTACGACTTGACGGTATCCGGCCAGTTCCAACGCGCTCACCGAAAGCTCGTCGTAGACTATCTCGGTATTGGACGAGTGTGGTTGATGTTTATGTAATTGCTGAAGCCTTGGTTTAAGATGATCAACGCGGTTGACTAGGTCGCGAACTTTCGCGTTCAGACCGGGTAGGTGATCGATGCCGAATATTGCATAAGGGCAGATACCACACGTGCGAGCTTTTCTTGTAAAATTCATCAATTTTTTAGGGCAATCACCGTCTAACGCACAAATGCAATTGTCCAGAAATTTTACGCGCTGAGTTTTGGTGCTAGCAATCAAGTCCAGACCCGTCTCCTCGATGTCCAGAATACCTGGAAGTACGGAAATCAGGTGCTGTTCGCGCACTGTATCTTTGCGGTGCTTTTGCCAGCCTTTGACCAGCGCTGATTCTGGCGATGACGGGCTGGGAGGTCTGCCAGTCAGAGCAGCAAATGCATGCGCAGACACTGCTTTGTTGGCAGATTCAACTAGGGTGAGCGTTTCTTGTCGCGTCGGCACTACGTAATGCGCGGATGTGTACCGATGGGCATGGCCTACTTGCCCTCCGATGATGGCGTAATCGAGAAATGCATAAATACGGCGGTGGGTAATCCAAGTTGCACGCAGCGCATGGGGTGTATGTACTGTCGACCAATCTCCACTGGCCGTCTGTTCCACGAATTGATGGCGACTTTCAGGTGGCACGAAACTGTTGTACATTTCTTGAAAGCCACGAAGAATCAACGTCCACTTAGCTGCGTAAGAGGGATCAGAAAACGGCAAGCCGCTATCGAGCCATGGGCTCCGGAAGAGAGGTTGGATTTTTCCGTACTTCTTCGCATTGCTGATATCGTTTTCGTAATAGACACCTTTGTATCTTTTGCCGTACTGCTTAGTCTGAAAGTGGCGCTCTTGGAGCAGTACGTCCATAACCTTGTAAGGGAGCGACACGGGGCGGCTATTGCCGCTTTTATCGGTGTTGACGTAGAGAATGCAGCTGCTAAGGCTACCCCGCAGAGATGCATCATAATATTTGTCAAAGCTGCGAACATCCAGCCATTGGCAGTTTTGAAGCCGTAGCCCAGAAAACATGGCTGTGGTGAGCATTCTCAACTGTGATAGCCATGGGACGTAAATTTCACGGCCAGCGTATTTATAATTCTCACTTTTCCACGAATAAGCGTTGATGATTTTTTTGAGAGGCACCTCCAAGGTTTCAGAGATGTCGTCGGGGTTCCACAGCTTGAGGGAGTATGAAACTCCGTATTTTTCAAGATCAATCCAAACGCTGTTTTTCAGATCCAGAGAGTCTTGGAAGCTCAGTAAGCCTGTCAGGAACTTGTTTTGAAGTTCAACCCCAATCGCATCGAGTGCCAGCATGTATGCCTCGACCATAATCATGGAGCCGATGGGCAAGGGGATTTTGTCACTTTTCCCCGCTGGGCCACTTCCAGGTGAGTCCAGTTTTGGATGAACCGGATTTGTGTAGGGGCTACTGACCAGTGCTCTGCCATCTGGCAGCAATTCTTTACTTTTCGCTATCGCGACCTCAAAGAACCGCCATACCGAAAAAATGAAATGCGACTTTGTTTTGATACTGCGTTTAAGATCGTAGAACTGCATCAGTGTGAGAGGCAGGTCGAGGTGCGAGCTATCCTTGAGGTTTTTGATCTTGGTGTATTTTTTTGTGCGATGCCAAAATATGGATCGGTGGAATTCCTCGATGTTAGTCGGGAATTCAACGCCGCTGTCCGGGTGTTTTCTCAGCCAAGCGGGCAAATACCTGCCCAAGTAGTCCATCAGGATGTGAATGTAGCCAACTTCCTACGCCCTGCTTTTGGGCTGGTGCTCTTCGATATGCTCAAGATGCAGTTGCCCAGCTCTTACCCAAGAGGCTAAGTTGTCCTCAATGTGAGGATTCTCTGGGGTATTGTAGTAACTCTCGACCCATTCATAGTCGCCCTTTGTAGGCCGCCTGCGGCCAGGCAGAGCTGCATACTCCTCAGGGGAAAGTACGCTCTGTGCTTCCCAGTTTTGGGCGTCTTCTCGGGCGATTTTATCCTCAATTTTTTGTTTGTTCTTCCTCTTGCGGCCATCAAGGCCGGCGGCATAACGGGATCTTCTCCATTTTAGGTTTTCGCTTTTTGACTGGCTGGGGTCGATCGAACCCCAGTGCATTGCGAACTCCGCATAGGACTTTTTGATTTCGGTACTCGATTTCTCGATCCTGGTCGTGCTTAGATGCGCGTGATACCCCTCAAGTAGACGCGCCTGATCAGGGCTTACAATCGATGGATATTGTTTGGCGAACAGGTGAAGCCAAGCTAGGTAGGAAAAATCCAAACCTTTACTGCCCTTTGTTGCCTTGCTCTTTATTTCACGCTGTTTGTCTACAACTGCAGGCGCTGCCTCCCACAGCTCTTCAAATACTATATTTTCAGGCTTTTTCCAGTTCACACGGTACTGGAAAGTGCGAGCGCAGCGCTGCTGATGCGATGCGTTGAGTCCAGCGATCTGGTGAATGAAACCCTCGGACATGCCTATCATTTCTGGGTACTTGGCCCATATGCCACTCAGGTTGAAGCTATGGGGGAGCGTGACGTGTCCCTTCGCCCACAAGAGTACGAACATCGCCCGGATAGGGATGCGAAGTCTGCTCACATCTTTCAGCTTTGGCGTGTACTCGCCCGTGAGCTCCTCATAAAGGGGCATGGCGAGATCGAGCTGTTTGTCGGGTACGAGGCATAGGCTGTAGAGGTTAGTGAGCTCTTGGTAGGTCAGGGCCCGACCTTTCCGATGCCGCAAGAAGATGGATAAGGCCAGACGGTGTCTGGCCTGCATATCCCTCAGAAGCTCTGGATTTGCTTTCCCCGCGACATTCTCGGCTTCCATAGCTTTCTGAGCCAACTCTTGCAAGATGGCTTGAGCGCTTTGCAGGACATCGTCGCCGTGCACGGTAAGGTTGTCGGTGGTGTTGATCACGCTTCTGGGCCCTGCTGCAGCAGTTGCTCGCTTAGGCGCGCATAGGCTTGGCCACGGTAGTAATCAATGCTTTCCCCGGCGCCCCGGTGGTAGATGAGTTCATTTGCAGCATCTACCTCCACAAGGGTGTAAATACCCAAGTCGGCGGCATAGATCTCAGTGCTTTTGAGGTCAGCATGGCCCATCAACAACTGGATCTCAGGCAGGTCGAGGCCAGGTTTAGGTCGGCCTGGCACCACCACATAGTTACGTGCCCACACGCCGTACAGGTGGCGGAATTGGTGGGACGAGTAGTTTCCTTGAGGCGCTACGAACTTCAGTTTCTTCTGCGTGGCTTGGATGCTGCGATTGACCGCCCTGTTGACGCTGTTGGCATTGAGTTCGCAGAGAGGTACCCCGTAAGTATCTTCATCCAACGACAGCAGCAGCCAAGGGCTGTCAGAAGAAGGGCGCACAGCCATGTACTCAGCCAGCTTTTCCCAAAATATCGACTGGAACGGCTCGAACATAGTCACAACAGCTGTCTTGCGGCCCTTGAAGCCGAAGCTTTCCTTGTTGGTCGTGTCACGCAAGCCTTGAGGGTCTTCGACGCGGATGATCCTCTTGTGGACGTCTATGTCCTCCAGGCGAATCCCCATCGCTTCCGATACCCTCAAACTCCCGAGTCCAAAGCACCAGATCAGGCCGTCCAGCCGAGTCGGGGCGTTTTCAAGCATCGGCAGAATGTGAGGGATGCCGATATGTTTGGCCTCCCGCTTTTTCTTGTTCTTGGGCGTGCGCAGGCCTCCTTGGGTTTTCTTTGCATCTTTGCCAAGAGAGGGTTTGACCTGCAGGGTGTTGGCGTGGATCTGAGCCAATTCCTGAGGGCTGCGCACCCGGGGACTGAGTTCCGGCAACTCATTCACTTGCTCTAGAGGCGCTTGACCCGTTAGGACGGCGGACATTTCTGCCTGTTCGAACGTGATTGCGCTGCAGACTCTCAGCATCAGATTGGCGCCTGCGATGTATGGGCCCGCAGACTTGGGGGAGATCGTTTTTCGGCCTGTTCGAATGAATGCCTTGCGGACAATCGGGTCTTTGGCGTCCGCCCCATCGATGAGATAGGATGGAAAAAGCTGCATGGTTTTCGATGCAGTAGCAGGGTCAAGTCGGCCAGAAAGGGCACCGGTCTCATAGAGAAATTCGGCAAGCGCGCGCCCACCCCTCTCCAAGGTGATGACCGAGTTACGCGCGTAGCTGATGCCGATCTCGTCCCAGAGGTGCTCGGTGAACTCGTTGTAGAAATCCAACGGTATGCCTGTAGCTGTCTCGTAAAGCCTGGGAGGCTCGCCCTTGACTAGCGTGAGGCTATTCATCGCTTGCATGCTGCCGCCGGGGCCTGGCTGCTTTTGACCCTTCTGCCGACGAGGGGCTGGGGGGCTCAGATCTTTTGCAATCGTCGGGTTACGCATATATTGACAAGGCTCCGGTATGGTGATTTAATCTCGCGAACCGGATGGTATTGACTGTACAGTAAAATTAGAAATAGCTAAAAGTGCTAATAAGGCGCTTTTTTATGTCTTTTTTCGCCTATGTTCTCTGCAACCCCCTATTTTCCGGCGCCTCTACAGTCGTTCCCGCCGTTTCCCCACCCCTCATAGATGCATAGGTTCATCCCTTGCTGGCTATAGAGGCATGCTTGAATGCCCATGCCGGTAAATATTTCCAACAGTCCGGCTGACTACTCGATTGTGCTGATGGAACGCGCCGCGTGATGCCAAGGCTCTGCGTCCATGCGCAAATTTGATGAATTTCGACACAGTCGTGCTCTAACCCTTACCGTCGCCATGGCAACGTCAAAGGTTTTGCGATACTTTGTACTGGCATGAAGCCATATCTATAGCAGGACGCACCCAGACGGCTCAGGCCCCGACCTTGGCTGACCTCGTTCCTGCGCATTCATTTCGTGACAGGAACGACCATGTCAGGCGGCGAAACGGAAAAAATTGCAAGACTCGCGGAGCTCGTTTCCAGCGAGATATTCAGCTTCTTTCGCTGGAAGAAAGAGGGGCCGGCGAACCTCAACTTCGCCTGTGTGAAGAAGGAAACGCACGCGCCCTCTAAGAAGTCTGAACACACGCATCCGACTGACGTGGTGTTCAAGTACGCAGACCCTTATCTGAATAAAGCCGTCTACCTTCATACCGATTTGAAGAGCTACGCGGTGGGCTCAATCACGCTGGACTCGATCAAGAAGGCCTTGAAATCCTTGGGCAAGACAATCGACTGTGCCCGTGCCTCGACGGAGTGGCAGACGCGCTATCACTTGGCTAAGCGGGAGAGGTATGAGGTTCGTGGGATGCTGTTCGTGTACAACCACGACGACGAGTACGACAAGAATTTCTACGATCACTTCAAGGACTACAAGGGCGAGAACCTGCACATCAAGGATTCTCAGCAGATTCATATCGTCGAACCTTCACTGATCAATTACCTGAAGACGCTGCAGGTCGATGTGAATGCCCTCAGAGCGGCAGGGACATTTCCGAAGGACAACTACACCTTCTATTATCCTGACCTCGTTCTGCATAAGGCCAGTGGCGAATACTGGGAGCGCGCGGCCACCGCTGAGCTCATCGCTTCGCCGTACATGATCATCCACCACAAAGAGGTGATCTCGTACTGCGAAAAGGCCATGAAGCCGACAGAAGCGTATGGCGAAGGCTACCTGATCTACTATCGCCGCGATGGCAGCAGTGAGATCGAATTCAGGTACCTCTTTGACGCCCTGTCCAGGTTCCAAATCCTCAATGCCAACAAAGACTTGAAGATCCGTATCAGGGTTGCCAATCGCTACCATCACAGCAGCATCCTCAGCAACTTCAACGCTGCCATCAACAGCTACGTCACTGAGTGGGGCGAAGACGAGAATCGCAAGCGGAAATTGCAGGCAATCGAACTAGACATTATGAATCACGCGATTCCGAACTATAAGCCCGAAGCGATCGGCTGGGAGCGAGACTGACATGAGAATGGGGAGCCTATACTTCGCGTCCGACAAAGCGATCTTTGACGCGCTCACGCAGCGAAGCCTTACGAGCGCTGAGCTACGGAAGGTCTTCCTCTCCAGGGGGATCGTGATCTCCAATGAGTCAGACAAAAAATTCCTGGCCAATCGGTTCAGTGCCCTGTTCCATGATTACTACGATTATCGGAATCTTTCTCTCTTGGTAGGTGGCCGTGACAGTCGTGAGAAAACTACGAATGTGGTCGTCACCACGGCGGTTACAAAAGATCAGCTGACCGACGCTCTGACCTCCGTCAAGGAGTGGCTTGTGGATGATCAGCACGAGCAGGCTGAAGTAGCTATCCATGGGGATCAGCTCAAGCTCACCGTCAAATACCAGAAGCTTGATCTGAGCCAGGCGGAGTTCCGCCAAGTCGTCGAGAAGACAGCGGAGGTAATCCTTGAGAAGCAGGGCAACGGCTGGAAAATCACTGGGCCCATGAACGAAAAATTCAAGGACATCACCGATCAGCTGTATTCCCAGATCGAGATAGTCACTGACAAAGACGTGGCGACCCGAACCATCTCTCTGGAGGCAATTCCGGATGCCGGCATCAGGACGAATTTCCTTCGCAGTTTGATCCGCAACCTCAAGGGCATGGAGGTGGTCGATGTCGTCGACGTCTCCACATTCAACCCTAAAGATCGAGAAGATGATGACCTAGATCTCAGCGATGAGGCGTTGGTGATCGAGGATGCGGTTGAGTTTGACTCAGACGATGAGGGCGAGGGTGGCGATCCGGAAACCGAGCTGGCGAGGCTGCAGCCAGAAGCCAGGGTTCACAAGATCATCCGCATCGACAAGGCATCACTGAAGGGCAAAGGTGTCTTGGAGTCCAAGCAGCTGATGGAGCTTGAGGGGCACGGTTTTTACCTGTGGAAAATTCGGTGGACTGCTCGCGAGAAGCTCGTAGGTTCAGAGATCGTTCAGTTCGAGGCTCAGTTTGGTAACCAGTCCAGGTACTGCGATTTCTCATACATCGTGAGAGGGGTCTACAACTACAACAATGGGAAATACGGCGTTTTTCAAGGTAGTTGTCGCGTCCACCGTCTTGCTACGCGACCTTAACCACCACAGTCAGCTCCCTTTCAGGATTCAGATACACTGTCCCTATCGGGTTCCAGTTGCGTGTTTCGCCCGTCCATCGTTCCGGTCTTTTTTCTTTAGCCTGCTCATAGACCGCGTCGCGCCGAGCCAGGATCTCCCGGTCTTTCCCCTCGTGACGTTGGGCCGGTGTCACGAAGCGGATTTGGCTATGGCGATGCGCGGTGTTGTACCAGACCATAAAATCCCGCACCCAGATACGCGCATCATCCAGACTGCTAAATCCATCTTGCGGCCACTGCGGGCAGTATTTCAGCGTCCTGAACAGTGACTCCGAGTAAGGGTTGTCGTTACTGACACGCGGTCGGCCACGAGAGGGCGTGATACCCAGGTCGTACATCTTGGTCAGCAGCGTCACCGATTTCATCGGCGCACCGTTATCCGAGTGAAGTACCAGCGGCTGGTGCCAGCACTTCTCCTGAGTCACGCTTCGTTGCAGTAACGCAGCAGCCTTTTCACCACTTTCTGCTTCGTAAACTTCCCAACCCACAGCCTTGCGGCTGTAGATATCCTCGATCAAATAGAGGTAGTAAAACTTCCCTCGAACCGGTGACGGCAGGTAGGTGATGTCCCACGACCACACCTGATTAGCGGCTTTCGCCGCATAGGTGGTAGGTGCCTCATGACGATGCGGGCGCTTGGCGCGCGAGCGATGATGCTGCTGACCTGCGGCATGCAACACACGATAAAAAGTCGCTTCAGACGCTATGTAACGGCCCTCATCAGCCAGCTGTGGCACGATCTGGCTCGGAGGCAGATGCGCGTATGACTTACTGTTGCACAGCGCCAGGATAGCCTGACGCTCAAACTCACTAAGTGCGTTTATGGGCGTCGGCCTGACTGTCGTGGTACGTCCATCGGCAAGCATTTCTTCGGGCAAACTCCAGCGTTGTAGCGTGCGAAGCGAAATGCCAACTTCCAGACAAGCAGGCGCCCTGCGGGCGCCCGCACTGATGGCTTCATTGAGCCAACCAACGAGTAAATGCCGTTCTGGCAACAAGGTCAGGTGCCCTCGTCGTCGCTTCCCCAGTAGGCGTTGAGCTTTTTTCGCAGCACTAGCAATGCCGCTGTCTCAGCCAATGCGGCATCCTTGCGGCGCAGTTCGCGCTCAAGCTCACGGATACGATTCTTATCATCCCGTGACTGCCCGGAACTCACGTTTTTAGCAGTTGACCGCTTCGTGCTGCTGGCAATAAACGCATTGCGCCAGTCGGTGATCTGCTCAGGGTAAATGCCTTTACGTCGGCAGTATTCACCCATTTCCAGTTCCGACAGGGCGGCTGTTTCCATGATGATCGCCATCTTGGATTCAGCTGACCAACTCTCGGAGGGTTGCTTGGTGTCGGACAATTGCGTTCCTTTGGAAGCAGCTTGCTTGCGCCAATTATGGAGAGACATATCGCTGCAACCTTCGCGGCGCGCAACCTCCGACGCCGATAGGCTCAAAGGTGGCAACATCATTTTCAGCAGTGCAGCTTTGCGTTCTTCTGAGTAGAAAGGCATGACGATACTCTTGCCGCCCCCGGAATGCTTTTTTAAAAAGCAGGGGACACGACAACTACCCTGACACCGGGGGAATACGCCAAGAATCTGGTGCGTGCCGAGCCGGTGTTTGAGCAGAAGCTCAAAATCCGCTTGGAGGAAGCAGCGCAGAAGACACTGGATGATATCGAAAGGAGTTTATTGGCATGAAGTCAAAGCGGCTGAAACTGTGGGTTCTGACCGCTCGCATTGAATTTCAGACCCTTGTTCATGGCCTTCGACAGCAGCCGTTCAACGACGAGAGTCGGATCGGTGTCGAGGTTCTTGAAGTCCTGGATGGCAAGGCAACCTTTCGGTATCACGAGCAACGGGATATCACCCAGTCGTTTACGAATCCTCTAGGTGAGACGTTCGAGTCGAGTTACTCGACGTTCATCAGCTTTGACATGGTCTTCGAATCGCTGGGGGTTGATCGTTATTCAATCTGCATGAGTTCGCCGCCCAAGGATCTGAAGCCGTTCGTGGAGCTCATCCGGGCGGCAGCCGGGACAACATTCGCGCTGGAGGTCGTGAAGCCAGACATTTCGTGGGTCTACCAGCAACTGAAGGCTGACAAGCGGCTTACAAGGGTCATGGCCAAGCGCATCGTGTCCGGAGCTGTGACGTTTGATATCGAAAGCAGCTACCGAGTGGATATTACCTCTACGGGTAATGCGATGACGAAATTGCTGGAGATCACAGGTGGGCGCGCGGCGCCTATCGACAAGATCAAAATCGTCTACACGTACGACTCAACGCCTGTGCAGATCGAGCTATCACGATCGGGGTCGGTTGCGATTTCTCTGGATGATGATGAGCACTTGCAACTGCTGACGAACCTCTTGATTCGCTAACCAGGCTGGGAGCGATTAGGGGAGGGCTGGCTCGTTCTGGAAACTTTCCTTGATCGCGCACGTAACTGCATCTGCGGAGGATGGTAGTACCTTCGCGATCACGTAGGGCTTCACAGCCCTGTCCTGCATTCAGTTGATTCTGAGTACGCCTAACGTCCCTGGGGTTGTAAACCATTTTTTTGACCTGTAAACCTTCTCAGTTAACGCGTCAAAAAAATGGTTAACAAGCTTTGAGGTGTCGGCTTCCTAGCCACATGTCCACATGCATGCCGCGCCAGGTGCATGACGTCCGCTCAACCTTTTTGTTCTGATGGCCGGAGGCCGCTGGTAGGATTGCCAGTACTAATCAAAACATGGAGTTAGAGCAGTGGCCAAGAGCGAAGGCAGGTGGTGGATCTGGGGTGCCTGGTTGACGATTGGGGTTGGTGTGGTCGGCTTCGGGATCGTGCTGTTTACGCTCTATGGCATCAACCTCGGGCCGATTTCACATGAGCACGCAGCTTGGTCAAGCTTCGGGTCGTTGTTGAGTGGCTTCTTCATGGTGGCCTCTACGGGAGCTACTGTGGCCACGCTTCTCTTCCTAGCTCATCAGAACAAGCAGATCCAGAAGACAAATATTGAGCAGCAAAGGGTCACTAACGCGCAGCTTGCGGCGATGAATTTTGAGCAATATGTCAATCATCGACGCTTCTTCATGGAACGATTAAATGAGCTGCAATCGATGTTCGGTAATACATTTGTATTTGAAAATAGAGACGCTCTGTATAACAAAGTCTTCCCGAAAAATACTCCGACCAATTTGGAGTTTAAAGCTGAGGTTGTGACAGATCCAGGCTCCCAAAATTATCTCGGTGCATTGAATCTTCATTTGTCCGTGTTAAGAAACTATGCAAAAAGCCCTAGCGGCAAGGATGATGGTAGGTGGCTTGTGGGAAAGCTCATCAACCTGAGTGAAGCCTTAGATCTTCGTATGGTAAACGAGGTCGCAGAGGGAGATCTTGAATTTAAAGGGCAAAGAACGCCATTAAATATCTATGGAGCTGACGAATTTGTTATGGTTGCCACAGCTATTTACGATTCGTTCATGTTTTACACCGGGAATGATAAAGCGGAGAGGCTGATTTTTCCGATGGGGCGATCTGCAAATGACTCTCTGATGAAATATTTTTTGGGGCGAGAAGAATATCCAGAGATTGTTAAGGTTTTGAAGCCTTTGCCCGGCTTGGAAATGTTGGAGCGAATTTATTTTGATCTCTGTGGAATCGAAACTGAACATTTCGGCTACCTAGAACCCCTTTATGCTCAGTTGATGGAAATATTTAGTAGTCCAACAGGTGTGCAAAAACTACGGAATAACGTCTACATTGCCGATTTGCTCGAAACAGGCCGTAGATGCACCGCTAAAGCATTGGCTAGGTCGGAGAAAGGTGCAGATGATTATAATAAGCTCAAAGTGATATCTGAAGACCTTGATATTCTGATTGCACTGAAATAACGAGTTAGTAGGGGTGATGCAAATTCGCCCCGCTTTTATGATTTTTGTATCTATGCCAAGCGCTATCACCTGAAGGGGTCAACCAAAAACTTTCAAATATATCAGGTGGCGCTGGTTGTGGATAGTGTGTAAAGGTGTTGTATATTTCTATTTCGATTGGGTTTAATGTTTCTGGCTATGTATAAGTCGCGAGCCTTCATGCTCATGATACTCGGCTAGCTTGGTTATTATAATTCGGAGCTCACGTGCCTAACATCCAAGGTGATATTGAGAATCGGCCAAAAGAATTGTGGACGCTGCCCAACTACAATCATTTGCCTGATGAGTCTTTTCAAATTGATTTGGCCAGCGCTGCTGGGAAATTTTTGGCGAATGATATCTTTGACTTGGACGGAGTTCAGCCCCTTGAAACGGCTATTTTCGACCTGTCGAAGCGGTTCTTCGAAGGGGCACCAGTTGTCGGTGTAAACCCATCGAAAGAGGCCATTGACTATTACAGAAAGCGTGGTGACACATTCCAGATGGTTAATGTGGTCGTCTGCTGTCACTCATTCGAAAGACGTGATGGTAAGCTATTCGCACTGCCTTACCATGTTTCCCTGCGTCCAGCTATGAAAAATGGTTCGCCACAGACAGTGGGCATTGACTGGATCGAAAATTTTGATTTAGAGAAGGTTTTGGACGGCAGGCCACACTACATGGGGTTTAATCCATTCTCGGATGCTTTTGGCCTGTATGCTATTGGGGCAGTCCCTGTCAACGAAACCATATGCTCAGATGTTATCGGCTTCGTTTACAATACCTATTTTGTTGCCTCCAAACATGTTCCGAGAGATGCAACAGATCCTGGTCTGTGCACTGAGTTGCTGGGCGAGACCAAAGGAGTTCTTGGAGACTACCAAAAGTACAGGTGCAAGAACTATTTCAAGAAATTTACTGATTCAGAACCCTTTAAGATTTGGGGGTGCGATTCCCCCATTGAGCTTTTCCTTTTGCAGGCCATGAGTCAAATTGGTTTGCACCCAAAAATCCAGATGCATATCTATCCCGATGGAACGATTTTCCCATCTTTGCAGTCGATGTGGGAGGGTGGTGTTCGCACGAAGAAACTGGCGCAGACAATCACTGAAGCAGATTTCTTCTTTGAAAAGGAGGGGGTCGCAGTATTTTGTGACTCCAAAGCTCATCACACAACTCCTGCCCAGGTAGCAAAAGACAAAGCCGTAGACGAAAAGCTGGCAGCGGTTGGGATACGCTCATACAGGGTGGCAGGTACGGACATCGTTGACTCGCCATTCCGCTGCGCTGCGCTGCTCAAAGAGTTCTTGACTGCGTGATTCTCTGACTCTGGGCTGCCCACCACAACACCCGTCATGTGGCGGGTGTTTGAGAGAGAACTGCCATACCCACTCGGCGGGCTGGACTGGCCTTCACCTACCATCAAGGCTGCAGCTGGCCATCGGCTTGCCCGGTAGGTGGGAATCTACCTACTCGACATCACCTTACAGGTATTGCAGCGCGAGCAGGCGTAACCGCTCACGTCGCATATACGTGTTGAAGAAATATTCGCTGTTGAACTCGATGGCCTTCGAGCAAACGATCGTCGACGTGTGAGTGGCGTTATGTATTTCTGCAACGACGAGATCGATTGAGTCATCCCCTACAAACGACTCCCCCAGTCGATGGTTATTGAAGTAGAAGCGCAGACTTGTGCCCTTCGTATCTTTCTTGCGCACCACTTTACGATACTGCCCGACCTCGAATCCGACTGAGTTCTCAGTGATCTGCTCGGCAAGATAGTTATCCACCTTCAATCCGTACATGTCCTGAGCTTCCGTCATGTAGGCAAAGCCGAACGGTAGGTTATAAAGATTGATCGCTTTGTACTGATGTCCCTGGTTTGCGCCGAAGTCTCTCAGCATAGCCTCCACTAGACCATCGCTGTATGCAATGCCTGTGGCCGTTTCCAAGATCTTGACCACCAAGTGAATATGGTTGATTAGGGCGTCTCGGATTTCGTCGTTGCGCACCTCGTTGGTTCGGCGAGTTTTGCTGTCAAAGCGTTCCGGGTTGTGGAATGGGCAACTTTCGTAGGTTTGTTGATCGTGGTCGGCTAAGCCAGGGATGGAGCGGCCTGCATGCTTGGCGTAGAGAATCTTGGCATCGGTCTTTGCGACATGACGATTCACAAGAAGGACGGGATTTACGCAGGCTGGGCAGAGAGCGTAAGACTTGACCTCCTGCCCATTGTTCCAAACATAGGGCTTGGTACGGCTCGTCTTCTTGTTGTAATTACTCTCAGTTAGCGCGATTGGCACTCTCGGCTTTTCCAAAATGCTAAAAACGTTCAAGTTCTTCCCTCATTTTGAATCTGGTAATGGGCTTGTCAGCAAGCGTGTCAGTTAGTTTCTGGCCAGCTCAGCGCCTCAAGATTTAAAAAAGTGTGATAGTAGGTTCGACGCAAATACTCTAAGTCCCGCTCCCAATCATTGATCGCTTGAATGAAATTGTGAGGTGATCGTTTTGCATTGCGGCATAGCGCAGCAATCGTTCTCGCCATCTTCATGAGCCGCCCTAAGCTGGAAGGGGTTGACCACTCGCCAATATACCGCTTTTCAAAGAGATCAATATTCAACTCGGCGTTAAAAATCTTGGCTAATGTTTTAAGGCGATTTGCCGCTGGCTGACCGTCCTGCCCCACGTGGTAACCATAGTGGCTTAGCATTCCTGCTCTAACCCAGCCCGAGTCAAGCAGAGATGCGAGAGAGGGAGGGGCATCGGTCGTTGGCCATCTGACAAAGCTAATGAGGTATCGGCGCCAATCGTGCGCAATAGTTGAAACTTCACGCTTGATTTGATGCAATTGTTCAATTGTAATTTCGGAGTTTAGGCCGCCGAAGCGTTTGAATAGATCGTAATCAATTAGTACAGTCGCTATAGACTCTATGTCCACTTGTGGTGTGCGCCGCAGTTTTGCTATTCCGTCGGAATTGATTAACACCGGATAGAACAGTTCGATGTACTTTTTTAGTCCGGCCTTTTCAGATTTTGATCGGGCTATCGTGAAAACTGAAGTAATCAATGCCACGTCTCCGTGCATCGCTCGCCGCAGGAACAGATCGTTGTTGTCATAGAGGATCCGCCCGGCACATTGCCCGGGTTCCTTTAAATAACCAGCGGTCTGAACAAGTTTAACAGCCTTGACAACAGCATCAATGCTTTTACTTCCGGTTCCAATTACGTTGAATGACATCCATATCTCCAGCGCAGTTTAAAAGCTTTTCAACGATGGGCTTCGTAGTCATGGAACAACCCAAATCCTCCCACGACCGTTGCATTTTAGTGAATCGACCTAGATCTTTGTAGTAGCTCAATGATCATTCCTGGTCGATTCCGCCGATCAAAAACACCGGCGTGCTGGTCAGTCCAATGCAAGCGCCTCGCCACGTCGAATGCAAACGGATGGTGAAATCAATGCAATTACACAAAAATCGCGCAGTATCAAGTATTGCACCTTCCGCTCAGCGCATGGTGCCCCCGCTGTGCAGGCTCAAGTGCGTCTCTTGAAAGGAGAAGCTTGGGTGACTTCCATGTGCCTGCAAGGACTGCTGTCTGCGCTACGGGTGTTGAGAGCAGCCCCAATGATTAACCTTTTTCGATAGACCATGTTTGGCTCACCCCTACCGCTCTACTCTCACTGTCATAGCGAATGTGTTATTCGGTGCTGGTTGCTTGCCAGTATCGGTTTACGGTTGTACGGGACAGGCCCAGATTTTTGACAACCTCTGCGGGCGTCTTACCCTGGGCCTTGAGTGCCAGGACGGCGTCACGGTTTTGGGATTTGAGCGGCTTGCCTGCAACGCGTTGGATTAGTTTCCCACCTTCAAACTGGCTTTGAATGAGCTCGGCCCCGCCTGCTGCTAGAAAGCTCTGCAGTTCGAGTGTCGCGTCTTGGAGAATGGTTTCCGCCTGCAGTCTCTCCTGGCTGGCGACGCAAAGTGCGATCAGCGTGACCAAATTGAAATCCAAGGCGCGCGCAATGTCCGCCAGCTTATCAAGGGTAACGCCGGCTTCTGCTCGCTCAAGATAGCCAATCGTCGTGCGCATTGAGCCACCACCTAGATTCTCATAGCTGACCTGCTTCTGCTGGCGAACGGCTCGGAGCGTTGCCGCTATCTCGTTCTTGAGTGACATAGGCGTCCAAAAGCGAGAATAGAGCCACAGCCGTATCGACCAATAAACAGGGTATGCTGACACTATTATTCATAATAGGCTAAGATGTGTCCGCTGGAGGTTCATCCCTCGATCTCATTTCAGCCGGATGACCGGGCCAGGCCTCGCATTTACGGGCGTGGAAGTTTCAATTTACCGCTAAATCGAGAAAATGAGGTTGGTTCATGAAGGTGTGCGTCTTGTCCGATCTGCATCTCGAATTTGAGAGTTTCGAGCCGACCTTACGGGATGCTGATCTTGTTGTATTGGCAGGCGACATCCATACCAAAGAGCGCGGCGTGAAATGGGCGAATGAAGCCTTCGCGGCCAATGTCTTGTACGTCTTGGGCAATCACGAATTCTATAGCGGCCATTTTGACCGGGCTCTGGAAAAGTCCAAGCAGTTGGCAGCGAGTCATGTCCATGTGATGGAACAGGACGTATTCATCCAAGATGGCGTTCGTTTCCTTGGTTGCACAGGATGGACAGACTTCGCTGCCACGGGTGACGCGACAGCTGCTAGTGCGCTCGCAAGGGACTCAATGAATGATTTCAAAGTCATCCGAGCAGGAACGAATTACCGCCGGCTGCGCACAGATGATGTCGCTGCCCGCAGTCGCCTGGCCAAGGACTGGCTTGCCATCGAGTTGGCAAAGCCGTTTACCGGTCGCACGGTCGTGATCACCCACCACTCGCCGCTGGTTGAGGTGGGCGGTCATGAACACGCAGGGCACCTCACAGCTGCTTACTGCAACAATTGGCCCTCACTGGTGATGCAGGCTGATGTCTGGATCTTTGGACACACACACCATGCCATCGACGTCGAAATAGGTGGCTGCCGGATGATATCAAACCCCAAGGGATACCCTTCGGAGCAGACCGGATTTGATGCTTGCATGATTTTGGAGATCTGACGTGTCAAGAGTTGAAAGGTGTCCTGCGTTCGAAGCAGTAGCAATCCCTGCAGAGGTTTTGGAGGCGCAGCAAGTCCAATGGGACGTGCTTATCGATGCCTATCTCACCCAAGCTGCGCGAGTAGGTACTCGGTATGCTGCCAGCGTGTTTTTGGATCGTGCAGGACTGATTGCCGATGGAACGACAGTCGCCACCCCTGAGGTCAAAGCCGTTGAGGAGAGACAGGGTTTCGTATTGCTCCAGTCGTTATGCGGCAACGACTTTTACGTCATCACAAACTGGCTCGTCGACAGTGAACGCCTGCATGTCTGTTCATAACAAGCCGCCACTTGCCGTGGTGCAGGTGGCATCCATTTTGTTTGATCTGCCGACAACTGGGATTCTGTACCTCCCTGAGTTGGAGGGCTTCTCTCTTATAGGACGAGTGTACAGCGACCTGCGGAAGAGATTCGCTGACGGTCGCTTAATCAGGACGTCCACTGTGGTTGAGTTCCACGAGGATCAGGGCTATCAGATAGCTCAGACTTCATCAGGCAGTCGCTACGTTTTGGTTTCCGCCACCGGCCCGGACGTCACAGGGCTTTTGGAAAAGCAGTTTGGGTTTCCTGGCTGTAACTGACGGCCAGAACGACTTGGTTCGGGAGTGCGACCAGGGGATGCAAACCTCTTTGTTGACCTGTAAACCACCATGGTTTACGGGTCAGCTTTTCGGTTTACATCGCTGGCCTGGGATGCGCGGCCACGGTAGGGGATATGCCTCGGCGTAATGGTTTATCTCAGATTCAGTACAGGTGGTAAGGACACTCATGCAGGATCATCAAGTAAGCCGAATGTTTGGCCCAGGCGAGATAATGTTCGGATCCAGCTTAGTTCTGGAGGAAGTCATAGCACTGACGAGGGATCAATTTCCTCATCAAAGTATTTGCGTCGTCGGCAACTGGTTCTGGATCGATTTGCAGGCTCCTACGCAGGTCATTGAACAGATGGCCGCGCAGGGCCAGCGGCCCGTGATGCTGCTCGCGTTTGATGTCCTGTTCAGCAGTTCGGGCGCTTGCCGTCCCGGCGAGTGGCTACGTACTACGCCGCTGGTGGCATTTACTGACGACATGTTTTTTCGAACGCAATACACCCTCTATGTGCTGATGGGGCCAGGTCGAAAAAATACGATCCCGCTCTCCACTGTTCTGCGACTGTTTTCTAGTGAACGCGATGGCTACTGACGCTTTTCAATGATCAAAATGGGGAGGGTGTGGAATGATTTCGGCGGTCTTGTTCGACGCTTTCGGTACGATTGTCCGTATCCGGCGGCGCACCAATCCCTACCTGCAATTGATGAGGGAAGGGCGCCGGCAGGGCTTGTCTATCACACCTGAAAGTACACATTTCGCGATGACCGCAAACCTTCCGTTTGCCGGGATCGCAGACCACTTGGGGATTGCTCTCTCCGCTTCCAAACGCATGGCGCTAAGCGAGGCGTTGGAGAAGGAGCTTTCCTCGATTGAGCTGTACCCTGACTCTGCCCGGGCGATCGCTGAGCTCCAAGAGTCAGGCATCCTGGTAGCGGTTTGTTCGAACCTAGCTCAGCCATACGGCCCTGTGATCAAAGGGCTGCTCCCGCATATCGAATACCACGCGTTCAGTTTTGAGCTCGGTGTGACCAAGCCAGATCCTCATATCTACCGGTTCATTTGCGGGCAAATGGGGGTCGACCCCGGCTACTGCTTTGATCCGGAGAAAGGCCAGGTATTGATGATTGGTGACTCGCCAAAGTGTGATCGCGACGGGCCGAGGGCTGTTGGAATCATGGGGCATCTTTTGCAACGCGTAGGCCACGGGCGAATTACTGATCTCAACCAGTTCGTGCAGCTAGTACTTGATCGTAATCGAGCTGAGCGTCTGGGCAACAGATGAAGAATGATCTTGAGGTCTGTGTTGGAAATGAGAGCTGGGCAGCAGGGGCTGACAGTCAGCCAGTAGCGCGGGTGATTCTTCCCGCCCCCCTGCAAACCGAAATCCCGCGTTCACTCACGACAGCTGAGTTTCAAGAAATGATGCGCCAGAGCGACGAGGCGGGTGATTGGATGCTCAGTCAGTTGAAGTTAAGACCTCGCAAAACTTGAAGGGCGAAGGCCATGCTAAGGTCTCTGCAGCATCACTTTATTTACGGAGGCCGGCCTGATGGGGATAGTCAGATTCCGCCAACGAAACTCATGGCATGATGTCCGGATGACATAGGCAATGTGCCAATTTTGCACATTTTCCCGAAGCACAGCACCTCCAGCGCTGACCTTGTTTCGACTCGAAAATCGACCAGGTAAGTTTGTTGCATGCTTACCTTGTCTCGGCTTATGCGGACGATTCGGCACTTTGCGCGTCGGCGGCTGCTAACCGTGAGCATGCGTTAATGGCGCGAGAGTATGGGAGCAATGTCCAGTTGTGGCGCGACGCCTTCTCCACTTATAAAACGCCCATCATCTTGTTAAAATTTGGCTGCTCGGATACAGCCTCCCCAGAGGCAATCACATGACTCCAGAATTGAATGAAGAACAGATGCGCCGCGCGCTGTTCGGTGACGTAGAACCCGTCCCGAAGGCGGCTGCGATGCCTAAGTCGGAACCTGTCGCAGACTTCGCCTTTACGGAGCCGACGGCGCCTGATGCTAGGAAGAAAGCGGCAAAGGCGTTCACTCCCAGGTTGAAAGTTACGTTGCTCGTAGGTAATGAGTACGAAGGCCAGATGTACGAGACGATTCATGAGGCGAACACTCTGAGTACGCTTTTAGCAGAGCAAGAAGCCGTGAAGGTTGCTCGGAAAAAATATCGTTACATTGAGGTAGTTTCGATCAAGTCGATGTAGCTCGTTGTGCCGCAGTACTCATCTCTTGAGCCTTCCGGATCATATAGACTCGCCACCCTGTTGTGGAAATGACGAGGCAGCGGCGTGGCCCAACCCAAGTGTGACTTAAGCAGAACTCTCGCGCTCACCATCGCTCCTGCTAATAGATGATCGGACTCCCTTGGAAGGTTAGGCCTGCGTATCCACTGCGGGAGCGATTTAGTCTCGGTGGCAGAAAATGTTGCCGAAGCGTTTCTTACCGAATACTTACTGGAATGTCTTGGCGACCGACGGTAAGTACGAGTGTCTGCATCGCTGAAGCCGCCAGCGAATACACTTTCACCGTTCACGCGAGCATCCACTGATATGGCAGTATTTTCTCGATTTCGCCGACCCCCTGCGTCGGCATGCAATAGCGCCTTCACGCTGTTGGCCAGGCTCTGGGCAAAGAGATAAGCGCAGTGCGGCTTCGCCGCACCGAACTCTGTACCGTAGTGGCCATCCACTACTAGACGTATCTCAGCGCTCGGGCGACTATGGGGGCGACTCCCGAGCTTTTTAAGGATGACCATCACTCATGGATGATCTCGGTTTCGACTTTGCTGACGCTGTACCATGGTTCCCGCACGAGCAGGAGCAACCGTACGTGCTGGTCAGGATGACTGCCCAGCAAGTGGCGCTTTTGGAGGCGGCCATGGCCGAGCCATTGCGTCGCTGCTACATCACCGATGATGTGCTCCACGCTGCGGCGGATCAGCATGGGCTGGCGCTTTCAGACGTCTTGGCGACTAAGCTTCCAGATGCCGGTGCAACCATGGCCGGAGACTTCGGCGAGGTGCTCGGTTACTTCTACCAGTCCGCCATGGAGTATCCAGGCACCGCCATTGGCCCTAAGAAATGGCGGCTCAAGCAGGATAGAACCAAACCGGCCCCCAAGTCCGATGTCATTCACTTCATAATGCCCCAACGGCCACTCGCCAGTGTTAATGATCAGGTGCTTTGCGCTGAGGTTAAGGTCAAGTCAACTGCTGCTCCTTCAGACCCGATCGGCTCTGCGATCACAGACTGCGCAAAAGATCGCACCAGTCGACTCGCGAGCACATTGGTGTGGCTTCGTGAGCGCGCCATCACAGAGGATCTCGGTGACGTAGACATTGGGCTTCTAAACCGGTTTATCAACGCAGTTGATCATCCGCCCGCTGCTCTGCGATATAGAGCCGTCGCCGTCATCTGCGAGAACTTTGTCGCTGCTGAACTCGGCAACGTACCCGCCACGGCCAGTGACGAGTACACGCTCGTGGTGATCTCAGTGCCGAATTTGCACACTACCTACAACGCAGCTTTTGCAGCTGCACGGGAGTCGGTGCTTTGATATGAGAGCCTCCCTCCAAGCTTGGATCAACGACGCAGACATGGCCCGGCACTTAGGGCAGTTTTCCGTAGCCGCGTTGCCCATTGAACTTGCCCAGATCGGGAATCGCGTTGCCGACTACTACATCTCGCTCGTGGGAGAGCTGTTCGACGGAATCCACTCCCCAAATATCCCTAGTGACGATTGGGCACAGCTAGGGAACGCCTTTCTCCAGTTTTCGAAGGAGACCCCAGCGGAGCAGATTGAGGCGCTGGGTATCTCGAAAGATGAAGCAGCACTATTTGCGGCTGCGGCGTTTTACTTCGGGGACTTTCCTGCGTCGGCCTGTCTGGCCATGCGGCAGTCGATTCGGCCCGCTGATGCACTAAGCCCATGGGCGGCGTGCTATGACTTCCTGGCCCGCCCGAGCAACTTGGGATCGCAGACTGCCATCGAGGTGCGGGAGCATCTGCGCAGCGGTGACCTGATAGGTCTTAACAACAACGTAGAGGCGAGCGCTATCGAGGCGCGAAGCTCGTTAGCGGATGGGCCGCAGAAGTGGGTAGCAGCGGCTTTGCTCAGCCGACTACTGGCTCGCTTCGAGGAGTCGAATATTCGGGCTGTGCTGCCCGAAGGGGCGAACGCTTTTTGGACACCTTTGATCAACTCGTTTATCGATCGCAAGCCATCGACTTGGGAGTTCTTCCCCTCACAGATTCAGGCTATTGAAAGGGGACTACTGGGCAACGCCGAAAGCTATTCCTTGCAAATGCCCACAGGGGCCGGCAAAACCACGCTATGCGAGACGTTACTGTACTGGCATCTGAAGCACAATCCGACCCACGTCGCGATCATGATCGTGCCGTACCGGTCGCTGGCTTCGGAGCTTCGCCATTCTCTTGTGCGTCAGCTAAACAGTCTGGGGATCGCGGCGCGCTGCGCGTATGGCGGAACAATACCGTCCGGAGACGAGGTGCATGGGCTCGATCACATTAACGCGTTGATCGCGACCCCTGAGTCGCTGTCAGGAGTCCTGAGCGCTGACCCAGGGTTCGCCCAGCGGATATCGCTGGTCATTTGCGATGAGGGGCACCTGCTCGACAGCTCCGGTAGAGGGATTGGCCTGGAGCTGCTATTGGCGCGAATGAAGGCCCGCCAAGTCAACCCGATTCGCTTCGTTTTCATGTCTGCCATCATCCCGAACATCGAGGAAATCAATGCTTGGCTCGGTGGTGGGGAGCACACAGTCATAAGGAGCACGTATCGACCGGCGATCGCTGAGTTTTCCGTTCTCCGATCCGCTGGTAGTGGGGTGAACAAGTCCGTCCGTCTTGATATGCACCCCCACGCTCAGCAACGGCAATACTCGATCCATGGCTTTCTGGATCGGGACACCTTTCAATACGTGAACGCCCGAACGCGGCGCACAAATACCTATAGCTTCTCAACAACCAAGACCCTGGCTGTGGCCGCTGCTCGCAAGGTCTTGTCGATGGGCACTACAGCAATATTCGCCGCAAATAAGCGAGGCGATCAGGGTGCGATCGGTTTGGCTGAAGAACTCATCAAGCAGTTGGAGTATCCATTACAGTTACCCAACCCTATTGACTATGCGGATCTCGACTCGCTGCGCACGCGTGTTGATTACCTCGAAACTGAATTTGGTACAGGCTGGATAGGTGCGAAGTCGCTGAGCAACGGGGCAGTGCTCCACCACGGTGATATCCCCCAGGAGACACGGGAAGTTTTGGAGGAACTTTTGCGGGATCGGCGAGTGCAACTGGTGATCTGTACCAGCACGCTCGCTGAAGGGGTAAACCTGCCGATCCGCTCGCTTGTTCTGTATTCGGTACAGCGTCGGGTTGGCAGCGGACGGCCCGAGAACATGCTCGCCCGTGACATCAAGAATCTCGTTGGTCGTGCCGGTCGCGCCGGCGCCAATACCAAGGGCTTGGTGATCTGCGCGAACCCTGATCAGTGGGGGTTAGTGCTTCCCGTCGCCACTGCAGGGGCAGGAGAGCCTGTCAGAGGCTCGCTGCGTACCTTAATTGAAAGCCTTGACACCTTCCTGCGAACCAATGCTATCGCGCTCGACAATCAGTTCTTGGAGATCCAGCCTGCCAGTCACCCGCTCATTGATGGAGTAGACGCAACGCTTATCGAGTTGATTGCGGAAGAAATCGGAGATGCCGAGTTCCTAAGATTAGCTGCTGACCTGTCCGATCATACGTTTGCTGCCCATCAGCTTCCTGCCGGTTCCGCTGTCACATTGCGTAGGGTTTTTGAGCTGCGAGCCCAGCGTCTGATTGCTCTCAGGACAGAGGGTAAGATCGCCTGGCTTCAAGATACTGGAGCTAAGGTGCGCCTTCTGGAGTTCGTCGAGCAGGTTCTTCTGCCGAGCAGGGCAGATTGGGCGAGCCCTGTCGATCCTGCTTCGGATGATCTCCTTTCGGCAATTCTGGAGTGGGCTTGGCAGGATACAGAACTCAAGTCAGATGTGCGGGTGGCGTTCCGGCTGGATGATGGGCAGGATCCTGAACAGGTAAAGACAAGGCTCATCGAGATCATTCGACAATGGGTTCGAGGTGCAACCTTCGCAGAGATCGCCCAATCAATGCAGATGGATGTCGATGACATTCTGGGGATCCATACTCGCGTGGTCGCCTACTCACTGCAGACGCTGGTCGAGCAGGGCATTTCGCTTTTAGCCCGGCTGTTGCTCGAACGTGGGATTGAAGTGAGCGAAGGGGTACTGGCGTTCGTCGAGCATCTCAAGTTTGGCGCGCCGTCGCGTTATGGGGTCTTGTTGGCTAATGGTGGGGTACGGCATCGCAAAGCGTATGTCGCGCTGGGTAATGCGATACTGGCTCTGTCCCCTCCCGTCCAACCTGTGAATGCTAAGGCAGTAGCGCTGCGGTCACTTGAAAATTATCCAGATGGATGGCGTAACGCGCTTGGCGAGTTCGTCTACTCCAACACCCTGAAAGATGTCGGCAGCGTGGGATAGGGGGATAGGTCTAGGGTTTGTGTACTTGTAGAGGCTGAGACCGTGAACGGTGACTGCGGCTCCTGAGCAATGAGGGCATAGGCGGCGCTTGATAACGTTGGTGCGGTGTTTGAATGGTGCTGCGGTTGGTTTGAGCCCGATCGCATTTACGGCGTAAGATCAAGGTGCCCAATTTGCATGGAGTGACCATTTTGCCGAACGTATTTTTCTCCTACTGCCATGCTGACGAGGCGTTGCGAGACCAGCTCGAAAAACAGCTTTCCATGCTCAAGCGGCAAGGGGTCATTGAGACTTGGCATGATCGACGAATCAACGCTGGTCAGGAGATCAATCCTGCCATTGATGAGCACATCAACACCGATGAAATCATTCTGCTTTTGGTAAGTCCCGATTTCATTGCATCCGACTATTGCTACGACATCGAAATGAAGCGCGCAATGGAGCGCCATGAGGCGAAGCTGGCGACTGTCATCCCGGTCATTCTACGGGCCTGTGATTGGCACCATGCTCCCTTCGGCAAGCTGATGGGCACCCCTCAAGACGGCAAGCCGGTAACCCTCTGGCCCGATCGTGATGAGGCCTTTCTACAGGTAGCCAAAGAAGTGCGCAAAGCCGCTGAAAAATGGCGAAACGACAAGCCTGTGTTACCTCCGAGTATGCACCCCGCGACCGCTACGCCAGTTGCTACAGCCACTCATACCATCACTGGGCCCCGTTCTAGCAATTTACGCCTGGCCAAGTCCTTTACCCAGCTGGACAAGGATCAGTTCCAATTCGAGACATTCGAATACATTGCCCGCTACTTCGAAAACTCTCTGGCTGAGCTCCAGTCTCGAAACGCAGGTTATCAAGGCGCTTTTCGCCGGGTCGACGCGAACCGATTTTCCGCAACTATCTACAAGGATGGTCGAGATGTGGCCAAGGCTTCGGTTTTTGTCGGAGGCCAGATGGGGGCCGGCATCTACTACAGCCAAGGTGACGGATTTGGTGGCGGATCCTTCAACGAGGCTCTTCATGTTGAATCAGACGACCAGGCCCTATATTGGCGTACTTTGGGGATGGCATCGCTCCGCAACCAGCGAGACCAGAAGCTGTCTCAAGAAGGCGCCGCTGAGGCGCTCTGGGACATAGTCATCGCGCCTCTTCAGCGTGGGCATTGATGCCCATAGAAAAACGCTGCGTAGCGTCGGTATGTATCCGCTTTCAGCCTAGCCCCAACTAGGGGAAAATGACATGGTCTACCTCATGAGCTGCGCAGATAACTTTGAGACGATTGCCTTGCTCCCTGGCCCAATCCGGCTCGATGCTATAGCCATAGGCAATTTTGCCACTGATGTGGTTGATAAGACCTTGGAGCGATTTGAACCCTCGATGCTCTGCATGGGTGATGGCGTCGATGTCAGGATGAGCTAGGAAATACAAGTGGTCGCTGACGTATTTTTTGTAGGCTTTCATGAGCCGGGGCTTCTTCCCATTGATCAGCAAACCTAAGACAACCTTTCGCGCTCCCGGGGTGATGACCTTCGTTTTAGCCTTATTCAGCCAGAACCCTTCTTCAACGAGGCATTGGTTGATCGACTTGACGTGCTGGAGCGCCTGCGACCTGTCGAATGGTTTTCTGGAGGAAAAAACCAGATCATCGGCATACCGCGAATACACCAGCTCATTGTCCTCCGCGTAAGCCTGCAAAGTCTCGTCCAGCGATTGCATCACCAGATTCGAGATCTTGGGAGAGGTGGCGGCGCCTTGAGGAAGGTGACCAATACGACTGTCCCTTGAGTAGGGAAGTCCTGGCGGCAGCGATTTGTTGCCGTGCCGCTGATCCGGATTGCGCCTGGCTCGGATTCGTGTGCACAGCCTGGCTAGTTCGAATGCTACCAACGGCTGATAGCCGAACGACCTGAACAGTTCGTAGACGCGTGGCTCCAAAATCGACTCGAAGAAGTTGGTGAGATCGAGTTTGATCAGCCACTGCGCCTCGCAATGCAGCTCTGCAGCTTCCCGTACTCCATGGCGGCTGTCATAGGCATAGCTGGCTTCATGGGGCTCGACTTTCGACAGGATGTTGGTGTTTATCCAGCGCTGTAATCGAAGCAGATCTTCACTGGGGGCACATATCCACCTGACCCGATCCGGACTATGTCCCGAGTTCGGCTTCCTCAGCGTAAAGACGTTGTAGGCTTCTTTCCTGTAGGTTCGGCTGATTGTGCGGTGTAGAAAAGGGTAGGGGACGCCGGTCAAGTGGGCGAGGTGGTTCAGGGTGAGAATAGAAGGGCAGCCGTGCTTCATCTGCTTTGCCGTCTTCACGGCATTTTGCAGGACATCTTCGGGCACGCCTAATCCACGGCCTGCCTTTGAATAGGACTGAGGGCTCCAGCGAGTCATCTACCTTTAGATTCCGCCCTGGCGGATATAAGCCTTCTTTGCCGCAAGACTTCGATAGCGAGCCTGAGAAGGCTTATACCTCCTGGAAGCGTGAGATCGTTCGACGGCAAGCATAGTTTGCTCCCTTAACGCCCGCACAACGTGCGGGATGCTAGATTCCGCTACTGCGGAGCCCTCAGTTGCTGCGGATAATACGAAGTGCCTGGCTCGGGGGCTACAAGAAATTTCCGCCCTTCCCGGCGCAACAGCCGGATTACCTTATGTCCTGCTAGCGTCAATGCCCCCGTTTCAGTGATCCAGCCTCGGGTTACTGCACGCTGTCTTGCACCGAGGATTGAGTCCAAAGAAACTGGAAGGACTTGACGCAGCTCAGCAAGCCGTCGCTTGCCCAGTGAGTGAGCAAGCAAAAGGATGATTGCGGATTTGTTTTGATCAGTGGCGCGTTTGAATCGGGGTGAGCCCGATATTTCAGAGAGATTGAGCCGACCCAACGCACTGATCGTTGTGCTGGTCATGTTGACTTCAGTGGACTGCCAGAGAATGTCTGTCACGCGCTTAGGGAAGAGCGGAGCCCACTTTCTTGAGCCTCTATTCTTTTCCGACACGAAAATTGCCGGCATGTTGTTCGGTGCACCATGCTCGAAGGCCAGCAGAGCTCCCGTTTCTTTCCAACCCAACGGGTGCTTGCTGTGAGCTCCATATTCCTCACATAGTTCGACCATCTCATCCAGGTCTTCATCGAAGCTATTGAAGAGGGTAGGGCACTCGGTCACGACCCGAACGAGGGGCTCGAATCTGTGACTCCGGACACGTTGGATGCCATCGGAGGTTCCGCTGTAGGCAATCACCCAAAACTTGATGAAGTTTCCTGAGTACCAGCTTCTAATCGATGCCACACGCCACATGGAATCAAGCATCCGATAAGCCCGGTCACCACTGCCAATGAAATCAGTCAAAATGACGAAATTACAGACGTTTGAGTTTCTGACCTTGTCCGCCGCAGGTTGAAGCAGAAAGCGAGCAGGGTTTGAACGGCAAAGCGTGTTCGCCAAGAGGGTTACGAGACCCTCGCTGCCTACGTCCTGAGTCGAGTAGGTCAGCGACTGGACGGCTTGCATCGCCGCGCCATACGCCCTCATATGTCTCTTCTTTGATTTGGGGTTGTAGGTTCGGCGCTCTTTGTAGATGGCGGGTGGAAGCTTGGCTTTCGTTTTTTGCAATGCGCGCTCGATGAATAGACCTGAGGTTTCCGTCGCAGGAAGCACCCGCTCGATCAGCGTCGTCAGGCTGGTTTTGAATTCGTCAAGAGGGCAATAGTTGATTGAGTTGAGCAGCTTCTCGGCCAGCTGGCGGTCGCCGGGCCGGTGATCAAACTGACTGAGCCAAAGCTTGGTCTTTGCCTGCTCCTTTAGCGGTCGCATCATCGTGATCCTTGTACGGAAATTCGAATTCGTCAAATTCGATGGTTGCCTGTGCCACCGGTCGTACGTAGAGGAGCGCATCGCGCACGCCCCTCTCGGCCTGCTCAAGCTTACTTGAGCTTATTGCGCAGCCATTGGAATACTTGGATCAGACTTCGCAGCTTACGATAGAAATTATCAGCGTCTGCCAAGAATCCTAACCGCTTGCATAACTGAACCTTTTCGTTAGTCACCGCTGTGTAGGCAGGCGTGTCAGTCAGACCAGCCTCCACCATACCCCGTTCAACGCTGACTAATCGGCGATGTCGATCGATGTGGGCTTAGTTCCGCTTGAAGTGGCGACGATTGAGCGCTCGATGATTCGCTAACAGGATGGCATAGGCACCAAGGCCTGCTTGGAACACCTGAAGCATGCTTACCTCAAGCCCGTACGAGCTCAAGAATTCAGCAATTTGAGGGGTCTGCCAGCAGGCAATTGCGAACAGCACCGGCCATGTGGCGATGGCAAACAGTGCCTTGTTGGTTGGAGGATACCTTGGATCAGGCATAGCTGGTGGGCGCCGCGCTGGATTAGGTGCTTTCTGCGAGGCGCCCAGCGGGGTCAACGGCTATCTTGGCACAACGGCTGGGGCCTATGCGGGGGGTGGTGTTGTTGTTTTAGCTTTCGATTACTTCTTGAAGAGATTAACCCATTCGATGATCTCATCCAGTTGGCGATTATCCAACTGGCCGCACATTGCGTAGATCGCTGCAGCGACGTGACCTTGCTGTCGCTCTGTTGAGGAACCGATACCCTGCTCGCCACGCATCCCTTGCTGGCCGTCATCGGTCAGCACGCGGTCATTAGTAGTTGTTACAAACTGACTTGCCTGAACTTTCATGGTTTGTTCTCCTGCGCGCTGTGAGGGCCCCAAAGGTCTTTTCTACCTCTTGGGCTTTGGCATGTGACTTGGGTACCGCCGCATTGGAAAAAGGGCGTTATGTGAGACGCCCTGCGGGGTCATTAGCCATCTGGGCACCGGGGCTGGGCCCATGTGATCAGATGCAGTCGTGGCCTAAGAATTTCGTTATTTTTTTTGCGTTTTCTCGCTGCGGGCGCTCGCAGGATCAGTGTCACTCAGAACCGTATAATGCTCTGTCGTGTACTGGTAACGGTGCCCCATCCGCGTTGCGATCTGCTCAGGTGAAGAGGGCGCAGAGCCTTCGGTCACTGACTTGAGGATGGCCGCGTTTCTCAGACTTCGTGGGCTGCGCTGCGGGGGCGCGAGTTGAGCATCCTTTTGCCACGAGCGAAAAATCTGCAAGAGCTCATGGGCAGACATTGGTGTCGCGGGATCCTCTTTAGACGGAAACAGGTAATCCCCCGGAGCTAGTCCCGCCGAGTCGATGTATTTCCCAATTGCGTCTGCTCTCGCTACGACTGGTCGACTTTTGCTATTCAAAGTCTTGAACTGGTACGAGCTGGGTTCAAAATTGCGGACAGGGGGTACCTGACTGCTGAGAATGTCATTTGCTCGCAGCCCTGACTCCAACAGAAGAAAAATACTCTGGTCGCGCAGACTACTTGTGCGTTTGACAACCTGCCTGAGTGCCTCAATCTCCTTCTGGCTAATCGAGTTCTCCGGGCGCCCGAAAGGGGTGGGAATTTCCGTTCTTATCATTGGAGCGGTGTACACCGGAGTTGTCTTTGCTGGGCAGGTAAGATTCACTGGGCAGACTTGACCTGGTGTCGGGTCGAGCGTTAACGGCTTGGTGGTTAGCGATGATGTGGCGCTTGAAGCCGCCATTTTGAAGGCGGTCAAGGCTGTCAACGGAAGCGTTTCTACGAAAGCTTCCAGGCCGCTAAGAGTGACGGATTTCTCATTGGCGGATTGGAGAGCAGAAGCAAGTGCAGCCACGATCCCGGCGCGCGCGTCGCTTTCAGAGGGTGTCGGCGTTTCAGGAGGGCAGTTTAAAGACGAACTTCTGAGCTCGTAATAGTCCAGATACCCCAAGCCTTTAGACAGGATTTCGTTGGCTAGCGTTTGCTGGATCGAGGACTGGACTGGCCACCTGTTTTTGAGGCTTTTGGCGAGCTTCTTGAAGGCTGCATTGGGCAGCAAATCTTGGGCATAGATCGGAACACGCATGGCAATTCTCCAATACGTCAGGGTGTCGGCTTTCCGCTGACTATCGTCGAAGTGCGTGCAAAAAGAAGGGAGAAACACCTGATGCGCAAAGGCTTCGCTGACCGACCGCTCGATTCAGATAAATCGAAGCTCGACGGTATCACGCTGCTAAAGCTTCATCAACCTCCCGATCTGACACTGCGCTGATGCTGTGGCAACGGGGAGGCATTTACTTGCAGTAGTGGCTTTGGCGTGAGGCCAGGAAAGCGGTCTTTCCTCTGGGGCGTGTCAGTAATAGGATACGGACGTGTTAGTTTCTGGCAGCTAAGGACAGCGACGTGATCAAGAATCTCATACTGCGCGGCGTATCGAGCTACTCGCCTGAGCTCAACTCCCAGGTCGGCCCACTCACGAAAGTGAACATGTTCTATGGGCAAAATGGCACGGGCAAAACCACCATTGGGAACTACCTCCAAGACCCTGCTGATTTGCTGTATCACCAATGCCAGACTCAGCCTGCTTCAGCGGAGCGTGAGGTGTTGGTGTACAACCATATCTTTATGGAGGCCAACTTCCAGGCCAGTTCGCAGGCCGGCATCTTCACGCTCAATGAAGGCAATATCGAGGCAGAGAAAGAGCTGGAGGCTGCCGAGCTGGCCCTCAAACAGGTGTTGACTGAACATCACGCCGAGGTGGCGGCAGGGAACGCTTTTGGCGACTCTCAGAAAGCCAACAAAGCGGACATGCTGGATCAGCTATGGGCCCTCAAAAAACCTTTCGAAACCGGCCCTCTCCGGTATTGCCTCGTTGGGCCCAATACCAAAGAGCGCCTCGGCGACAAGCTACGTGATATTGCGCTTGTGACATCGGGTGAGGATTTCACTGCTTTGGCAACTGAGGCGGAGCAGTTGCAGTCTGCGGGAGATACCGAGCTCCCTGCGATACCTACTCTCCGATTTGCAGAAGGCGAGGTGGAAGCCAGCCCCCTGCTCTCCGAAGTCATTTCCGGATCCGGCGACTCGTACCTTTCCGCGTTGATTACTGATCTGGGTAACTCGGACTGGGTCAAGCATGCCCTTGAGTTTCACGAACGGGAGCAGTGTCCGTTTTGCCAGCAAGCCCTGCCAGCTGGTTTCTACGATGAAATCCGGAAGGTGTTCGACAAAACCTACGAGCAGCGGGTCTCTCAGCTGAAAGCTCTGAAAAACCGATACGACGGCGGTGTCGCTCGATTGAGAGGCCAGTCCCAGCGTGCGGAGTATCGGGCTCCTGAGTACCAGGCACTTCTGGCAAGGTTGGACGCATTATTCACCCAAAACATTCAAGAGCTGGCTGCCAAATTGGCGAGTCCATCCATGGTTATCACACTGGAGTCGACCGAGGCTCTGCTCAGCGAAATCAACGCCTTGATCGCGGAAGATCAGCAGAAGATTGATGCCTTCAACCTCAAGGTAAAAGACAAGAAAACCCACCTGGAGAACATCAAAACGCGTTTCTGGAACTGCTTTCGGGCGAGCTGCGACACGGTCATCACGTCCGCGAGAAAGGTACACAGCGAGCTTGGTGTTAAAAAGGAGGAGAAGCGAAAGCTGGCTGACGAGATCCGCATAAAGGCTCAGGTTCACCGGGATGCCATTGCTCTGAGCAGAGCCAAGATCACGAACATCGACCAGTCCATCGACAGCATCAACACGTCGTTGGCTGTGCTGGGGCTCAAGGGCTTTCTGGTTGTCAGAGAGGAGGGTGAGCTTCCTCGTTACAAGCTGCAAAGGCCTGAACAGCAGGCCGGCGTGTTCAAGACGCTCAGCGAGGGTGAGAAGACGTTGATCTCCTTCCTCTATTTTCTTGAGGTCTGTAACGGCGAGCTCGATGAAAACGGTTCCAAGCTGAAAAGCGAGCGAATCATCGTCATCGACGATCCCATATCAAGCCTTTCTCATAACTACATTTACGACATCGCCTCCATGATTCACCGGCGAGTTCTCAGCCCGAAAGAGCGCTTCAAGCAGGTCTTCATCCTGACGCACAACCTGTTCTTCTTTCACGAGATGCTCAAGCACCTCAAAAAATCGGACGAGTTCTCGTTGTTCCGGATCACCAAGGCTGCACACAGCGTCATCACGCCCATGAAGGCCACTGACGTACAGAATGACTACCAATCATTCTGGCAGGCCATCAAGGATGCCCAGGCAGGGCGTACCTCTGCGACCGTCATTCCAAACATGATGCGGAATATCCTGGAGTACTACTTCACATTTGTGCACCGCCAGGACGTGCTTCACGAGGCGCTCGTGGCGTTGGCCGATGAGGATGCAGATTTTAAGGCCCTGTATCGATACGTTAATCGTGAGTCTCACGCCGATGCGGTCAACCTCACGGATTTTGGTGAGATTGAGCCGGCTCACTATGTGGAGCGGTTCAGGCAGGTGTTCGTGAGGACAGGGTTTGAAGAGCACTATGACAAGATGATGGGAGTGGTCGGATAGTCAGTTGCGCTGCAGAGTTCGTTGCTTGTCTGTCGCCGACGGACGTACGACGAAAGGCCGTCACCGGTATGGGATCGCTCAGGAAGCAAAGTCTCTCTTTGGGCAGCTCCTGTCCGATCATCAGCCAGGAACTGCTCTCGTCACCTTCTCTACGCCAGCAGCGTGCTCTAGCTATCTGATCGTCGGCCTGGAGGTGTTGGCATGGATTGATCAGCAACAACATTGCCAATAATTCGGGGAGTTACCTGTCCGGTTTGCAGGCGAGCAGCCCTCTCCCAAGATCTCAAAATCTGTAGAAACTCGTGGGAGGGCATTGGCTGATTCGAGTTTTCCTTTGACGGAAAAAGGTAATCTTCCGGAGCCCGCCCCTCTGACTCTATGTATTTTCGGATCACGTCTACCTTCAAAACAGCAGATCGCTCACCCACTGCGGTTGCGGAGCTCGGCCACGCATCGGTGTCGATTTCGATGATTTGAGAAACCTTTGCCCTAAGAAAGTGGTGCCCACGAAGACCCGACTCCAATAGGGCAAACAGGCTAAGGTCACGCAGACTTCCTGAGCGTTCAACAGCCGTGCGGATTGCCCCGATCTCTTGATCACTCATCAGTTTCAAAGGGTTTTCGAGAGTCTTGGTTTTTTTTTCACTAATCAAAGGGCCAGTTGATGCTGACATCGTCTTCGTGGGGCGGGGTGCGAAGGTCGGGCTGACGTGAGGAATCGAACCGGTGGGACGTGAGGTATGGTCTCGTAGCAACGGAGCTGAGAGGGGGGCTGCCATTTTGAACGTTGATAAGGTTTCCAGAGGGAGAGCTGCAATGAAGGCTACCAATGCGTCGGACGTCACAGAGCTGTCATTGGATGCTTGAAGAAGCGAGGACAACTCAACTGCCACTCCTGCGATTACAGCTCCCCTGGAAGGCGTGCGCGCATCTAACGAACAAGTGAGGGATACGCTCCTGGCTTGATGGTAGTTGGCATATCCTAGTCCTCTCGATAACGCATCAAAAGCAAGTGATAGGGGGATGGGGGAACGGCCTGGCCATTTCTTCTGGATGCTTTTTGCGATCCTCTTGAAGGCAGCTTTAGGAAGAAGATCGTTCGGATAGATCGGGACGCGCATGGCAAATCTCCAATACGTCGCGGTGTCGGCTGCCCGCTGACTATTGTCGAAATGCGTGCGAAGAAAGAGGAGAAGCATCTGGTGCGCAAAGGCTTTGCAGGCCGACCGCCCGATCCAGATAAATCGGATGGCTCACGTTAACACCGCCTGGAAAGCTGATCAACCCAATGGTATTGCGGCCAAGGGATGGTTGGGCAGTCGTTGAGATCTGCCGCTGAAGCGGCGATCATCAGCGCTTCAGCATGCATATTAGTTGAGGTTCAAGCGTTCGATGCACGACCGCTTCATGCTTGGTTAGGGCGTGAAGAGATGAGAGTTGCGCTGAATCGTCTCGATCAATGCGTCTTCCGTCGTCAGGCCTGTCCTGACCATCTCGGCGAACGCTTCAAGAGCGGCCAGCGAGTTGTTAGAGTCGACGGTGTCTCGCATGAAGGCCGTTGCTAGCTCATCGAGTTCGTTCGCAGGCTCCTTCGACTTAGACAATCGCTCAAACATGGCAAGAACGGCTGCGCCGCTTGAGTGCTCGTCGATAGCGAACAGATCGTTGAACATCTTGCCCAGTGTGCCAGCGATATGCGTACTGGATCTGTTCCAGGCTCGCGCTTCACCCTTCTCGTCGGCTAGCTCCAATTGCTTGCGGATTTTGGTGCGGATCGTCGCCGTTGCGCTTTGCTGGCTGTAGTAGCTGCGCCGGGACAATGCCGCAGCATCTCTGGTTACCTTCCACATGATGAACCACATCTGCGCAACGCTGTAGGTGTTCAACCCATCGCGGATCACGTCTTGGATTTTGACGAATTCCTCAGGGTAAATTTCTTGGTTGTGCAGATCGCACTGGTCAATCAAGTACCAGGTAACATCATCACAGGCGTAATCCAGCCATAGCTTGCTCAGCGCTTCGCCGTCAGCGAAAACCCGGTTACGCAAGAGGCTGAACGCCTCTTCCCCACTTCCAAAATTCTCATCCGGTGGGAGAAAGAGGTGGGCATATTCCAATCGGATGCAGAGCTTTCCGTCCCTTAAATAGTACGTGCCACGCCACGCCCCTTCTGGATCGTCGCCCAGATGGCTTTGGTTATACAGCCGGTCTACGAAGTCATTGCCAGCGTACGGTGACAGGTCACGGCAGTGGTCATGTTTGAAGCGGCCAGCCCATAGGCGAGGCCCCACCGAAGCGTACAACGCGCGCAACACCAGCACTGCGTCGTCCGGTAGAGCGTCGTAGTCAATGGTCTTGCGCGTCATCCAGTCGCGATGGGAAGCAAGCTTGGCCTCGATTTCTGCCTTCTCCGCTGCTTCTTTCGCTTCCTGTTCTTCTCGTTGAGTACGCTGGCATTGATCACAGGCACGGTTGGATTGACCGGGAAATTTCCTCAACGCTGTTCGCCCGCTTGCGCGGATGGGCTCGCCGCAGCTGCACATGTGGTTGAGATCGTAAGCAATGCAGAACTGACCCACGTACTTCTTCAGCTGCGCAGGTTGCTTGAGCTCTCGAAACGGGAGTAGATCCTTCAAGACCTCTAGGAATTCTCCTCCCTCGCTCATAGCCCAGTAACGATGGGCCAGCTCGATCTCGTCTGGATCGGTGGTTACAAATTCAAGCTTAACTGCCATGTAGAAGTGACCCGATTGATTCGAAAACTGGAGGCGTCATCGGCAAGCGAAAGTAAGGCGCTACCGTCAACAAGTTGGAAGGTTGAGCAGATCGGCTTTGTTGGCCATGCTCCTGGCTGACGACCAAGGTAGTCCGCCAATTTATTCAAAAAATGCGAGCTATGAAAGCACGCGTTCAACCCTGTGTCTGGGGGCATGAGAAGTCAGGGGTAGCGCCCTGGAGGATGCCTGCTTTCGGAGGCACAATTCGCACCACCATGGCGACGCGGGCTGTGAGGTGCGACAGTGGTTTGGACTATAGGCGCTCAGGGAAAAGCGCTTGTACCGCTCGTTCGGCTGGCGAGCTGCGTTTGAGCAGCGTGTTGGGCGCAGCCATTCGTCGTTTCATCCAGCCCTCTTTCATGGGGGGAGTGAGTCAAAGCATACTGATACCACTGGTGGGAATTTGTTTGCAAAAGGACTGGCATATGAAGGAGAAACACCCGGACACGTGCGCATTGGTTTTCGACCCTGTCACTCAACGTGTACTTGAATTTCGAAAAACAATGCTCATCAATCAGATCAGTCGTGACGCGGAAAAAATCGCTCAAAGCTTCGATGCGCTGCACAGTGCTGATCTTGAAAAAATGAGCGCGCTGTTTGCCCACTGCTCGGCAATCTTGGCATCCGGCTTAATAAAAGCGGAGCGCGAAGAAGATGATCTTCGAATGGCTTGTGCCGAGCTGCTTTATAACTCACTGAACTCAATGGTTGCCGCAACCTACATGCTTCGCGGCGGGTTCGTTCTGCAGCCCGGGCCGGTCGTCCGCTCGGCCATCGAGTCCATGGCAGTGGCACTTCACCTCATGCAGTTTTCGGATGATCTTGAAAAACATCGAGAGCACAAGTTTGATTCCACGCGTGCAATCTCCAGCGCAAAGCGTGTCTTTCCTCCTTTTGGCCAAATGTATGGTTTGCTGAGTCGAGAGTTCACTCACATCGGCTCTTTGCATAAGCAACTGACTCCCATTCGTGAGTACACAGGCTCTGAGGAGTCGCTGCAGTTAAACATTCAGTTCCTGACCTCGGGAATCTGGATGTGCTATGTGTCCTGCGAGCTTGTTTTTCTGGATGCAGTTGGTCATCCGAGGTATTGGCGCGAACTGGAAGAACAAGTGGAGGGTAAAACGGCATATTCCTATGAGCCAAGTGCAGAGGAAAAGGCTTGGATGGCTGATTTCTTGGGCCTGGATAATCCGTTCTTCGCTGAAAAATAACGGCGATCAATCAGATACGCTTCGGGCGGGTACTCCGTCGCTCCTGCACTTGAGCCGTCAGCGCTAACGGATGGCTCTGGTTGAACTCGTCTGCAGGCTCCGGTGGGTAGCAAGGTTGTGAGCGGTAGGTTCAGGTTGACCAGGACGGTCAAGGTATTGGATTTCGGGCGTTTCGAGAACGCAGATCTTGGGCTTGCGCCAAGTTTCTTTGACTCCAAATACAACTCTAAGGCAGGGCGGCGGGATTTCCTGAAGTACCTGCACGATGAGATCACTGTGCCCGTGCTGCCTGGATCAGAACGGGATTACCTGACTACGCAGGTCATCGCCGAGTACCGTGCTACTCACTGCAAGCCCCGTATTGATGGTGTGATTTTCAAGTCGGTACAGGAAAGCGCAGGTAGCAATATCGTGCTGTTTTCCCACGTAGCGTGTGCGGCGACATCCACCGTGGGGCGTATCCGGAACGGCTATATGATCTTGGGCTCGAAGCAGTCTGATGGGCCTTGCATCGAATATGTGAGCGACAGCCTCGTCTATCACTCAATCAGCAAGGTGAAGTACGAAACGGATGATGAGCGCTTGTCTGAAGATTCGCGAAAGCAATTCGAAAATGCTGACTTCTGATCTTCCGACGGGTCTCCGCCTTCGCCAAGCTGGTTGGTTCAATTGGGTGCGCTGCCTCCGAATTCACTACATAGCGTGTTGGTTGTATTTTTTTGTCACTACATATTGTGTTTTGGCGCCGCGCTGCTAGATTTTAAGTAACCTTATTCAGCGAGGTGTCACATGGCAGGTAAAGGCAAAAACCAACACGTTGTGAAGCGTGATGATGGGTGGGCAGTCCGAGGGGAGGGCAATTCCAAGGACACATCTCATCATCGAACTCAGCAAGAGGCTGCTGATGCGGCTCGGGGGATCGCGCAGAACCAAAAAAGCGAAGTGCTGATACACGGCAAGGATGGCAAGATTCGGGATCGTGATTCATACGGTAACGATCCGTACCCGCCGAAGGGGTGAGCCTGCTTTAGAGGCCTCTGGGGCCGTCGCGGAATGTGCTACTAGCCTGCCCCGAGGTGCTTGTTGGGGCACTTGGCTTGGCGTCTGGCTTTCAGCGTTTGTGCCTCCTGCATTGTCGGCGCAGTTAGGCGTAAGGGGCTGAGGGGGTATCAGGGGCTTTAGGGATTTTGGTAGTCCTAGAGCACGGGGTTCTACCTTGCACGAGAGGGTGGAAGCGCCTCTCAGTGCCTGAGCGAACGTAAAAAAATGTCCACAGTACGGTCTACTATCTGTTCGATTTCATCGCGAGCGAGGGGTTCGCTGTTGCCTCTGACCTGAGTCCACAGGACTCGACCGTCAATCATGCCCATGAAGTCGCGAGCAGCGATCTCAGGCTCTTGAACTGCCAGGGTACCCCGCAGCGCCAGTCCACCGAGATAGTCGCTTACAACGGTCATGGCGGGCTCCTGTATGACTTCATCGAAGCGGCTGGCCAGCAGTGGGAAGCGCCGACCTTCCCGGATCACCATGCGTAGGAAATCAGCGGCCATTGGCCCAGACCAAAAGCCCGCAAACTCAATGGCGATCTGTCGGAGTCCGTTTCTGGGGTCAGCCAATGCCGACTCATCGTTGGCGACGTTCATGATTGGAAACGCCTTCCACATGCGTTCCGCCACCGCGACGAATAGCGATTCTTTGCCGTCGGGGTAGCGGTTATAGAGGGTCTGGCGGGTGACCGCTGCCGCTTTGGCGATCTCTTCCATGCTCGCGCCCTCGTAGCCATGCTCGATAAACATCCTCCCTGCTGCTGCAAGAATCCTGACCGGGCGTGACGCGGTCTCGCTAGGGTTGAGCAGGTCGTCGACGGGAGAGGGGGTGGCCACGTTCATTTTGTTTACCTGTAGCAGAGTAGGTTAAGTGTTACTGAAAGAGATGCGATCCGCCACCCATGTTTTGCCTGATCCACTTTACTTTACTTTACTTTACTGTAAAGAATCACTGTGCTTTGTGGGGTGGGTAGGCGATAAGTTATCGCGGGATTATTTGGACACAAGTCTATCTGTGCCTGCCGAGGTGTTGATGCAGCGGCGGTCTATGAGGGTTGCTCGGAGTGAGTACCTGTGGACTGCGAAATTTTTCTCAGATAGGTACCGACTCAGAGTGTTTGAGACCTTATCCTTTACTCATTCCATACTTCAGGTAAACAGAATGAATGTCAAAAACCGCGCTGTTGCAATCGAGTCGTGTGAGGGCGTTCTTCGCGAGGACTATCGGTATAACGTGGAGAATGAGATTTTGCCTACCATCAATGAGCGAATCCTGCGGCTTCTAACTCGCACTCATGAGCTTTCGGACGCCTACGTTGAGCTATACGGGTCATTGGCCGATAATCCCAACGCGCTGACCTCATTCTTCGATGTACTCAATAACACGGTGCATTCCTGGAACCCTGAGCGGATAAAAGAGGCCCGTGAAGCGAGAGAGGTTTTAACTGATCTGAATGTTCGGATTGCAGATGCTTCAAAATTGTTAGGCGATTTGATTTCGCATCGTACCGAAGTTCAGGAGAAGTCGAGTTTTAGAAGTGATACTTATTACCATGTTGTTGACGTTGTGCTCGACGCTGGTCGAGGCAATGGTCTGTTTGAGTCCCGCATTAAGAAAGAGTTGGATAAGCTGACCTACAAGTATGATCTGAAGTACTGGCCTTCAATTGGCGAGTTCGTGTCTGCAGTTGGTGCCGATGCAGGTAAGGCGGTTACAGTTGCTAACGACTTAATCGCGCTTGCAGCAACTGAAGGTCGTCGTCCTGGACTTGCGGACTTCTTGAAAGCTTTTGAGGCCAATCTTGCTATGAACCGAGTGAGGCGGCACGGAAGTATTCCGAATAACTTTTCACTGTCCGATAGCGCGATGGCATCTCTGGTCAACTGTGCACTTGAATTAGAAGTCCAAGAGCTGATCGATAGCAGCTTTGTGAAGCGGTTCCGCCAGCGCGAGCGCGAGAAGGCAGCAAGTCGAGCAGCGGACGTCTGAAGCTCAGCTTGGGCTTCGGTCGATGTTTTAGGTTTCTGATGCCGTCAGGTGGGTTGGGTGGGGAGCGAAAAGGCCAGTCCGTTCACTCCCTCTGCATGATCTGGTTTTTCAGGATGGGTGGGTGTGCACCGTTCACGCTCTGCTGGCATGTGTGCAGAGTGAGTCTTTACGGATTTATTGGATGATCGAAATGGAAGCGCGGGTCGGAAGAGACGCCGTGTAGAGGGGGCCGACGGTGCACCAAATTTTTGGGGCTTCCGGGAGATCTGGTGGTGGGGATGTGAGAAGGTCTTGACGGGCTTAGGCGCTAGGGCAAATTTGTCTGGGATGCCCGGAATCATTGGCTGTAAGGTGGAGCGGGTAGAGGGAATCGAACCCTCACCGATAGCTTGGGAAGCTATAGTTGTACCATTCAACTATACCCGCATTTCTTGCCTTAACCGTGCACCAAAGAGGGGTGTCCAATAAGAACCCTCAACTAAAGCTTGGGAAGCTTTCGTTTTGCCACTAAACTATACCCGCAATTACTGCCTACAAAATGCGGTGGCTCAGCACGTATCCCGAGTCGACTTGGGAAGCTGGCGCACTGTCTGTTACGACACCCGCTCATTGCGGCTGACTTTGTACCAGAACTCTTCCCCGATTTGAAGCTTTTACTGCGCAATCAGTCAGATCACCCCTGTAGCACTGCTTCTCACACAAGGCAGCAGCGCTACAGGCGCGTTCGACGGTCAAATGGCAATGGCATGTTGATCCTGCGCTGGGCGTGGATGAAAACGCACGCGTTTCTCGGCGGGGGTGGCGCTCAGGAAGTCGATCAGTGCCTGGCGGCTGTCGCGGCAGGCGGCTTTGTGTTCCATGTCGAGGAAGTGGCCGGCGCTTTGAATGGTCACGAAATGGCTCTGCGGGATGTGTTTGCCGAACAGGCGGGCGTCGAGCGGGGTGGTGTATTCGTCCCATTCGCCGTTCATGAACAGCACCGGCACGTTGATGTTGGTCGCGGCTTCGAGTGCGCCACCGAGGTTGCTTTGCAGCACCTCGCTGACGTGAAAGTGCATCTGCGCGTATTCGTGCTCAGCCAGGGTGCTGACGTGTTTGTAGTTGAAGCGCTTGAATAATGAGGGCAGGTGCTTGCCGATGGTGTCGTTGATCAGCTCGCCGACCTTGTAGCGCTCGCAGGCGCCGAGATACTCGATGCCGCGGGTCAGGTAGTCGTTCATGTGCACGTTGATGATCGGCGAGAACGAGCTGATGACCGCACGCTCCAGGGTGCGAGGCCGCTGCGACAGGGCGATCAGGGCGCAGGCGCCACCCCAGCTGAAGGACATGACTTGCTCGGCGGCGAAGTGGTCGATGAGCTCGAGCAGGATGTGGCCTTCTTCCTCTTTGGTCAGCGAGCGCTCGTTGGCGTTGTGCGGTTTGGACTTGCCCGCGTAGGGCTGGTCGAAGAGTACGACGTTGAATTGGGGATGAAGATTACGAACGGTCTGGGCGAAGGAAGCGGTCGTGGCCAATGAGCCGTTCACCAGGATGATCGTCTTGGTGGCGGCCTCTGCGCGATAGAACTCCGTGTAAACCCGATACTGACCCTGTAAATCCAGCACAGCGATTTCTGGCCTCATGTCGTCGACTCCTGGCAAACAAGAACGAGTATTCGCGCAACCAGCGTGCGCGTTGTTTATGACAGGTAGGCATACGCCTGGAAGGGGGCCCTGGTCGATCCGAGGGATGGTCGACGGCTGTTGTTATAGGCGGGCATGCCGTGCTCGCGCGCTTCGAGGCGGCGATGGACGGCAAAAATTTCGTTGAGACAATGCAAGCGACTACCGGGTCACGTCAGGACCGGCTCTTGGATTCAAGCAGTGAAACCCGGAACCTGCAAGTACCGTCGAGACCCTGTTCGAGCCTTTTCGGCTGAGCGGTCGGCGGGTCAGATTGGCTGAATCTCTTCAGCGGTCAGGGGCCGGTACTGGCCCGCTGCCAAGGCTGGGTCGAGGACGATTTCGCCGATGCGCTCGCGGTGCAAACGCAGCACTTTGTTCTGGAAAAAACCGAACATGCGTTTGACCTGATGGTAGCGGCCTTCGATCAGTGTCAGGTGGGCGCTGTGGCTGTCGAGCAAGGTAAGTTGCGCGGGTAGGGTGGTGAGGTCTTCGAAGGCAAAGTAGATGCCGTTGGCGAAGGTCTCGGCGTAATGCGCGCCGATCGGCTGCTCGGTTTGCACATGATAGACCTTGGGCATTTTGCTGCCGGGCTGGGTCAGACGCCGCGACCACTGGCCATCGTCGGTGATGAGCAGCAGGCCGGAGGTATTGAAGTCCAGGCGCCCGGCAATGTGCAGCCGGTGTTTGTCCGGCTCGTCGAGCAGGTCGAGCACGGTGGGGTGCTGGGGATCGCTGGTGGCGCTGACGTAGCCCATGGGTTTGTGCAGCATGAAGTAGCGTGGCGGGCGGCCGGCTTGCAGCACCTCGCCATCGACCACCACCTGGCTGAATTCGTTGACCGGGTGATGGCCGTCTCGCGCCGGTTGGCTATCGATCTGCACACGACCCTGGACCAGCAGCAGGCGCACTTGCTGGCGGTTGAAGCGGGGCAGGTTGCTGAGGAAACGGTCGACGCGCATAGGGGCAAAACAGCAGGAGGAGGGGTGGCTATGTTAGCGGATTATCCCGGCGTCGGCCTTGAGCTGTGCATCGACCTGGGCGCAGCGTGGGCACAGGCAGGCTTGATTGCGCAGCTCGGTGGGCAGGGCTTCGAGGATGGCGGGATCGATGTTCACGGTGAAGCACCAGCAGGGCTGGTCGGCAGTGGCGGGATTGGCCAGGGTGCAAGCGTTGCTGGCGCCGCAGGCGGGGCAGAGGGTGTGATCGCGCATGATGGCCGGCTGATGGGGTAGAGGGGCATTATCACTCAGATGGGTCAGGTTTTGTGCACCCTGTACCGGCCTCTTCGCGAGCCAGCTATGCGCCCACAGCTGGCCGAATCTGAGTCACACCTGAGCAAGGCTTGCCCGCGAAAAGGCAGATGCAGCTTGCCCAGAACCCTGGACCCTCCCACCACCGCAAGCCGATACGTGGCCTGCACCTGTGCAAGCAGTCTTAGTCCGCGAAGGGGCCGTTATAGCCTGCAGATGCTCACCGGCTGGCCAGCCACGCGCGCCAGCCACCCAGGTGGCTGATGTCTTCAGCGCCGTCCAGGCCATAAGGCTCGCAGATGAACCCACTCTCCCAGCGGCCATCGGCAAGCTGCACTTTGCCCAGCCCCAATGGCGCGGGTATCCCGGTGAGGAACGAACCCAATTCGCTGCTCGGCAACTCCCAGACTTCCACCTCGATGGCCACGCCCCCTTCGGCGACGCGCAGCATGCCGGGGCGCAACGGTGGGCCGCCAGCCAGTGCGTACAAACGGTAATCCGCCGAGCTCTGGGTGGTTTCCAGCAGCCGCGCGCCGCGCCGCTTGAGCTGCCAGTTGAGGGCCAGGCCGTCCAGATGCGCGCCGCACACCACTAACCGTGCTTTGTCGTTGCGCGCCGCAGTGCTCGGCGCCTGTTCGCCACCGTGCAAGGCGCTGGCCACGCTGAGCAAGTATTGATCGGTAAAGGCGCGGCCGAACAAGGTCACGCCCCACGGCAACCCGTTGGCCATGAAGCCGGTCGGCACCGCGACGGCGGCATAATCGAGCAGGTTCATGAAGTTGGTGTAGTAACCCAGCTCGGAGTTGCGCAGCACCGGTTCTTCGGTCAGTTCGGCGAGGGTCACGGGGCGGCCGATGGTGGGGGTGAGCATGCAGTCCAGCCCGGCGAGGATCTGATCACATTGGGCTTTGAGCACCTGCAGGCGGTACTGCGCTCGGAAGGTCTGCACGCCGGTCACGCCAGGCGCTTTGGCAAGTACGTCGCGGATCACCGGCAACACCGCTGCGGGCTGGGTTTCGATCAGCTCGCCGACCACGCTGTAGCGTTCTGCCACCCAAGGGCCTTCGTAAAGCAGACGGGCCACTTCGAGGAAGGGCGCCAGGTCGAACGGCACTGGCTGGCCACCCAATGCCTGCAAGCGCGCCACGGCATCGGCGAACAAGGCCGGGCCTTCAGCGCAGCCGAAAAACTCCAGCTGGGTGGGCACACCGAAGTGGAACGGGCGCACGCTGCCGAACGCCGACGCATCGTTCCACAGCGGGTTGGCGCGGCTGTACTCGTCACGCGGGTCGAGGCCGCCGGTCAGGGCGAGCAGTTGGCTGGCCTCGCTGCAAGTGGCGGTGAAGGTGGTCACGCAATCGAGCGTGCGGCACGCCGGCAGCACGCCTGCTGTGGAGATCAGGCCCTTGGTGGCCTTGAGCCCGACCAGGTTGTTGAGCGCTGCCGGCACGCGGCCCGAGCCCGCGGTATCGGTGCCCAGAGCGAAACTGGCGACGCCCAGCGCCACCGCCAGGGGCGAACCCGCGCTGGAGCCGCCGCTGGGGTAGTCCTTGAGCACGCTGTTGATGCAGGCGCCGTAGGGCGAGCGGGTGCCGTTGAGGCCGGTGGCGAATTGGTCGAGGTTGGTCTTGCCCAGCGGAATGGCGCCGAGGCCGATCAGCTGCTCGACGATGGTCGCCGAGCGCTGCGGGGTGAAGGCGAACGCCGGGCAGGCCGCCGTGGTGGGGATGCCCGCCAGGTCGATGTTGTCCTTGAGGGCGAAGGGGATGCCGTAGAGTGGCAGATCGTCGAGGCGGCGGTTTTCAAGGGCGGCGAGGTAGGGTTCGAGCTCGGCTTCGCTGAGCAGGTGGATGAACAGGTGGTATTCGGGATTCAGGGCGGCGGCTTTTTCCCGCAGTTGCAGGATGAGCTGACGCGGGCTGTGGGTGCCGGCGCGGTAGGCGGCGCGCAGGGTGTCGAGTTGCAGGTTGGGGATGGTCATGAACAATGCTCCTGATACGAAATGGGGGTGGCGATCTTGCGGACCTCTTCGCGAGCAAGCTTTTGCTCCTGCAGTGCAAGCAGTTCCACAGTCGTACGCCTGTGGAAGCATGGCTTGCCCGCGAAGTGGCCAGTCAATTCAGCGATCAGCCAACAGTGTGTCGTTGCAGCTAACCTCTTCGCGGGCGCAGCCCGCTTCCTCAGGGATCAGTCTGTCTCCAGCACCACCACCCGTTGCCCTGCACGGATCGCCGAGCCGGGCTGCACGCGGATGTCCCGCACCACGCCAGCGCAGGGCGCCAGCACCGGGATTTCCATTTTCATCGACTCCAGCACCACCAACGGCGCGCCCGCCTCGACGCGCTCGCCAATGGTCACCTGCACCTGCCAGAGGTTGCCGGCGATCGGGCTGTCGACACTCAGTTGGCCAGCCTCCAACGGCGACTCCTCAGTGATTTGTGCCAGCGCTTCGGTGCTGTCGAAATGCGCCTGGCCACTGGCGATCCAACGCTCGCGTTCGGCATTGAAGGCCTGCTGCTGATGCGCGCGAAAGGCGCCGATGCTGTCGGCGTTGCGTTCAAGAAAGCCCTGGTAGTCGGCCAGATTGAGCTGGCTGTGTTCGATGTTCAGGTCGAAGCGCCCGAGCGGGAAGTCGCGGCGAATCCGCAGCAGTTCATCGGCGCTCACCGGGTAGAAGCGAATCTGGTCGAAGAAGCGCAGCAGCCACGGTTTGCCTTCGAAGGCGTCGACGTCCCGATAGCGGTTCCACATCTGCAGCGTGCGCCCGACGAACTGGTAGCCACCGGGGCCTTCCATGCCGTACACGCACAGGTAGGCGCCGCCGATACCCACGGAGTTTTCGGCGGTCCAGGTGCGTGCCGGGTTGTACTTGGTGGTCACCAGCCGATGGCGCGGGTCCAGCGGGGTGGCCACCGGGGCACCGAGGTAGACGTCGCCCAGGCCCATCACCAGGTAGCTGGCGTCGAACACGGTGCGCTGGACGTGGTCCAGGTCGGGCAGGTCGTTGATGCGGCGGATGAATTCCAGATTGCTCGGGCACCAGGGTGCGTCCTTGCGCACGGTGGTCATGTATTTGTCGATGGCCAACTGGCAAGCCGGGTCGTCCCAGGACAGCGGCAGATGGACGATACGTGAGGGCACTTGCAGGTCGCGGGCGGCGCAGACGGCGTCCCACTCGCCGGCGATCAGTTCCAGCAACTGCGCGAGCGGCAGTTGTTCGGGCTGGTAATGGATCTGCAGGGAGCGGATGCCGGGAGTGAGATCGATGACCCCGGCCAGGGCCTTGGCCTCCAGTGCCTGCATCAGGGCGTGGCCACGGAAACGCAGCACCAGGTCGAGCTCGGCGGCGCCGATCTCCAGCAGCAGGTGGGTGTCGCCGGCCAGGCGTGCGACCAGGCGTGTGTCGTTGGCGCCGAGGTCGAGGACGATGGGGGAGATCAAGTCATGGGGTGTGGCCGAGGGGTTCTTCGGCGCCGAACGTGCAGCTTGCTCCCACAGGGGATCTGCGTGGTCAGCGGTTATCCCTGTGGGAGCAAGGCCTGCCTGCGAAGTTTTTAGCGTCAACCTGGCAATCAGCTCGGCATTGAGTGCCCGTGCCGTCGGCACATCTACCGGCACGAACTCGATCTTGTCCCCAGCCTTCAACTGCCCTAACTGCCACAGATCCGCCTCGATCACCGTCACCGGGCACACGAAGCCGCCCAGGCTCGGTCCGTCCGGACCGAGGATCACCGGCATGTCGCCGGTAAAATCCACCGCGCCTATGGCATAGGGATTGTCATGGATGTTCGACGGGTGCAGCCCCGCCTCGCCGCCATCGCTGCGGGCCCATTCAGGCTTGGGCCCGATCAAGCGCACACCGGTACGGCTGGAATTGAAATGCACCTCCCAGGCCGTGGCGAAAAACTGCTCGATATAGCCTGCGGTGAAGTATTCCGGCGCACCGTGGGGGCCGTAGATCACCCGAAGGGTGCGCAGTTCGCCCAACGGCGCCAGCGCCTGGGCCGGGATGGCCGCGCCGGCAGATGCATCCACTAGCGCTGCAAGATGCAGTACATCACCCGCCCGCAGGGCACGGCCGCCATGGCCGCCGAACTGGCCAAGGGTGAAGGTGCTTTTGCTGCCCAGATAGTCAGGCACCTGAATACCACCACGTACGCACAGGTAGGCCCGCGCACCATGGCCACGCACCGCGCCGAGGCTCAGGGTCGCGCCGGCTGGAATCGACAACGCGGTGTTGAGGGGTTGCGCCACGCCGTCCAGGGTCACGGCGATATCGCTGCCGGTTACCGCCACCACCGCTGCTCCGTTGAAGCGCAGCAGCGGGCCGTTCATGGTGATTTCCAGGCCCGCGCAGTCGGCCGAGTTGCCTAGCAAGTGGTTGCCCAGGCGCAGCGCCCGGCTGTCCATCGGCCCGGAGGGTGGCACGCCCACCGCCCAGTAGCCGAGGCGCCCGGGGTAGTCCTGCACGGTGGTCTGGGTACCACCGCTGAGTACCTCGAAGGTGTCTGCGCGGTACACCAACTGCTCCAGGCAGCGTGTCCAAGGCTGGCCGCTGGCAAAGGGTGTATCCAGCAGGATCTGGCGCAGGTAATCGCGGTTGCTTTCAACGCCATACAGGTGGCTGTCGCCCAGTGCTTGATGCAGTTGCAGGCGGGCTTGTTCACGATTTGGTGCCCAGGCGATCAGCTTGGCGATCATCGGATCGAAGTACGGCGGGATCTCGCAGCCGGCATCCACCCAGGTATCGATGCGCAGGCGCTGGCCATCGGCTGGCGGGAAGTCGACCTGCGTCAGCAAGCCCGGACTCGGTTGGAAATCCTTGCCTGGGTCCTCGGCATACAAGCGCGCCTGGATCGCGTGGCCACGGGGTTGCAACGCAGCGCTTAGCTCGCTCAGTGGCGGCAGATCACCGGCGGCCAGTTGCACCATCCAGCGCACCAGGTCGACACCCCAGACTTGCTCGGTCACACCGTGCTCGACCTGCAGGCGGGTGTTTACTTCCAGAAAGTAGAACCGCTGATCGTCACTGTCGAAAACAAATTCGACGGTGCCAGCGCTGCGGTAATTGACCGCCTTGGCCAGTTGCACCGCGGCGTTGCACAGCGCTTCAGCCATGCCGTCCGGCAGGTTGGGCGCAGGGGTTTCCTCCAGCACCTTCTGGTTGCGCCGTTGCACCGAGCAATCGCGAACGCCAAGGGCCAGCACCTCGCCGGCGCCGTCGCCGAACACCTGGACTTCCAGATGGCGGGCGCGCTCGATGTATTTTTCGATGAATACGCCGGCGTCGCTGAAGTTGTTCTGGCCCAGGCGCTTGACGGTCTCGAAGGCCTCACTCAGCTCGGCGGCCGAACGGCACACGCGCATGCCGATGCCGCCACCACCGGCAGTGCTCTTGAGCATGATCGGGTAGCCGACCTGGGTGGCGGCCAGCAGGGCGTCGTCAAGGCTATCGAGCAGGTCGGTGCCTTCAAGCAGTGGCACGCCGTGCTCGCGGGCCAGCGCGCGGGCGGTGTGCTTGAGGCCGAACAGGCGCAGTTGCTCGGGTGTTGGGCCGACGAAGGCGATGTCGGCTGCTTCGCAGGCTTCGGCGAAGGCGGCATTCTCGGACAGGAATCCATAGCCGGGATGAATGGCTTGCGCGCCGCTGGCCTTGGCGATGGCGAGGAGCTTGTCGACGCGCAGGTAGGTGTTGGCCGCGGCGCCTTCGCCCAGGCTTTGGGCTTCGTCGGCCTCGAGCAAGTGGCGGCTGGCCAGGTCGGCTTCGGAATAGACCGCCACGCCCCGGACCTTGAGGTCGCGCAGGGTGCGCAAAATACGGCAGGCAATGGCGCCGCGGTTGGCAATCAGCAGTGTGTCGAACATGGCATGACCCCTGGAGACCTCGATGCGGGCCTCAAGTGGGAAGCGGGCCGTCCCGCTGTTTTCGATAGGCCCCAGGGTCGTCCTTGGGGCGGGTGTGCATCCATTACATTTTGCGGCGGTCGCACCGGCCTCTTTGCGAGCAAGATCCCCTCAATCCCAGATCAGCACCTCAGCGGCCGTCGGGTTATAGCCGTTGCACGGGTTGTTCAATTGCGGGCAGTTGGAGATCAGCACGATCACGTCCATCTCGGCGCGCAGCTCCACGTATTTGCCCGGCGCGGAGATGCCGTCCTCGAACGTCAGGCCACCCTCGGCGGTCACCGGCACGTTCATGAAAAAATTGATGTTGGGGCTGATGTCCTGCTTGCCCAAACGGCCGTCGTGCTGGCAAGCGTGGAGAAAGTTGTCGCGGCAGCTGTGCATGTGGCGTTTGTCCAAGGCGTAGCGCACGGTGTTGCTCTCTTGCGAACAAGCGCCGCCAAGGGTGTCGTGGCGCCCGCAGGTGTCATCGACGATAGTCAGCAACGGCCGGCCGAGGTTGGAATACAGCACGCTGCCGGTGCTCAGGTACACCCGGCCTTGGCGGCGCAAGGTGCGTTGCACGTCGTAGCGCTCGCTGGGGTCGGCGGCGCTGTAGAACAGCGTGTCCACCGCCTGGTTGCCTTCGAGGTCGAGCAGGCGCAGGGTCTGCCCGGCCTTTATCTCTGTCATGAAGGGCTCGCCGGCGCCAATGATGTAGCGGGCAACGGCGGTTTCCGGGTGCAGGGTCGAAAGTGTCATGGTCGCAGTCCTCAGCTCGGTTCAGGCAAACAGCCGATCGGTGTTGATGAAGCCGCGCTCGTTCTCGGGGCGCGAGGTACGGCAGCCCTCGGCGACGCTGGCGTCGGCGTTCATCCAGGTCAGGGTCAGCGGCTTGGGGGCATAGACCGGGTTCGGGTCCATCGGGTGTTGCAGCGCGGTCAGCAGCACCAGGGTGTCCATCGGCGCGTACAGCTCGATGCAGTCACCGGCTTTGGAATTGCCCGGGACGAAGTGCAGTTGGGCGTCGCGGTCGACATCGACGCGGCTGAACAGATTGAGGGTCATCAGCAGGTCGGCCAGGCCCAGGCCCCATTTGCCCAGTTCGATCAGCAGGTTGTCGACGCCATTGCGGTGGTAGCCGTTGCGCAGTTCCTGATAGCGACCCTGGCCGTATTTCTCCAGTGCTTCGCTGGCACTGAGGATGCCGCCGAGGCTGTCGCTCCAGCCGCAGGTGTCTTTGGTAATGGCCGCCAGCACGTTGCCCATGTCCGAGTACAGGCAGTGGCCTTGGGTGAGCTTGGCGGTGTGCTGGCATTTGAGGCTGTCGGGCAGGTTCAGTCGTTCGGTTTTTTCCCGGGCGTTGAGCAGCATCAGGCTGACGTTGGCGCCGCCTTCCAGATCAGTGAGCCGCAGCAGCTGGCCGCGCTTGAGTACAAAGGAGCGATGGCCACCGCCGGGCAGGGCTTCTTCGGCGATAACGGGGTAGTGGAGAGTGGTCATATGAGGGTTCCTCGAATCGGTTGCAGACTGCCCAGCAGCGCGGCGGGCAGGGTCTCTTCGGCAGTGCGATTGGCACGCCGATCGGCGTTCAGGGGCAGGTCGTAGGTGATGCGTGCGCCATAGGCCATGGGCGCGTGTGGGTCGACGCGGACCTTGTCGAAGACCATCAGGCGGGTGCCGAGGCTGAACCCTTCGCTGAGGTCGTGGGTGACCATGAACACGGTGAGTCGGGTTTCGCGCCACAGCTCCAGCAGCAGGGCGTGCATGTCCTTGCGGATGCCGGGGTCAAGGGCGCCGAACGGCTCGTCGAGCAGCAGCACGCGGGGTTTCATGATCAGCGCCTGGGCAATGGCCAAGCGTTGCTGCATGCCGCCGGACAGCTGCGCCGGGTACTTGCCCAAGGCGTGGCCAAGGCCGACCTTGATCAGCAGCGCTTCGGCCTGCTCGCGCGCCAGGCGTTTGCGGTGGCCGAACAAGCGCCCTGACAACGGCGCGTGGGGCAGTTCCAGGCCGAGGGCGACGTTGTCCAGCACCGTCAAATGCGGGAACACCGAGTAGCGCTGGAACACCACGCCGCGGCTGGCATCCGGTTCGCCGGCCAGGGGCTGGCCATCGAGCAGAATCTCGCCGCGGCTGACCCGTTCCTGGCCCAGCAGCAAGCGCAGGAAGGTGGATTTGCCACAGCCGGATGTGCCCACCAGGGTGCAGAACTCGCCTTCGGCGATGCTCAGGTTCAAGCCTTCGAGCACCACGTGGTCGCCGTACTGTTGCCACACGTTGCGTACCTGGATGAAGCTCATGCGCGCGCTCCTTCATACCAGGGGAAGGCTCGGCGGGTGAGGTGCTTGAGGCCCAGGTCCATCAGCCATGCCAGCAAGGTGATCCACACCACGTAGGGCAAAATCACGTCCATGGCCAGGTAGCGGCGTACCAGAAAGATGCGATAGCCCAGGCCGTCTTCGGAGGCGATGGCTTCGGCGGCGATCAGGAACAACCACGCCGAACCCAGCACCAGCCGCACCGAGATCAACAAGCGCGGCAGCAGTTGCGGCAGCACCACGCGCAGGATGAGCGTCCAGGTCGAGGCGCCCAGGGTCTGCGCCTTGATCAACAGTTCGACGGGGATTTCCCGCGCGCGCTGTTCCAGATCACGGGCGAGGATGGGGGTGATGCCGATGACGATCAGCATCACCTTGGACAACTCGCCCAGGCCGAAGACGATGAACAGAATCGGCAGGATCGCCAGCGGCGGCACCATCGACAGCACTACTAGCAAGGGTGACAACGGCGCACCGAACAGCGGCAAGGTGCCCGCAGCGATGCCCAGGCACAGGCCCACCACGGCGCTGACGCCCAGGCCGATGGCCAGGCGCTGCAGGCTCGAGGCGGTGTCCTGCCAGAGCAGGTAGCCGCCGCTGCGTTTGTCCTCGGTAAAGGCCATGCGTTTCACCGCATCGCTCATCTGCACGGCGCTGGGCAGCAGTTTGTCGTTGGGGTTTTCCGTCAGCCGTTGCGCCGAGCCGAAAAAATACGCGCACAGCAGCAGGGCGAACGGCAGTATCACCAGCAACAGCCGACTGGGGCGATCGGGATGACGATTGATCAGGCGCATGGCGCGTCCTCCAGGTTACAGCTTGCCGTCGGCGGCCATTTGCACGTAGGTCGGGTCGAAGTGCAGCTTGAGGTTGGCCTTGTCGCCGCGGGTTACGCCCTTGGCGAAGCTCATGCCCACCGCGCTGCTGTCCTTGGCGCCTTCGCCGAGCAGGCCGTGGTCGAAGGAGAAGCCGGCGACCTTGTCCATGGTCTTCGGCAATTCGGCGCTGTTGGCAAAATCCAGGGTCTGTTGCGGGGTGTAGAACAGCGCGGTGGTGGCCAGCTGCGCCTTGAAGCCCGCCAGGTCAGTACCCGAGGCCTTGGCCATGTGTTCCAGGGCGGCTTCACCGGCTGCGGATTTGCTGTTCATCAACGCCATGACTTCGAACCAGGCGCCGGTCAGCGCCTTGCCCAGCGCGGGGTTGTCCTTGAGGGTCTGGGTGTTGACGACCATCATGTCCATGATCTCGCCGGGGATCTTGCTCGAGTCGAACACTTCGGTCACACCGGGCTTGGCCTTGATGTCGGCGAGCATCGGGTTCCAGGTGGTCACGGCCTGGACCTGATCGGTGTTGAAGGCGGCAGAGATGTCGGCGTCGGAGGTGTTCACTACCTTGAGGTCTTTTTCACGCAGGTCGACGCTGTCCAACGCCCGGGCCAGCAGGTAGTGGGACACGGAGAGCTCCACCAGGTTGACGTTCATGCCCTTGAGGTCTTTGACGGTCTTGCCGGTGCCCTTGATGACGATGCCGTCGTTGCCGTTGGAGAAGTCACTGACCACCAGCGCGGTGCTGTCGACGCCACCGGCGGCGGGGATGGTCAGGGCATCCATGTTGGTCATGGTGCAGCCATCGAACTGGCCGGCGGTGTACTGGTTGATTGACTCGACATAGTCGTTGAGCTGAGTGACCTTGATGTCGATGCCGTATTTTTTCGCCCACTTGTCGACGATGCCTTGGGTGCCTGCGTATTCCCAGGGCATCCAGCCGGCGTAGATGGTCCAGCACACGTTGAAGTGGTCTTTGCTGGCGGCTTGGGAAGAGAAGCTGAGCACGGCGCTGAGGCCAGCGGCGAGAAACGCCATCAAGCGAGGTCTTGAGGTTTGCATAGTGAATCTCCAGTTGATCGTGGGTGCACAGGAGGCCTCGCGACACCGATGAAGGTGTGCTGTCTCCCGGGCTTTTATCCCGCCGTGTAACCTCAACTGGAGGTCGCCGACTCTCGGACCAGTCACTCGCGTTCAGCGAGCCGGAACCCTAGTCAGCCATTGCAAATTGTAGTGCCGCGAACCTGTGATGACTCCTGCACGTCAAGCTATAAGCGAGAGTTGTGCCAACTGGCTGGAGGCCGCGGTTTTGTTGAGTAGAGCGAAATCGGGTCATGATATTTACGCCCCGAAACAGTGCGTCTGCACCCTGTGGGAGCAGGAGCGTCTATCAAGCCGCGATGCGCAGGTTTTCCAGAACCACCGGGCGGGCCCAGCGCTGATCGAAGTCCAGCTCGCTTTGCTGTTTGGCCAGCGTGGTCGCGTCGAATGGTGCTGGCGCGGCGGGCAGCAGATCGGTTTCGAATTCGGCGATCGGCAGGAATAATGGCCGTGGCGCAGGTGCTGGGCCGGGCTCTGGCAGGGGTTGGCCGTGGCTCATCACTACCGGGCGGCGCCAGCTGATATCGGTATCCAGGTGAGCTTGCTGAGCGATGATCTCGTCGGCGCTGAACGGCTTGGCGACTGCGGGCAGGAGGTCCAGATCGAACTCGGCGATCGGCAGGAACAGTGGCTCGGGTGGGCGTACTTCGGTGTCCTGGATGCTGCACTGGCGCTGGCTGACGATCTGCTCGAGGATCTGACTGCCAGTGATCGGTTCGCCTTCGCTGCTCAACGCCGGTTCTGCGCTGTAGGCCGCGAGTGCGGTATCCTCGCCGCCCTGATCCGCCATCGCCCGGGCAAAGAAGTCTTGCCACAGATGGCTTACGCCGCCCAGTGCCTGGGTGTTGTGCAAGTTAAAGTCGCTAATGGGCGACAGATAACCAATGGCGTTGGATTGGAGTTGGGTCATGGCAGTCGGGACCGCGAGGCTTGGGTTTTTGAGGTCGGGTTTCTGGGCCTGTTTCTGCGGCGAGATACCTGGACACAATACTTATCGGCGGCTGTGGCCGATCTTTTAATTTTTTTTCGAGTAAGCGATTCATGTCAGAACCCCAGGCCCCGAGCCGAATCCAGGTGCAGGCGCTGAGTGCCGTCTGTCAGCTACAGGCCGAGCAATGGGCACAACGCCTGGGCTTGCCCTTGCAACTGGATGACCCGGAATTTGCCCTGCAGGCTACCGAGCAAGGCTTGCAGCTGCAGCAACTCGGCCCCCAGGCGCCGGGTGCGGTACGGGTGGATTTCGTCGAGGGCGCAGTCGCCCATCGGCGGTTGTTCGGCGGCGGCAGCGGGCAGATGATCGCCAAGGCGGTGGGCATTCAACCGGGCGTGCGCCCGCTGGTCCTGGATGCGACGGCGGGGCTGGGCAAGGACGCGTTCGTGCTGGCCAGCCTGGGCTGCACCATGAGTTTGATCGAGCGCCAGCCGATCATCGCGGCTCTGCTCGAAGACGGTCTGCGCCGGGCAATCGGCGATGAAGAGGTAGGGGCCATCGTGGCGCGCATGCGCTTGCTGACAGGTAACGCCATCGAGTTGATGCGCGGCTGGCAAGAGCAAGCGCCGCAGGTGATCTACCTCGACCCGATGTTTCCCCACCGCGACAAGAGCGCCTTGGTGAAAAAGGAGATGCGCCTGTTCAGGCCGTTGGTAGGCGATGATATGGACGCCCCGGCCTTGCTCGACGCGGCCCTGGCGCTGGCCAGCCACCGGGTAGTGGTCAAGCGGCCACGCAAGGCGCCGTGCATCGAGGGGCCCAAGCCGAGCCATGCGCTGGAGGGGAAATCCAGTCGATACGATATTTATCCGAAGAAGGCGCTCAAGCCCTGAGTGTTGCGTTGCCTGATCGGGCTTCTGCGCGGCCGGGCCTGCTTACAAGGCGCTAAAGACTTTCTTGGCCAAGCTCGTAGCCGCGGCTGCTGGATTCTGACGAATCGTCTCTTCCTGCTGGGCAATCATCTTGAACAGCCCATCCAGCGCCTTTTCAGTCACATAACCTTCGACATTGGCATCCTTGGAGTCGACCACGCCCAACGCGGCCGCCTTGCCGGCGAAGCTGTTGTATTGCTGCGCCAGGCCGACTTTGTCAGTGGCCTGCTTGACGATGGGCAGGAACTTGGCGCGGATCTTGTCGCGGCTGCTGGTGTTGAGGTACTGCGTGGCCGAGTCCTTGCCGCCAGTGAGGATGCCCTTGGCATCGGTCACGCTCATGTTCTTGACCGCATCCACCAGGATCGCCTGGGCCTGAGGCACTGCGGCTTCCGCGGCCTTGTTCATGCTCGCCTCGAGCGAATCGACCTGACTGCCCATGCCGAGCATTTTCATCTTGTCGGCGACCTTGCCCAGCTTGCCGGGCAGGCCGATGCGCACGTCCTTGTTGTTGCTGAAACCACCGGGCACACCGAGCTCCTTGACCGCGACCTGGGCGCCCTGAGTGAGGGCATCCTTGAGGCCGCCGTTGGCATCGCCCTGGGACAGACTGGACAGCGACAGTGCAAAGGCATTGGCGCAAATGAGCAAGCCAGCGCAGAGGCCGGCAAAGGTGGCGGTGCGACGAATCATGGGCAACATCCTTCCAGAGTGACGGAATCGCAGGCGCCCTGCGAGCCGTGTTGTAAATGGCCGATCAGGGTCAGCGTAATGCGTCGACACGAATCCGCAGCGGCACGGGATCGCTGCCATCGAGCTTGACCCCATTGTGCTCGGTGCTGATGAACAGCAATTTGCCGTCCACTTCGATGCGTGCGCTCACCGCAAATCGATGGCCAGACTGCACCTTGGCCGGATCGTATGGCAAGTGAAACGCCAGCGGCACCTGGCCATTGACCGGTCCGCTCTGGCGCGCCAGCACCACGGCCGGGGCATCGGCCAGCGATACGTCCTGCAGCGTGACGCTCAGGATAGCGGTCGGTGGCAGTGCCGAGCGCTGCAGGTAGAACACTTCGCCGTCGAGGCTGTGTGACGGCGCCGCATCCATGCTGCTGCAGGCGCTGAGCAAGGTGCCCAAGAAGGCAATGGTGAGTCGTTTCAAAGCGTCATCCTTATACGGGTGAAAACTACTCGCCTTGGGCTTCAAGGCGAGTCGATGATGGCCAGGTCGGCTGCGTCCTCGTTGCGGTGCAAGGCGACCTGGCGAATAGAGAGGCGAATGTCCGGCGGCAGCACGCGTTTGGCCGCGCCTTCGGCCAGTTCGCCGAGCATTTCATGGTAGCCGAGCTTGCCGTCCTCGCCGCGGCGCACCACGCCGACGTCCAGCAGGCTCTGGATAAAGTGGCGGAACAAGCTTTTGTCGAAAAACTCCGGCGCGTTGAGACCATGCAGAATCGACAGGCGCTGAGCCATGACCGTGCACAGTTCTTCCAGCTCCTCGCTGGTCAGGTTGCTTTGACCGGCGTTGAGCAGCAAGGCGATGGCCATGTAGAAGCGTTGCAGGGTCTGGGCGATGGTGCGCGACAGCAGCGTCAGCAGCACGAAATGCCGCGAGCTTGGTGCTGGGCGCAGGTACAGGTCGTTCTCCAGGCGCAACAGGCCGTGCTCGACGAATGCCACCAGCCACTGATCCACCACCGCGTCCAGCTCCACGATGTCCCAGCGAATGAACAGCTCCTTTTGCAGGAACGGGTACAGCGCTTTGGTGTAGCGCAGGATCTGCTCGCGGTTCATGCGCGAAGAGCTCTGGAAGAAGCTCGCCAGCAGCGCCGGCAGGGCGAAGATGTGCAATACGTTGTTGCGGTAATAGGTCATCAGGACGGCGTTCTGTTCGTCCAGATAGTAGATCTTGCCCAGCGCATCGGCCTGTTCGGCCAGCAGATCCATGCTTTTGACGTGATCGATCAGGCTGCGGGCATCGCCCTCGGGCACCGTGGTGTGCGGCGAGTAGGGCACCTGGCGCAACAAGGCCAGGTACAGGTCGAGCACCCGCGCCAGCGCCCGCTCGTCCAGCGCCAGGCGCGAGGTGGCCAACAGCGCCAGGGCCACCAGGTTGACGGGGTTCACCGCTGCGGCTTCGTTGAGATGCCGCGCCACGGTTTCGCCCAGGCGGTGGGTGGTTGCGTTCAGCCACTCCGGCTTGTACTGCGGCCCTAGGTCCTGCTCGCGCCAGCCAGGTTGCTCGCGTTCGAGAAACTCGGCCAGCTTGATCGGTTCGCCGAAGTTGACCGCCACTTGGCCGAACTTCTGCTTGAGTGCGCCGATGACCTTGAAGATATCGAAGATCGATTCTTTCTTCTTGGTGGCTCCGCGCAATTCGCCCAGGTAGGTACGGCCTTCAAGCACTCGCTCGTAGCCGATATACACCGGCACGAAGACGATAGGCGTGCGTGAAGAACGCAGGAAACTGCGCATCGTGATCGCCAGCATGCCGGTTTTTGGCTGCAGCATGCGCCCGGTGCGCGAGCGTCCGCCTTCGACGAAGTACTCCACCGGGAAGCCCTTGGTGAAGAGGGTGTGCAGATACTCGTTGAACACCGCGGTGTAGAGCGGATTGCCCTTGAAGGTGCGGCGCATGAAAAACGCCCCGCCGCGGCGCAGCAGCGCGCCGATCACCGGCATGTTGAGGTTGATGCCGGCAGCGATATGCGGCGTGGTCAGGCCGTTGCGAAACAGCAGGTAGGACAGCAGCAGGTAGTCGATATGGCTGCGGTGGCAGGGCACGTAGATGATCTCGTTGCCCTGGGCGATGTCCTGCACACCTTCGATATGGTTGACCTTGACGCCGTCGTAGATCTTGTTCCAGAACCAGCTCAGCACCACTTCGAGGAAGCGGATGGCGGTGTAGGTGTAGTCCGAGGCGATCTCGTTGCCATAACGCAGCGCCTGGGCTTCGGCTTTGGCCAGGGGAATGTGCTGGCGTTCGGCTTCTTCGCTGATGGCTTGGCGCACCAGCGGGTCGTGGATCAGGCCCTTGACCAGATTGCGCCGGTGCGAGATGTCGGGACCGATGACGGCGGTCTTCTGGTTGCGAAAGTGCACACGCAGGGTGCGCTGGGCCAAGCGCACGGTACGCTCCTGGCCCTTGTTGTGACTGACTAGTTCGCGCAGCTGAATGGGCGCGGCGAATTGCACCCGAGTCTTGCGGCCGAGGATCAGGATGGTGACCAGCCGGCGCAGGCGCCCGGTGACTGCCCAGCTGTCGGCGAACAGCAGCTTCCAGGGGCTCGACTCGCTGGCCGGCGACTGCCCCCAGAACACGCTGACCGGCACGATCTGCGCGTCCTGGCTGGTGTCTTCGATCAGCAGCTTGACCAGCCGTTCGAGGGTCGGCGGTGCCCCGCGTTTATCCTGACGGCCCAGCCAGTCGGGGGCCGGGGTCAGGTAAAAATAGGCCATTGGTTCCATTTGCGAACCGATCGCCACGGGCAGCACCGGGCGCGGCAGATTGGCTTTGCTGCACTCGCGATCCACTACCGCCAGATCGCTCACCGACGGCGACTGCAGCACGTAGAACGTCGGCCGACTGCGGTCCAGGTTGAGATTGAACGAGGACTGGTTGATGGTCTCGGAACGCACCCACAGGTAGAGCAATCGGCGCAGGGTACCAAAGAAGAGACGGCGCAGCGGTGATCGGGTCATGAATTAGCCTTTTGCGGCGCGCTGAACGTGATCAAGCAGTCCGCCAGGTAATCTCTTCTTCACCATCGACACTGATGCGAATCCAGCGATCAGCATCTTCCTCGCCTTCTTCTTCTATCCAGGTGCCGGGGGCGCAGCGTACTTCCACTTGCAGGGCGGCAAAGGCGGCGCGGGCGCAGGCGACGTCGTCCTCCCAAGGGGTCTGGTCGCTGTCCAGAAACAGGCTGTTCCACTTGCCCACGGCCTTGGGCAGCCAGGTCACCGGCACGTCGCCCGCGCGGCATTTCCAGGTCTGGCCTTTTTGCACCCACTCGCTACAAGTACCCAGCGCGGCTTCGAGCCAGGCGGTGATGGCCTTGTGGTCGACGTCGGCGTCCTTGAGGTAAATCTCGATATCCGGTTGGCGCATGGCAGGGCTCGCTGAAGCAGGAATTAGTGTGCGACGAAATAATCGTAACGCATGGAAACAGTGACCAGGAACGGCTTGTCCTGTTCGATCACTGCGGCGCGGCGTTCGGCACTGGCGCGCCAGCCGTGGGGCGTCATGGCCAGCAGATTGGCGCGTGAGGGCGCGTCGATCAGTTTGAGCTTGAAGGTCAGGGTTTCGCTGTGATCGAGTTTCAGGCCGTCCGGCACCTGGGCCAAGTGCTTGTCGTCGACGTATTCGCGCACTTCGTCGTATAGCGCCTCGCGCAGTTCCATCAGGTGGCCGCTGGTCGGCCCCACTCGCATCAGACCGCCGCCGGGGCTGAGCAGACGCTTGGCCTCGTTCCAGTCCAGCGGGCTGAACACGCTGGTGAGGAACTGACAGCTGGCATCCGCCAACGGCACCCGGGCCATGCTCGCCACCAGCCAGTTGACCCCAGGCGCACGTTTGCAGGCGCGCTTGACGGCCTCGCGGGAGATGTCCAGGGCGTAACCGTCGGAGCGTGGCAAGGCTTCGGCGATTTGCGCGGTGTAGTAACCCTCGCCACAGCCGATGTCGAGCCAGCGCTGCGGCCAGTGTTTGGCGGCCAGCTCGGCCAGGCGCGCCGCCACGGGGGCATAATGACCTTCGTTGAGGAAATCGCGGCGGGCTTCGACCATGGCCAGGTTGTCGCCCGGATCGCGGCTGTTCTTGTGCTGCACCGGCAACAGGTTCAGGTAGCCCTGGCGCGCGCGATCGAAACGATGGCCGCTGGGGCAGACCATGCCGTTTTCAGCCTTGGCGAGCATGGCTGTGCAGAGTGGGCAAGTGAGCATCAGGCGAGCAACTTGATCAAGGTGTGATAGTAGATTTCAGTCAGCACGTCGAGATCGCTGGCCAGCACGCGTTCGTCGACCTGGTGAATGGTGGCGTTGACCGGGCCCAGCTCGACCACTTGGGTGCCCATGGTGGCGATGAAACGACCATCGGAGGTGCCGCCACTGGTGGACGGCTGGGTATCACGGCCGGTGACCGCCTTGATACTGGCCGCAACGGCGTCCAGCAGTGCGCCCGGTTCGGTAAGGAACGGCAGGCCGGACAGCGCCCAGTCGATGTGCCAGTCCAGGTCGTGCTTGTCGAGGATGGTTGCCACGCGCTGCTGCAGGCCTTCGACGGTGGATTCGGTCGAGAAGCGGAAATTGAAGATCGCCGTCAGTTCGCCCGGAATGACGTTGGTGGCGCCGGTGCCCGAGTTGAGGTTGGACACCTGGAAGCTGGTCGGCGGGAAGAAATCGTTGCCGTGGTCCCAGTGCTCCGCAGCCAGTTCGGCCAGTGCCGGGGCGGCCAGGTGAATCGGGTTTTTGGCCAGGTGCGGATAGGCCACGTGGCCTTGCTTGCCGCGCACGGTCAAGGTCGCGCCCAGCGAGCCACGGCGGCCGTTCTTGACCACGTCACCCACCAGGGTGGTGCTCGACGGTTCGCCGACGATGCACCAGTCGAGCCGCTCGTTGCGCGCCTTGAGGCGTTCGATCACGGCCTTGGTGCCGTGATGGGCAGGGCCTTCTTCGTCGCTGGTGATCAGGAAGGTGAGCGCGCCACGGTGGTCGGGGTAGTCGGCGACGAAACGTTCGGCCGCCACCACCATGGCCGCCAGGCTGCCCTTCATGTCAGCGGCGCCGCGGCCGCAGAGCATGCCGTGTTCATCGATCAAGGCATTGAACGGCTCGACCTGCCAGGCACTGACCGGGCCGGTCGGCACCACGTCGGTATGCCCGGCGAAGCACAGCACCGGGCCATCGCCCTGGCCATGGTAGGCCCAGAAGTTGTCGACATCCTCGATACGCATCGGCTCCAGCGCGAACCCGGCTGCGCCCAGGCGCTGCATCATCAGCTTCTGGCAGTCGGCATCGACCGGCGTCACCGAGGGGCGACGGATAAGGTCGCAGGCCAGTTGCAGGGTAGGGGAGAGGTCGGCGGGGGCCGTCATGGAAAGACTCCGAAAGCAGGATCAAGGGCGCATAAGGGCCGCTATGTTAAAGCAAATCGGGGTGGGGCGCAGGCGCCAGTTGGTTGCCAGGGAGCGGTGTCCCGGTTCATCTGCTATGTGCCAAGCGGTCACTATGCCCTGCGGGCGCAACCGCACCCGACCCGTTATCTTGGAAAAGGAATGAAAAGATATGAAAGCCATTGTTTTGTCAGTCACGGCCTGCCTGTTCTCGAGTGCCAGTGTCATGGCTTCGTCAGCCATCGACTTCGGCGTCACAGGCAAGATCACCCCCGGCGCCTGTTATCCGACACTGAGCAACAGCACGGTGGATTTCGGCGAGATCAAGGTCACCGAGTTGGAGCGTCACACCGCGACGGTGATTGATCGAAACCGTGTCAATACGCTGAATATCAGTTGCGATGCCGCCACCTTGTTTGGCGTTCGCGGGGTCGATGACCGCGCCGGCAGTGTTGGCAATAACTGGTACCGGGCGGCCTATGGCCTGGGCCTGACCAGTCGCGGAGAAAAGATCGGTGCGCATTATGTCGAGGTACACCCTGATCGTTCCACGATCAATGGCACGTCGGCATTCACCACCTATAGCGATGCGCGCGGCCAACAGTGGGGCGGCGCCCAGGATGAGCCAAGTGCCATCCCGAACGATGGGCAATTGCTGGGTTTTACCGATGCATACGGGAGCGCCGATGGCCCGGTGCCGATCAAGGACGCCAGCTTCGGCTTGAACCATTTTCTGGTGATAGCACCCGCCAGTGAGCTGACGCTGACCGGTGAGGTGCAGCTCGATGGCAAGGCGACCATCGAATTGATCTATCTCTGAGCGGTGTGCCGGGGAGCATTGCGCCCCCGGCTTGCAGGCGCGGGCTACTTCGCCTGCGCCGGCTCCGTTTGCAGCAGCGGCCGAGGCTGTGCCGACAGCAGCGCCATGATCAGCGCCGCCAGGTACGGCAGCGACTGCACCAGCAGCATCGCGACCCAGAAGCGCATGTCGGAACTCGGCAGCCCCTGCACCAGGCAGATACCGGCCGCCGCGCCCCACAGCAAGAGCATGATGAACAGCTCTTCGCGGGCCTCCGATACGGCAACCCAGAAGCCATGGCTGTCTGCATTCTTCGGCGTGCGGAAGAACGGGATCGTCGTGGTGAAGAAGCCGTACAGCACCGCTTTGGCGATGGTGTGCGACAGCGCCAGCCCCGCCAGGGCCGCCGCGAAGGCGTCCTTGAGGTTGACGCCCACCGCGCGGCGGTACAGGAAGATGATCTTGCCGACCTTGAACACGAACAGCGCCAATGGCGGAATCGCGAAGATCATCAGCGGCGGATCGACCCGGTGGGGCACGATGATCATCGCCGCCGACCACAACAGCGCGCCGACGGTGAAGAAGATGTTCATGCCGTCCGCGACCCACGGCAGCCAGCCCGCGAGGAAGTGGTAACGCTGGCCGCGAGTCAGTTCGGTGCCCTTGCCGCGCAGCAGGCTGGCGGTGTGGCGCTTGATGATCTGGATAGCGCCGTAGGCCCAGCGGAAGCGCTGCTTCTTGAAGTCGATAAAGGTGTCGGGCATCAAGCCCTTGCCATAGCTTTCGTGGTGATACGCCGCCGACCAGCCCTTCTCGAACACCCGCAGGCCCAGCTCGGCATCCTCGCAGATGCACCAGTCGGCCCAGCCCAGTTCCTCGAGGACGCTGCGGCGGGTCATGGTCATGGTGCCATGCTGGATGATCGCGTCGCGGTCGTTGCGGGTGACCATACCGATATGGAAGAAGCCCTTGTACTCGGAGTAGCAAAGCTTCTTGAAGGTGCTTTCGTCCTGGTCGCGGTAGTCTTGCGGCGACTGCACGATGGCGATCTTCGGATCGGCGAAGTGCGGCACCATGTGCTTGAGCCAGTTGCGGTGCACGCAGTAGTCGGAGTCGATCACCGCGATCACTTCGGCGTCCTTGGCGGTGTGCGGCAGCAGGTAGTTGAGCGCGCCGCCCTTGAACCCGGCCAACGGCGCGACGTGGAAGAACTTGAAGCGCGGGCCGAGGGTTTCGCAATGCGCCTTGACCGGCTCCCAGACTGCCGGGTCCTTGGTGTTGTTGTCGATCAGCAACACTTCGAAGTCGGGGTAATCCAGAGCGGCGAGGGCGTTGAGGGTCTGTTTGACCATCTCTGGCGGCTCGTTGTAGCACGGCACGTGGATCGAGACTTTGGGGCGGTAAGCGCTGTCGGTCTCGTTGGGCAGGAATTCCCGGCGGCGCTTGTGGGTCCACACCGCTTCGGCCAGTTCATGGGCCTCGGTCAGGAGCACGATGAAGACCCCCATCGCCCCGAGTGCCAGCAAAAAGCCCACCGTCAGGCTGAACCAGGTGCTGTACTGCTGGCTGTAGTCATAACCGATCCACACCAGCACCGACCCGCACAGGAAGGCGATAAAGGTCAGGAAGGTCCGACCGCGCTGACGCAGCGCCGAGCCGTCGATCAGCATCAGCGCCAAGGCCAGAGTCGCCAGCACCGCCGAGCCGATCGCCAGTACCCGCCACTGCGGAATAGCGACGATGGGGCCTTCAAAATTGAATTTCTGCTGGCGCTGGGCGTTGAAAACCCCCCAGTACGCGCCTACCGAGCCTTCGTCGCTGGCTTTCCAAGGCTGGTCATAGGCCTCGATCACGAAGTAGTTGTAGCCACGGCGATTGAGGGTGTTGACCAGGTTGCGCAGATAAATGGCCTGATCCGCTGGCGATGCATCGGCGCCACCGCGCATGCGGCCATTGCTCGGCCAGCCCACTTCAGAGAGCAGCAGCGGTTTTTTCGGGAACATCTTTTTCAGTTCGTGGGCGCGATCGAGCACGAACTGCTGGGCGTTGCCCACCTTGATGAATTCCCAGTACGGCAGGATGTGCGCGGCGATCAGGTCGACGTGCTTGGCCAGCTCCGGGTTGTGTTCCCAGATGTGCCACTGTTCGGAGGTGGTGACTGGCACTTTGACGGCGGCCCGCACGCGATCGAGGTAGTCGGTCAACTGCTTGACCGTGACTTCCTTGCGAAACAGCGCTTCGTTGCCCACCACCACGCGCACGACGCTGCGGGTGCTGTTGGCCAGTTCGATGACTTTGGCGATTTCCCGCTCGTTGCGCTCCAGATCGGGGCCGATCCAGGCGCCCAGGGTCACGCGCAGGCCGAACTCTTCAGCCAGACGCGGGATGTCCTCTTGGGTGCCATCGACCGAGTACACACGGATGTGGTCGGTCAGCTTGCTCATTTGTTCGAGGTCCTGACGCATTTCTTCGTCGGACGGGTACACGCCTTTCTGCGGGTTCTGCCCCAGGCGGAACGGCGAGTAGGAAAATCCGGAGATCTGATCCGGCCAGTCGGGTGCTGACACCGGACGGTTGATCAAGGCCCAGAAGCCGGTGAACAGGGCGGCAATCGCCACGATCACCACAAGGTTGAGACCAAATTTACGCGATGACATAGGGTGTTCAGGTTCCGATAGGGGGAACGGGCGGTTTGAGAGGCGCGAATCCTACGCGGGCGCTGTAGGACTGTATAGGTATAGCCTGTAGGACGTTTCTTGGATTGGAATTCGTGGACGAAGTTCTCGTGGTGCTTTCCTGAGGCTCGTCGCGCAAAGCCCGTTGCCACAAGTCAACGTATCTCCATGGGCGAAGCGGGCTGGCGCGTTCGGCAGCGAAGGGGCCAGCAAGGCTGTCTGCATGTATACTGCGCGCCGAATTTCGAGGGCCCGAACCATGAGTGAACAAGATCCCCGTTTTGCCGGCATCGCCCGTTTGTATGGCGTGCAGGGGCTGCAACGCCTGCGTGATGCCCATGTGGCGATCGTCGGTGTCGGCGGGGTCGGCTCGTGGGCGGCCGAAGCCATGGCCCGCAGCGGCGTGGGGGAGATATCGCTGTTCGATCTGGACGACGTCTGCGTCAGCAACAGCAATCGCCAATTGCACGCCCTGGCCGGCACGATCGGCCAGTCCAAGGTCGAGGTGATGGCCGAGCGTTTACGGGCGATCAACCCCGACTGCGTGGTGCATGCAGTGGCCGACTTCGTCACCCGCGAGACCATGGCCGAGTACATCACTCAGGACATGGACTGCGTGCTCGACTGCATCGACAGCATCCATGCCAAGGCGGCTCTGATCGCCTGGTGCAAGCGCCGCAAGATCCTCATCATCACCACCGGCGGCGCGGGCGGGCAGATCGATCCGACGCTGATCCGGGTCGGCGACCTTAACCGCACGTATAACGATCCGCTGGCGTCCAACGTGCGCTCGATGCTGCGTCGTGATTATGGGTTTTCCCGCAATGTGACTCGGCACTACAGCGTGCCCTGCGTGTACTCCACCGAGCAGTTGCGGTATCCACTGCCCGATGGCAGCGTGTGCCTGCAGAAGGGTTTCGTGGGGGAGGGCGTCAAGCTCGACTGCGCCGGGGGCTTCGGCGCGGTCATGATGGTGACCGCCAGCTTCGGCATGGTGGCGGCGTCCAAGGCGGTGGAAAAGATCGTCGCGGGCTCGCGGCGGCCCTCGGAGCGCTGAAGGTTTTGTGTCACCTGGGCCGGCGTCTTCGCGGGCAAGCCTTGCTCCCACAACGGTGCGATGTAAGCCTGTGGGAGCGAAGCTTGCTCGCGAAGGGGCCGGCACTGACTGCCCAAAACCATAGAATCTCCCACATAAGTACGGCTCAAGACCGGTCCCTATGGGAGCAAGGTTGCGCGTTCGGCTGTGAAGAGGCCGGAGTGCCTAGCGAATGTCTGCCAGATACTCCCGCAGCCGCTTGAGCACCGCATTCATGCCGTTACTGCGCGACGGCGACAGCTGTCGGGCCAGGCCCAGGTCGGTGAACCAGGCCGGCAGGTCAAGGGCTTCGGCCTCGACAGCACTCAAGCCTTCGACCCGCACCAGCAGCAGTGCCAACAGCCCACGGATCAAGCGCGCATCGCTGTAGGCCTTGAAATGCCAGCATCCGTCGAAGTAATCGGCGCTCAGCCAGGCCTGGCTTTCACAGCCATGCACGCGGTGTTCGTCACGCTTTTCAGCCTCGCTCATGGGCGCCAGGCGTTCGCCCCATTGCATCAGCAGACGCGCCCTCTGTTCCCAGCCGGGGGCGTGCTCAAAGGCTTGCAGTGCCTGGGCTGCGGCGTCCGGCAGGGTCATCGAAGCATTTCCAAGGCCTTGTCCAGTGCTTCAAAAAAGCGCTGCAGGTCATCGCTGTCGTTGTACAGGGCCAGCGATACCCGGATTGCACCCTGCAAGCCCAGGCGCTTGAGCAGCGGCATCGCGCAGTGATGGCCGGCGCGCACGGCGATACCCTGGTCGGTCAGCAAGTGGGCGAGGTCGGCGTTGTGCACGCCGTCCACGGTAAAACTGGCCAGCGCCGCCTGCGGGTCACCCAGTACTCGCACGCCCTCGCGGTCGTGCAGGCCGCGCAGCAGTTGGCGATGCAAAGCCGCCTCGTGGGCCAGTACGGCCTTGGTATCCAGGCCGCCGAGGTAGTCGAGGCTGGCGCTGAGGCCGATCACACTGGCGATCGGCGGCGTGCCGGCTTCGAAACCCAGGGGCGCTGGATGGAAACTGGCTACGTGGTAATCGGCGGCATGGACCATTTCGCCGCCGAACTGCCAGTGCTGCAGGCGGCCCAGGCCGCGGCAACTGCCGTACAGGGCGCCAAGGCCGTCCGGGCCATAGAGCTTGTGACTGGAAAATACATAGAAGTCGCAGTCGAGCTGCTGCACGTCATGCCGCCCGTGGACCACGCCCTGGGCGCCATCGACCACGGTCAAGGCATCCTGCGCGCGGGCCATGGCCAGCAGCGAATCCAGCGGTTGCCAGGTGCCGAGCACGTTGGACAACTGGCTGACAGCGAGCAAGCGGGTGCGAGGGCCGATCAGGGCAGCGGCGCTGTCGAGGTCGATCATTCCACCGGCGGTCAGTGGCAAGACCACCAACTTCACCCCGCGGCGTTGGGCCAGCTGCTGCCAAGGCAACAGGTTGGCGTGATGCTCCAGGGCGCTGATGGCGATTTCGTCGCCAGGGCGAAACTCGTTCTCCAGGCCATAGGCGAGCAGATTAAGGGCCGAGGTGGCGCCGTGGGTAAAGATGATCTGGCTGGGGCTCGGGGCATTGAGCCATTGGGCGATCTTTTCCCGGCTGCCTTCGAACGCCTGGGTCGCCATGGCGCCAGGCAGGTGTTGCGCACGGTGCACGTTGGCGGCGCCATGGCTGTAATAGTGAGCAATCGCGTCGAGCAGGGCCTGGGGCTTTTGCGTGGTGGCAGCGCTGTCCAGGTAGGTCTGCTGCTGGCGTTGCAAGGCGGCGATGGCCGGAAAATCGGCGCGCCAGGGAGAGGGCTGGAACATGGGTATAGGCTCTGGCAGTCGGGGCCGCCTGCAGGCGACCCCGGTACGCCACTTAGTTGTGAGCGTGCAGCGCTTCGTTCAGCTCGATGGCCGACTTGTGGGTTTTGCATTCCACAGCGCCGGTTTCCGAGTTGCGACGGAACAGCAGGTCGGTCTGGCCAGCCAGGTCTCGGGCCTTGACCACTTTGACCAACTGGTTGTTTTCGTCCAGCAGCGCCACTTTGGTGCCGGCGGTCACATACAGCCCGGACTCAACCGTGTTGCGGTCGCCCAGCGGGATACCGATACCGGCGTTGGCGCCGATCAGGCAGCCTTCGCCGACCTTGATGATGATGTTGCCGCCGCCTGACAGGGTGCCCATGGTCGAGCAACCGCCGCCCAGGTCGGAACCCTTGCCGACGAACACGCCTGCCGAAACGCGACCTTCGATCATGCCAGGGCCTTCGGTGCCCGCGTTAAAGTTGACGAAGCCTTCGTGCATGATGGTGGTGCCTTCGCCGATGTAGGCACCCAGGCGCACACGGGCGCTGTCGGCGATACGAACGCCGGCCGGGACCACGTAGTCGGTCATTTTCGGGAACTTGTCCACCGAGAACACTTCCAGCAGCTCGCCTTTCAGGCGTGCTTCGAGTTGACGCTCGGCCAGCTCGCCCAGGTCGATGGCGCCTTGGCTGGTCCACGCCACGTTCGGCAGCAGCGGGAAGATACCCGCCAGGCTCACGCCGTGCGGCTTGACCAGGCGGTGGGACAGCAGGTGCAGCTTGAGGTAGGCCTCAGGGGTAGACGTCAAGGCGACGTCTTCGGCCAGGATAGTGGCGACCAGTGGACGATGGCTTTCAGCCAGACGCGTCAGCAGCGCCGATTGGCTCGCGTCGACGGTCTTCAGCGCTTCAGCCAGTTGCGAGGCCTGTGCGGTGGTGAAGGTGATGGCCTGGTTGCCGCCGGTGTAGTCCAGCAGCGGGGCGATGGCCTGGATCAGGTCGCCGGCCGGGTTCAGCAGTGGTTGGGCGTAGAACACTTCCAGCCAGGTGCCGTTGCGGTTTTGAGTGCCGACGCCGAAGGCCAGGCTGAATGGAGTGGTGGACATGCAATTACCTCGTTGCAAGTTAAAGGGGGCCATGGGTGCCAGTACTTACTGGACGGCCGCCGCATAAATGTCGGGTTTGAAGCCAATCAGGGTCTTGTGGCCCAGATCGAGCACGGGGCGCTTGATCATCGAGGGCTGGGCGAGCATCAGTTCGATGGCCTTGGCCTGGTCGAGGTCGGCCTTCTGAGCGTCCTCGAGCTTGCGAAACGTGGTGCCCGCGCGATTGAGCACCACCTGCCAGCCGTGCTCGTTGCACCACTGCGCCAGGTGCTCGCGGTCGATGCCCTGGGTCTTGTAGTCATGGAAGACATACTCGACCGGTTTTTCGTCAAGCCAGGTACGGGCCTTTTTCATGGTGTCGCAGGCTTTGATGCCATAGAGAGTGTAAGCCATGGATTATCGCCGGGCGGGTGGCACTGGCCGCCCGTCCCCTGTTCTCCGCAAGATTGATCGACGAATTATGCGGCATCACGTGTTTCGATGCCATGACTGCGTCTGGGGGAAAGGTGACAGGGTTATGCCAGGCGGGCGTTGGGGCTGGATGAAAGTTAGCTTCATCTGATGGTGCGACCTTGGTGCAGCAGCGTAGCGCGGTCGTAAACCGTTACCATAACCGCCAAGCGGACGCTTCTCTTCCTGGAGGCGTCCTGGTCAATCCGCCCGCACAGGAACCGCGTCGCACCCATGCAAACTGCCTATACCGTCCTCATTCTGCTCATGCTCGTGAGCCTCTCCAAGCTGGTCGCGAGACTGGTGCCGCTGCCCTTGCCGATTCTGCAGATTGCCGCCGGGGCGCTGCTGGCGTTGCCGACACTGGGCTTGCATGTGGCGTTGGAGCCGGAGTTGTTTCTGTTTCTGTTCCTGCCGCCGTTGCTGTTTTCCGATGGCTGGCGGATGCCCAAGCGTGAGCTGTGGCGCCTGCGCGGTTCGATCCTGACGCTGGCCGTGGGCCTGGTGCTGTTCACCGTGATCGGCGCCGGTTACTTCATTCATTGGCTGATCCCGTCGATCTCCCTGCCCGTGGCTTTCGCGCTGGCCGCGGTGCTTTCGCCGACCGATGCCGTGGCGGTATCGGCCATTGCCCAGGATCGTTTGCCGACGCCGTTGATGCATGTCCTGCAGGGCGAAGCGTTGATGAACGACGCGTCGGGCCTGGTGACCTTCAAATTCGCCCTGGCGGCGGCCATGACCGGTTACTTTTCCCTCGCCGACGCCAGCCTGACGTTCGTGCTGGTCGCGGTCGGCGGCCTGGCACTGGGGGTCGCGTTGAGCTGGCTGGTGGGGCGCTTGCGGGTGTGGATGATCAGTCGCGGCTGGGACGATCCAGCCACCCACGTGGTGTTCATGCTGGTGCTGCCGTTCGCTTCCTATGTGCTGGCCGAGCGCCTGGGCGCTTCGGGGATTCTCTCGGCGGTGGCGGCCGGGATGATGCAAAGCTGGCTGGACTTGCTGCCGCGGCAGACGGCCACGCGTCTGCTTAATCGCAGTGTCTGGTCGCTGCTGGAGTTCTCGTTCAACGGCCTGATTTTCCTTATCCTCGGCCTGCAGTTGCCGGATATCGTCAAGGCGGTTGCCAGTCACGAAACCGATGTGTGGTCGAGCATGAGTTCGCGTTCCCTGGAGGTAATGGCGATTTTCATCGTGCTGGTGCTGCTGCGGTTCGTGTGGGTGCAAGGTGTGTGGCGCCTGACCGTACTGCTGCGCCGCTGGCGGGGCTCCAAGCAGATCACTGCGGTACCGACGGCGCGCTCCTGCTGGCTGTTGACCGTTGGCGGGGTGCGTGGTGCGGTGACCTTGGCGGGTACCTTGTCGGTGCCGTTGTTGCTGGGTGACAACGCGTTTCCCGAGCGCGACTTGCTGCTGTTCATCGCTGCGGGGGTGATTCTGCTGTCGCTGATCATCGCCTGCATCGTGTTGCCCCTCTTGCTGCGGGGGATGGACAAGGGCTCGGATGAGAAGCTGCATGCCGAGGTTCGCGAAACCCGTCGGCAGACGGCCCAGGAAGCGATCAAGGCGCTGGAGGCCGAGGAGCTGGGCGATAGCGGCGGTGATGCGGCGCAGGCGGCGCTGGCCACGGAGATGAAGGCGCAGTTGATGGCCGAATATCGCCATCAGCTGGACATCATCAACGATTCCGAAGAAGCGCAGGCGCAGGCGCTGCAAATGCACCAGTTGGAGCGGCGCTTGCGTCTGGCAGCGTTGCGAGCCCAGCGGCGCAAGCTGTATGACCTGCGCCGGCAACGGCAGATTGGTGATGATGTGGTGCGTCAGTTGCTGGCCGAGCTGGATATCAACGAGGCCAACCTGGGGGTGGGCAAGTAGTTGCACCGCGAGCGCTGTGGGATCGGGCAGGCACCGGTCCCACAGTAGTGGCAGCGATCAGCGGCTCTGGATGAACGCGCGGATCCGCTGCGCCGCCTCGACGCATTCGGCCAGCGGTGCGACCAACGCCAGGCGCACGCGACCGGCGCCGGGGTTGAGGCCATCGACGTCGCGGCTCAGATACGAGCCCGGCACTACGGTCACATGCTGCTCTTCGAACAGCGCGCGGGTGAACTCGGCGTCATCCCCCTCGACTTTCGGCCACAGGTAGAAGCTGCCGTCCGGGCGTTGCACATCCATGACCGGGGCGAGGATGTCGAGCACCGCATCGAACTTCTCGCGATACAGGTCGCGGTTGGCTCGCACGTGGGCTTCGTCGTTCCAGGCAGCGACGCTGGCCAGCTGGGTTTGCACCGGCATCGCGCAACCGTGGTAGGTGCGGTACAGCAGGAAGGCCTTGAGGATCTCGGCATCACCGGCCACGAAACCCGAGCGCAGCCCTGGCAGGTTGGAGCGCTTGGACAGGCTATGAAACACCACGCAACGCTTGAAATCGCTGCGGCCCAGCTCCGCGCAGGCGGTCAGCAGGCCCGGGGGGGGCGATTGCTCGTCGAAGTACAGCTCGCTGTAGCACTCGTCGGCCGCGATCACGAAGTCGTACTGGTCGGCCAGAGCGATCAGTTTTTTCAAGGTTTGCAGCGGGATCAATGCGCCCGTCGGGTTGCCGGGCGAGCACAGGAACAGGATCTGGCAGCGCTGCCAGGTCTCGGCCGACACGGCGTCGAAGTCCGGGTTGAAACCGTTGTCGTCCAGGCAGGGCAGGTAGTGCGGCTTGGCACCAGCCAGCAGCGCCGCGCCTTCATAGATCTGATAGAACGGGTTGGGGCTGATCACCAGACCGTCGTCGCTGCGCTGTACCACGGTCTGGGTGAACGCGAACAACGCTTCGCGGGTCCCGTTGACCGGCAGCACGTGGCGGGCCGGATCGATCCAGCCCGGCGGCACGCCGAAGCGTCGCTCGCACCAGTGGCCGATTGCCTCGCGCAGAGCCGGGACGCCCAGAGTGGTCGGGTACACCGACATCTTGTCCAGGTTGTCTGTCAGCGCCTGGGCCACAAAGGCTGGCGACGCGTGCTTGGGTTCGCCGATCGACAAAGCGATCGGGCGCTTGTCGGCAGCCGGTTGCACGCCACCGAGCAGGGCTCGCAGTTTTTCGAACGGGTAGGGCTGCAGCTGGTTGAGGGCGTTGTTCATCGATCGGGTCTCGTTAAATGCTCATTCGCGTGGGGTCGATACCGTTGACCTTCAGATGGTCGACGATCGACTCCTGCAGGCGGCTGCACAGCTGCGGGTCGGATAGCGGCTGGTTGCTCGCGTCGGTAATAAAGAACACGTCTTCGACGCGCTCGCCCAAGGTGGCAATCTTGGCGTTTTGCAGCGACAGGTCGAACTCCAGGAAGATCTTGCCGATGCGCGCCAGCAAGCCAGGGCGATCCGGTGCGCTGAGTTCCAGCACTGTCACCGGGCGCCCGGCGTCATTGCTGATGGTCACTTGCGGCTCGAAGGCGAAGTGCTTGAGCTGGCGCGGCACTCGGCGCTGGATGATGTTCGGGTAGTCGTCCGGGTTGCGCAGGGCTTCAGTCAGACCATCGCGAATCTGTTGTATACGGGCAGGATTGTCGCCGATCGAGCCGCCATCGGTATCGAGCACTATGTAGGTGTCGAGGGTGAACTGGCTGCTCGAGGTGATGATGCGCGCGTCATGGATGTTGAGGTTGAGCTGGTCCATGGCGGCCACGGTCACGGCGAAGAAGTCATGCTGATCGGGCGCGTAGATGAAGATCTGCGTGCCGCCCTCGAACTCGCGCTGGGTAGTTTCCTTGATCAGCACCAGCGGCTCGGCGTGGGCCGGTTGCTGCAGGATCGCGTCGCTGTGCCAGGCCACGTCGCCAGCGGTGTGACGCAAGAAGTAGTCATCGCCCAACTGCGACCAGAGCTGCTCCACTTCGTCGGGATCGGTGCCGGCGCGCACGAGGATATCCAGGGCTGCGCTTTGCGTCTGGCGAATCTGTTCTTCGCGGTCCAGCGGGTTCTCCAGGCCGCGGCGCAGGGCGCGCTTGGTCTCGGTATAGAGCTGACGCAGCAGGCTGGCCCGCCACGAGTTCCACAGGCTCGGGTTGGTGGCGTTGATGTCGGCCACGGTGAGCACATACAGATAGTCGAGGTGGACATCGTCGCCCACCAGGTTGGCAAAGTCGTGGATCACCTGCGGGTCGGAGAGATCCTTGCGCTGCGCGGTGGTCGACATCACCAGGTGGTTCTGCACCAGCCAGACGATCAGGCGGCTGTCCCACGCCGGTAGTTGATGGCGCTGGCAGAACGCCTCGGCATCCACCGCACCGAGTTCGGAGTGATCACCGTTACGCCCCTTGCCGATGTCGTGATACAGCCCGGCCAGGTAGATCAGCTCGGGCTTGGGCAGTTTGCACATGATCTTGCTGGCTAACGGGAATTTCTCGGACACCTGGGTGTACTGCAGTTTGCGCAGATGCTTGATGAGATTGAGGGTGTGAGCGTCGACCGTATAGATATGAAACAGGTCGTGCTGCATCTGGCCGATGATATGGCCGAACTCCGGCAGGTAGCGGCCCAGAATGCCGTAACGGTTCATGCGACGCAGGTTGCGGTGGATGCCGATCTCGCACTTGAACAGCTCGATGAACAGGCTGGTGTTGCGGATATCGTGGCGGAAACTGTCATCGATCAGGTGGCGATGTTCGCGAATCAGGCGAATAGTGTCGGCCCGTACGCCCTTGATCTCAGGGGTCTGCGCCATCAGCACGAAAATTTCGAGCATGGCGAACGGGGTGCGCTTGAACACGTTGGCGTGGGTCGCCTCGATATAGCCGTCGTGCAGCTGAAAGCGCGAGTTGATCGGCTGTACGGCGCAGCAATCGTCTTCCGCGAGGATCACTTCCTCGAAATGCTGGATGATCAGGTCGCTGAGCTCGGCGATGCTCATCACTACCCGGTAATACTGCTGCATGAAGCGCTCGATGGCCTTCTTCGCGTCGGTGTCCTTGAAGCCCAGCAGCTCGGCGATGTGGCGCTGATAGTCGAACAGCAAGCGATCTTCGGAGCGACCGGCAAGCATGTGCAGGGCGTAGCGAACCTTCCAGAGAAACTCCTGAGAGGCGGCCAGCAGGTTGTTCTCGCTTTCGACGAGAAAGCCTTCACCGGCCAGTGCGTGCAGGTTGAGCGTGCCGTACTGACGACGGGCCATCCAGAGGATAGTCTGGATATCGCGCAGGCCGCCTGGAGAGCCTTTGACGTTCGGCTCCAGGTTGTATTCGGTGTCGAAGTACTTGTGGTGGCGGGTCTTCTGCTCGGCACGCTTGGCCAGGAAGAAGTCCTTGCTGGGCCACATGTGGGCGGTGCTGGTGACCTCGATCATGCGCTTGCGCAGGCTTTCGGGGCCATCGATGGTGCGGCTTTCCATCAGGTTGGTGATGACGGTGAGGTCGGCCAGTGCCTCTTGGGCGCATTCGTTGACCGAGCGCACGCTCTGGCCGACTTCCAGGCCGATGTCCCAGAGCAGGGTGAGGAAGCGCTCGATGGAATCGCGGAAGACTTCCTGATCTTCGCTGTCGAGCAGGATCAGCAGGTCGATGTCGGAATAGGGGTGCAGTTCACCACGGCCATAGCCGCCGACGGCGAGCAGGGCGATGTCGGCCTCTTCGCTCCAGTCGAACTGCTGCCAGGCTTGTTGCAGGATGTTATCGACGAACCAGGCGCGGTCTTCGATCAGGCGACGAATGTCGCGACCGCTGCGAAAGCGCGCGTCGAGCACGTCGCGGGCCTGGCGGATGGCTTTCTTGAACGCTGCGATCGGGCTCGACTTGAGCGCGAGTTCGGCCTGGAACTGACCGCGATCGAACAACTCCGGATCCACCTGGGGCATCGAATGGCATTCCTCGAATATCAATGGCACCACGGGCCCCTGTGGGGGGGGGGGGGGCGCTGCCAGCCAAGCTTTAGCTTTCAAAGGCTTCGCTGGTGCAGGCCGCTCCCACAGGGATGTCAGTAGGCTTGAACTGTGGGATCAGGCCGAACGGGCGATGGTTTCATCGCTGCGCAGGGTCAGGATTTCGTAACCGGTCGCTGTCACCAGAATGGTGTGCTCCCACTGCGCCGACAACTTGCGATCCTTGGTGATCGCCGTCCAGCCGTCGCCCAGCACCTTGGTATCGGCCTTGCCCTGGTTGATCATCGGCTCGATGGTGAAGATCATGCCTTCCAGTAGCTCCATGCCGGTGCCGGCCCGGCCGTAGTGCAGCACTTGCGGCTCCTCATGGAACACCTTGCCGATGCCGTGGCCGCAAAATTCGCGCACCACCGAAAAACCATTTTTTTCTGCGTGCTTCTGGATCACTTCGCCGATGTCACCCAGGCGGCAGCCCGGCTTGACCAGCTCGATGGCCTTATACATGCATTCCTGAGTGATCTGCGACAGGCGCTCGGCCCACACGGGCACGGTGCCGACGTGGAACATCGCGCTGGTGTCGCCGTGGTAGCCGTCCTTGATCACAGTGACGTCGATGTTAAGCACATCGCCGTCCTTGAGCGGCTTTTCATTCGGGATGCCGTGGCACACCACGTGATTGATCGAGGTGCAGATCGACTTCGGAAAACCTTTATAGTTGAGCGGCGCGGGGATGGCCTTCTGCTCGTTGACTATATAGTCGTGGCAGAGGCGATCGAGCGCTTCGGTAGTCACGCCAGCTTTGACATGTGGGCGGATCATTTCCAGCACGTCGGCAGCCAGACGGCCGGCGATGCGCATTTTCTCGATGTCTTCAAACGATTTGATCGTGACAGTCATTACAGGCTCTCTCGGTGCGCGACGGCGCTTGTAAACTTGGGGCTAGAGGGCGATTCTACCAGAGGTCACGGCAATTCTCCCGTGACCGGCCGACGCCGCTCGTTCCACCCTCTATATAAGGAGGTAAACAGGCGCTCATTGTCGCGCGATTGCGCCAATGGTGCAAAAGCCTGCTCGGCATCGTTTTTCGGGTTTATCCGGATCCGATTGTATGGTATAAAGTGCGCCGCTTTCAGGGGTTGACCCTGTTCGCGAACAAACCCACACACGTGTCGACACGATGACCTGGGTGCCTCAGCTGATGCTGCGGGTTGGTCATTGGGATACGTGGAGGCCTAACCCGACTTATCAAGGAACTATCATGTCCCAAGTCAATATGCGCGATATGCTGAAGGCCGGTGTGCACTTCGGTCACCAAACCCGTTACTGGAATCCGAAAATGGGTAAGTACATTTTCGGCGCGCGTAACAAGATCCACATCATCAACCTTGAAAAAACCCTACCAATGTTCAACGAAGCTCTGACTTTCGTTGAGCGCCTGGCTCAGGGCAAAAACAAGATCCTGTTCGTCGGCACCAAGCGTTCGGCTGGCAAGATCGTTGCTGAAGAAGCAGCACGTTGCGGTTCGCCGTACGTCGACCACCGCTGGTTGGGCGGCATGCTGACCAACTTCAAAACCATTCGTGCTTCCATCAAGCGTCTGCGTGACCTTGAAGTGCAAGCCGAAGACGGTACTTTCGCCAAGCTGACCAAGAAAGAAGCGCTGATGCGCACTCGCGATCTTGAGAAGCTCGATCGTTCCCTGGGTGGTATCAAGGACATGGGCGGTCTGCCAGACGCTCTGTTCGTAATCGACGTTGATCACGAGCGCATCGCGATCACCGAAGCCAACAAGCTGGGCATCCCGGTCATCGGCATCGTCGATACCAACAGCAGCCCTGAAGGCGTTGACTACATCATCCCTGGTAACGACGACGCCATTCGCGCCATCCAGCTGTACATGGGCGCAATGGCTGACGCTGTTGTCCGTGGCCGCAACCACGTCGCTGGCGGTACTGAAGAGTACGTCCAGGACGCTCCTGCTGCAGCGGTAGAAGGCTGAGTCGTTAACGCCAAGCGTTGACTCAGTACGCAAAAAGGGGGCTAGGCCCCCTTTTTGCCACCTCCAGAACGTACTGGCAGGTTGATTGCGCTGACACTGTTGCAAAACCGTCACGCCGCCGCTGGTACCGTTCGACGAATTGAGCGCCCGACTCATCGGGTGGAATGGTTGAAAACCTATCCAAAGAGGATTTTGAAATGGCAGAGATTACTGCAGCGTTGGTCAAAGAACTGCGCGAGCGCACCGGCGAAGGCATGATGGACTGCAAGAAGGCCCTGACCAAGGCCGGCGGCGACATCGAAAAAGCCATCGACGACATGCGTGCTTCGGGCGCCATCAAGGCTGCCAAGAAAGCTGGCAACGTTGCCGCTGAAGGCGCTATCGCTATCAAGGAAGACGGCAAGGCTGCCGTTATCCTCGAAGTCAACTCGCAGACCGACTTCCTGGCCCTGCAAGACGACTTCAAGAGCTTCGTCGCTGCCAGCGTCGAGAAAGCTTTCGCTGACAAACTGACTGACGTTGCTCCGCTGATCGCTGCTCAAGAAGCCGATCGTCTGGTGCTGGTCGGTAAAGTAGGCGAGAACGTCAATATCCGTCGCCTGACTCGCATCGAAGGCGACGTTGTGGGTGCCTACCTGCACGGCAACAAGATCGGCGTTGTGGTTGCCCTTAAAGGCGGCAACGTTGAGCTGGCCAAGGACATCGCTATGCACGTAGCGGCCAGCAACCCTGAATTCCTGCTGCCATCGGAAGTTTCGGCTGAAGCCATCGAACGCGAAAAAGCCGTGTTCCTGAGCCTCAACGAAGAGAAAATCAAAGGCAAGCCTGATAACATCGTTGAAAACATGGTCAAAGGCCGTATCAGCAAGTTCCTCGCTGAGGCGTCCCTGGTCGAGCAGGCGTTCGTCAAGAACCCTGAAGTCAAGGTCGGCGAACTGGCCAAGAAAGCCGGTGCTGAAATCGTTTCCTTCACCTACTTCAAGGTAGGTGATGGCATCGAGAAGCCGGTCGACGACTTCGCTGCAGAAGTTGCGGCTCAAGTGGCTGCCAGCAAGCAGTAAGGCTTAGTTACATTTGTCGCCCCGAAGAGGCTGCCCGCTTACGCGCGCAGCCTCTTTTTCAAGGCGCGAAACAGTTTGGAACGGTTTTCCTGTCCGCAAGGCCGGGAGCCGATGGCGCTGAAATGGCGCCCAGCTAGAGTAGTTAGCGCTGGCCTGTCATGGGTCCGCAAAGAATTTTCACAATGCCGCAGGAGAAACTCGCAATGGCTCAGCAGGTGAGTGGTCGTCAACCTCGCTATAAACGCATCTTGCTCAAACTGAGTGGCGAGGCCCTGATGGGCTCGGAAGAGTTCGGCATCGATCCGAAAGTACTGGATCGCATGGCCCTGGAAGTAGGGCAGTTGGTAGGTATCGGTGTTCAGGTCGGTCTGGTGATCGGCGGCGGCAACCTGTTTCGTGGTGCGGCGCTCAGTGCAGCCGGCATGGATCGGGTCACGGGCGACCATATGGGCATGCTGGCCACGGTCATGAACGCCTTGGCCATGCGCGATGCGTTGGAGCGCTCGAACATTCCTGCCATCGTCATGTCCGCCATTACCATGGTCGGTGTGACCGATCACTACGACCGCCGCAAGGCTGACCGCCTGCTCAAGTCGGGCGATGTGGTGATCTTTGCTGCTGGTACCGGCAACCCCTTCTTCACCACCGACTCGGCCGCTTGCCTGCGGGCCATCGAAATCGGCGCCGATGTGGTGTTGAAAGCGACCAAGGTCGATGGTGTGTACACTGCCGATCCATTCAAGGATCCGCATGCTGAGAAATTTGACCGCCTGACGTACGATGAAGTACTGGATCGCAAGCTGGGCGTGATGGACCTGACGGCCATCTGCCTGTGCCGCGATCACAATATGCCGTTGCGGGTATTCAACATGAACAAGCCCGGCGCCTTGCTGAACATAGTAGTGGGCGGCGCTGAAGGAACTCTGATCGAGGAAGGCGACAAATGATCAACGAAATCAAGAAAGACGCGCAAGAGCGCATGCACAAGTCCCTGGAGTCTCTGAGCCATGCGTTTGGCCAGATTCGTACCGGCAAGGCTCACCCAAGCATTCTGGGCAGCGTAATGGTGCCGTACTACGGTACTGATACCTCCATTACCCAAGTGGCCAACATCACGGTCAAGGATGCGCGCACCCTGCAAGTGGTTGCCTTTGAGCGCAACATGCTCGGCGCCGTCGACAAGGCGATCCAGAGCGCCGGTCTGAACCTCAATCCGACCAACCTTGGCGAATTGCTGCTGATCTCCATGCCAGCCCTGACCGAAGAGACCCGCAAGGGCTTCACCAAGCAGGCACGCAGCGCCGCTGAAGATGCGCGTGTTGCCGTGCGCAATATTCGTCGTGATGCCTTGGGTGACCTGAAGAAACTGGTCAAGGACAAGGAAATCAGCGAAGACGAAGAGCGTCGTGCCGTCGCCGATATCGACAAGCTGACCAAAGACTCCGAGGCCCAGATCACCAAGGCCACGGAAGATAAAGAAAAGGACCTGATGGCCGTATAAGGGGTCAGGACGCCTTCATGGAAAAGACCAAGCAGGCTGTGCCGCTATCCTCGGTACCGCGACACGTCGCGATTATCATGGATGGTAATAACCGTTGGGCGAAAAAACGCCTGCTGCCCGGTGTCGCCGGGCACAAGGCAGGCGTGGACGCCGTCCGCGCGGTGATCGAAGTGTGTGCCGAGGCCAAGGTCGAGGTGCTGACCCTGTTCGCGTTCTCCAGTGAGAATTGGCAGCGCCCGGCCGAAGAGGTCGGGGCCTTGATGGAGCTGTTTTTCACCGCCCTGCGTCGTGAGGCGCGGCGGTTGAACGACAACCGTATCAGCTTGCGCATCATTGGCGATCGCTCGCGGTTCCATCCGGAACTGCAGGCCGCCATGCGCGAGGCCGAGGCGCAGACGGCGGGGGAGGGGCGTTTCATCCTGCAGATCGCTGCCAATTACGGTGGTCAGTGGGATATCGCTCAGGCTGCGCAGCGGCTGGCGCGTGAAGTTCAGGGTGGTCATCTGCAGCCTGAGGACATCACCCCGCAACTGTTGCAGACCTGCCTGGCGACGGGCGATCTGCCGTTGCCGGACCTGTGCATTCGCACCGGTGGCGAGCATCGCATCAGTAACTTTCTGTTGTGGCAGCTGGCATACGCCGAGCTGTATTTCTCCGACCTGTTCTGGCCGGACTTCAAACACGAGGCCATGCGCACTGCGTTGGCCGATTTCGCTTCTCGTCAGCGTCGTTTCGGTAGAACGGGCGATCAGGTCGAGGCTGGGGCCCGGGTTTAATGCTTAAACAACGAATCATCACTGCCTTGATTCTGCTGCCGATCGCCTTGTGCGGTTTTTTCCTGCTCGACGGCGGGAAATTCTCACTGTTCATCGGCGTAGTGGTCACTCTGGGTGCATGGGAGTGGGCTCGCCTCGCCGGTTTCGAAGGGCAGGGTGCTCGCTGCGTTTTCGCTGCGGTAGTCGCCGTCCTGTTGACGATCCTGCATCACGCGCCGGTACTGGCGCCCTGGGTGCTGGCGGCAGCGGTGGCATGGTGGGCGCTGGCCACGCGGCTGGTGCTGACCTATCCGACTTCCGCCGAGCACTGGAAGGGTAGCGTGCGCCGCCTGGTGATCGGGTTGTTGGTGCTGCTGCCTGCCTGGCAGGGGCTGGTTTATATCAAGGCGCTGCCGCTTGGCAACTGGTTGATTCTGGCGGTCATGGTGCTGGTCTGGGGCGCCGATGTGGGCGCCTATTTCACAGGGCGTGCCTTCGGCAAGCGCAAGCTTGCCCCTCAGGTCAGCCCTGGCAAAAGTTGGGAAGGCGTGTATGGCGGCCTGGCCGTGTGCCTGCTGGTGACCCTGGTGGTCGGCCTGACTTACCATTTCACCGCTCGGCAGTTGCTCGGGGCGCTGGTGGCGGCGGCCATCGTGGTGTTCATTTCAGTGGTCGGCGATCTGACCGAAAGCATGTTCAAGCGTCGCGCGGGTATCAAGGACAGCAGTAATCTGCTGCCGGGTCACGGCGGCGTGCTGGATCGCATCGACAGCCTTACCGCGGCCATTCCGGTGTTCGCGGTACTGTTGTGGATTGCCGGTTGGGGCATCCAGTGAGCCAGCCACAACTGATTACAGTACTGGGTGCCACCGGGTCTATCGGTCTGAGTACCCTGGACGTCATTGCTCGACACCCGCAGCGTTACCAGGTGTTCGCCTTGAGTGGATACTCGCGCCTGGCGCAGCTGTTGGCATTGTGCCTGCGTCATGCGCCGCGCTTTGCCGTGGTGCCTGACGAAAACGCTGCGGTCACGCTGCGTGAGGGCTTGCGGGCGGCGGGGTCGAGCACTGAGGTACTGGTCGGCGAGCAGGCGCTGTGCGGTGTGTCCGAGGCCGGTGAGGTCGATGCGGTAATGGCCGCGATCGTCGGTGCAGCAGGGTTGCGCCCGACCCTGGCCGCGGTCAAGGCGGGCAAGAAGGTGCTGTTGGCCAACAAGGAGGCCCTGGTCATGTCCGGGGCCTTGTTCATGCAGGCGGTCCGCACGAGCGGTGCGGTGCTGCTGCCTATCGATAGCGAACACAATGCAATCTTCCAGTGTTTGCCGTCGCATTACGGGCAGGGGCTGGCAAGCGTGGGTGTGCGACGTATCCTGCTGACGGCCTCGGGCGGGCCGTTTCGCTGCACGCCGCTGCCGGAGTTGCAGCAGGTCACTCCCGACCAGGCTTGTGCGCACCCTAACTGGTCGATGGGGCGCAAGATTTCCGTTGATTCCGCCAGCATGATGAACAAAGGCCTCGAATTGATCGAGGCCTGCTGGTTGTTCGATGCGCGTCCGGAGCAGGTCGAGGTCGTGGTGCACCCGCAAAGCGTCATTCATTCGCTGGTCGACTATGTCGATGGCTCGGTCCTGGCGCAATTGGGCAACCCCGACATGCGCACACCGATCGCCAATGCCCTGGCCTGGCCCGAGCGGATCGATTCGGGTGTGGCGCCGCTGGATTTGTTCGCTATCGCCCGGCTGGATTTCGAAGCGCCCGACGAAGTGCGTTTCCCGTGCCTGCGTCTGGCCCGCGAAGCGGCCCAGGCGGGTCAAAGCGCGCCGGCTCTGCTCAATGCCGCCAATGAGGTCGCCGTCGAGGCCTTTCTGCAGGGGCGCCTGCGCTACCCGCAGATAGCAAGCATGATCGAGGCCGTTCTGCAGCAGCAGCCGGTGGTCGCGCTGGATGATCTGGAGGCAGTATTCGAGGCCGATGGCAAAGCGCGCGAGCTGGCAGGTCAGTGGCTGGCACGTCATGGCCGTTGACGTTTCGATGACAATTTTAGTGATAGAGTGCCGGCCGGAATGCGGCTCTCCATTGCGGTGCGCGACTGACGGGAGACTCCTATGAGTGCGCTCTACATGATTGTTGGCACGCTGGTGGCGCTGGGCGTGCTGGTGACGTTTCACGAATTTGGCCATTTCTGGGTGGCCCGCCGCTGCGGCGTCAAGGTCCTGCGGTTTTCCGTAGGCTTCGGCATGCCGTTGCTGCGCTGGAGCGACAAGCAAGGCACTGAATACGTGGTGGCTGCCATTCCGCTGGGCGGCTACGTGAAGATGCTCGACGAGCGCGAGGGCGAGGTGCCCGCGCATCTGGTCGAGCAGTCGTTCAATCGCAAGAAGGTCGGTCAGCGCATCGCCATCGTTGCGGCTGGGCCGATCGCCAATTTCCTGTTGGCCTTGGTGTTCTTCTGGATTCTGGCGATGGTCGGCAGCCAGCAGGTGCGACCGGTCATCGGTAGCGTCGAGCCAGGCAGCATGGCGGCGCAGGCGGGCTTGAGCGCGGGCCAGGAAATTGTCGCAGTCGATGGCGAGGCGGTGCGCGGTTGGGCCGGGGTCAATCTCGAGCTGGTCAGGCGTCTGGGCGAGACCGGCTCGCTGCAGATCGGCGTACAGGACGAAGGCGCTTCGAATGCCGTCAGCCATACCGTCAAGCTCGACGGTTGGCTCAAAGGCTCCGATGAGCCCGATCCGATCAAGTCCCTGGGTATTCAGCCCTGGCGCCCGGTGGTCGAACCAGTGCTGGCGGAAATCGATCCAGAAGGGCCTGGCGCCGCCGCTGGTCTGAAGAGCGGGGACCGGCTGCTGACCCTTGATGGCGCAGCCATTACCGATTGGCAGTCGCTGGTGGATGCCGTTCGTCAGCGCCCGGATGCCAAGGTCGTGTTGCAGGTGCAGCGTGATGGCACCCAAATCGATGTGCCGGTGACCTTGGCGCATCGCGGTGAAGGCAAGGCCCTGGCAGGTTACCTCGGGGCGGGCGTCAAGGGCGGCGAATGGCCGCCAGGCATGCTGCGCGAGGTTCGTTACGGGCCGCTGGACGCGGTGGTCGAAGGCGCTCGACGGACCTGGACCATGAGTGTCCTGACCCTTGATTCACTGAAGAAAATGTTGTTCGGCGAGCTCTCGGTAAAAAACTTGAGTGGACCGATAACCATTGCTAAAGTGGCGGGCGCTTCAGCCCAGTCAGGCATGGGGGATTTCTTGAATTTCCTCGCCTACCTGAGCATTAGCCTGGGAGTTCTTAATTTGCTGCCCATCCCGGTACTGGATGGGGGGCATTTGCTGTTCTACCTGATCGAGTGGGTGCGTGGTCGCCCAGTCTCGGATCGGGTACAAGGTTGGGGGATCCAAATCGGTATCAGTTTGGTAGTCGGGGTGATGTTACTGGCCCTGATCAACGATTTGGGTCGACTGTAAAGCTTAGCTCAATTGCGAACCTGCCGCATAAGCGGCAGTTTGTTTATTGCCAGTTGGAATAAGAAAGGACTTCATGAAACGTCTGCTGCTAACTGCGGTTCTGTCCGTATTGATGATCGCCGAAGTTCACGCTGAGTCCTTCACCATCTCCGATATCCGTGTCAACGGCCTCCAGCGGGTATCCGCCGGTAGCGTGTTTGGCGCCTTGCCCCTGAACGTGGGCGAGACTGCGGATGATCGGCGTCTTGTGGAATCCACTCGTGCATTGTTCAAAACTGGATTCTTCCAGGACATCCAACTGGGGCGCGACGGTAACGTCCTGGTCATCAATGTCGTCGAGCGGCCATCGGTCGCGAGTATCGACATCGACGGCAACAAGGCCATCTCGACTGAAGACCTGATGAAAGGTCTCAAGCAGTCCGGCCTTGCCGAGGGTGAGATCTTCCAGCGCGCCACCCTTGAGGGTGTGCGTAACGAACTGCAGCGTCAATACGTCGCGCAGGGCCGCTATTCGGCTACGGTCGATACCGAGGTCGTGCCGGAGCCGCGTAACCGTGTGGGTCTGAAAATCAAGATCAACGAAGGTGCCGTAGCCGCCATTCAGCACATCAACGTGGTGGGCAACACGGTCTTCTCCGAAGAAGACCTGACCGACCTGTTCGAACTGAAGACTACCAACTGGCTGTCGTTCTTCAAGAACGACGACAAGTACGCTCGCGAAAAGCTGTCCGGTGACCTCGAGCGCCTGCGCTCGTACTACCTGGATCGCGGCTATATCAACATGGATATCGCTTCGACTCAGGTCTCGATCACACCAGACAAGAAGCACGTCTACATCACGGTCAACGTCACCGAAGGCGAGAAGTACACCGTCGGCGACGTCAAGCTCAATGGCGACCTGAAGGTACCTGAAGACCAGGTCCAGGCACTGTTGCTGGTCAAGAAAGGCCAGGTGTTCTCGCGCAAGGTCATGACCAACACCTCCGAGTTGATCACGCGCCGCCTGGGTAACGATGGCTATACCTTCGCCAACGTCAACGGCGTGCCGGTACCCCATGCCGATACCAAGACCGTCGATATCACTTTTGCCGTGGATCCTGGCAAGCGTGCCTACGTCAACCGCATCAACTATCGTGGCAACACCAAGTCCGATGACCAGGTGCTGCGTCGCGAGATGCGGCAGATGGAAGGTGGCTGGGCTTCGACCTACCTGATCGACCAGTCGAAGACGCGCCTCGAGCGTTTGGGCTTCTTCAAGGAAGTGAAGGTCGAGACGCCGCCGGTGCCGGGCACCGACGACCAGGTCGACGTCAACTATGACGTGGAAGAACAAGCCTCCGGTTCGATCACCGCCAGCGTCGGTTTTGCCCAGAGCGCCGGTCTGATCCTGGGTGGTTCGATCAGCCAGAACAACTTCCTGGGTACGGGTAACAAGGTCTCCATCGGCCTGACTCGCAGTGAATACCAGAGCCGTTACAACTTCAGCTACGTCAATCCGTACTTCACTCCGGATGGCGTGAGCCTGGGTTACAACGTGTTCTACCGCACCACCAACTACAAAGACCTCGATGTCGATATCGCCAGCTACTCGGTCGACAGCTTGGGCGGCGGTGTGAGCTTCGGTTACCCGATCAGTGAAACCTCGCGGTTGAACTTCGGCCTGACGGCTCAGCAGGACAAGATCAAGACCGGTACCTATACCGTTGACCAGATCTTCGACTTCATCGACAAGGAAGGCGACAGCTTCCTGAACTACAAGGCTTCGGTTGGCTGGTCGTCCTCGACCCTGAACAAAGGCACCTTGCCGACTCGTGGTGCGTCGCAAAGCCTGACCGGTGAAGTGACCATTCCGGGTAGCGACCTGTCGTTCTACAAGATCGACTATCGTGGCCAGTTGTTTGCGCCGATTACCGATAACTACACCGCGCGCTTCCACAGCGAATTGGGGTATGGCGGTGGGTATGGTTCGACCAGCGGTCTGCCGTTCTACGAGAACTACTACGCCGGTGGTTTCAACTCGGTACGTGGATTCAAGGACAGCACGTTGGGGCCGCGTAGTACCCCTAGTGACGGTACCCGCAATGGCACTACTAAAGATCCGGACCAAGATCCATTGGCCTTCGGTGGTAACGTCCAGATCACCGGCGGCGCCGAGATTCTGTTCCCGCTGCCATTCGTCAAGGACCAGCGCTCGCTGCGTACCTCGGTGTTCGTCGATGCCGGTAACGTGTTCAACACCAACTGCGATGCCAACTCCAAGGATTGCTCGGGTGTGGACTTCTCCAACATCGCCGTTTCGACCGGTGTGGGCGTGACCTGGGTCACCGCGCTGGGGCCGTTGAGCTTCGCGCTGGCGATGCCGGTCAAGAAACCGACCAATGCCGAAACCCAGATTTTCCAATTCTCCCTGGGCCAGACCTTCTAAGGTCTGCTCCACGGGGCAACAACCCGAATTCTGCAGGAGTTCATTGTGCGTAAGTTGACTCAACTAGTAGTACTGGCCGCCACTCTGGCTGCTTCTCTGGGGGCCACTCCGGCATTTGCCGACATGAAGATCGCCGTTCTGAACTATCAGATGGCGCTGCTGGAATCGGACGCTGCCAAGAAATACGCCGTGGATGCCGAGAAAAAATTCGGCCCGCAACTGACCAAGCTCAAGGCTCTGGAAAGCAGCGCCAAAGGCATCCAGGACAAACTGGTGAGCGGTGGCGACAAGATGGCCCAGGCTGATCGCGACAAGCTGGAGCTGGACTTCAAGCAAAAGGCCCGGGACTTCCAGTTCCAGTCCAAGGAGCTCAACGAAGCCAAGGCTGCCGCTGACCGCGACATGCTGCAACAACTCAAGCCCAAGCTGGATGGCGCCGTGGAAGCGGTCATCAAGCAAGGTGCCTTCGACCTGGTTCTCGAGCGTGGCGCTGTGATCGATGTCAAACCGCAATACGACATCACTCGCCAGGTGATCGAGCGCATGAATCAGTCGCGCTGATCATGACCGCCAACGTCACGCTCGGCGAGTTGGCCGAGATCCTGGGTGCCACGTTACGTGGCACCGCGGATAGAAAAATCACTGGGCTGGCCACTCTTCAGGAGGCCGGCCCAGCTCAGTTGAGCTTCCTGGCAAATCCCCAGTACCGCAAGTACCTGGCCGATACCCAGGCGGGCGCCGTACTGCTCAAGGCGGCGGACGCTGAAGCCTATGCTGGAGATGCCCTGCTGGTGCCGGATCCTTATCTGGCCTACGCGCGTATCTCGCATCTGTTCGATCCCAAGCCCAAGGCAGTGCCCGGTGTGCATCCGACAGCCGTAGTGTCCGACGATGCGATCGTCGACGCCACCGCCAGCGTTGGGCCTGGTGCCGTTATCGAAAGCGGCGCGATCATCGGCGCTGGCGTGACCATTGGTGCCCAATGCTTCATCGGTGCGCGCAGTGTGATTGGCGCTGGCGGTTGGCTGGCGCCGCGGGTGACCTTGTACCACGATGTACGCATCGGTCAACGCGTGGTGATCCAGTCGGGTGCAGTGCTCGGTGGCGAGGGCTTCGGCTTTGCCAACGAGAAAGGCGTGTGGCAGAAGATCGCCCAGATTGGTGGCGTTATCGTCGGCGATGATTGCGAGATCGGCGTCAATACCGCCATCGATCGCGGTGCGCTGGGGCCTACCGTGCTCGGCAATGGCGTCAAGCTCGACAACCAGATCATGATTGCCCACAACGTCCAGATCGGTGACCACACCGCGATGGCCGCCTGTGTCGGGATTTCCGGCAGCGCCAAGATCGGCAAGCACTGCATGCTGGCCGGTGGTGTGGGACTGGTGGGCCATATCGAAATCTGCGACAACGTTTTCGTGACCGGCATGACCATGGTGACTCGCTCGATCACCGAGCCAGGGTCCTATTCGTCAGGTACGGCCATGCAACCCGCCGCCGAATGGCGCAAGAGTGCTGCGCGTATTCGCCAGCTCGATGACATGTATCGCCGCCTGCAGCAGGTAGAAAAGCAGGTCCAGGCCGTGACCCAGGCCGACAAAGGATCATCAGAAGGCTGATACCATTTCCATATCAAGTGTGCACTGCCGTTAGAATGCCTCCTTGATTTGCAAGAGGAGTGCTGCGCACGCGCCGCGCGCTCCCTATCTTTTATACAGGCTTCCCCCCGAAATGATGGACATCAACGAGATTCGCGAATACCTGCCGCACCGCTATCCTTTCCTGTTGGTGGATCGCGTGGTAGAGCTTGATACCGAGGCGCAGCGTATTCGTGCCTACAAGAATGTCAGCATCAACGAGCCATTCTTCAACGGTCACTTCCCCGCGCACCCGATCATGCCGGGCGTGCTGATCATCGAAGCGATGGCGCAGGCGGCCGGCATCCTGGGTTTCAAGATGCTCGACGTCAAACCTGCGGACGGCACCTTGTATTACTTCGTCGGCTCCGACAAGCTGCGCTTTCGCCAGCCGGTGCTGCCGGGTGACCAGTTGATCCTGGAAGCCAAGTTCCTCAGCTGCAAGCGTCAGATCTGGAAGTTCGAATGTTCGGCTTCCGTTGATGGCAAGCCGGTGTGCTCCGCTGAAATCATCTGCGCGGAACGTAAACTATGAGTTTGATTGACCCTCGTGCCATCATCGACCCATCTGCCAGATTGGCGGACGGTGTCGAGGTCGGCCCATGGTCGATCGTCGGTGCAGGTGTGGAGATCGGCGAGGGGACCGTCATCGGCCCTCACGTGATACTCAAGGGGCCGACCCGCATCGGCAAGCATAACCGCATCTACCAGTTTTCCTCGGTAGGCGAAGACACCCCGGATCTCAAGTACAAGGGTGAAGAAACGCGCCTGGTCATCGGCGACCATAACGTGATTCGCGAAGGTGTGACCATCCACCGGGGCACCGTGCAGGATCGTCACGAAACCACGCTGGGCGACCATAACCTCGTCATGGCCTATGCCCATATCGGCCACGACAGCGTGATCGGCAACCACTGCATTCTGGTCAATAACACCGCGCTGGCCGGCCACGTGCACGTCGATGACTGGGCGATCCTCTCCGGATTCACTCTGGTGCATCAGTTCTGCCATATCGGCGCGCACAGTTTTTCCGGCATGGGCACCGCCATCGGCAAGGATGTTCCGGCATTCGTCACGGTGTTCGGCAACCCGGCCGAAGCGCGCAGCATGAATTTCGAAGGCATGCGCCGTCGCGGTTTCAGCAACGAAGCGATCCAGGCGCTGCGCCGTGCTTACAAGGTGGTCTATCGCCAAGGCCTGACCGTCGACAAGGCGATCGCCGAACTGGCCGAGCCTGCCGCCGAGCACCCTGAAGTCGCCTTGTTCCTGAAGTCCATCGAAGGCTCTTCGCGGGGCATCACCCGCTGATGTCACTCCCACAGGTATTGACCGTAGCGTTGGTGGCCGGAGAGGCCAGCGGCGATATTCTCGGTGCTGGTCTGATGCGCGCGCTCAAGGCGCGCCATCCCGGCATTCGCTTCATCGGCGTGGGTGGTCCGCTGATGGAAGCCGAGGGTATGCAATCGTCTTTCCCCATGGAGCGCCTGTCGGTCATGGGCCTGGTCGAAGTCCTGGGGCGTTTGCGCGAACTGCTGCGCCGCCGCAAAGAGCTGATCGCTGCCCTGATCGAGCAGCGCCCGGATGTGTTCATCGGTATTGACGCGCCTGATTTTACCCTCAACATCGAACTCAAACTCCGTCAGGCCGGGATCAAGACCGTCCACTATGTGAGCCCGTCGGTCTGGGCCTGGCGGCAAAAACGCGTGCTCAAGATTCGTGAAGGTTGCGACTTGATGCTGACGTTGCTGCCCTTCGAGGCAAGATTCTACGAAGAGCAGGGCGTGCCAGTGAAATTCGTCGGCCATCCGCTGGCCGACACCGTGCCGCTGGAAGTCGACCGCCAGGCTGCGCGTGCGCAACTGGGGTTGGCTGCGGATGTGCCGGTGGTGGCGTTGATGCCCGGCAGCCGTGGTGGTGAGGTGGGGCGTCTGGGCGAGTTGTTCCTCGATGCCGCCCAACGTCTGCTGAGCCAGCGGCCTGATCTGCGTTTTGTGATTCCGTGCGCGAGCCCGCCACGGCGCGCCCAGCTCGAGGCGATGCTGGACGGGCGACAGTTGCCGGTGACACTGCTCGATGGTCAGTCCCATGCCGCTCTGGCCGCCTGCGACGCGGTACTGATCGCTTCCGGCACCGCGACCCTGGAGGCCTTGCTGTACAAGCGACCGATGGTGGTGGCCTACCGGCTGTCGACGGTGACGTTCTGGATCCTCAAACGCATGGTCAAGAGCCCTTACGTGTCGCTGCCCAACCTGCTGGCCCAGCGCCTGTTGGTGCCGGAGTTGTTGCAGGACGCCGCCACCGCCGAGGCGCTGGCCGATACCTTGCTGCCGTTGATCGATGGCGGCACCGAACAGACCCAAGGCTTCGATGCCATCCACCGCACCTTGCGCCTGGATGCCTCGAACCAGGCCGCCGAGGCGGTGCTGGCCTTGCTCGACCCGGCGCGAGCGTCGTTACCAAGGAGTGTCTGAAAGCATGAGCAGGCAATTGCAGATAGGCCTGGATTACGACTTGGTCGAAGAGCTGGTCGCCGGGGTCGATGAAGTCGGTCGCGGTCCCTTGTGTGGCGCGGTGGTCACGGCAGCGGTGATTCTCGATCCGCGCCGGCCGATCCTGGGCCTTAACGATTCCAAGAAACTCACTGAAGCGCGTCGCGAGCTGCTCTACGAAGAAATCTGCGAAAAGGCCGTGGCCTGGTGTATTGCGCGGGCCGAAGTCGACGAGATCGACCGTCTGAACATCCTCCATGCCACCATGCTGGCGATGCAGCGCGCCGTCGAGGGGCTGAGCGTGACGCCGCGGCTGGCGCTGATCGATGGCAATCGCTGCCCGCAGTTGAACGTGCCTTCGGCGCCGGTGATCAAGGGCGATTCCAAGGTGCCAGCGATTGCTGCGGCGTCGATTCTGGCGAAAGTCAGCCGTGATCGTGAAATGAGCGCTTTCGAGCTGATCTACCCCGGGTACGGCATCGGTGGGCACAAGGGCTATCCGACGCCCGTGCACCTTGAAGCGCTGGCGCGGCTGGGCCCGACGCCGATTCATCGACGCTCCTTCGCCCCGGTGCGCGCGGCCTTGGAAGCACGCCCTTATCTGGATACAGATCTGGCGTAACATACGCTCTGCTGATGTTTGTGCCGGACCCCGGTACAATCTCCCCTCCAAACATCTCTACCCTGTGGGAGCGGGCTCTGCCCGCCAAGCTCTACGGCCGGCCTGGCAGCTCATGGCTGAGGTCATTCGCGGGCACGGCCGGTTCCCACAGGGGCTGATTCGGCTTCATATAGGATCAACATGTCGGTTTCCTTCGTACATCTACGCCTGCACACCGAATACTCGCTGGTCGATGGCCTGGTGCGGATCAAGCCGCTGGTCAAAGCCCTGGCCGGGATGAACATGCCCGCCGTGGCGGTCACCGACCAGAACAACATGTGCTCGCTGGTCAAGTTCTACAAAAACGCCATGGGCGCCGGCATCAAGCCGATCTGCGGTGCCGACCTGTGGATGGCCGGACGTGACGCCGATGCGGCCCTGAGCCGCATCAGCCTGTTGGCGATGAACGCCAAGGGCTACCGCAATATCACCGAACTGATTTCCCGCGGTTTCATCGACGGCCAGCGCAATGGTCAGGTGATCATCGAGCGCGAGTGGGTCGCCGAAGCCAGCGAAGGGGTGATCGCCCTGTCCGCGGCCCGTGAGGGTGAAATCGGCCTGGCCCTGCTGGGCGGTAACCCTGGCGATGCCGAGCACTTGCTGCGCGAGTGGATGGCGGTGTTCCCGGATCGCTTCTATGTCGAGGTCCAGCGCACCAACCGCACCAACGACGAAGAATACCTGCACGCCGCCGTCGCCCTGGCCGATCGCCTGGGCGCGCCGCTGGTAGCCACCAACGACGTGCGCTTCATCAAGCAGGAAGACTACGAAGCCCACGAAACGCGCGTTTGCATCGGCGAAGGCCGGGCGCTGGACGACCCGCGCCGCTCGAAGAATTACAGCGATCAGCAGTACCTCAAGAGCCCGGCAGAAATGGCCGAGTTGTTCAGCGACTTGCCCGAGGCGCTCGAAAATACCGTCGAGATCGCCAAACGCTGCAACATCGACGTCAAGCTGGGCAAGCACTTCCTGCCCGATTATCCGATCCCCGATGGCATGACCATCGACGAGTATTTCCGCAAGGTCTCGTTCGACGGCCTGGAAGAGCGCCTGGCGGTTCTGCTGCCCAAGGACACCACCGAGGATTACGACGCCAAGCGCCAGGTCTATGTCGATCGCTTGAATTTCGAACTGGACATCATCATTCAGATGGGCTTCCCCGGTTACTTCCTGATCGTCATGGACTTCATCCAGTGGGCCAAGAGCAACGGCGTGCCGGTCGGGCCTGGGCGTGGGTCGGGTGCTGGCTCGCTGGTCGCCTATGTGCAGAAGATCACCGACCTCGACCCGCTGGAATACGACCTGCTGTTCGAACGGTTCCTCAACCCGGAACGGGTCTCCATGCCCGACTTCGACGTCGACTTCTGCATGGACGGTCGTGACCGAGTCATCGAGTATGTGGCCGATAAATACGGGCGCAACGCGGTCAGTCAGATCATCACCTTCGGCTCCATGGCGGCCAAGGCGGTGGTGCGTGACGTGGCGCGGGTGCAGGGCAAGTCCTACGGCCTGGCCGATCGCCTGTCGAAGATGATCCCGTTCGAAGTGGGCATGACCCTGGAGAAGGCCTACGAGCAGGAAGAAATCCTGCGCGACTTCCTCAAGACCGACGAAGAGGCCGGCGAAATCTGGTCCATGGCCCTCAAGCTCGAGGGTATCGTGCGTAACGTCGGCAAACACGCCGGCGGCGTGGTCATCGCCCCCACCAAGCTCACCGACTTCTCGCCGATCTACTGCGACGAAGAAGGCAGCGGCCTGGTGACCCAGTTCGACAAAGACGACGTCGAGGCGGCCGGCCTGGTGAAGTTCGACTTCCTTGGCCTGCGCACCCTGACCATCATCGACTGGGCGCTCAAAACCATCAACCGCGAACGGGCCAAGGTCGACGAGCCGCCGCTGGACATCGCTTTCATTCCGCTTGATGACAAGCCGACCTACACGCTGCTGCAGAAGGCGGAAACCACTGCGGTGTTCCAGCTCGAGTCGCGGGGCATGAAGGAACTGATCAAGAAGCTCAAGCCCGATTGCCTCGAAGACCTTATCGCACTGGTTGCGCTGTTCCGCCCGGGCCCGCTGCAATCGGGCATGGTGGACGACTTCATCAACCGCAAGCACGGCCGTGCCGAGCTGGCGTACCCGCACTCCGATTACCAGTACGAGGGTCTTAAGCCCGTGCTGGCGCCGACCTACGGCATCATCCTGTATCAGGAACAGGTGATGCAGATCGCCCAGGTCATGGCCGGTTACACCCTCGGTGGCGCTGACATGCTGCGCCGCGCCATGGGTAAAAAGAAACCCGAGGAAATGGCCAAGCAGCGCGGTGGCTTCATCGAGGGCTGTGCGAACAACAATATCGATCCGGATCTGGCAGGTAACATCTTCGACCTGGTAGAAAAATTCGCCGGTTACGGTTTCAACAAGTCCCACTCCGCAGCCTATGGCCTGGTCTCCTATCAGACCGCCTGGCTGAAAACCCACTACCCGGCGCCTTTCATGGCAGCGGTGTTGTCGGCGGACATGCACAACACCGACAAGGTCGTGACCTTGATCGAAGAAGTGCGCACCATGAAGCTGCGCCTCGACGCACCGGACGTGAACACCTCGGAGTTCAAGTTCACGGTGAACGACGACGGCCGCATCGTCTATGGCCTGGGCGCCATCAAGGGCGTGGGGGAGGGGCCGGTGGAGGCCATCGTCGAATCCCGTCAGAGCGGGCCGTTCAAGGACCTGTTCGACTTCTGTGAGCGGGTCGACCTCAAGCGCATCAACAAGCGTACCCTCGATGGCCTGATTCGCAGCGGTGCGCTGGATCGTCTTGGGCCGTTCTTTCATGACGAGCCCAAGGCCTACCAGGCCACTATCGATCAGAACCGCGCGGTGTTGCTGGCCTCGTTGGAGGAAGCCATCAAGGCGGCCGAACAGACGGCGCGCACGCTGGACAGTGGCCATATCGACCTGTTCGGTGGCTTGTTCGTCGAGGCGGATGCCGATGTCTATGCCCCCCATCGCAAGGCGCGCCCGCTAACGCTCAAGGAGCGCCTGAAGGGGGAGAAGGACACCCTGGGGTTGTACCTCACCGGTCACCCGATCGACGAATACGAAGGCGAGATCCGCCGTTTCGCTCGCCAGCGCATCATCGACCTCAAGCCTTCTCGCGAAAGCCAGACGGTGGCGGGCATGGTCATCGCGCTGCGGGTGATGAAGAACAAGAAGGGCGACAAGATGGGCTTCATCACCCTCGACGATCGCTCGGCGCGGATCGAGGCGTCGCTGTTCGCCGATGCCTATATCACCGCGCAGAATCTGCTGCAGACCGACGCGGTGGTGGTGGTCGAAGGCGAGGTCAGCAACGATGACTTCTCCGGCGGCCTGCGCTTGCGGGTCAAGCGCGTGATGGCCATGGAAGATGCCCGCACGCAGCTGGCCGAGAGTCTGCGGTTGAAGGTCAACGTCGAGGCGCTCAAGGGCGATCGGATGAGCTGGCTGGGCGAGTTGCTCAAGCGCCATCGCGGCGCCTGCCCGGTGACCATGGACTACACCGGCCAGGATGCCAAGGCCATGCTGCAGTTCGGCGAAGCCTGGCGAATCGACCCGGCCGACAGCTTGATTCAAGCACTGCGTGACCAGTTCGGGCGTGAGAACGTCTTTTTGCAATACCGTTGATTCAGAGCCCGCCGGTGGCGTTTCGAAACGCGCGCCGCCAGCGAGGCATGGCTCGACCTGATTTTTAAACTCGACCTGAATGCGCCAATTCCGTAAGGTATGGCGCCAAACGGATCAACCGGCCGGCCGCCTGGCCGTCGACCCAAGACGGAAGACTATGAACCCGAATTTTCTTGATTTCGAACAGCCGATTGCCGACCTGCAGGCCAAGATCGAAGAATTGCGCCTGGTCGGTAACGATAACTCTCTGAATATCGGCGATGAGATCTCGCGTCTGCAGGACAAGAGCAGCACGTTGACCGAGAGCATTTTCGGCAACCTGACCAGCTGGCAGATTGCCCGCCTGGCGCGTCATCCACGCCGCCCGTACACCCTGGACTACATCCAGCACATCTTCACCGAGTTCGACGAACTGCACGGCGATCGGCACTTTTCCGATGACGCCGCTATCGTCGGTGGCATCGCCCGCCTGGACGAGCAGCCGGTGATGATCATTGGTCATCAAAAAGGCCGTGAAGTACGCGAGAAGGTGCGTCGCAACTTCGGCATGCCGCGCCCTGAAGGCTACCGCAAGGCCTGCCGTCTGATGGAAATGGCCGAGCGCTTCAAGATGCCGATCCTGACGTTCATCGACACCCCCGGCGCTTATCCGGGCATCGACGCCGAAGAGCGCAACCAGAGCGAAGCGATCGCCTGGAACCTGCGCGTCATGGCACGGTTGAAAACCCCGATCATCGCTACCGTTATCGGTGAAGGCGGTTCGGGCGGTGCGTTGGCCATTGGTGTCTGCGATCAGCTGAACATGCTGCAGTATTCCACCTACGCGGTGATTTCGCCGGAAGGCTGTGCCTCGATCCTGTGGAAGACCGCCGAAAAGGCGCCGGACGCTGCCGAAGCCATGGGCATCACGGCCGAGCGCTTGAAGGGCCTGGGCATCGTCGACAAGGTCATCAACGAGCCATTGGGCGGCGCTCATCGCGATCCGGCCAAGGCAGCGGCCAACATCCGCGCCGAGCTGACTGCGCAGCTGGACATGCTCAAGGGCTTTGACAACGACACGCTGCTGGCGCGCCGTTATGAGCGTCTGATGAGCTACGGGCTGTAATAAGCCCACGCCGGCGATAGCGGGCTCAAGCCTTGCACCTGTGGGAGCAAGGCTTGCCCGCGAAGACGTCGGTAGCAACATCCCATACCTTCAATCCAGTCCGCAGGGCCCGATCATGCTCGATCAGCTGCTGCAGCAACTCACTCCCTACCGCAATGCCCCCGCCTGGCACATCGCCTTCTCCGGCGGTCTCGACTCTACCGTCCTGCTGCATCAACTCGCCGAACTCGCCCGCCTGCACGCGTTGCCACCACTCAGCGCTATCCATGTCCATCACGGCCTGCAAGCTGCTGCCGATGATTGGCCCGCACACTGCGAGGCAGTCTGCGCGCAGCTTGGCATGCCCTTGCAGGTGATCCGCGTTGAAGTCCAGCCCGGCGCCAGCCTCGAGCAGGCCGCGCGGGACGCTCGCTATCAGGCATTTATCGAGTGTCTGCAGGCCGGAGAGGTGCTCCTGACCGCCCAGCATCGCGACGATCAGGCCGAAACCCTGTTGTTCCGGCTGTTGCGCGGCGCCGGGGTGCGCGGATTAGCCGCGATGCCGCGCAAGCGGGTGCTGGGCGCCGGGCTGCTGGTACGACCCCTGCTCGATGTTCCCCGGGCGCGCCTGCATGCCTGGGCAACCGAGCGGCAGGTCCCTTGGGTCGAAGACCCTAGCAATGCCGATGACCGTCCGTCGCGCAATTTTTTGCGGTTGAAGATATTCCCCGCGCTGGCGACTCGCTGGCCCCAGGCCTCGCAAAATATGGCCAGGGCTGCGGCCCATGTGAACGAGGCCCTGCAACTGCTGGAAGAATTGGGGCGCGAAGACCTCGAAGATGCGCTGATGGGCAACAGTTACCTGTGGCTCGGCGTGCCTACTTTGTCATTGCCGCCCCTGCGCCGGCTCTCCGCCGCCCGTCAGCGCAATGCGCTGCAGACCTGGCTGGCGCCGTTGACGCGCCTGCCAGACGCCACACATTGGGCGGGATGGCATGACCTGCGCGATGCCACCCCGGCCGCCACGCCGATCTGGCGACTGGCCGATGGCGAGCTGCACGCCAGCCAGAAGCGTATCTGGTGGCTGTCCGGCTACTGGTTGCAGCCGCCGCTGCCCGTCGGCCCCTGGCTCGACCCCAGCCAGCCTTTGCTCCTGCCCGGCAATGGCGAGCTGCGCTGGACGGGCGACATTGCGCCGGGCCATCTCGAGGTTCGTTATCGCCAAGGCGGCGAGACCATGAACCTGCAAGGCCGCGGCCATCGCGACCTCAAGCGTCTGCTCAACGAAATCGGCGTCCCCGCATTCGCCCGCGCGCGCCTGCCGTTGCTGTATCTCGATGGCGAGCTTTACGCGGTGGCCAATCAAGGGCGCCTCAATCGTGAAAGCGCCATGCTGAAATGGTCACCCCCGAACATCGACGCATCACTCGCGCGCAACGTTTGAGATGAAAGGCGCTTTCCGGTAGACTACGCTCCCTTCTTGATACAACTTCTGTGGATTCCAGTAATCGCAGGGGTTGCCGATGTCCAAATGATTTTTGGCCATCGGGGGCTTCGGCCTTCCTTCGCTTTCCCCGGCGGCTCTGACCGCTTTAACGCAGACTTCTAGGGTTTTTCATGACGCGCTACATCTTCGTCACGGGCGGTGTTGTTTCTTCATTGGGGAAAGGCATTGCTTCGGCATCATTGGCGGCCATCCTGGAGGCGCGGGGGCTTAAGGTCACCATGCTCAAGCTGGATCCGTACATCAACGTCGATCCAGGGACCATGAGCCCTTTCCAGCACGGTGAAGTGTTCGTCACCCACGACGGTGCCGAGACCGACCTCGACCTGGGCCACTACGAGCGGTTCATCCGTACGACCATGACCCAGAACAACAACTTCACCACGGGCCGTGTCTACGAGCACGTTCTGCGCAAGGAGCGCCGTGGTGATTATCTGGGCGCGACCATTCAGGTCATCCCGCACATCACTGACGAAATCAAGCGCCGAGTCATCAAGGGCGCGGGTGACGCCGACGTGGCGCTGGTCGAAATCGGCGGCACCGTGGGTGACATCGAGTCGCAACCGTTCCTCGAGGCGATCCGCCAGCTGCGTTTCGAAGTCGGCGCCAAGCGCGCGATGCTGATGCACCTGACGCTGGTTCCGTACATCGCCACCGCGGGCGAAACCAAGACCAAGCCGACCCAGCATTCGGTCAAGGAACTGCGCTCCATCGGCCTGCAACCCGACGTACTGGTGTGCCGTTCCGATCACGCGATCGACGTGTCCTCGCGCCGCAAGATCGCTCAGTTCACCAACGTCGAAGAGCGTGCGGTCATCGCGCTGGAAGACGCCGACACCATCTACAAGATCCCGGGCATCCTGCATTCCCAGGGCCTGGATGATTTCGTCGTCGAGCGTTTCGGCCTGCAATGCGGCAGCGCCGACCTGTCCGAGTGGGAAAAGGTCGTCGACGCCAAGCTCAATCCAGAGCACGAAGTCACCATCGCCATGGTCGGCAAGTACATGGAACTGCTGGATGCCTACAAATCGCTGATCGAAGCGATGAGTCACGCCGGCATCGCCAACCGTACCAAGGTCAACCTGCGCTATATCGACTCCGAAGACATCGAAAACCAGGGCACCGGCCTGCTCGAAGGCGCCGATGCGATCCTGGTGCCGGGCGGTTTCGGCCTGCGTGGCGTCGAAGGCAAGATCACTGCCGTGCAGTTCGCCCGTGAAAACAAGGTGCCTTACCTGGGTATCTGCCTGGGCATGCAAGTGGCGGTCATCGAGTTCGCGCGTAACGTGCTGGGCTGGAAAGACGCCAACTCCACCGAGTTCGATCGCGCCAGCGGCCACCCGGTCGTGGGCCTGATCACCGAGTGGGAAGACGCCACCGGTGCAGTCGAAACCCGTACCGAAACCTCCGACCTGGGCGGCACCATGCGCCTCGGCGCGCAGGACTGCCAACTGGTAGCCGGTTCCAAGGTGCACGACTGCTATGCCAAGGATGTGATCGTCGAACGTCATCGTCACCGCTATGAAGTGAACAACAACCTGCTGCCGCAATTGATCGAGGGCGGCTTGATCGTCTCCGGTCGTTCCGGCGATGGCGCGCTGGTGGAAGTGGTCGAAGGTCAGGATCACCCATGGTTCGTGGCATGCCAGTTCCACCCCGAATTCACCTCGACTCCCCGTGACGGCCACCCGCTGTTCAGTGGCTTCGTCAAGGCGGCACTCACTCAACACCAGAAGAAGGCTTGAGTCATGGCACAGAAGATCATCCGCGTCGGCGCCATCGAGGTCGCCAACGACAAGCCGATGGTGCTGTTCGGTGGCATGAACGTGCTGGAGTCCCGCGACCTGGCAATGCAGATCTGCGAAGAGTACGTGCGCGTTACTGAAAAGCTGGGCATCCCGTACGTGTTCAAGGCCAGCTTCGACAAGGCCAACCGGTCTTCGGTAGCGTCCTATCGTGGTCCGGGCCTGGAGGAAGGCATGCGCATCTTCGAAGAGATCAAGCGCACCTTCAACGTACCGGTGATCACCGACGTCCACGAGCCCGCGCAAGCGGCCGTGGTCGCTGAAGTCTGCGACATCATCCAGCTGCCGGCCTTTCTGTCGCGCCAGACCGATCTGGTCGTGGCGATGGCCAAGACCAACGCCGTGATCAACATCAAGAAGGCCCAGTTCCTCGCGCCCCAGGAGATGAAACACATCCTGGCCAAGTTCGAAGAAGCGGGCAACGACCAGTTGATCCTGTGTGAGCGTGGCACCAGCTTCGGCTACAACAACCTGGTGGTCGACCCGCTGGGCTTCGGCATCATGAAGCAGTTCGAGTATCCGCTGATCTTCGACGTCACCCACGCCTTGCAAATGCCGGGCGCACGTCTGGATTCGGCCGGTGGTCGTCGTGCCCAGGTGACCGATCTGGCCAAGGCCGGTCTGAGTCAGGGCCTCGCGGGCCTGTTCCTTGAAGCCCACCCTGACCCTGACAACGCCAAATGTGACGGCCCGTGCGCCTTGCGCCTGAACAAGCTGGAGCCGTTCCTGTCTCAGCTGCAGGCTCTGGATCACCTGATCAAGAGTTTCGACCCGATCGAAACCGCGTAACGGTAATTTCGGGTAGAGTATCGCTCGATTTGTTTACTGGCGATGCGTCCATCCCGGCGCATGGCCGGGTGGTGACGGCGGCCCGAAGTACGCCTTCGCGGGCAAGCTTTGCGCCCACAGGCGCACATCTGTGGGAGCAAGGCTTGCCCGCGAAGGGGCCGTCCGCCTTGCCGACTATTCAGAACCAGCCGCACAATCTCCCCACTGTCCTAGTCAACTTCGGAGTGCTCATAACAATGGCAAAAATCGTCGACATCAAAGGTCGTGAAGTTCTCGATTCCCGTGGCAACCCTACCGTCGAGGCCGATGTGCTGCTCGACAACGGCATCATCGGCAGCGCCTGTGCGCCGTCGGGTGCGTCGACTGGTTCGCGTGAAGCTCTGGAACTGCGCGACGGCGACAAGAGCCGTTACATGGGCAAGGGCGTACTCAAAGCGATCGCCAACATCAATGGCCCGATCCGTGATGCGCTGCTGGGCAAAGACCCGGTTGATCAGAAAGCCCTCGACCACGTGATGATCGCGCTGGACGGCACCGAGAACAAAGCGTCGCTGGGCGCCAACGCCATCCTCGCCGTGTCGCTGGCCGCTGCCAAGGCCGCCGCCCAGGACCAGGACCTGCCGCTGTACGCGCACATCGCCAACCTCAACGGTACGCCGGGCGTGTACTCCATGCCGGTGCCGATGATGAATATCATCAATGGCGGCGAGCATGCCGACAACAACGTCGATATCCAGGAGTTCATGGTTCAGCCGGTCGGCGCCAAGAGCTTCTCCGAAGCACTGCGCATGGGCACCGAGATTTTCCATCACCTCAAAGCCGTGCTCAAAGGCCGTGGTCTGAACACTGCAGTGGGCGACGAAGGTGGTTTTGCACCGAACCTGGCCTCCAATGAAGACGCCCTGGGCGCCATCGCCGAAGCCGTCGAAAAGGCCGGCTACAAACTGGGCACCGACGTGACCCTGGCCCTGGACTGCGCCGCCAGCGAGTTCTATGACAACGGTACCTACGACCTGGCCGGTGAAGGTCACAAGTTCGACGCTGAAGGCTTCGCCACCTACCTGGCCGGCTTGACCGAGCGCTATCCAATCATCTCGATCGAAGACGGCCTGGATGAGTCTGACTGGGCCGGCTGGAAAATCCTCACCGACAAGATCGGCGACAAGGTGCAACTGGTAGGTGACGATCTGTTCGTGACCAACACCAAGATCCTCAAGGAAGGCATCGACAAGAAGATCGCCAACTCGATCCTGATCAAGTTCAACCAGATCGGCACCCTGACCGAGACGCTGGAAGCCATCCAGATGGCCAAGGCAGCCGGTTACACTGCGGTCATTTCGCACCGTTCGGGCGAAACCGAAGACTCCACCATCGCTGACCTGGCCGTAGGTACTGCGGCAGGCCAGATCAAGACGGGCTCGCTGTGCCGTTCCGACCGCGTCTCCAAGTACAACCAATTGCTGCGCATCGAAGAGCAGTTGGGCGACAAGGCGGTCTACCGCGGTCGCGCAGAATTTCGCGGCTGAATAGCGGGATCTGCCAGCGCGGTCGAGCAAGACGCATGACCGTTGCTCGGGCGGGGCATTTCACAGCCGGGCAATAGATGGTAAAAAGATGCCAGCCGTCGGTGCGGATCATTCTGCGCCGTCGTTGCTGGCAGATGCTTCAGAGTGCTGAGCCCGGTGCATGCCGGGCTTCGTGCCATCAGACGATCCATGATGTGATCGTCTTTACCACTGGATACCTTGATGCGCAGTCCTTACTGGTTGTTCCTCGTTTTGCTCGCCCTGTTGGGTGGGTTGCAATACCGCCTGTGGGTCGGTAATGGCAGCCTGGCCCAAGCCACCGAGCTGCGCCAGCAGATTGCCGACCAGGAGGCTGAAAACAAGCGCCTGGAAGAACGCAATCGCGTGCTCGACGCCGAGGTGTCCGAGTTGAAGAAAGGCATGGAAACCGTTGAGGAGCGTGCCCGCCAGGAACTGGGCATGGTCAAGAACGGCGAGACTCTCTATCAGTTGGCCCAATGAATTCAGCGTTACCTGCCTTCTGGGCAGTCATCCCCGCAGCGGGGGTAGGCGCGCGCATGGCCGCCGACCGCCCAAAGCAATACCTGACCCTGGGTCAGCACACACTGCTCGAACATAGCCTCGGCTGTTTTCTCGATCACCCGGGGCTCAAGGGCCTGGTGGTCAGCCTGGCAGTGGACGATCCCTATTGGCCGAATCTGGCCTGCGCCACCGACTCGCGTATCCAGCGCGTGGCCGGCGGTGTCGAGCGTGCCGATTCGGTGCTCAACGCCTTGCTCTATCTGCACGGGCAGGGCGCCGACGATGACGACTGGGTGTTGGTGCATGATGCCGCGCGGCCCAATCTGGCGCGCAGCGACCTCGATAATCTGTTGATGCAACTCGGCGACGATCTGGTCGGCGGCTTGCTGGCAGTACCGGCGCGGGACACCCTCAAGCGCGCGGACAGTAACGGCCGGGTACGCGAGACAGTAGACCGCAGTAGCATCTGGCAGGCCTATACGCCGCAGATGTTCAGGCTCGGCGCCTTGCACCGGGCGCTGGCCGACAGCCTGGTAGCGGACGTGGCAATCACCGACGAGGCCTCGGCCATGGAGTGGGCCGGGCAAGCGCCACGGTTGATCGAAGGCCGTGCCGATAACCTCAAAATCACCCGTCCGGAAGACCTTGAATGGTTACGCCAGCGGTGGGCGAACAAGCCAGGTTAGCCCCGTTATCTTGCGGCGTTTTGCCGGCCTCATCGCGCCCTGACGCGCAGTGAACCTTGCACGTGTGGGCGCTAAGCTTGCTCGCGAACAGGCCCGCAAATTCAACCCAGGTACTCTGGCCGTTTGCTCAGCATCTCCCTTAGATAATCCACCAGCTTGCGCACTTTTGGCGACAAGTGCCGCTGCTGCGGATAAAGCGCCCACACTGCCGTATTCGGCGGCTGGTGCGCCTCCAGCAACGAGATCAACGCGCCGCTGCGCAAATGCTCCAGCACGTAATAATCCGGCAGCTGACACAAACCGATGCCTGCAAGCGCAGCGTCCAGCACCGCCTGTCCGCTGTTGCAGCGCCAATTGCCCTGCACCCGTTGCGATAATTCCCGGCCATCCTGTTGCAGCGCCCATTGGTCCGAGCTGCCGACCAGGCAATTGTGCCGCGCCAGCTCCGACAGACTGTGGGGCCGGCCGTACCGAGCCAGATAGGACTTTGATGCGCACAGGTACATGCGCCGTGGCGCCAGACGCGTGGCCACCAGTTGCGAGTCCTGCAGGCGACCCAGGCGGACGGCCAGGTCGATCCCTTCGTGAACCAGGTCCAAAGGTCGATTGCTCAGCTCGATATCGATCCGCAGTTGCGGATATTGGCCCATGAACTGCGTGACCAGCGGCACGATAAAGCGCTCGCCGTAGGCCACCGCGCAGGTCATGCGCAGCAGGCCCTTGGGTTCGCTGGCCAGATCACCCACGGCGCGCAGCGCCTCTTCGCGACCGTCCTGCAACCGCTGGCAATGTTGCAGGAAGGTCTGCCCGGCCTCGGTCAGCGTCACCCGGCGCGTGCTGCGGTAGAGCAAGCGCGTCTGCAAGCGATCTTCGAGACGTGCGATCTGTCGGCTGACGTGCGAGGCCGAGACGTCGAGCCGCTCCGCTGCCGCAGTGAATTGACTGCACTCGGCCACCGCGACGAATTCGTCTATACCTTCCCAGCGGTTCTCGTTCATCGGACTAGCATCTTGATTGTCCCTGCACGGCAATAATGTTTTGTTGCGAGATGGATTATTAATCAAATGATCATGAATTACACTTCAGCGCTTCTGTTATCTCTGTTGGAGCGCTGTTGATGATCAAGTCTCGTGCCGCCGTTGCCTTTGAGGCCAAGAAGCCGCTGGAAGTCGTCGAAGTGGATGTGGCCATGCCCAAGGCGGGTGAGGTGCTGGTCCGAATCGTCGCTTCTGGCGTTTGCCACACCGATGCCTACACGCTGTCGGGCGCCGACGCCGAAGGGATCTTCCCGTCGATCCTCGGTCACGAAGGCGGCGGCGTGGTTGAAGCCATCGGTGAGGGTGTGACTTCGGTCGCGGTGGGTGATCACGTGATTCCGCTGTACACCGCCGAATGTCGCAAGTGCAAATTCTGCCTGTCGGGCAAGACCAACCTGTGCCAGGCCGTGCGTGCCACTCAGGGCAAGGGCGTGATGCCCGACGGCACCTCGCGCTTTTCCTACCAAGGCAAGCCGATTTTCCACTACATGGGCACCTCGACCTTCTCCGAGTACACCGTGTTGCCAGAAGTGTCGGTGGCCAAGATCCAGAAGGAAGCGCCACTTGAAAAAGTCTGCCTGCTCGGTTGCGGGGTGACTACCGGCATCGGCGCGGTGATCAACACCGCCAAGGTCAAGCCCGGTGACACCGTGGCGATCTTCGGGCTGGGCGGCATTGGCTTGTCGGCGGTCATCGGCGCGGTCAAGGCCAAGGCCAGCCGTATCATCGCCATCGACATCAATCCGGCCAAGTTCGAGATCGCACGGCAGCTGGGCGCCACCGACTGCATCAACCCCAAGGAATATGACCGTCCGATCCAGGAAGTCATCGTCGATCTCACCGACGGTGGCGTGGACTTCTCCTTCGAGTGCATCGGCAACGTGCAATTGATGCGCGCTGCACTGGAGAGCTGCCACAAGGGCTGGGGCGAGTCGGTGATCATCGGTGTCGCCGGTGCTGGCCAAGAGATCGCTACCCGTCCGTTTCAGCTGGTGACCGGTCGCGTCTGGCGTGGTTCGGCGTTTGGTGGCGTGCGCGGCCGCACCGAGCTGCCGAGCTATGTCGACATGGCGCAGAAGGGCGAGATTCCGCTGGATACCTTCATCACCCACACGATGGGCCTGGAAGATATCAACAAGGCGTTCGACCTGATGCACGAAGGCAAAAGCATTCGCAGCGTCATCCACTTTTAAGGGAGACATGCCATGAGCCTGGAGAACGTTTCGTGCCAGAAGAGCTTCGGCGGCTGGCACAAGCGCTACAAGCATCGCAGCGAGGTGCTGGGTTGCGACATGACCTTCGCCGTGTACCTGCCACCGCAAGCGGAGGCAGGTGGCAAGTTGCCGGTACTCTATTGGCTGTCGGGCCTGACCTGCACCGACGAGAACTTCATGCAAAAGGCGGGAGCGCACAAGCTCGCCGCCGAACTGGGGTTGATCATCGTCGCACCGGACACGAGCCCGCGCGGCCCGGACGTGGCGGATGATCCGGACGGCGCCTGGGACTTCGGGCTGGGCGCCGGCTTCTACCTCAACGCCACCCAGCAGCCGTGGGCGCGGCATTACCGCATGCACGATTATGTGGTGCAGGAGTTGCCCGCCCTGGTGGAGGCGCATTTCCCGGCCAGCGAGCGGCGCAGTATCAGCGGTCACTCCATGGGCGGTCATGGCGCGCTGGTGTGCGCTTTGCGCAATCCTGGGCGCTATCGTTCGGTGTCGGCGTTTTCGCCGATCAGCAATCCGATGGATTGCCCGTGGGGGCAGAAGGCGTTTTCGCGCTACCTGGGCGAGGAGCGTTCGAAGTGGCGTGAGTGGGATGCGTCGGTGCTGTTGACCGAGGCCCGCGAGCGTCTGCCGACCTTGGTCGATCAGGGCGATCGGGATGACTTTCTCGAGAATCAGCTCAAGCCCGAAGCTCTGGTGCAAGCGGCCAAAGCGGCGGATTACCCGCTGATGTTGCGGTTGCAGCCGGGCTATGACCATAGCTATTACTTCATCGCCAGCTTCATCGACGATCACCTGCGCCACCACGCGGCGGCGCTGGCCTGAACCTTGTGGGAGCCGGCTCTGCCTGCAAATGGGTCGACGCGATTGCGCGTTGTACGCTTCGCGGGTAGCGCCCGTGCCCACATTGGATGGCGTGCTACTAGAGGGCGCCAAGGTCGGCCAAAGCAGGTAGAATCACGCCCTGACTCAATCGGGGCGTTTTCTTTTATGCGTATTGGCCACGGCTATGATGTGCACCGTTTCGCGGATGGCGATTTCATTACTCTCGGGGGCGTGCGCATCCCGCACCGCTTCGGGCTGCTCGCGCACTCCGACGGCGACGTGCTGCTGCATGCCTTGAGCGATGCGTTGCTCGGTGCTGCGGCTTTGGGCGATATTGGCAAGCATTTTCCGGACACCGACCCGCAATTCAAGGGTGCCGACAGTCGTGTGCTGTTGCGTCACGTGGTCGCGATCGTTCAGGCCAAGGGTTGGGTGGTCGGTAACGTCGATGCCACCATCGTTGCCCAGGCCCCGAAAATGGCCCCGCACATCGAGACCATGCGCGCCCAGATCGCCGCCGATCTGAACATCGAGCTCGATCAAGTCAACGTCAAGGCCACGACCGAAGAAAAACTCGGCTTCACCGGCCGCGAAGAGGGCATTGCCGTTCACGCCGTTGCCCTGTTGCTGCGCCCATGACCGAACTCGAACTGCTCGGGCCGCGTGCATTCGCAGCGGCGCTGGGCAGCGCTGTGCTCAAGGCCAGCGCTGAAGATTTTCAGGTCGACGAAGTGCTCGATATCCCGCTCAGTGGCGATGGCGAGCACCTGTGGCTTTGGGTCGAGAAGCGCAATCTCAATACCGAAGAGGCCGCTCGGCGGCTGGCCAAGGCGGCGGGCGTGCCCTTGCGCACGGTCAGTTATGCCGGGCTCAAGGATCGCATGGCCCTGACTCGCCAGTGGTTCAGCCTGCAACTGCCCGGCAAGGCCGATCCGGACCTGAGCAAGGCCGAAGACGATACTCTGAAGATTCTCCAGGCCACCCGTCACAAGCGCAAGTTGCAGCGCGGTGCTCACGCCGCCAACGGGTTTACCTTGCGCCTGACCAGTATGAACGCTGACCACGCCGCCCTTGATGCGCGTCTCGAACAGCTCAAGGTCCAGGGTGTGCCCAATTATTTTGGCACTCAGCGCTTTGGCCACGACGGCGGCAATGTATTCGATGCGCAGCAATGGGCGGCTCGCAAGGCCTTGCCGGAGCAGCGCAATGTGCGGTCGCGGCTGCTGTCCACGGCGCGCAGTTTTCTGTTCAATCAGATCCTCGCCGCCCGGGTCGCTGACGGTAGCTGGAACCAGGCGTTACTGGGCGATCTGCTGGCGTTCACCGACAGCCGCAGCTTTTTCCCGGCCACCGCCGCCGAGCTTGATGACCCGCGCCTGGCGATTCTCGATCTGCACCCCACCGGTGCGCTGTGGGGCGAGGGCGAGCTTGGCACGGATGGTCGGGCGCGTGAAATCGAACAAAATGTATCGGCTGCCTACGCCGATCTGGCCGATTGGCTGATCAAAGCGGGTTTGAGCCAAGAACGTCGCATCCTGCGACTGCCCATTGGGCGGTTGTCGTGGCATTATCCCGAGCCTGACATTCTGCAACTGGAATTCGTCCTTCCGGCCGGATGCTTCGCCACCGTAGTGGTGCGCGAACTCTTCGATCTGGTACCGGCAGGGCAGACGGACAGCTCATGCGTATTCTGATTTCAAACGACGACGGGGTCACCGCACCCGGTCTCGCCGCGCTTTACGGTGCCTTGGCGGATTATGCCGAGTGCTCGGTAATCGCTCCCGACCAGGACAAGAGCGGGTCCAGCAGTTCGCTGACGATCGATCGGCCGCTGCACCCGCACGTCCTCGATAACGGCTTTATCAGCCTCAACGGCACACCCACCGACTGTGTCCATCTGGGCCTCAACGGGTTGCTGCCGTTCGAGCCGGAAATGGTAGTCGCGGGCATCAACCTGGGAGCCAATCTCGGGGATGACGTGTTGTATTCCGGCACGGTCGCAGCGGCCTTGGAAGGACGCTTCCTGAACCGCACCTCGATGGCGTTCTCGCTGCTGTCCCGCCAGCCTGACAACCTGGCGACGGCTGCCTGGGTCGCGCGCAAGCTGGTCGAGGCGCATACCTCGCTGGCGCTGCCGCCGCGCACGGTGCTCAACGTCAATATTCCCAATCTGCCGCTGGAGAACATCCGCGGCCTGCGCCTGACTCGTCTGGGGCACCGCTCGCGGGCCAAGCCGCCGACGCGGGTGGTCGATCCCCGAGGCAAGCCGGGCTACTGGATTGCCGCCGCCGGCGATGCGGAGGATGGCGGTCCGGGTACGGATTTCCATGCCGTGATGCAAGGCTATGTATCGGTTACGCCGCTGCAGCTCGACCGGACCTTCAACGATGCTTTCAATCATCTTGAAGGCTGGCTGGAGGGGTTAAGCTGATGCGTGAGCAGGATGATCTGATGCGCCGCGGGATCGGCATGACCTCCCAGCGTACGCGCGAACGCTTGATCCAGCGTCTGTATGAAGAGGGCGTGGCCAACACCAAAGTGCTCGACGTGATTCGTCGCACGCCACGCCATCTGTTCGTCGACGAGGCGCTGTCGCACCGCGCCTACGAGGACACCGCACTGCCCATCGGCCACAATCAGACCATCTCCCAGCCCTACATGGTGGCGCGCATGAGCGAGTTGCTGCTGGAGGACGGGCCGCTCGACAAGGTCATGGAGATCGGCACCGGTTCGGGCTACCAGACCGCCGTGCTGTCGCAGTTGGTGGAGCGGGTGTTTTCCGTGGAGCGCATCAAGGTTCTGCAGGACCGTGCCAAGGAGCGTCTGGTCGAGCTCAATCTGCGCAACGTGGTGTTTCGCTGGGGCGATGGCTGGGAAGGCTGGCCGGCATTGGCGCCGTACAATGGCATCATCGTCACTGCCGTGGCTACTGACGTGCCCCAGGCTCTGCTCGATCAACTGGCGCCCGGTGGGCGGCTGGTGATTCCGGTGGGTTCCGGCGAGGTTCAGCAGTTGCTGCTGATCGTTCGCGAGGAGCACGGTTTTTCTCGACGAGTACTGGGTTCGGTGCGTTTCGTGCCGCTGCTCAATGGCCCGCTGGCCTGATTGAATACACCCCAGGTGGCATGGAATTCCGTGCGCGCGCATGGGTCATAGAGCCGTGGTCGCGCATCCTCGATGTACTGATACACGCACGCAGGTCTTGGCCTGCTGCCTGCCTTGCGAGGGTACGCAAGGTATACTGCAAACTACACTTTCGTTCATGTATCCGCGTGATCATGAACTATTCAGCAAACTTAGGGAGCGGCGGGTGGGTCTCACAGTCATTCAGCAGCGTATGGGTCTATCGAGCTTCAAGCTTCTGATGATTGGTCTTGCCTTAGCAGCCACCTTGTCGGGTTGCGCCAGTTCGTCCAGCAGTGGCGGTGTAAAGGTCGTCGATCGCGCCAAGGCGCCCCAGAACCCGACGGTCACTACCGGTCAATACGTGGTCAAGCGTGGCGACACGCTGTTTTCCATTGCCTTTCGCTATGGTTGGGACTTCAAGGCCCTGGCGGCGCGTAACAACATTCCTCAGCCTTACACCATTCATCCTGGGCAGGCAATCCGCTTCGATGGGCGTTCGAGCGCCGATGGCTCTGCACCAGTGGTCGTAGCGGGGTCTACGCCGGTAGTGGCCGGTTCGCCCCCAGTGGTGACCGGTTCCAACAGTCCGTCTTCTTCCTATCGTCGAACGGTCATCACGCGTCCCGTTGGCGCGCCAACGCCGGGTACAGTCACCGCTCCAGCCAACAGCGCGACAGTCGCACCGGTCACTCCGACGCAAACGCCCGTACCTGCCGGGCAACGCTCGCCGACGGGTTGGGCATGGCCTGCTAACGGGGTATTGATCGGTAAATTCGCTTCAAACAGCAGTTTGAATAAAGGCATTGATATCGCCGGAGAATTGGGACAGCCTGTTTTTGCTGCGTCTGATGGATCGGTTGTTTACGCCGGGAGTGGATTGCGGGGCTACGGCGAGTTGATCATCATCAAGCACAGCGAAACCTACGTCAGTGCCTACGGTCATAACCGCAGGCTGTTGGTTCGGGAGGGGCAGCAGGTCAAAGCCGGGCAGCAAATTGCCGAGATGGGTTCAACGGGTACCGACCGGGTCAAGCTTCATTTTGAGATTCGCAGTCAGGGCAAACCTGTAGATCCGGTGCAATTCCTGCCGCGTCGTTGATATTGTTGCCAGCCTGTTCCTTCATGTCGTAAATGGGGACAGGCTCACGCGTTGCCAAGGATAAGGGCGTCGCTGGAGCTTGAGGTCGAACTCAACAAGGGACTAAAAATATGGCTCTCAGCAAAGAAGCGCCGGAGTTTGACATTGACGATGAGGTGCTCCTGATGGAGACCGGTATCGTTCTGGATGCATCGGCCGATGACGAACCCGTCGTACCCGCTGCTCGCACCAAGGCCAAAGGCTCCACCTCCCTCAAGCAGCACAAATACATCGATTACACACGGGCATTGGATGCCACGCAGTTGTATCTCAACGAGATCGGTTTCTCACCTCTGTTGTCTCCCGAAGAAGAAGTCCATTACGCACGGCTGTCGCAAAAAGGTGATCCGGCCGGGCGTAAACGCATGATCGAGAGCAACCTGCGACTGGTGGTGAAAATCGCCCGACGCTACGTCAACCGCGGGCTGTCACTGCTGGACCTGATCGAGGAGGGCAACCTCGGCTTGATCCGCGCGGTAGAAAAATTCGATCCGGAGCGCGGCTTCCGTTTCTCGACCTATGCCACCTGGTGGATTCGCCAGACTATCGAACGGGCGATCATGAATCAGACCCGCACGATTCGGCTGCCGATTCATGTGGTCAAGGAACTCAACGTCTACCTGCGTGCCGCCCGCGAGCTGACGCAAAAACTCGACCACGAGCCATCGCCCGAAGAGATCGCCAATCTGCTGGAAAAACCCGTCGGCGAGGTCAAACGCATGCTCGGCCTCAACGAGCGCGTGTCTTCGGTGGACGTTTCGCTTGGACCAGATTCGGACAAGACCCTGCTCGACACCCTGACGGACGATCGCCCTACCGATCCCTGCGAACTGCTGCAGGACGACGATCTTTCTCAGAGCATCGATCAGTGGCTGTCGGAGCTGACCGACAAGCAGCGTGAAGTCGTAGTGCGTCGTTTCGGCTTGCGTGGCCATGAGAGCAGCACGCTGGAAGACGTCGGCCTCGAGATCGGCCTGACCCGTGAGCGAGTTCGTCAGATTCAGGTCGAGGGCCTCAAGCGCTTGCGCGAAATTCTCGAGAAGAATGGCCTGTCCAGCGAATCGCTGTTTCAGTAAACCTGGCAGTGCAGCAACAATGCCTCGCGGATGCGGGGCATTTTTTCGTCCTGCTTTTGAGGTTTTTAAGAGGTTTGCGGCAGGGCGTGTAAGCCATTGCTGACGGATGCGTAAGCGATCGTAACGGGAGCGCGTAGAGTAATGGCTCAAATCAGCGGAGGCATTTACTAACATGTTGAAAAATATAGATTATTTTCTTTGAAATATAAGCTTAATGACTTTTTTTGAAAGATTTGCTGGCTTGTCATGGCCAGGGAGATCGCTAATATCAGCACTGTGTCTACGGACAGACACAGGCCCTCACGGATCGAGAGCCAGGACATCGCAAGACGCGATTCATCAGGACGATGACAGGGAATACAGGGAAATATGGAAAAAATGTGGGCGGGTCAAACCGCCCCTTTTTTTTGCCTGCGATTTGGTGAATTTTTTCTGGGCTGGGTTCTTGGGTTGGGTTGGTTCTGCTTCCGAGTCGGCCTTGGCGTCGCCGCCCCCGCCATTGGCCCCTCGCTGACGCGAGGGGTTCCCGCGTTCCGGTACGCTTGCGCAGAGCACGCCCCGATGGGCCGTCCATGGCCCAGCGGGGCTTAGCCGGCATCCTTGCCGGCTAGCCCTGCGCAAGCGTACCGGAACGCGGCCTGCTGGAAGGGGGCGGCGACGCCAAGGCCGACTCGAAAGCAGAACAGTGATATTTGTGTCGTCTGTTCAGCTTTATGGGCGCTCCCCATTTCCGAATGGTCCTTTGCTGCGGGCCTGTGCGGCCGCCCCTCCAGCAGGCCGCGTGCAGGTGCCCTGAGCCTAGGCGAAGGGCCAATGGGCAGGGCGAGCCGCACAGGCTCGTAGCAAAGGACCACTCCCCAATCTCCAATCCACCAAAAGCCAACCTGCAGACGAAAAAAAGCCCCGCAATCCGGGGCCTCCGAGCGTCGCGCTAAACCTCAGCGTTCGAGTTCGGCGATCTTGCCCTTTTTGCCATCCCACTCTGCAGCGTCCGGCATTGATTCTTTCTTCTCGGTGATATTCGGCCAGATGTCTGCCAGTTCTCCGTTCAGGGCGATGAACTCCTGCATCTCGGCAGGCACTTCATCCTCCGAGAAAATCGCCACGGCCGGGCACTCAGGTTCGCACAGAGCACAGTCGATGCACTCGTCCGGGTGAATGACCAGGAAGTTCGGCCCTTCGTAAAAGCAGTCCACCGGACACACTTCTACGCAGTCGGTGTACTTGCACTTGATGCAGTTGTCGGTGACGACGAAGGTCATTTCAGGTTCTCTCCTCAGGCGGCTACAGCCAAACCCCCTGTATTCGGGGCCGCTGGGTCTGGGATAGGCAGCCTGCGAACCAGGCTAATAGTTCGTGGCATTCCCAAACCGCGCGGGATTCTATCAGCTTGTGACTCTCAGCGTTAGATCCGGTTCTTCAGTGTATAAAGCAATTCCATCGCTTGCCGTGGTGTGAGGCTGTCGATATCGGTGCGCGCGAGGTCGTCCAGGACCGGGTGCGGCAGGCTGGCGAACAGGTCGCTCTGGTGCGGCGCTGCGGGTTTACCGGGCTTGGCGAGTACGGGTTCATGGGGCAGGCTGTTGGTTTCGAGCCGACCAAGATGCTCCTTGGCGCGACGAATGACCGCTTCCGGCACACCGGCCAACTGCGCCACCGCCAGGCCGTAACTCTGGCTGGCGGGGCCGGGCAGCACGTGGTGCAAAAAGACGATGCGCTCGTTGTGCTCGGTGGCATTGAGATGCACGTTGGCCACCAGCGGCTCGCTCTCAGGCAACACCGTGAGCTCGAAATAGTGAGTGGCGAACAGCGTATAGGCCCGCAGCTGCGCCAGGCGTTCGGCGGCGGCCCAGGCCAGCGACAGGCCGTCGAAGGTACTGGTGCCACGGCCGACTTCATCCATCAGCACCAGACTGCGATCGCTGGCGTTGTGCAGGATGTTGGCGGTCTCGCTCATTTCCACCATGAAGGTCGAACGTCCGCCGGCGAGGTCGTCGCTCGAGCCGATACGGGTGAAGATGCGGTCCACCAGCGACAGTTCACAGCTGGCAGCTGGCACGAAGCTGCCGATGTGGGCCAGCAACACGATCAGCGCGGTCTGGCGCATGTATGTCGATTTACCGCCCATGTTCGGGCCGGTAATGACCAGCATGCGCGTGTCGTCGTCGAGGCGCAGGTCGTTGGCCACGAACGGCGTGGTCAGTACTTGCTCGACCACTGGATGACGACCCTGGCTGATACGCATGCACGGCTCGTCGACGAAGCTGGGGCAGTTGAGGTCCAGGTTCAGGGAGCGCTCGGCGAGGTTGCTGAGCACGTCGAGTTCAGCCAGCGCGGCGGCGGTGTCCTGCAGCGGCGCCAGGTGGCCGATGAGCCGTTCCAGCAGCGCCTCGTAAAGCATTTTTTCGCGAGCGAGGGCGCGGCTCTTGGCCGACAGTGCCTTGTCTTCGAAGGCCTTGAGCTCGGGCGTGATGAAGCGCTCGGCGCCTTTGAGGGTCTGGCGGCGAATGTAATCCGCTGGTGCCGATTCGGCCTGTTTGCTCGGCAGCTCGATAAAGTAGCCGTGCACGCGGTTGTAGCCGACTTTGAGGTGCGACAGGCCGGTGCGGGCTTTTTCCCGCGCTTCGAGATCGATCAGGAACTGACCGGCGTTTTCGCTCAGCGACAGCAGCTCGTCGAGCTCGCTGTCGTAGCCGGCCTTGAGCACGCCGCCGTCGCGGATGATGGCGGGCGGGTTGTCGATGATGGCCTTGGCCAGCAGCTCGGAGAGTTCCGGGTAGGTGCCGGCGATGGTTGCCAGACGCGCCAGGTGCGGGGTCTCGAGATCAGCCATGGCAATCTGCAGGTCCGGCAGCGCGGCCAGTGCATCGCGCAGGCGAGCCAGGTCGCGAGGACGGGCGTTACGCAGGCCGATGCGAGCGAGGATACGCTCGATATCACCGATGTCCTTGAGGCGTGGTTGCAGGCCCTCGAAGCGATAGCCGTCGAGCAGGCAGCGGATCGATGTCTGACGCGCCTGGAGAATCTTCAGATCGCGCAGCGGGCGATTCAGCCAGCGGGTCAACAAGCGGCTGCCCATGGCAGTTTGGCAGCGATCGATCACCGATTGCAGGGTGTTTTCACGGCCGCCAGCCAGGTTGACGTCCAGCTCCAGATTGCGCCGGGTGGCGGCGTCCAGCACCACAGTGTCGTCCAGGCGTTCGTGCTTGAGGCTGCGCAGGTGCGGCAGGGCGGTGCGCTGTGTTTCCTTGGCGTAACCCAGCAGGCAGCCGGCGGCGCCGATGGCCAGGGTCAGCTTCTCGCAGCCGAAGCCCTTGAGGTCCTGGGTCGCGAACTGCTGGCACAGGCTCTTGTGGGCGCTGTCGCGTTCGAAATCCCACGGTGCGCGGCGACGTGCGCCACGGCGTTTTTCAGCCGGCAGGCCTTGGGGCCAGTCATCGGGTATCAGCAGCTCGACCGGATTGATGCGCTCAAGCTCGGCCAGCAGGTTTTCCCAGCCCTTGAATTCCTGCACCGTGAAGTTGCCGCTGGTGATGTCCAGTACCGCCAGGCCGAACAGACGCTCGTCGCCCAGCACCGCGGCGATCAGGTTGTCGCGGCGCTCGTCCAGCAGTGCTTCGTCGCTCACCGTACCCGGGGTAATGATGCGCACCACCTGCCGATCCACCGGTCCCTTGCTGGTCGCCGGATCGCCCACCTGCTCGCAGATGACTACCGATTCGCCGAGCTTGACCAGCTTGCCCAGATAGCCCTCGGCGGCATGGTAAGGAATCCCGCACATCGGAATCGATTGCCCGGCCGACTGCCCGCGCGCGGTGAGGGTAATGTCGAGCAGCTTGGCGGCCTTCTTCGCGTCTTCGTAGAAAATCTCGTAGAAGTCGCCCATGCGATAGAACATCAGCTGGTCCGGGTGCTGGTTTTTCAGCTTCCAGTACTGCTGCATCATGGGTGTGTGTGCGGATAGGTCACTCATTGCGGGAATCGGGCTCTCGGCGTGGGTGGGTCAAGGGTTGGCGGGGAATGGTACAGGGATTGGGTGGAGATGCCGAGGGGGAGGGTAATCGAGGCAGCGGATGATCGGTAGTGGCACATAAGAAATATCTGATTTTTCTCATTGGGGATTATTTCCCTGGTAGATGCTGGGTGGCGCAATTTTGATAATGGCGGCGTAGACGGTTTGTATTCGTATCAATCGGGTTGATTGAATGCTGGCAGTTTGAGGTTGTATTGCTGGCAGTCGGGTGCTGTTTACAATTTTGCAGTTGATCTGCTTGGGGGGATTTTCCTACTGTGGATTCACGCTCAGCGACGCAAGGGAAACCATTGGCTAAATGGTCGGGGTATCTACATGTTAGGCGTGAGAACGCATCAGCTCTTCAGGGTTGTGAGGATAGGGACTGTGTTTAAGTTTTCCGAAAATGATATCTGTGTTGTAGACGAAGTTGTGACGGCGGAAGATCAACAAAGAATGGGTTGCTTGTTGAAGCGTTCAATCTGACTATTTGGTTGGCCTATCAATGATGCTTATTTTTCCAGACCTTGCTGGCATTCGTTCATTGCAGGTGGCCGAAGGGTCGAGCGTCAGTCCTCGGAAGAAGAGCTTCGTACTCATCCCGAATGGACCGTGCTTTACGATATATGGATGAGGGTGAAGGCGATCCATATGCCGCAGGCGACGTTGCTTGGTGTATATGCCAATGGTCAGACTTTCGGGCAAGATTCTCCTATCCATAGAGACAACAGGCCTTCCGAGACGGGTAAGACAGCGGTGTTGTTTTGTAATGAGCATTGGGCGACTTGCTGGGGAGGAGAGTTGGTGTTTTATGATCATCAGAAGCAACACATTATCAAATCAATCCTACCAAAGCCTGGGCGGGCAGTTATTTTCAATGGTCATATTCCGCATAGTGCTCGGTCGCCGGCGGTGAATTGTGATGAGTTGAGGGTGACGATAGCGTTTAAGACGGTCTTGTAAAAACTGTTCGGTAGTAATTAATACGAGGCAAAGTATTTGGGCAAGCAAACTAGTCTTAAAGAGATCATGAATCCCCCGCGGTCTGCGCTTGAAGCTTTCCATCGGTTATCTGTACGGCAAAGGATGAAAGTATGCGGATGGATATCGCTTGCTTTCGTCTTTATAGGCTTCGGGCTCACGTACCTATCCGTTGACGAACAGTCTGCGTCCTCTGGCCGGATTATTTCGACAACGGGCGTAATCAGATCTGGTCCGGTAAGACTGGAGGAAGATCGATCGATAGTGTCCTATAAAGTTGCGGTAGCACCACTTGGGCAGCCTATTTCCCTACGGGTGTATGCGAGGAAGGATGGGTGTCACGATAAAGACTTGGTTGTCGGCCAAATATTGATTTTGTCGATTCAAGAAATGGATTCTGGTTTCAAAATGCGACATGCTTTAACGCTTAATGAGTGTTTAGTCTATGACGATGATTTAGGACGCGATGTTCGGATGGCCATAAATGAGTCTCTCTATTACTCGATTGCCTATTTTTGGGGGTTGGGGTTTGTGGCTTTTTGTTGTTCTTTGTTCTATTGGCGGAGCGCTAAACCGCAAATCTGATTTTTCTAGCATTGTGAGGCTGTGCTTGTAATTCCATAGCGACGTATCGAGAGTCCCCGTTATTGAGGTGCATGGCTGCGTATGCGCTGCTTTCGAAGGCTTTTTGTTTAAAAACAATTGTACTTCCGATCGTGAAGTTGACTGACATATCCATTGGAAGCACTGCGGCTGATCCCGGCGTTATAGACGCTAGCGGTGGAGGTGACGGGGGTGGAGTTACAAATCCAGTCGAAAACGCAAGCGCCCCCGCGAGCGGTACCGCCATTGCAAATGGGGATGGCGGCGGTGGGCCTGGAGGTGACCTTGCGGGCGCGCCGGGCACGACCCCGGTTGGGGCCGGTACGGCTGGCGACAAGCGATTCTGATCTTTCTTTTCCCTTGTGATCGGGTTGGGGTACCGTAGCGATTCTCTCAATCGCTACGGTATCTGGCCCATGGACCCTATCACCCAGCTAGCCGCCACCCTCGGTGAATCCTTGCGCGTCCTTGCCGCCCAAACCACCACCGCCGAATCTTGCACCGGTGGCGGCATCGCCGAAGCCATTACGCGCATCCCCGGCTCCTCGGCCTGGTTCGAAGCCGGTTACGTCACCTATTCCAATACCCAGAAAACCGCACAACTCGGTGTCAGCGCCGAACTGTTCGGCCGCGTGGGCGCCGTCAGCCGCGAGGTGGTCGAGGCGATGGTACGAGGCGCCTGTGATCGCAGCGGTGCGCGTTTCGGCGTAGCGGTCAGTGGCGTCGCCGGGCCGGACGGCGGCTCGGCGGACAAGCCGGTAGGCACCGTCTGGCTCGCCTGGGCGGATGGCGAGCAGCTGTTTGCCGAGCGCCGACAATTCCCCGGTGACCGCGATGAGGTCCGCCGACAGACGGTAAAGGCCGCCCTGACTGGGCTGACACAGCTTGCATCAGGAGAAAGTCCCCTGGAGGGGTAGGCGCGCGATCAATCGTGTGGAATAATACTGGCTACTTATACAGTTATTCCGGCCCTTCAGGCCTAATTGATTACGAGAGGACTTCAATGGACGACAACAAGAAGAAAGCCTTGGCTGCGGCCTTGGGTCAGATCGAACGTCAGTTCGGTAAAGGTGCGGTCATGCGCATGGGCGATCACGAGCGCCAGGCCATTCCTGCCATCTCTACCGGTTCGCTGGGCCTGGACATCGCGCTGGGTATTGGCGGCCTGCCAAAAGGCCGTATTGTCGAAATCTACGGCCCGGAGTCTTCGGGTAAAACCACGCTGACCCTGTCGGTCATCGCCCAGGCGCAAAAGGCCGGTGCTACGTGCGCCTTCGTCGACGCCGAGCACGCGCTTGATCCTGAATACGCCGGCAAGCTGGGCGTTAACGTCGACGACCTGTTGGTCTCGCAGCCTGACACCGGTGAGCAGGCGCTGGAAATCACCGACATGCTGGTGCGCTCCAACGCCGTTGACGTGATCATCGTCGACTCCGTAGCGGCCCTGGTACCCAAGGCTGAAATCGAAGGTGAGATGGGCGACATGCACGTGGGCCTTCAGGCCCGTCTGATGTCCCAGGCTCTGCGCAAAATCACCGGTAACATCAAGAACGCCAACTGCCTGGTGATCTTCATCAACCAGATCCGGATGAAAATCGGCGTCATGTTCGGTAGCCCGGAAACCACCACGGGTGGTAACGCACTCAAGTTCTACGCTTCGGTCCGTCTGGACATCCGCCGGACCGGCGCGGTGAAGGAAGGCGATGAAGTGGTCGGCAGCGAAACCCGCGTCAAGGTCGTCAAGAACAAGGTCGCACCGCCATTCCGTCAGGCTGAATTCCAGATCCTGTACGGCAAGGGTATCTACCTGAACGGCGAAATCGTCGATCTGGGTGTGCTGCATGGTTTCCTGGAAAAATCCGGTGCATGGTACAGCTACCAAGGCAGCAAGATCGGTCAGGGCAAGGCCAACTCGGCCAAGTTCCTGCAGGAAAACCCGGACATCAAGGCCGTCCTCGAGAAGCAGATCCGTGAAAAACTGCTGACCGGTGGTGTCGATGCCAAGAAAGCCGAGGCAGCAGCGCCTGCTCCTGCTGACGAGATGGTCGACGCTGACGCGGACTTCTGATCCCGTCCATGTCCACTGTCGTTCTGGATACCCCCGTCGCCGTGCGACGGACCGCAATGGACCTGCTCGCACGTCGCGAGCACGGTCGTGTCGAGCTGACGCGCAAGTTGCGTCAGCGCGGCGCTCCCCCCGAATTGATCGACCAGGCACTCGACCGTCTGACGGAAGAGGGTTTGCTGTCAGAAGCCCGTTATCTCGAAAGCTTTATTCGCTACCGTGCCCACTCAGGCTACGGTCCGCTGCGTATTCGGGAAGAATTGAGTCAGCGAGGTCTGCAGCGCGCGGACATTGAGCAGGCACTGCGTGAGGCTGAATTTGACTGGTCGGCGCAACTGGCCAATACCTGGCAGCGCAAGTTCTCCGGGCAGTTGCCCCAGGACATGAAAGAGCGCGCGCAGCAGACCCGTTTCCTGGTGTATCGCGGCTATCCGCTGGAGTTGGTCGGCCGCTTGCTCAGCGGCCGCAGTTTCGACGACTGATACCCTAGCTGTGCTCGCGCAGCTTCGGTGTAGCGATGCTGGGCGTCGATACAGGCGCCTCGGCCCAGTTCTCCTTCTGATTGATAAAATCGACCAGCTCGCGCAACCGCCCTTGGTCACGGCCATTGAAGTTGAAACCCAGCCGGGACAGGTGGCTGAATTCCGGTTCGTTGTGCTGTTCGCCGTCGTAGGCCTGCTGCACGAACGTATCGCTGAGGCACAGCGCGGCAAAATCCTTGCGGATGGTGTCCAGCGCGGCATCGCTCAACGCGTGGCGAAGACGAATCACGAACAGCTTCTGCAGCCAGCGGGTCGAATGGAAGTTGCTGTAGAACTGGTCGATCTCCTGCACCGCTGCTTCTGCGCTGTGGACCAGCCGCAGCAGTTTCAGGTCGCTGGGCAGAATGTAGCGGTTGGCTTGCAGCTGCTGCTGAATGAAGTCCAGCGCGCCTTGCCAGAAACCACCGTCCGATGTGTCCAGCAGCACCACAGGCACCAATGGACTTTTGCCGGTCTGGATCAGCGTCAGCACTTCCATGGCTTCATCGAGGGTACCGAAACCGCCTGGGCACAAGACCAGGGCGTCGGCCTCCTTGAGGAAGAACAGCTTGCGAATAAAGAAGAAATGAAACGGCAGCAGCTGTTCCGTGCCATCGATGGTGGCGTTGGCATGCTGCTCGAAGGGAAGGGTGATATTGAACCCCAGGCTGTGCTCGCGGCCTGCGCCTTTGTGTGCCGCAGCCATGATGCCGCCACCTCCACCGGTGATGACCATCATCCCGGCATCAGCCAGTGCAGCGCCGAGTTCCGTTGCCTGAGCGTAGAGCGGATGTTCCTGTGGCGTGCGCGCCGAGCCAAATACCGTGACCTTGCGGCGGCCCTTGTACTGTTCGAGCACGCGGAAGGCGTGGGTGAGTTCGCGCAGGGCCTGGAGGGTGATCTTGGCGTTCCAGCGATTGCTGTCGTCCTCGGCCATGCGCAGTACAGTCAGCATCATGTCACGATACAGCGAAAGATTGGGGCTATCAGGGGCGATCTGACGCAGCTGAGCGTCGATGCGAGTGGTGAGGTCTCGGCCATTGCTGTTGAAATGGGCGGATAAAAAGTCGTCCGGTTGGTACGGCATTCAACATCTCCTTCTGCACTTTGGCCCCATCGCGCAGCAGGCGGACAAGGGTGACAACACGGCGTGCCATGGGGTGACGATGGATTGATGATGGGCCCAACGGGTGATGGCTGGCAACGCCTTTTGCTCGGCTAGTGGCCATGGGCTACCGTTGGTCAGTTGATCCCAAACCTCGCCCATGTCTGATTTACTCAAGAGACGGGTGGCGAAATGGAAGCCCCGCATATGAATACGCGAGCAGGCACGGAGGCAAGGATGCAGCGCACGCATCATTTGTATCTTGAGATCGATGTCGGCCTCTACCGGCTACTAGAGCAGGCTGCGCAGGCGAGTGATCTCAGTGTCGAAGAGGAATGCCGGCGTCGGCTCGAGGGAGGCGAGCGGCGCTCGCGCTATCTGCAAGCGGTGATCGCCGATTTGCGTGCTGACGAGGCGCAACGCCTCGCCAGCGAACGGCCGCGATAGCGGTTTACTTCTTCTTGGTGGCGGGTGCTTTATCGGTCTTGATGTCGCAGTCGGCAGCCGTATAACGCTGGGTGCCGATGAACTTGTTGGTCTTGTATTCGGTAAAGTCGTAACGCATCACCGCGCCACGGGTCAGCAGATCGCGGAAGCCCTGGTTCTGGCAGACGCTGACGCCCAGTTGGTAGCGCACGGTATTCTTGTCGGCGCGCATTTTTTCAGCTTGTTCGGGACGCACGCTCAAATGGTCGATCAGTTCCTTGCCTTCAACGGTGAAGCCTTGGTCGAGAATGTCTTCGTTGATGGCGCGGGGGGTGCCCTCGCTGCTCTGCTTGGCCACTTGTTGAAGCATTTGGTTGAGTTCCGTGTCTTTCAAGGAGGCGGCTTGTGCGGCGAAAGGCAGGGCCAGCAACAGGGTCAAGGACGGAACGATAAAGCGCAACATGAAACACTCCTGATCGGGGGGGCCAGATAAAGGGACTGGGGGTTTGGACCCATGTCCTTTCCTTGCGTTCACATGTGCTTCCTTTGCGTTCACATGAACCGGGGCGCGCAATTATAGGCTGGCGGCGCGGTCGCCACCATCGCAAATGCCGCTAAAGCGCCGGACGCTCTGATAAACTGAGGCCATTCTTCGCCGCTGTGATCCGCAATGACCCACGCCGTTTCCCGCCTGCGCGCCCAGCGTCTGGCTCGCTGCACCAAACCTTTCGTTGCCCGAGGCTCCCGAGCGCCCCGTTGCCCTGGGTGTCGGGTCATTGCCAGCTATTGCCTGTGCCCATGGCGCCCGCAGGTGGCCGCGCAATCGTCGGTGTGCCTGTTGATGCACGATGTCGAGCCGCTCAAACCGAGCAATACCGGCTGGCTGATCGCTGATGTATTGAGCGATACCCAGGCCTTCAGCTGGTCGCGGGTGGAGATCGATCCGGCGCTGCTGGCGCTGCTCGATGATCCACAGTGGCAGCCTTATATCGTCTTTCCTGGCGAGTTCGTCGAGCCACAGCGCGTGACTCAGCAGGTCGAACCGATGCCGGGCAAGCGGCCTTTGTTCGTTCTGCTGGACGCCACCTGGAACGAAGCCCGCAAGATGTTTCGTAAAAGCCCCTATCTCGACCGCTTTCCGGTGTTGAGCCTGACCTCGGACCAACTGTCGCGCTACAAATTGCGTCGCTCCAAGCGTGACGATCACTTCTGCACCGCGGAAGTGGCGGCGTTATGCTTGGAACTGGCCGGTGATCAGCGTGCAGCCAGCGCGCTGGACGCTTGGCTGGACGCGTTCAGTGCTCATTATCTAGGGGCCAAGTACCAGCTCCCGGTGGACGTCGACGATCAATTGCACCAGCGTTTGCAGGCCTTCAACCCGGCATGATGGCCTGGCTGAACGCACCGACTTGACCACCCCGGCCCGGCTCGGCATGCTTGGCGCCGATTCAGGTGCGAAGATGCCCAGCGCCCGACCTCACAGGATCCACTGACCCATGGCCCACTACGACATCCTGATTGCCGACGATCACCCGCTGTTTCGCAGTGCCTTGCATCAGGCGATAACTCTCGGCCTGGGGCCGGACGCACGGTTGGTGGAAGTGGCCAGTATCGCCGAGCTCGAAGCCCGGCTGACGGAAAAGTCCGATTGGGATCTGGTCCTGCTCGACCTTAATATGCCGGGCGCCTACGGTTTCTCGGGCCTGGTGCTGCTGCGTGGGCAGTATCCGCAGATTCCGGTGGTGATGGTCTCGGCTCAGGAAGAAGCGGCGGTGATGGTCAAGTCCCGCGAGTTCGGTGCCAGTGGCTTCATTCCCAAGTCCGGCAGCCTGGAGGCCATTCAGGAGGCGGTGCGTACGGTTTTGGACGGCGATGTCAGCTGGCCGCCACAAGCGTTCGAAGCCGTCAGCGTTTCGGCCGAGGCCAAGGCCGCCAGTGCCGGCCTGGCCGCCCTGACGCCGCAGCAATTTCGCGTGCTGACCATGGTCTGCGAAGGCCTGCTCAACAAGCAGATCGCCTTCGAGCTGAGCGTATCCGAAGCGACGATCAAGGCGCATGTCACGGCTATTTTCCGCAAGCTGAACGTGCGCACCCGCACCCAGGCGGCCCTGCTGTTGCAACAACTCGAATCCATCGGCAGCCATTGAGTACTGATGGCCATTTTCTGACACTCCAGGCACTCCTTTATTCATGTCCCCCTTCAAAGGCCAAAAAGGCCTCAAGCGTATCTTCAATGCCGGTGGTTATTCACTCGCAGGCCTGCAAGCGGCGTTCACTGGCGAAGCGGCGTTTCGTCAGTTGGTACTCGCCAATGTGGTGCTGATTCCTGTCGCCTTTTTGCTCAACGTCAGCCGGGTTGAACGTGCGTTGTTGATCGCCGTCTGCCTGCTGGCATTGATCGTCGAGTTGATCAACTCGGCGATCGAGGCGGCCATCGACCGGATTTCCCTCGATCTGCATCCGTTGTCGAAAAACGCCAAGGACATGGGCAGCGCCGCGCAGTTGGTGGCCATGACCATGATCGGTATCGTCTGGGCACTGATTCTGCTTTAAAGCTTCAGGCAATGTCCGGCAATACGATTTCGTCACTACGCCTCACGCCACGAGTGAACGAGCGGCACAGGTCGAGGAATTCGCGCATTGCCGAGGTTTGATACTTCTGCTTGTGCCAGATGAAGAAGAATTGCCGCGCCAGGTCCAGCTCCGGCGTCTGTACCGCCACCAGGCTGCCGCGCCGAAAGGCATCGCGCAGGGCCAGCCGCGAGATGCAGCCGATGCCCAGGCCCGATTCCACGGCGCGCTTGATCGCTTCGGTGTGTTCGAGCTCCAGGCGCACATTGAGGCTTGAGCGATGGTGGCGCATTGCCTGATCGAACGTCAGACGGGTGCCGGAACCCTGCTCGCGGAGTATCCAGGCTTCTCGCGTCAAGGCTTCCATGCTGGCCGGGCCGCTGCCGGCCAAGGGATGCTTGGGTGAGCAGAACACCACCAGTTCGTCTTCGACCCAGGGTTGCACCTCGATATCGGGATGGCTACAGTCGCCTTCGATCAGCCCCAGGTCGATTTCGTAGTGCGCGACCTGCTGGACGATGTTGGCAGTATTCTGCACGTGCAGCTTCACTTGGCTTTCCGGATGTACCTGCATGAAATGCCCGATCAGCAAGGTTGCCAGGTAGTTGCCGATGGTCAGTGTCGCACCCACCGCCAGCGAGCCGAAGCCGGATTTGCCATTGAGCAGGTCTTCGATCTCCTTGGCCTGATCGAGCAAGGCGACGGCCTGGGGCAGCAGTTGATGGCCCAGGGCGTTGAGGCTCAGACGCTTGCCGGCCCGGTCGAACAGTTGGCAACTGGTTTGACGCTCCAGCTCGGTGATCGAAGTGCTGGCGGCCGATTGCGACAGCGCCAATTGCACAGCCGCGCGCGAGACGCTTTCCTGCTGGGCGACGGCAACGAATACCTGGAGTTGTCTTAGAGTAAATCGCATATCGATATAACCGATAACCTATATCTTGATAATTCAGTTAACAGATATTGTTGCTGGCTTTAAACTATTGCGCAATCGCGCTCTATGGTCAGCGCACCGTTCTTTCAGGAGCCATCGTCAATGAGCAACATGAACCACGAACGCGTTCTCAGTGTGCACCACTGGAACGACACCCTGTTCAGCTTCAAGTGCACGCGTGATCCAGGCCTGCGCTTCGAGAACGGGCAGTTCGTGATGATCGGCCTGCAGCAGCCCAACGGCCGTCCGTTGATGCGTGCCTATTCCATCGCCAGCCCTAACTGGGAAGAGCATCTGGAGTTCTTCAGCATCAAGGTGCCCGATGGCCCGCTGACCTCGCAGCTGCAGCATCTCAAGGAAGGCGACGAGATCATCATCAGCAAGAAACCTACCGGTACTCTGGTGCTTGACGACCTCAAGCCTGGCAAGCACTTGTACCTGTTGAGCACCGGCACTGGCCTGGCGCCGTTCATGAGCGTCATCCAGGATCCGGAAACCTACGAGCGTTTCGAAAAGGTCATCCTCTGCCACGGCGTGCGTTACGTGAACGAAGTCGCTTACCGCGAGTTCATCACCGAGCATCTGCCGGCCAACGAGTTTTTCGGCGAAGCGCTGCGCGACAAGCTGATCTACTACCCCACCGTGACCCGCGAGCCGTTCGAGAACGAAGGTCGCCTGACCGACTTGATGCGCAGCGGCAAGCTGTTCAGCGATATCGGTCTGCCACCGATCAATCCTCAGGACGACCGCGCGATGCTGTGCGGCAGCCCGAGCATGCTCGACGAGACCAGCGAAGTGCTCAACAGCTTCGGCCTCACCGTTTCGCCGCGTATGCGCGAGCCAGGTGATTACCTGATCGAGCGCGCCTTCGTCGAGAAATAATCGGCGCCGATCAAAAAAGCCGCTCCACCCACACGGGTCGAGCGGCTTTTTCATGCGCGCACGTTCAAGCTGTGAGACTGGCAGAACCCAGTCCCACAGAGATCACACTACTTCCAGGACCCGAATCAGCCCAGGCTCGGGATAGTGCCAGCGCACGTCCACATCCCACAGCCGCACGCCGTATTGGCGCTCCGGTGTCGGCACCTGATACGCCGGGCGGGGGTCCTGTGCCAGGCACTGCTCGATCAGCTCCATCAGTGGCTCGCCGAGGCGCTGACCGTGCTCACGGGCGCTGTGTAGTGCCTCATCGTGCCATTGCACGGCGATCAGTTCGGGCGCTGCACTGGCCATCTGATTGTGTGCCCCATCGATAATATCGGCATAGGGCACGTACGGTTTGATATCCAGCACCGGCGTGCCATCCAGCAGATCAATGCCGGACACCCACAGCTTGCCTGCCTCGACCTTGTCCAGGCGCACCACCGACTGGCCTATCCCGTTAGGGCGGTGGGTGGCGCGTGTCGCAAAGACCCCCATCGAGGTATTCCCGCCCAGGCGCGGCGGCCGCACTTTGAGGCGGGGTGTGTCTTCCAGGGCCTGATGGAACAGGAACACCAGCCACACATGGCTGACCTGTTCCAGGCCTTGTACCGCGTCACCGTTATTGAACGGCGCCACCAGCTCCACCACACCGCGGGCCGCCGGAGCGAGTTGGGGTTGCCGGGGGATGGCGAATTTTTCCTTGAAGCAGGAGCGGACGAAACCGACCGGGGAAACGCTATGGCTCATGGGGCACCAGGTAGCGGGGGATCATGGGAGCGCGATCAGAATGACTTGCAGCCGGCGACCTTGAAAGGGCCCGCGATGCGTATCCAGCCAACGCCTGGGTAGGTTTGCGAGCAGACGTAGACGCCTTCCTGGGTCTTGCTCTGCCATCGGTACCAGTAGGCAGGTTTCGCTTCGCACAGGCCGGGAAGACTTGCGAGCAGCAGGGCGGCAACAACGACACGTGGCGTCACGGCAAACTCCTTGAGGCTCGAATCCTGAAGTGGCTGGGATAGCGCTTTCGCGGGCAAGCCCTGCTCACAGGTGTACGGCGATAGCGCTGGTTACACCGTGAGAGTAAAGCTTGCTCGCGAAGAGGACTAGCCCGGCTTCAGCCGCGAACGCGCAGGGTCAAGCCCTTGAGGAAATTGCGCAGCAGTTGGTCGCCGCACGGGCGATAGTTATTGTGGCCAGCCTTGCGGAACAGAGCGCTGAGCTCTGGCTTGGACACCGGAAACTCCACCGACTTGAGGATGGCGTGCATGTCGTCTTCCTTGAGCTCGAAGGCCACGCGCAGCTTTTTCAGCACGGTGTTGTTGGTCACCGGCAGTTCGATCGGCTGGGCTGGACGGCTGTCATCCTTGCCCCGCTTGAAGATCACCAGGCCATCGAGAAAATGCGCCAGCACCGTGTCGGGGCAATGGACGAAGCCTTCTTCCTCTTCCTTGGTCAGGTAGGCGGCGACTTCTTCCCTGGTCGCTTCGCCACCACCGAGTTTGATCAGCTCGACGACTTTGGCGTCGCCGATGTCGATCATGTAGCGCACGCTGCGCAGTACATCGTTTTGAATCATGAAATCGAATCCTGGATAAACGACGTCGCCAACTCGGCGACGCCTGAAAACGGCTTAGAACTTCTCGGTGGTCGCCATGTAGCGCCATTCGCCGACGGGCAGTTTGCCCATGGATACGCCGCCGATACGGATGCGACGGATCGACACCACGTTCAGCCCGACGCTGTTGCACAGTTGCACCAAGACACCCGGCAGCGGGTTTTTCAGTACGATGCGCAGGCGAGTTTCGTTCTGCCAGCTGACTTTCACCGGTGGCAGCGCTTTGCCCTTGTAGGTGACGCCATGCTGCAGGCGGTTGAGGCCGTGCTCGCTCATGTCGCCGCTGATTTCGACGACGAACTCCTGCTCCAGCTTGGCGATGTCATCGCTGAGCTTGCGAGCGATACGCCAGTCCTGAGTAAACACCTGCAGGCCGGCGCAGTACTCGGGTAACTCGGCAGCGCAGCTCAGGCGCACGAAGTGCCCGCGCAACGGCCGTTTACCGTAACGATGGGCCTCGGACAAATTCTCCGGAGCGAGCAATCGCTGCAGCTGTTCGCGGCTTTGTTCGGCGGGCTGGTGCGCCAGCAAGGTGATCGGGTCGGGGGCCACGGCCTTTGCTTGTGCATCGAGCTCGACGCGCTGCGCCTCGACCTTGAATTGCGGTTCGTCGACGATTTCGCCGTCCACCCGGACCCAGCCGCCCTCGATGAACAGCTCTGCCTCACGGCGCGAGCACCCGACCAGTTCGATCAGGCGTTTGGAAAGGCGAGTGGGTTCAGACATGACAGCGACCGTGGCAAGATAAGGCCGCCATTGTACCCGCGTGGCGCGCGATATTCGCCGTTTAATCTTCGCTCAAGCACTGCGTACGCTCTGCCGCGCGGCCAGGCGCAAGTGCAGCAATGGGTAGGGATGCCCCAGACCGTCCTGCTCGCAGCGGCCGATCACTTCGAAACCCTGTTTGAAATAGAAGCCCACGGCCTGGGCATTCTGCTCGTTGACGTCGATCAGATCAGCATTAAGGTGTTCGATGGCATAAGTGAGCAGTTGCTTGCCCACACCCTGGCCGCGATGGCGAGGGGCGACGAAGAGCATTTCCACCTTGCCAGCGGCCACGCCGGCAAATCCCATGATGCGCTGCTGCGGATCGCGTATGCAGATCAGCATGACGGCGTCCAGGTAGTGTTCAAGCACCAGGGTCCGCAGCTCGCGGATGTAGTCGTCGGGCAGAAACTTGTGCGTGGCCCGCACCGATGACTCCCACACTTTGGTCAGCTCGGGATAGTCGCTTTGGTGGGGTGTGACGATGGTGGGTTCGTTAGGCATTGCGGCAGTCTCCATGACGGGGCAGTCCATGGGTAACTATAGTGGGCAGGAAGGATTTTTGTCATCGCCACTACCGTCTTCGCGAGCAAGCTTTGTGCTCACTGGGTGAACTCCGGTAGGGAGAACAACCCGGTGGGAGCAAAGCTTGCTCGCGAAGAGGCCAGTATGATTGGCGATGATTACAGTGGAGTAGCCCACAGATCATATTCATCGGCATCGGTCACCCGACACCAGATCTTGTCGCCAGGCTTGATGCTGCCATCGCTTTCGATGAACACGTTGCCGTCGATTTCCGGGGCGTCGAAGAAGCAGCGGCCGACTGCGCCTTGCTCGTCGACTTCATCGATCAGCACTTCGATTTCCTTGCCGATCTTCATCTGCAGGCGTGCCGCGCTGATGGCTTGCTGGTGCGCCATGAAGCGGTCCCAGCGATCCTGCTTGACGTCGTCAGGCACTACGGCCGCGTCCAGCAGGTTGGCCGGCGCGCCTTCGACCGGCGAGTACTGGAAGCAGCCGACGCGGTCGAGCTGTGCTTCGGTTAGCCAGTCGAGCAGGTACTGGAAGTCTTCTTCGGTCTCGCCCGGGAAACCAACGATGAAGGTCGAACGGATGACCAGATCCGGGCACTGCTCGCGCCAGTTCTTGATGCGCGCCAGGGTCTTGTCTTCGAAGGCCGGGCGTTTCATCAGCTTGAGCACTTTGGGGCTGGCGTGCTGAAACGGGATGTCCAGATACGGCAGGATCTTGCCGGCGGCCATCAGCGGAATCACGTCATCGACGTTGGGGTACGGATAGACGTAGTGCAGGCGCACCCACACGCCCAGGCTGCTGAGTGCCTGGCACAGCTCGAGCATGCGGGTCTTGACCGGCTGGCCATTCCAGAAGTCGGTCTTGTACTTGACGTCCACGCCGTAGGCGCTAGTGTCCTGGGAGATCACCAGCAGCTCCTTGACGCCTGCTTTGACCAGGCGCTCGGCCTCGCTCAGCACGTCGCCCACCGGGCGGCTCACCAGTTTGCCGCGCATCGACGGGATGATGCAGAAGCTGCAGCTATGGTTGCAGCCTTCGGAAATCTTCAGGTAGGCGTAATGACGCGGGGTCAGCTTGATGCCTTGCGGGGGCACCAAATCGATCAGCGGGTTGTGATCCTGGCGCGGCGGAACGACGTCGTGCACGGCATTGACGACCTGCTCGTACTGCTGAGGGCCGGTCACCGACAATACGCTGGGGTGCACATTGCGAATGGCGCTTTCTTCCACGCCCATGCAGCCGGTGACGATCACACGGCCGTTTTCGGCCAGGGCTTCGCCGATCACTTCCAACGATTCAGCCTTGGCGCTGTCAATGAAACCGCAGGTGTTGACCACTACCACATCGGCGTCCTGATAGGTCGCCACCACTTCGTAGCCTTCCATGCGCAGTTGAGTCAGGATGCGCTCGGAATCTACCAGGGCCTTGGGGCAACCCAGAGAAACGAAACCGACCTTGGGGGCGGCTGACGAAGGGACGGTGGACATGGCTAACCTCGGTATTGAATCTTGATATCTGAACGGCCACACGCAAGCGGCCAGGCGGGCGCTGTAGACGCCTCTTGATCAAAAAGTGCGCAATTCTATCCATGGCCAAGGCGCTTGACCAGCTTTATAGAGGGAAATGCGACGAGTGCTGCGCTATGCTTCGCGGCGTTGTGCTCGGTCACGCGGTGATGAGCAGCTAAGAATCGGGACCCGATGCGCACAAAAGTGCGCCGATCCTCAAAGTTTTCGCGGGCCCAGGTACAGGTTTCAGGAGTGGTTGATGGTTCAGGCAAACAGTCAGGCGGGCACCGGGCATTCTCGCCCCGGTGCGGTGGGTATGTTGGTGGCGGCCGTGGGCGTGGTCTATGGCGACATTGGTACCAGCCCGTTGTACACCCTGCGTGAGGTGTTTTCCGGAGGTTACGGGGTTCCCGTCAACCATGATGGCGTGTTGGGCATCCTGTCGCTGATCTTCTGGTCGCTCATCTGGGTGGTCTCGATCAAATACATGCTGTTCGTGTTGCGCGCCGACAACCAGGGCGAGGGCGGGATCATGGCGCTGACGGCGCTGGCCTCCCGTGCCGCCGCCAACCACCGGCGCCTGCGGGCATTGCTGGTGGTGTGCGGGCTGGTGGGCGCGGCGCTGTTCTATGGCGACAGCATGATTACCCCGGCCGTGTCGGTGCTCTCGGCGATCGAGGGCCTGGAACTGGCCTTCGATGGCATCGAGCATTGGGTCGTGCCCTTGTCGCTGGTGGTGCTGGTGGCGCTGTTCCTGATCCAGAGCCGTGGTACGGCGCGTATCGGCAAGCTGTTCGGCCCGGTCATGGTGCTGTGGTTTCTGGTGCTGGGCGCGCTGGGCCTGTATGGCATCGTGCAGAACCCCGAGGTGATCAAGGCGCTCAACCCGATGTGGGCGGTGCGCTTCTTCGTGGTCCACCCTGGCATGGGCGTGGCGATTCTTGGCGCCGTGGTACTGGCATTGACCGGTGCCGAGGCGCTGTACGCCGACATGGGCCACTTCGGCCGCCAGCCGATCGCCCGTGCCTGGTTCATCCTGGTGCTGCCGGCGCTGGTGCTTAACTACTTCGGCCAGGGCGGTTTGCTGCTGTCCGATCCGGAGACGGCACGCAACCCCTTCTACCTGCTGGCACCTAGCTGGGCATTGATTCCCTTGGTGGCGCTGTCGACCCTGGCCACAGTCATCGCCTCCCAGGCGGTGATTTCCGGTGCCTTCTCGCTCACGCGCCAGGCCATCCAGCTCGGCTATATCCCGCGCATGTACATTCAGCACACCTCGAGCGCAGAAGAGGGGCAGATCTACATTGGTGCGGTCAATTGGTCGCTGATGGTCGGTGTGATCCTGCTGGTGGTGGGCTTCGAGTCCTCCGGTGCGCTGGCCTCGGCGTACGGCGTTGCAGTCACCGGGACCATGCTGATGACCACGATTCTGGTCTCGGCGGTCATGTTGCTGCTGTGGAAATGGCCACCGTTGCTGGCGGTGCCGGTGTTGATCGGCTTTTTGCTGGTGGATGGCCTGTTTTTCGCCGCCAACGTGCCGAAGATCGTCCAAGGCGGCGCCTTCCCGGTACTGGCCGGCACCGTGCTGTTCATCCTCATGACCACTTGGAAGCGCGGCAAACAGCTGCTGGTCGAGCGCCTCGACGAGGGCGCGCTGCCACTACCGATCTTTATCGGCAGTATCCGCGTGCAACCGCCGCACCGAGTGCAGGGCACCGCGGTGTTCCTGACTGCACGCTCCGACGCGGTGCCCCATGCGCTGCTGCATAATTTGCTGCATAACCAGGTGTTGCACGAGCAAGTGGTACTGCTGACGGTACTCAACGAAGACACGCCGCGGGTCAGTGCCGAGCGCCGGGTCGAGGTGGAAAGCTACGGCGAAGGCTTTTTCCGGGTGATCCTGCATTTCGGCTTCATGGACGAGACCGATGTGCCTGGCGCGCTGGCCCTGTGTCATCTGGATGAGCTGGATTTCAGCCCTATGCGTACGACCTACTTCCTGAGTCGCGAGACGGTGATCGCTTCGAAGATCGTTGGCATGGCTAGATGGCGCGAGGCGTTGTTTGCGTTCATGTTGAAGAACGCCAATGGTAATTTGCGCTTCTTCAATCTGCCGCTTAATCGTGTGATCGAGTTGGGGACCCAGGTAGAGATGTGATGGTTGCTGGTGCGGGTTTGAGGGCATTTCGCAGGTCGGCTTTTGGTTGATCGGTCGTTGGCGGAGCACTTTGGATCGGGGTGGTTCTGCTTTCGAGCCGGCCTTGGGGTCGCGGCCCCCGCCATTGGCCCTTCGCTTTGGCTCAGGGTTCCCGCACTTCGACGCACTGGCGAGGGGCACGCCCCGATGGGCCTTCCGTGGCCCAACGGGGCTTAGCCGGCATCCATGCCGGCTATCCCCTCGCCAGCACGTCGAAGCGCGGCCTGCTGGAAGGGGGCCGCAACCCCAAGGCCGACTCGAAAGCAGAACAGTGATACTTGCGGCGTTATCGAGCTTTTAAAAGCGTTAGCGGTGGCGCCTCGACTTCCGACGGGCTCTGCTTGCGCTTCAGCCTGGGCGGCGCCCCTCCAGCAGGCCGCGTGGAGGCTTCTGAATCGGTGGCTCCCCGGCATGGATGCCGGGGAAGCCGCGTTGAGCCATGGAGGGCGATTCGCGGCGTGCCACCGATTCAGAAGCCGGAACGCGGGAACCCCGAGCGTCAGCGAGGGGCCAATGTGGGGCGCCGCCCAGGCTGGAGCGCAAGCAGAGCCGCACCCCAATCCCCAGCCCCCTCACCACCAACAAAAAAGCCCGAATTCATAAAGAACTCGGGCTATTCATCACCACCGAAAAATCACTTCTGAGCAGTGTCTTCCTTACCCTGGAACTTGTCGATCGCATCCGTCAGGCGCTTGGCCAGTGCCGGGTAGTTCTCGTCGAAGTGATGACCGCCAGGCAGCTCCAGCTTGGTACCCGGGGCGGTGGCCTCGGTGCAGCCGGTCTCGTCTGCCTCTTCCTTGCCGTACACACAGAGCACCTTGGCAGCAGGCAGCTTGGCCATTTCCGGCCCGGTAGGTGCCTCCTTGCCAGCAGCGCCGAGCCAACCTTCGACTGCGATCTCGAAGCTGCCGCTACGGGCGAAGGCCAGCAGGATCACGCCATCGATGTGGCTCTGGTCTTCGGGCAGCAGGCGATTGTAGACCGCTGGCAACACGTCGGCGCCAAATGAATAGCCGGCCAGGATGAAACGCTTGGTGCCCCATTTCTGACGGTAGAAGTGCATCAGCTGAGCGAGGTCGTAGGCGGTTTCCTCCGGGCTCTTGTGCTGCCAGTAGTAGCGCAGCGTGTCGATACCCACCACCGGGTAGCCGAGCTTGGCCATTTCGCCTGCTACGTCGCGGTCCAGATCGCGCCAGCCACCGTCACCGGACAGGAACAGCGTCACGGTGTCGGAGGATTGCCCCGCAGGCACCTCCACCACTGGAATCTTCAACTGACCAGCGGATTGCCCGACCAGGACGTCAGCCAGCGAATTCTTCATCACCTGTGGCAGGTTTACATCGTAGTCACTGATGCTGGTCTGAGCGTTGGGCTGGTCGCGCACGAAGGCTGCGGCGACGTCGTCCGGGTTGTCATTCCAGGCCACGGTCCATTTGCCGTGGGGTGCGGACTTGATCAGTGGCGTCTTGCATTTGGGCTCGAAGGGCGGCGGCGGCACGGCTGGCTTCGGCGCGTCCGGGTCCGGTTCCTCGGCATGCTCGATGGTGAAGTCCACCGAGATGGCCTGGGCCTTGTCGTTGTTCTGGCTGGCCAGCCATTGCCACGCCAGGGTCGCACCAGGGCCGATGCCGCTGACCACGTCAGGTGCGCCATCGAGCTTCTTCAGGCCGGCTTGCAATGCCTGGGCCTGCAGAGTGCAATCGTCCTTGGGCAGGACGATCTGGAGGATCTGCGCCGAGCCGGACTGGCTCAGGTCCAGCAACTGGTTGTCATTGAGCATTTGCTCGGCTGGAACCGCCAGTGCCACTCGCGACTTGATGCGCGTGCCCGGGGTCACCAATGCCGCCTTGCTGCCGTCGCTCAGGGCGATTTGCTCCACATGGGCCGCCGGGGCAGGGCGGTTCCAGAGCCAGTAACCGCCCGCCAGCGCGAGGATCAATACTACCAGCGTGACGAGAACTGCTCGCCCGTAACGTCGAATCATCAGCGTTTCACCAATCCAGTCAAGCCGCCCGCGATCAGGGCGGCAGTATCAGCCAATGCCACCATCGGATCGAGTCCTGCGGGCACGGCCATGTAACGAGGTTCCCAGTCAGGCTGGAACTTGTCTTTGAAGCGACGCAGCCCCTGGAAGTTATACAGTTGCTCGCCGCGTTGAAACACCATCGAACCCAGACGCTGGGTCAGCGGGGCGCCACGCCGCGTTTGCAAGCCGGACAAAGGCACCATCCCCAGGCTGAAACGCGCATATTCCTTGGCTTTGTAGTGCTGGATCAAGCCGACCATCATGAACTCCATGGTGAGCTTCGGCGCCTCAGGATGCGCGCGCATCAGGTCCAGGCTGGCCAGGTCGCGGCGATCGGTTTCGAGCAGGTTGGCGAAGGCCACCGGCTTGCCTTCGAAATGGACGATGACAATACGGAAATGCTTGAGGTAGTCGGCGCTGAACCGGCCTAGGGAGAAGCCTTTTTCGCGCACATTCTTACCTGATAACCAGGCGTCCGAGATGATTTTTAGTTCATCCAGCGGAGCGGTGCCAGGTTCGTAGACTTCCAGCGACAGGCCGTCGCGGGTGCCGCGGTTCCAGGTGTAGCGCAGGTCCTTCATCTCCTTGCCCTTGGCTTCGAGGTCGAAGGTGTGCAAGTTGACGCGGGCTTCTTCGCCGAGCTTGATGGCAGTCAGGCCGATATCCATATAGAAGGGCAGGTTCTCGGCGCGCACCTGGTAGAACACCGGCCGGGCGTGGTGCAGGTCGCACAGGTCACGGAACTGCCAGATCATCTCTGCCCGTGGCTGAGTCGGGCCGATTGGATCATAGAGCGCCACCAGGCTGCGACCGCGCCGGGCGTACATGATGAACGCCTTGTCGTTAGGGTGGAACAGCAGTGCCTTGTCACCGGTCAGGGCCAGGCCACCGTCCGGCTGGCTGGAATGCGCGAGGATACGGGCGGCGCGCTCGAGTTCTTCCGGGGTCGGCAAATGGATGGTAGGCCGCGCCGTGCGCAACAGCCAGGTCAGGGCGACGATGATCAACAGCACCGCGCTGCCCAGAGCCGAGCGCAAGCCACGGGGCGCATCGGCATCCAGGGTGAACTGCCACCACAACTGGTTGTTGTAGGGCACGTCCTGATAAGCGAAGAACAGCAGCCAGATCGAAGACGCCACCACGCAGGCACTCGATACCAGCCACACGCCCGAGAACGGCACCTCCAGCAAGCGGCTAGGGCGATAGAAGGAGCGGCGGAACACGGCCAGCAAGGCGGCGGTGAGGGTCAGCATGGTCGCTTCCTCCCAATCGAAACCCTTGAGCAGCGACAACAGCGCGCCGACCAGCAGCAGAATGGTGGTCAGCATCCACGCCGCCGACAGGCGTCGACGCAGGCCCTGAGCCAGCAGTAGGCAGAGCACGCCGATCAGGCTGGCGCCGAAGTGCGAGGCGTCGATAAGCCGATGGGGGAGGAGAAAGCCCATATGCTCCAGACGGGTGTCGATTTCAGGGGTTGCGCCAGAAAACAGCAGCACCACGCCAGACAGGAACACCAGCAGTGCGAGCACCGGCGCCGCCAGCCCGGAGGCCACGCGAATGGCTTGTTGGGCAAAGAAGAAGCGTCGACCTTCGTTGATCAGCAGCATCACGCAGGCGACCAGCAACGGCAGTACCACATAGATGATGCGGTACAGCAACAGGGCCGCTGCCAGGGGCGCCGCGCCTATCTGATCGGCGAACGCGGCCAGCAAGATGGCTTCGAACACCCCGACGCCGCCGGGCACGTGGCTCAGCACCCCAGCTGCCAGGGCCAGCAGGTACACCAGCAGGAAGGCGCCGAACGGCGGTGTTTCGGGCAACAGCAAATACAGCACGGTCGCGGCGGCTGCCACGTCGAGGGCGGTGATCACCAATTGCAGCAGGGTCAGGCGCAGGGTTGGCAAGCGCAAGGTACGGCGCCCGACGCGGACCAGCAGATTGTTGGCGATGGGTTGTTCTGGCAGGCGCCGACGGTAGATGCCGATGGCCAAGGCGGCGAACAACAGCAGGACGGCGCAGGCGACGCTCCCAAGCAGGCCTTCCGAAAGCCCGAGGGCAGTCGCAGCAGCGGGCAAATCGCTCAGCGTCGCGAGGGCCGCCAGTGGCGGCAGCGCACAACCCAGAGAAAGGCTGGCGAACAGAGTCATGCGCGCGACTTCGGTAGCGCCCATGCCTTTGCGTGAATAAAGGCGGTAGCGCACGGAGCCACCAGACAGCAGCGACAAGCCGATGGCGTTACCGATGGCGAAGGCGGTGAAGCCGCCCAATGCCAGCGTCGCCGGTTTGAGATCGGCGCCGGCGTATCGGCTCGCGGACCATTCGTAGCCCAGCAACACGATAAAGCCGACCACCGTCGCGGCCAACGCGCCTGCCAGCGAAGAGCGCGGCGTGCTCAACACCGAGTCGTGCAGGGCGTATATATCCATCTCGAACAACAAATGCCAACACGCTATCAACGCAATACCGAACAACAACAGCGTCACCGTCAACCCGATCGGCTGCCGATAGCGGCTCAGCAGTTCCAGCCAGCGCAGGCGTCGAGGATCTACGGGGTGGACGGGAGCACTGCTGGTGTCAACTTCCTGTGAGTCGGGGCGCATCAAAAACCTCGTGGACGCTGGACGACGGGATTCAGCCAATCCAGTCTTTTTTACCTGTCCATCTGAAAAAAAAGTGTAATTCCAATGTTAACCCGTACGACCATTTAGCGGCGAACCCGTGCGAAGCTTTAGAGGAAGTTTCACGATTGGGCCAGCGCTGGTGACATTGACGATAGTCTAAGGGATTGAAATGTCAGTTTTTTTAGCGCGCACAAAAAAGGCCACTCTCTCAAGTGGCCTTCTTCGACGTTTGGTTGCGGGAGCCGGATTTGAACCGACGACCTTCGGGTTATGAGCCCGACGAGCTACCAGACTGCTCCATCCCGCGTCTGTGGATGCGCATTCTATAGATTCTCGACTGCGTGTCAAGGATCTATTTGATAAAACTGAAAAAAGACAAAAGAGGCAGATACAAAAAAGGCCACTTTTTCAAGTGGCCTTCTTTGATGTTTGGTTGCGGGAGCCGGATTTGAACCGACGACCTTCGGGTTATGAGCCCGACGAGCTACCAGACTGCTCCATCCCGCGTCTGTGGAGTTGATTCTACAGGGACGCGCTGCCTTGTCAAACGATGATTTTCAGAAAATTCTTTTCGTTCAATCGCTTAGCGAGCTAAGAAGGGCTTCCAGAGCAGCAGGGGCGGGGGTTTGAGACCTATCGAAGGACTATTTTCGATTGATAAAATAAATTGGGTGGCCGCTCACCAAGGAATCTTCCCACAACAGATGCGGCATTCAGCTGTCGATGCGATACTGTACAAAATACCAGTTCACACGGTTTTCCAGGGCAGAGCTCCACTCGACCATGACCCAACGCAAAATCATCCACGTCGATTGCGACTGTTTTTATGCCGCCATCGAAATGCGCGATGACCCGCAATTGGCGGGCAAGCCGTTGGCTGTCGGCGGCTCAGCCGAGCGCCGGGGGGTAATCGCTACGTGCAATTACGAAGCGCGTGCCTACGGTGTGCGCTCAGCGATGTCATCGCGACATGCCCTCAAGCTCTGCGCGGACCTGCTGATCGTCAAGCCGCGCATGGATGCCTATAAAGAAGCCTCCCGCGAGATTCACACCATATTTCGCGAATACACCGACCTCATCGAACCCTTGTCGCTGGATGAAGCCTATCTGGACGTGTCCGATTGCGCCCATTTTGCCGGCAGCGCCACGCGTATCGCCCAGGATATTCGCCGCAAGGTTTCCAAGCGCCTGCATATCACCGTGTCGGCCGGGGTGGCGCCGAACAAGTTTCTCGCCAAGATTGCCAGCGATTGGCGCAAGCCCGATGGACTGTTCGTGATTACCCCGGGGGAGGTCGAGGATTTTGTCGCCGACCTGTCGGTCAGCAAGTTGCACGGGGTCGGTAAGGTCACCGCTGACAAGCTGCAACGCCAAGGCATCGAGCGCTGCCTGGATCTGCGGCAGTGGAGCAAGCTCAAACTGGTGCGCGAGTTCGGCAGTTTCGGCGAACGCCTTTATAGTCTGGCGTGGGGCATCGATGAGCGCCCGGTGCAGAACGACAGCCGGCGTCAGTCAGTGAGTGTGGAAAACACCTACGACAAGGACTTGCCAGATTTGGCCAGTTGCCTGGACAAGCTGCCGGAGCTGATGGCAACGCTCGAAGGGCGGATGGCGCGGATCGACAGCAGCTATCGCCCCGGCAAGCCTTTCGTCAAGGTCAAGTTCCACGATTTCACCCAGACCACCCTGGAGCAGGCGGGCGCCGGCCGCGACCTCGACAGCTATCAGCAGTTGCTGACTCAGGCATTCGCGCGCGGCGGCAAGCCGGTGCGTCTGCTGGGCATCGGTGTGCGCCTGCTCGACCTGCGCGGCGCCCATGAACAGCTGGAGCTGTTCAGTTCCTGAGCGTCAGTGATTCGGTACCGTCACATGGCGGCCAGCGCGGGCCAAGGCCCGAAGAAAATCGTGCTGCAGTTCCGGGTCGTTGCGCGTCAGCTCGATCAGGCTTTGCTCCAGATCAGCCGCCTCGGCCTCGAAACCCAGCTCCGACAGACGCTTGACGCGATGCACCCACTGGCTAACTTCGTCGTCCTCCAGATCGTCGAAAATCAGCCCACGCGCTTCCACCAGTTTGCTTCGCAAATCATTGCTCAGGTCCAGGGACGCCTCGCCATGGGTATGGTCGTCGTCGTCCTTGGCGCTGAATTGCAGGCGTGCGACGTTGCGCAGGCTGTTGTCGGCGAACGGGCTGTCGAGCAGATTGACCCGCACCACCCCCTCACGGTCGGTAGTGAGCGAGTACAGGTGGCTACCTGCAGTCACGTCTACCGGGCGGTTGCTCCACGGCAGGCTGATGACCTCCCGGTGTTTGTCCTTCTGCACTTCCTTGACGCTGGCCAGGTTCTGTTCGGCGCGACCGCTGGAGGGCATGTTCATCGCCGGATTGAGGCCGGCCAGACCATCGGTGATCCAGTCGTGGGTCACGCTGTCGGGCAGGCGGCCCAACGCGAAGATATTGACCACGTTGGCGCCCACACCACCCACCACGGCGACGGCCCCCAGCGGGATCTCGTAGACTTTGCGCCAAGGTTGATAGGGGGTATAGCGGTCATAGTTGCGGGTGACTTCGAACTCGGTGACTTCGAAAGTCCGGTGTTCGTTGACGCGCACACGGCGCTGCGGCTCGTCGAGAGTCGTTGGTTCGCCGACGTCGATCTGCACGCTGTGCTCGAGCAATTTGCGCTCTACACGTTCCTCGTGTTCGTTGCGCGGCGACATGTGGTTGGCGCAGCCAGCGAGGAACAAAGCGCCGCACAAGGCGGCGCCTTTAAGCGCTAGCGGCAGTACAGGGCTGGCCGCCAGGGGCTTTGGTTTGTCCATGATCGGTCTGCCGTCAGCGGCCCACGCGAGCCTGGATGAACTCGAGCACGTCGGCAACGGCCAGCGCCTGAGGCTCGCTGTCGGTACGGCCCTTGTATTCCAGATTGCCTTCGGCCAGGCCGCGGTCGCTGACCACGATGCGGTGCGGGATACCGATCAGCTCCATGTCGGCGAACTTGATGCCGGGGCTGGTCTTCTTGTCGCGGTCATCCAGCAGCACGTCGAAACCGGCGGCGGTCAGCTCGGCGTAAAGCTTGTCGGTGGCCTCGCGGACCTGTTCGGTTTCGTAGCGCAGTGGTACCAGGGCGATCTGGAATGGTGCCAGGGCGTCGCTCCAGATGATGCCGCCGGCGTCGTTGTTCTGCTCGATGGCGGCTGCCACCACGCGCGAAACGCCGATACCGTAGCAACCCATGGCCAGTGTCACAGGCTTGCCGTTTTCGCCCAGCACCTGGCACTTGAGCGCTTCGCTGTACTTGGTGCCGAGCTGGAAGATATGCCCGACTTCGATACCGCGCTTGATGCTCAGGGTGCCTTTGCCGTCCGGGCTCGGGTCGCCGTCGACGACATTGCGCAGGTCGGCCACTTCCGGCAGCGGCAGGTCGCGCTCCCAGTTGACGCCGAAGTAGTGCTTGTCGTCGATGTTGGCGCCGATACCGAAGTCGCTCATGAACTGCACCGAGCGATCGATGATGCACGGCAGGGGCAGGTTCAGCGGGCCCAGGGAGCCCGCGCCTGCGCCGATGGCATTACGCAGCTCGGCATCGGTGGCCATAACTAGCGGGCTGGCGACCAGCGGATGGTTGCCTGCCTTGATTTCGTTGAGCTCGTGGTCGCCACGGATCACCAGGGCGATCAGCTTGCCTTCTTCGGCGGCACGCACGATCAGCGTCTTGACGGTTTTCTCGATGGCCAGGTTGTAGCCTTCGACCAAGGCGGCGATGGTTTTCGCATCGGGGGTGTCGACCAGGCGCAGTTCTTCGCTCGGGGCAGGGCGTACGGTTTCCCGTGGCACGGCCTCGGCTTTTTCGATGTTGGCGGCGTAGTCGGAGCCATCGCTGAAGGCAATGTCATCTTCACCGGACTCGGCCAGCACGTGGAACTCATGGGAGCCGGCGCCACCGATCGAGCCGTTGTCGGCTTCTACTGGACGGAATTTCAAGCCTAGGCGGGTGAACACGTTGCAATAGGCCTGGTGCATGCGGTCATAGGTGACCTGCAGCGACGGCTGATCGGCGTGGAAGGAGTAGGCGTCCTTCATGATGAACTCGCGGGCGCGCATCACACCGAAGCGTGGGCGAATCTCGTCGCGGAATTTGGTCTGGATCTGGTACAGGTTGATCGGCAACTGTTTATAGCTGCTCAATTCATTGCGGGCGATGTCGGTGATCACCTCTTCGTGGGTCGGGCCGGCGCAGAATTCGCGACCGTGACGATCCTTGAGGCGCAGCAGCTCGGGGCCGTATTGCTCCCAGCGGCCCGATTCCTGCCACAGCTCGGCGGGCTGGATGCCAGGCATCAACACTTCGAGGGCGCCGGCGGCGTCCATTTCCTCGCGCACGATGCGCTCGACCTTGCGCATCACGCGCAGCCCCATCGGCAGCCAGGTGTAGAGGCCCGACGCGAGTTTGCGAATCATCCCGGCGCGCAGCATCAGCTGGTGGCTGATAACCACTGCATCGGAAGGGTTTTCTTTGAGGGTGGCGAGCAAATATTGACTGGTGCGCATGGTAGGCCGTTGTCTGTTGCTGAATTTTATGTAAGGCGGGCATTGTACGGTGCTGGTCTGGAGACGTACAGGGCAGGGCGTTTGTCGCGCCGGCTGAATGGAGAAAGCCCGGCGCGGGCCGGGCTTTCTCGGGTGTTACAGGCGTTTCGGACACCTCGATTACAGGATCGAGATAGGGTAATCCACCATCAGGCGGAACTCGTCGACGCTGCCGTCGGCCTGGCCGCCACTCGAACGGTGCCATGCCTGGCGCATGCGAAACGACATGTTCTTGACCGGCCCGGTCTGTACGACGTACTTGGCCTCCAGATCCCATTCGTGATGGCTAGCGTCATCAGAGGTACTGGAAAAACCATAGCTGGTATAGGCGCTGTCGGAGGCCACTGCATTGATATGATCGCCGTACACGTAACGGGTCATGAAGCTGAGGCCGGGAACCCCGTAGGTCGCCAGGTCCAGGCCGTATTGGGCTTTCCACGAGCGCTCGCCCGGGCCGTTGAAGTCAGAGTATTGGACGGAGTTGGCGAGGAAGATCGAGTCGCCGAAGGCCATGCCATCGCCGTTGTCCTTGCGACCGCCAACACCGATGTAGTCGAACGGCGTGTCACCGTTGACCTTCTGGAAGCCGAGGGTCACGGTGTGTGCGGTCAGGAAGGTGTAGGCGGCGCCCAGGGAGAAGGTGTTGTTGTCTATATCGCCCAGTTTCGCCGAGCCGTCATCCTTGGTCTTGTAGTAGTTGAAATCGAACGTTACCGATTGGTCGGAGGGCAACGTCAGCACGTAGTTGGCGTTGGCGTAGTACTGCTTCCAGATATCTTCGAGTTTTGATGCATAGAGGCCAAACGTGAAGGCGTCGGTGGCGGCGTAGTGGCCGCCGATATAGTCGATCGAGTCGGCCGAGATGCTGGTGTAGGCCGACCCCAGGTTGCCGCCACGGGCAGTGCTGGTGCCGCTGGTGGTGGAGGTGAAATGACCCCCTTCCAGGTCCAGGCCGTTGATTTCGCTGCTTTGAATCTGGATGCCGGTTGCGGTTTGCGGAACGATGCGGCTACCGCCGACGGCGAATACCGGGCTGGTGGTGGGCTGCATGTCGCCAATGGTCAACTGTGTCTTGGAGACGCGCACTTTGGCATCAACCCCGGCTTTACCATATTGGCCGTCGCCAGCCGGCAGGTTGCCCGAACCGGTGTGACCGTCGCCGCCGTCCAGCTTGTAGGTGGCGTAGCCGAATGCATCGACGCCAAAACCTACGGTGCCTTGGGTGAAGCCCGAGCTGAACACGCCTTGGAAGCTTTGCGTCCAGTCGCGGGGGTCATTGCCGCCGCCGAGGGTGTTGCGGTTGAAGTAGTAGTTGCGCAGCAGCAGGTTCAAGGTGCTGTCTTCAACGAAGCCCTTGGCGTCTGCCTGATCGCTTACAAAAGCAGCGGCCGAGGCCAATTGGCTGGACGCTGCTGTGACGGCGAACGCGATTGCGCTCCACTTTGGTACTTTCATCGGTGATTGCTCCTTTGAGTGAGTCTGGATCTGCCGTCCTTCTATAGGTAGCGGCCAGTGTTGCGTTGCCGGATAGCGACTCGGCATTCCGACTTGGTTCGAGAGATGGTGCGAGGCGGGATATGCAAGGGGCGGGCCGTTCGTCGCGCGCGTGCATGAAAAAGCCCGGCGCGATGGCCGGGCTTCAAGAGACTACTGGGTCAGCGCATTCTTTACAGAATGGTGATTGGGTAGTCGACGATCAGACGGAAGTTGTTGCCGTCGCCGTCTACCTGACCGCCGCTGGCGTTATGCCAAGCCAGGCGAGTACGGAACGACAGGTTTTTAGCAGGGCCTTCCTGGACCACGTACTTGGCTTCTACGTTAGTCTCGTTGTGGGTAGCACCACTGCTGTTGAAGCCGCTGGTGCCGTCGGAGTTGTAGACACTGCCGAGGGTGGCTGCATGGATATTATCGCCGTAGACATAACGGGCCATGAAGGACAGGCCAGGAACGCCGTAGGTGGCCATTGCCAGGTCATATTGCAGTTTGAACGAGCGTTCGCCAGGGCTGTTGAAGTCGGAAACCTGAATGGAGTTGGCCAGGAAAATTGAGTCGCCGCCGCCGCCGCCTTTGTTATCACCCACGCCGATATAGTCAAAAGGCGTGCTGCCGTTGACCTTTTGGAAGCCCAAGGTGACCGTATGGGCGGTCAAGAACGAATACGCTGCCGCCAGGGAGAACGTATTGTTGTTGATGTCGCCGGCCTTGGCCTGGCCCGAATCCTGAGTGTTGTAGTAGTTGAAGTCGAAGGTCATCGACTGGTCGCCAGTGATTGGCAGAACGTAGTTCACGTTGCCGTAGTACTGGTTCCAGATGTCATGGAACTGCGACATGTAGGCGCCAACGGTCAGTTGATCGTTGACGGCGTAACGACCACCGCCGAAATTGACTGCGTCGGTTTGTGCACCAGCGTAGGTGGCATAGAGGCCGCCGTCACGGTTGGTCGAAGCCGAAGAGGTCGACGAGGTATAGTGACCCAGTTCAACGTCCAGACCTTTGATTTCACTGCTCTGCAAGCTCACACCGCTCGCGGTTTGCGGCATGATGCGCGAGCCACCGACAGCGAATACCGGGCTAGTGCTTGGCGACATGTCGCCGATTTTCAGTTCGGTTTTGGAGATGCGGAACTTCACTGCGCCGCCGGCTTTGCCGCCAGTGTCGTGATCGCCGTCAGCATCGGCAGAAATGTTGCCCGTGCCGCCGCCTTTGGAATTGATCGCGTAAGCGCCATAGGCGAAGGCGTCAAAGCCGACACCGATGGTGCCAGTAGTGTAGCCCGAGCTGAAGTTACCCAGTGCCGCAGTGGTCCAATCTTTGTTGTCGCGGTTGTGGTAACCCTTGTTGTCCTGGTTCCAATAGATGCTGCGCAGCAGAACGGTCGCGGTGCTATCTTCGATAAAGCCCTTCGCAGTGGCCTGGTCGGACACGAACGGTGCGGCGAAGACCAGTTGGGTGCTTGCGGCGGTAACTGCGAGAGCGATTGCGCTCCACTTCATGACTTTCATCGATGATTGCTCCTTTGGTTTTAGTCAGGGAACTGCCGTCTTTATATAGGTAACGACTAGTTCTTTTTTCGTGTCGGAAGGCGACTCGCCATTCCGGCCCAATTCAATAATCTTTATGAAGCAGGATGTGTTGGACTTTTTATCTTAATGTCGCAATTACAATCCTCAATGTCGCAAAAGACGCTTTTCGTGTCGCCCATTACAATAAAAGCGGCGCCTTCAGCCTGTCCGTTTGCCTGGAACCTTCAAACGGTCCTTAAACCCTTTGATGTTCTCGTCTAATAAGTCTTAGCAACAAGCGTGCACAAACGTACCAGCCGCCAACAAAATTTTCACTTTTTTTAATTTTCCGCTCGGAACCCCCGTAAAATGGGGCTGTCCCCGGCTTTCGAATTTTCCACAAGCGTGCATTTCATCTAAGCATACCTTTAGCAAGCTTACGGTTTTGTTACCGGGCGGCCGCTGAAAATAGTCGCGGATTGTCAACATGGCGCACTGCCATCGCTCAGGTTGTTCTTTAATGGTGCGAAAAGTAGCACTGGGCGGGCTGATGTTACTCGAGGTCTGGCTTTTCGCAACTAGTATGGTTATTCCATTTTATGCTTGAGCTAGAGCGGTGCGTGCCTCTTGAAAATTCACTTCTAATGCTATCGCTGGCCGTTATAAGCGTTTTCGGGTCAGCAGTTTTCCAATCGTGTTCGGTAACGGTGCGAAAATTGGTAACTGCGGGCGATAACGGGGCATTGCCGGGCGGCGAGACAGAAGCGGTTCATGTGCGGGTGCACGTGGGGCCAAAATGGAGCATCGGCAAGAACGGTGATCCCCGAGCCAATCGAGCGTATCCTGCGCGCAGCGGCTCGATTTCGATCATCGGGCCAGGCAATTCCTGCTGCCTTGGAGATCCTGCAGTGTTTTCTCTCGATGCCCGTCTGCAACAAGACACCCTTTTGCTGGGTGATTTTCCGCTGTGCCGTTTGTTGCTCAGCAACGATGCCAACTACCCGTGGTTCATTCTCGTGCCGCGCCAGGCTGATATCAGCGAAGTGTTCGAGTTGAGTGCCGAACAGCAACAACAGCTGTGGCAGGAGACCTCCACGCTGGCGGCGGCGCTGCACCAGAGTTACTCCGCCGACAAGATGAATATCGGCGCGTTGGGCAATGTCGTCGCGCAATTGCACATGCATGTGATTGTGCGCTTCAAGACCGATACCGCCTGGCCGAGTCCAGTATGGGGCAAAGTAGCGGCCGTGCCTTACAGTGCGGCTCAGGTAGAGGAGATCAGGTCCCGAGTGCAGGCTTTGCAACTGGCCGGCTTGACCCTGGCAGGTGATGCCTCATGAGCCTGGAAAGCCGGGTAAACGATCTGGAAAGCCGCCTGGCGTTTCAGGATGACACCATCCAGTCACTCAGCGATGAGCTGATCAAGCAGCAGCGTGACATTGAGCGGCTACAGGCGCGGATGGCGGCCTTGATCAAGCGTCAGGAAGAATCGGCCGGGCAGTTCGAGCCAGGCCAGCAGGAAGCGCCTCCGCCGCATTACTGATTCGCTGACGACAGGCGAAAAAAAACCGCGAACCCGTACAGGCTTCGCGGTTTTTTTACAGCTGCGGATCAGCGGCGAGGCGAGGCCGCGATCACGTCTTCGGCTTGCAGGCCCTTGTCGCGGTTCATCACCGAGAACTCCACGCGCTGGCCTTCGACCAGTACGCGGTGACCTTCACCGCGGATAGCGCGAAAGTGCACGAAGATGTCATCACCCGAGTCCCGGGAGATGAACCCGAAGCCCTTGGAGGTGTTGAACCACTTCACCGTGCCGGTATCGCGGTTGGTCATGTCGTAGTTGACTGCCGGGGCAGGCGTGCGAGCACGGTAGAAGCTTGCGCCCAGATGCAGGGCAACGGCTGCCACGGCGCACAACAGGCTGAGCAGGATAGCCGGCTGACCCGCCAGCATCGGCAACGGTGCAAGCAGGGTGATGGTCTGCAGGACCACGGCGAGGATCAGCAGCGCGCTGGCAACGATTTGCAGTTGCTGGCGGGTGCCTCTGTGCCATTGCGGCACAACGGGGGCGATCAGAAGATTGAGCAGGCCGAAAAAGGCCAGGTAGATAGCATCAGGTTGGGAAAGGTAGGGAAGCGCTTCGGCGCGCAGGCTGGGAATGAAGGACAGCAGCAAAGCGGCGGCCCCGGTCAGTAGGTGAACGATTTTCAACATGTCGATTGACTCACTCAGGCGGATCACGAGGAAGAGCTGATGTCGCACCCAACGCCCATGAATAGAAGAAGCGACAGCAAGGGGAGAGATCAGCCAAGGCACCCGAGCGCTGAAAACAAGAGCCCTGAAAACGAGGGCCCGGAAGCGACTCAGGTGCACCGACCTATTTAACAGCAAAGGTGAGGTCTTCTCAAATCAAGCGGTTACGTAATCCGGCTATTTGTCGGATAGGTGGTTTCAAGATATGTGCGAGGCATCCTCGGACCCTGGCTTGAAGGGGCGAGGACGGGACAAAAGGATGCGCAAATCAGCCCCGGGGATGCGCGCCAGCGCGGCTGTTGCTAGAGTGGCGCGCACACCAGATCAGGTGAAAGCCATTCATTGAAAGGGGATTTTCATGGCCATTGATATCGGTATCAGCGAACAAGACCGCAAATCCATCGTTGACGGTTTGTCGCGGCTGTTGTCTGACACCTACGTGCTTTACCTCAAGACCCACAATTTTCACTGGAACGTGACCGGGCCGATGTTCCGCACCCTGCACCTGATGTTCGAGGAGCAGTACACAGAGCTGGCGCTGGCGGTCGACTCCATCGCCGAGCGCATCCGCGCCTTGGGTTTCCCTGCCCCTGGCACTTATTCGACTTACGCGCGGCTGTCGTCGATCAAGGAAGACGAAGGCGTGCCGAGCGCCGAAGAAATGATCCGCAAACTGGTCGAAGGCCAGGAAGCGGTGACGCGAACCGCTCGCAGCCTGTTCCCGTTGCTCGACAAGGTCAGCGATGAGCCGACCGCCGACCTGCTGACCCAGCGCATGCAAGTGCACGAAAAGGCCGGCTGGATGCTGCGTTCGCTGCTCGAAGGCTGATCACGAAGCCTGCGCTTCCCGCTGTGCCGGCGTGCTCTGCCCGCGAAAGCGAACTGTCGGTCGCTGATGTAGAGACTGATACATGCGTTCGCTGGCAGAGCTCGCTCCCACAGGGTTGGGGCTGCAAATTCCTACGTCCATAGCGACTCTTCCTACATCCTTAGATGCCTTCGCCGATAGCGAGCGCTGTGCCTGATCGGGCTTGATGAAGCCCGGGAGCAGGCGCTGTGCATCGCGGCGCCTGTCGGGAGAAAGCTCAAGGAAGTGCTTTTATGGACAAGGAATCAACTTCAGCGAGAAAGCGTGGTATCGCCTGCGGGCGACCGGCAGTCGATCCTTTCGTCGACAGTTTCAATATGACCCTGGCGCAACCGCAATCCAAATCCGTGCGGCTCAACGGCTTTGCGACCTGCCTGCGCCTCGAGTCGGTGTACTGGAACGTGCTGGCCACCATTGCGCGGGCCAATGCGTGTTCCATCAATGCGTTGCTCTCTTATATCGACCGCGAAGTGCATCTGCGCTACGGCGGGGTGAAGAACTTCAGCGGCCTGGTGCGAGTGGTCTGCGTGGTGCATCTGCAGAACGGCTTTCGGGAAGGTTCGCTGGAGGCGGCGATCGCCCGGGCATGATGGAATCGATGGCGGTTGCGGTGCATGGCTGCACCCGCCATCATTATCCGGATATAATCCCGCGCTTTGCCGCGCGGCGCCCGCACTGCGCTCCGCGCCGTGCCCTATGCGCGCCGCGGTTTTTGCTTGAGAGACGTCCCAATGCCCATGTATGACTATCAATGCGCTTCCTGTGGTCACCAGATGGAAGTCATTCAGAAAATCAGCGCCGCGCCGCTGACCGATTGCCCGGCCTGCGCCGCGCCCGAGCTCAAGAAGATGCTGTCCATGCCCGGTTTCCGCCTCAGCGGTTCCGGCTGGTACGAGACAGACTTCAAGACCGGCGCGAAAAAGAACCTGGCCGGCGGCGACAAGGCCGAATAGCCCGCTCCCGGGCCCGGATCACCCGCAGCCGTCGGGCTGCACGGGTTGCCTGGGCCCGCCGGGTCTTGCACTATTGCGTCTACATCTGCCTGCGCCTTGCTAAGCGCTGGCTGAAATTCGAATTACTGGAAGTGAAACCACCATCATGATGCGCAGCCATTATTGCGGCCAACTGAACGAGAGCCTGGAAGGTCAGGAAATTACCCTATGCGGCTGGGTCCACCGTCGTCGCGACCATGGCGGGGTCATCTTCCTCGATATTCGTGACCGTGAAGGCCTGGCTCAGGTGGTCTTCGACCCCGATCGCGCCGACACTTTCGCCGTCGCCGACCGTGTGCGCAGCGAATACGTGGTCAAGGTGACCGGCAAGGTGCGCCTGCGTCCGCAAGGCGCGGTCAACCCGAACATGGCTTCGGGCGCCATCGAAGTGCTGGGCTACTCCCTCGAAGTGCTGAACGAGTCGGAAACCCCGCCGTTCCCGCTCAATGAATATTCCGACGTCGGCGAAGAAACTCGCCTGCGTTATCGCTTCCTGGACCTGCGTCGCCCGGAAATGGCCGAAAAGCTGCGTCTGCGCTCGCGCATGACCACCAGCATCCGCCGCTTCCTCGATGAAAACGGCTTCCTCGACGTCGAGACACCGATCCTCACCCGCGCCACGCCTGAGGGCGCCCGTGACTATCTGGTCCCGAGCCGCACCCATCCCGGCAGCTTCTTTGCCCTGCCGCAATCGCCTCAGCTGTTCAAGCAACTGCTGATGGTCGCCGGCTTCGACCGCTACTACCAGATCGCCAAGTGCTTTCGCGACGAAGACCTGCGCGCCGACCGTCAGCCGGAATTCACCCAGATCGACATCGAGACCAGCTTCCTCGATGAAAAAGAGATCATGGGCCTGACCGAAAAAATGATCCGCAACCTGTTCAAGGAAGTGCTGGATCTGGAATTCGGCGAATTCCCGCACATGACTTTCGAAGAAGCCATGCGTCGCTACGGTTCGGACAAGCCCGACCTGCGCAACCCGCTGGAACTGGTCGACGTCAACGACCAGCTCACCGAGGTGGAATTCAAGGTCTTCAGCGGCCCGGCCAACGACCCGAAATGCCGTGTGGCCGCCTTGCGCGTCCCGGGCGGGGCGAGCATGCCGCGCAAGCAGATCGACGACTACACCAAGTTCGTCGGCATCTACGGCGCCCGTGGCCTGGCGTACATCAAGGTCAACGAGCGCGCCAAGGGCGTCGACGGCTTGCAGTCGCCGATCGTCAAGAACATCCCTGAAGCCAACCTCAACGTGATCCTCGATCGCGTCGGTGCGGTCGATGGCGACATCGTCTTCTTCGGCGCCGACAAGGCCAAGATCGTCAGCGAGGCCCTCGGCGCGCTGCGGATCAAGCTGGGTCACGACCTCAAGCTGCTGACCTGCGAGTGGGCGCCGATGTGGGTCGTCGACTTCCCGATGTTCGAAGAGAACGAAGACGGCAGCTTCAGCGCCTTGCACCACCCGTTCACCGCACCCAAGTGCAGCCCGGCCGAGCTCGAAGCCAACCCGGCAGGCGCGCTGTCCCGTGCCTACGACATGGTGCTCAACGGCACCGAGCTCGGCGGTGGTTCGATCCGTATTCACCGCAAGGAAATGCAACAGGCGGTGTTCCGTCTGCTGGGTATCTCGCCTGAAGAACAGGAAGAGAAGTTCGGCTTCCTGCTCGACGCGCTCAAGTACGGTGCGCCACCCCATGGTGGCCTGGCCTTCGGCCTTGACCGTCTGGTGATGCTGATGACCGGTGCGCAGTCGATTCGCGAAGTCATCGCCTTCCCGAAAACCCAGAGCGCTGCCGATGTCATGACCCAGGCCCCTGGTCTGGTGGACGCCAAGCAACTGCGCGAGCTGCATATCCGTCTGCGCGAGCAGACCAAGGCAGAATAAGGACGGCGATCGTCCCACCCGGTAGCGAGGGGGCTTGCCCCCGATAGCAGTACATCAGCCACCCCAAGGCGACTGATATGCCGCCATCGGGGCCAAGCCCCCTCGCTACATCTACCGTCGTGTGGTGCCCGGCACCGCGAATGTCACAAGCAGAATTCGGAGTTTGCGTTATGGCAGGTCATTCCAAGTGGGCGAACATCAAGCACCGCAAAGAGCGTCAGGATGCCAAGAGAGGCAAGATCTTCACCAAGTGGATCCGTGAGCTGACGGTTGCCGCGCGTGCTGGCGGTGGCGATCCGGGCTCCAACCCGCGCTTGCGGCTGGCGCTCGACAAGGCTCTGGGCGCCAACATGAGCCGCGACATCATCGACCGTGCGGTTGCTCGGGGTACGGGTGCGGCGGGCAGCGATGACGTCGAAGAGCTCAGTTACGAAGGCTACGGCCCAGGCGGCGTAGCGGTGATGGTCGAGTGCATGACCGACAACCGCAACCGCACTGCGGCGGCCGTGCGTCATGCCTTCAGCAAATGCGGCGGCAACCTGGGCACCGACGGTTCGGTGGCCTACCTGTTCGATCGCAAGGGGCAGCTGTCCTTCGCCGCCGGTGTCGATGAAGATGCGCTGATGGAAGCGGCCATGGAGGCCGATGCCGATGACGTGGTCAGCAACCCCGACGGGTCCGTCGATGTGTTCACCTCGTTCGCCAGCTTCTATGCCGTGGGCCACGCGCTGGAAGCCGCAGGTTTCAAAGCGAGCGACGCGGAAATCGTCATGCTGCCGACCACCAGCGCCGAGCTGGATGTCGAGGGCGCGGAAAAGATCATCAAGCTGATCGATATGCTTGAAGACCTGGATGACGTGCAGAACGTCTATTCCAATGCCGATATCAGCGAAGCGGTCATGGAACAGCTGGGCTGAGGCCTTTGGGCAGGTATTGAAAGCCGCCAGCGAGTATCATGCGAGCCGTCAAGGTTCGGCGCCGATCAAGCGCCGCACCGCGGCGGCTTTTGTCTTCTCAAGGGTCTAACCGACCGTTCCATCATGCTGCGAGCTTTATGACATTAATTCTTGGCATCGACCCCGGTTCGCGCATCACCGGCTATGGGGTCGTGCGCGACATCGGCCGTGGCTGCGAATACATCGCCTCGGGCTGTATCCGTACCGGCAGTGGCGAGCTGCATCAACGCTTGCAGATCGTCTACCGCAGCGTGCGCGAGGTGATCCAGCTGCATGGCCCGGTGACCATGGGTATCGAAAAGGTCTTCATGGCGCGCAATGCCGATTCCGCGCTCAAGCTCGGTCAGGCCCGCGGTGCGGCGATTGTCGCGGCGGCTGAAGAAGGGCTGGAGATCGCCGAGTATTCGGCCACCCAGGTCAAGCAGGCGATCACCGGCAGTGGCGGGGCGAACAAAGAAGCCGTGCAGATGATGGTCATGCACCTGCTCAAACTCACGCAAAAACCGCAGATCGATGCCTCCGACGCCCTGGCGATCGCCTTGTGCCACGCGCATACCCGCTCCAGCCTGATCCCTCACGGCTTGAGCGGCGCACGCAGCCGCGGCGGACGTCTACGGCTCTGATAGCATCATCGATTAACAAATTTTCAATTGCAGGCGCTCGTATCCCTGCAATGATGATCGCCTTGTGGCAGCCGGCTCTAACCGTTGCGCTTGGTATTTGAAAGCATCCTCCAACAGGATTGAACAAACGTGATTGGACGCTTGCGCGGCACCCTCGCTGAAAAACAGCCGCCGCACCTGATTATCGATGTCAACGGTCTCGGCTATGAGCTCGAAGTGCCCATGACTACGCTTTACCGTCTGCCGCCCGTCGGCCAGCCGGTGACCCTGCATACCCATCTGGTGGTGCGCGAGGATGCTCAGTTACTCTACGGTTTTTTCGAGCGCCGCGAACGCGAACTGTTTCGCGAGTTGATCCGCCTGAACGGCGTCGGGCCCAAGCTGGCATTGGCCTTGATGTCCGGCCTGGATGTCGATGAGCTGGTACGCTGCGTCCAGGCGCAGGATACCTCGGCGCTGGTGAAGATCCCCGGCGTCGGCAAAAAGACCGCCGAGCGCTTGCTGGTGGAACTCAAGGACCGCTTCAAGGCCTGGGAAACCGTGCCGAGCATGTTCCAGCTGGTGTCCGATGGGCCCCAAGGCAGCAGTGTGCCGGTGGCAACGGCTGAGAACGACGCGGTCAGCGCGCTGATCTCGCTGGGTTACAAGCCGCAGGAAGCGAGCAAGGCCGTGTCGGCCATCAAAGAGAAGGGCCTGAGCAGTGAAGATCTGATCAGGCGTGCGCTGAAGGGAATGATCTAAGTGATTGAAGCCGACCGATTGATCACCGCCGCTCCCAGCGGCCGTGATCGCGAAGAGCAGCAGGACCGCGCGATTCGTCCGCTGAGCCTGGCCGACTATATCGGCCAGCCGACCGTGCGCGAGCAGATGGAGCTGTTCATCCAGGCAGCCCGCGGGCGCAACGAATCCCTCGACCACACCCTGATCTTCGGTCCGCCCGGATTGGGCAAGACTACCCTGGCCAACATCATCGCCCAGGAAATGGGCGTCTCGATCAAGAGCACCTCAGGGCCCGTGCTGGAACGTCCAGGCGACCTGGCGGCGATGTTGACCAATCTCGAGCCCCACGATGTGCTGTTCATCGATGAAATCCATCGTCTGTCGCCGATTGTCGAAGAAGTACTGTACCCGGCCATGGAGGACTTCCAGCTCGACATCATGATTGGCGAAGGCCCCGCAGCGCGCTCCATCAAGCTCGATCTGCCACCTTTCACCCTGGTCGGTGCCACCACTCGCGCCGGCATGCTCACCAATCCGCTGCGCGATCGTTTTGGGATCGTTCAGCGCCTGGAGTTCTACAGCACGGCCGATCTGGCGACCATCGTGATTCGCTCGGCGAAGATTCTGGGCTTGCCCATCGAGGACGAAGGCGCCTTCGAGATCGCCCGGCGTGCGCGCGGTACGCCGCGGATCGCCAACCGCCTGCTGCGGCGCGTGCGCGATTTCGCCGAGGTGCGTGCGCAGGGCCATATCACCAAGCCGATCGCCGATCTGGCGCTGAACCTGCTGGACGTCGACGAGCGCGGTTTCGATCACCAGGACCGGCGCCTGCTGTTGACCATGATCGAGAAATTCGACGGTGGTCCGGTGGGTGTCGACAGCCTGGCGGCAGCGATCAGCGAGGAGCGCCACACCATCGAAGACGTGCTGGAGCCATATCTCATTCAGCAGGGCTATATCATGCGCACACCGCGAGGTCGGGTGGTGACTCGCCATGCCTATCTGCACTTTGGCCTGAATATTCCTGGCCGCTTGGGCGACCTGAATGCGAGCGCCGTCGGCGATCCACTCGATGAGGCATGAAACCTTGAATCCGACAGATTTATTCGGCTTTTCGGTGGTCCGAAGGGCAGGCGCTTGAAATGTCCCTGCATCAATCGCTAATTCTATGAAAAACAGTTGCCTGGCCGGATTGGCAACCTGAGGAGTAAGCACTAGAGTATGCGCGCGCAAAACGGGGTTCCGTCGTTCGCACACCGCTGTCGCGTTTATTACGAGGACACGGATGCGGGCGGCATCGTTTACTACGTCAATTACCTCAAGTTCATGGAGCGGGCTCGCACCGAACGGCTGCGGGAACTGGGCTTTTCCCAGCACTCGATGGCTGGCGACAACCTGCTGTTCGTGGTGCATTCCTGCGAGGCGCGCTATCACTCGCCAGCGCGCCTGGACGACGAACTGACCATCAGCGCCGAAGTAATCGAATTGAACCGTGTCAGCCTGCGATTCCATCAGCAGGTCAGGCGGGCAACGGATGCGACACTGCTCTGTGAAGGGCAGGTAATGGTGGCCTGCGTGCGCGCCGACAATTTCAGACCCCGGGCCATTCCAGAAGCCTTGCGGGCGGCCTTGGCCGACGCAGGCGGCCCGGGTAATCACATTACAGCAGGAGATTAAGCGTGGAAGCTACCGCCGTCGACCATACCTCCATGTGGAGTTTGGTCAGCAATGCCAGCATCGTGGTGCAGTTGGTCATGTTGATTCTAGTGGGGGCCTCGGTCACTTCATGGATCATGATCTTTCAGCGCAGCAACATGCTGCGCGCGGGCAAGCGTGCCCTGGATCTGTTCGAGGAGCGTTTCTGGTCGGGTATCGACCTGTCCAAGCTATACCGCCAGGCGGGCAGCAATCCGGATCCTGATTCGGGCGTCGAGCAGGTGTTTCGCGCCGGCTTCAAGGAGTTCTCGCGCCTGCGTCAGCAAGCCGGTGTCGATCCTGATGCGGTGATGGAAGGCGTTGGCCGGGCCATGCGCGTGGCCATCTCGCGCGAAGAAGAAAAGCTCGAAACGAGCCTGCCGTTCCTCGCCACCGTTGGTTCGGTCAGCCCGTATATCGGTCTGTTCGGTACCGTATGGGGCATCATGAACTCCTTCCGGGGCCTGGCTGCCGTACAGCAAGCCACTCTGGCCACCGTTGCCCCGGGTATTTCCGAAGCGCTGGTGGCTACCGCCATCGGTCTGTTCGCCGCCATCCCGGCGGTGATCGCTTACAACCGCTTCGCCGCGCGCAGCGAAACCCTCATCAATCGCTACTACACCTTCGCCGAAGAATTCCAGGCCATCCTGCACCGTAAAGTGCACACCAGCGAAGAGTGAGCAGGTAAATCCCAATGATTCGAGGTCGCCGCCCCAAACGCAAGCCGGTCGCCGAGATGAACGTGGTGCCTTACATCGACGTGATGTTGGTACTGCTGGTCATCTTCATGGTCACCGCACCGATGCTCAACCAGGGCGTGAAAGTCGACCTGCCCAAGGTTTCCAGCGAAGCCTTGCCGCAGGACAACAACACTCAGGTCCTGACCATTTCCATCAAGGCTGACAAGACCTACTACTGGAACCTTGGCAGTGAAGTCGACACCGACAAAGTGCAGGACAAGGCCATGACCTTGCCGCAGATGACCCAGGCGGTCACTGCGATCATCGCGCAAGGCAATCAGAACGGTAAGCGCACCCAGGTGTTCATCCGTGGTGACAAGTCCGTCGACTATGGCTCCGTCATGGGCGCCATGGGCGGGTTGCAGAAGGCCGGTGTCGGTAACGTTGGCCTGATTACCGAGGCGCCGTAATGGAGCAGCGAGAGCCCACTGCCTCGGAAAACTATTTCTGGCCCAGTGTCTGGGCCATAGGTCTGCACGTCCTGATTTTCGGGATGCTGTTCGTCAGCTTCGCCATGACCCCTGACCTGCCACCGTCGAAACCGATCGTGCAGGCGACCCTCTACCAGCTCAAGTCCAAAAGCCAGGCTGTCACCCAGACCAATCAGAAGATTGCCGGGGAGGCGAAGAAGTCGGCCGCGCGCCAGACTGAAACCGAGCAGATGGAACAGAAAAAGGTCGAGCAGGAAGAGATAAAGGCAGCGGAACAAAAGAAAGCCGACGCTGCTCAAAAAGCCGAAGCCGCCAAGGAAGCTGACGAAGCCAAAAAAGCTGACGCTGCTGCCAAGGCCGATGAAGCGAAAAAAGCCGACGACGCGAAGAAGGCAGCCGACGCCAAGGCCGCCGACGCCAAGAAAGCCGAGCAGGCCGACATCGCCAAGAAAAAGGCCGAAGAAGAGGCCAAGAAAGAGGCGGCGGAAGAGGCCAAGAAAGAGGCTGCCGAGGACGCGAAGAAGCAGGCTGCCGACGCCGCCAAGAAGAAAGCGGCGGACGACGCCAAGGCTGCTGCTGACGACGCGAAGAAAAAGGCTGCCGATGCCGCCAAGGCGAAAGCTGCCGCCGACGCTCAGAAGAAGAAGGCCCAGGATGCGGCGCGCAAGGCTGCGGAGGACAAGAAGGCGCAAGCGCTGGCCGACCTGCTTTCCGATACCCCGCAGCGCCAGCAGGCTCTGGCCGACGAGAAAGGCGATCAGACCGCCGGTGACTTCGACGACCTGATCCGCTCGCGAGCGGCAGAAGGTTGGGCGCGGCCGCCATCGGCGCGCAAGGGTATGAGTGTGGTACTGCAGATCAAAATGCTGCCGGACGGCACGATTACCAGTGTCAGCGTGCTGAAAAGCAGCGGTGACGGTCCGTTTGATGCTTCAACAGTGGCTGCGGTGAAAAACATCGGTCGCTTAACTGAAATGCAGGGCATGTCTGCCGCTGATTTCAATGCTTATCGTTCATTCAAGATGACATTCACACCTGAGGATCTAGCCTTGTGATTAACCTTCTTCGAGGACTGCTTGTCGTTCTCTGTTGTGCGGCCGGTATGGCGTCAGCCGATGAAAAGAACATCCTGGTCACCAGCGGCAGTGACCGTGCGACGCCGATCGCGGTCGTACCCTTCGGTTGGCAGGGCGGCTCCGTGCTGCCAGAGGACATGGCCGAGATCATCGGCAATGACCTGCGCAACTCGGGTTACTACTCGCCGATTCCAAAGCAGAACATGATCAGCCAGCCGACCCAGGCCAGCGAAGTCGTGTTTCGTGACTGGAAAGCGCTGAGCGCCCAATACGTGATGGTCGGCAGCATCGTGCCAGCCGGCGGTCGCCTGCAGGTGTCCTACGCTTTGTTCAACGTCGCCACCGAGCAGCCTGTGCTGACCGGCAGCGTGTCGGGCAGCACCGATCAGTTGCGCGACATGTCGCACTACATCGCCGACCAATCGTTTGAAAAACTCACCGGCATCAAAGGTGCGTTCTCCACGCGCATCCTTTATGTGACGGCCGAGCGTTTCTCCGAGAACAACACCCGCTATACCCTGCAGCGCTCCGACTATGACGGTGCTCGTGCAGTCACCCTGCTGCAATCGCGCGAGCCGATCCTGTCGCCGCGTTATGCACCGGACAGCAAGCGTATTGCCTATGTGTCGTTCGAGCAGCGTCGCCCACGCATCTTCCTCCAGCATATCGATACCGGTCGCCGCGAACAGCTGACCAACTTCGATGGCCTCAACGGTGCCCCGGCGTTCTCGCCCGATGGCAACCGCCTGGCGCTGGTGCTGTCCAAGGACGGCAACCCGGAGATCTACGTGATGGACCTCAACACCCGTGCGCTGACTCGTGTTACCAACAGCCCGGGCATCGACACCGAACCGTTCTGGGGTAAAGATGGCAACACCATCTATTTCACCTCCGACCGTGGCGGCAAGCCGCAGATCTACAAACAGTCGGTCGGTGGTGGCAATGCTGAACGTGTTACTTTCATTGGTAACTACAACGCCAACCCTAAACTTTCGGCGGATGAAAAGACTCTGGTCATGATCCACCGTCAGGATGGCTTCACCAATTTCAAGGTGGCAGCACAAGATATGGCTCGTGGGAGCGTAAAAGTGCTCACAGATTCAAGTCTTGATGAGTCGCCTACTGTTGCGCCCAACGGCACCATGGTAATCTACGCCACCCGCCAGCAGGGCCGGGGAGTCTTGATGCTCGTGTCCCTTAACGGACGCGTAAGGCTCCCGCTTCCTACCGCTCAAGGCGAAGTCAGAGAACCGTCCTGGTCCCCTTACCTGAACTGACGCGGCGATGTAACAAAAAAGCTGTACTTAACACACTGGGGTTCATTAGGAGTTTCACGATGGAAATGCTGAAGTTTGGTAAGTTCGCTGCGCTGGCCCTGGCCATGGCAGTAGCTGTAGGTTGCTCGTCCAAAGGTGGTGACAACGCTGGCCAAAGCGCCGCTGTTGATCCTAACGCTGGTTACGGTGCAAACACCGGCGCCGTTGACGGCAGCCTGAGCGAAGAAGCTGCTCTGCGCGCGATCACCACTTTCTACTTCGAATACGACAGCTCGGATCTGAAACCAGAAGCCCTGCGCGCTCTGGACGTTCACGCTAAAGACCTGAAAGCTAGCGGCGCCAAAGTCGTTCTGGAAGGTAACACCGACGAACGTGGTACTCGCGAGTACAACCTGGCACTGGGCGAGCGTCGCGCCAAAGCTGTTCAGCGTTACCTGGTACTGCAAGGCGTTTCGCCAGCTCAGCTGGAAGTCGTTTCGTACGGCGAAGAGCGTCCAGTTGCTACCGGCAACGACGAGCAGTCCTGGGCTCAAAACCGTCGCGTCGAACTGCGTAAGTAATTCGATATGCGAACGTGCCGCCGTGCTGTAACGATCCTGGCGCTGTCCTTGCCTCTTATGGCAGGTGCAGCAGTTCCTGTAGTCGATGGGAATGGCGCCTCCAATGGGGGCAGCAATTACCCGCCGACGGGTTATGGTACGAGCGGCGCCTCCGCCGGGGGAGGGGCTAGCGCCCCTGTCTCGGCGCAGGGTGAGCTGTTCATGCAATTGCAGCAAATGCAGGAAGACATTGCCCGCTTGCGCGGTCAGGTCGAAGTCCAGCAAAACGATATTCAGCAGCTGAAACAAGAAGGGCTGCAGCGTTATCAGGACCTCGACAGTCGTATACAGGCTGGCGCCAACAATGCTCAGCAGCAGGCTCCCGCACAGAATTCTCCAGCCGGTGGCGATATCAACGCCGCAGGCACTCCGGCCGCTCCCGCTGATCAAGGCGCGGCGAGCAGTGAGCCGGGCGATCCGGCGAAGGAAAAGCTCTATTACGATGCTGCCTTCGATCTGATCAAGGCCAAGGACTTCGACAAGGCCAGCCAGGCCTTCTCCGCGTTCTTGCGCAAATACCCTAACAGCCAGTATGCCGGTAACGCTCAGTACTGGTTGGGTGAGGTCAACCTCGCCAAGGGCGATCTGCAGGGTGCTGGCCAGGCCTTTGCCAAGGTCAGTCAGCTCTATCCCAAGCATGCCAAGGTACCGGATTCGCTGTACAAGCTCGCTGACGTAGAGCGTCGGCTGGGCCACACTGATCGGGTTAAGCCGATTCTGCAGCAGGTAGTGACCCAATATCCGGGCACTTCTGCCGCGCAACTGGCGCAGCGCGACCTGCAACATATGTAAGCGCTGTCGGGCTGCGGCCTGACCCATTGAATAAACCCGCGCTAGCCGCGGGTTTTTTCGTTAGAATTTGCACCCTTTTATTGGTACACGCCTTTTGGGATCACGCGCTCGCGGGTTCTTCAAGGTGCCTGACGGAGGCGGACAGCCTGTTCAGCTGTTACGCCCGTGGCGGATATGCAAGACACACTACGAATTACCGAAGTCTTTTACTCATTGCAGGGTGAAACACGAACCGCTGGCCTGCCCACCGTTTTCGTGCGCCTGACCGGCTGCCCATTGCGCTGCCAGTATTGCGACAGCGCCTACGCCTTCAGCGGCGGCACGGTACGCAGCCTTGAGTCCATCCTCGAGCAGGTTGCCAGTTACCGCCCGCGCTACGTGTGCGTCACCGGTGGCGAGCCGCTGGCCCAGCCCAACGCTATCCCTTTGCTCAAGCAACTGTGTGATGCGGGTTACGAGGTGTCATTGGAAACCAGCGGGGCCCTGGATATCTCCAAGGTCGATCCGCGGGTCAGCCGCGTGCTGGACCTCAAGACGCCGGGCTCGAAAGAGTCTCATCGCAATTTGTATGACAATATCGGTTTACTGACTCGCAACGATCAGGTCAAGTTCGTCCTCTGCTCGCGTGAAGATTACGACTGGTCGGTCTCCAAGATGATCCAGTACGGGTTGGCTGATCGGGCGGGTGAAGTGCTGTTGTCGCCCAGCCACCACGAGCTGCGACCTACCGATCTGGCCGACTGGATCGTGGCCGACAACCTGCCCGTCAGGTTGCAGATGCAATTGCACAAATATCTTTGGAATGACGAGCCGGGGCGCTGATATGACCACTCCACCTGCTGTAAAAAAAGCCGTGATCCTGCTGTCCGGCGGCCTTGACTCCGCTACGGTGGTCGCCATGGCCCAGGCCGAAGGTTATGAGTGCTACACCATGAGCTTCGACTACGGTCAGCGCCATCGTGCCGAACTGTACGCGGCAGCCCGGGTGGCCAGGGAACGGGGTGTGGCCGCGCACAAGGTCATCGGCCTGGACCTCGATGGCATGGGCGGCTCGGCACTCACCGACAGCAGCATCGATGTTCCTGAAACCCTTGGCGAAGGCATCCCGGTGACCTATGTGCCGGCGCGCAACACCGTGTTTCTGTCGCTGGCGCTGGGCTGGGCCGAAGTGCTCGGGGCTCGGGATATTTTCATCGGCGTCAATGCCGTTGACTATTCCGGCTATCCGGATTGTCGCCCGGAGTTCGTCGAGGCGTTCGAGCGCCTGGCCAACCTGGCGACCAAGGCCGGTGTAGAGGGGCAGGGCTTCACTATCCAGGCGCCATTGCAGAACATGAGCAAGGCTGACATCGTCAAGGCTGGCATCGCCCTTGGCGTCGATTACAGCCAGACCGTTTCCTGCTATCAGGCCAACGATCAAGGCCAGGCCTGCGGAAAGTGCGACAGTTGCCGCCTGCGTGCCGAAGGTTTCGCCAACGCCGGTGTCGTCGATCCGACCCCTTATTTTTGATTTATTTTCGGTAAGGGGTTGAATTAGCTGTAAAAAGAAGTATTATGCGCCCCACGAAACGGGTCGTTAGCTCAGTTGGTAGAGCAGTTGGCTTTTAACCAATTGGTCGTAGGTTCGAATCCCACACGACCCACCATTTCGAATCAAGAGAAAAGCCGGAAAGCACTCAGTGTTCTCCGGCTTTTTTTTGCGCGCGATTTTCCTTTCGTCAGGGCCAGCTTGCCATGATGGTTATAACCCTTTTAAGAATTGTCTGAAAAAACCACCGTTGGTTTACAATTGCGTGGGAAAATTTTGACAATTTGTAAATCGGAGCTTCGCGTGAAGTTTATTATTCCACCGCAATGGCAGGCGTTCCTGCAGTTCAACGGCTTGAACGACTACGAAAAAATCTGGGATTTGAGCGGTGACTGGGTCGAACCGCCGAATTACCGCCGTGGCGGTTGGAGCGGTGTGTGCCGCATGAATTTCGCGACGCCGGAAGGCTCGTCGACCAACGTCTATCTCAAACGACAGGAAAATCACGGCCACCGGACGCTGTTGCACCCGATCCGGGGCGAAGGCACCTTCGTGCGCGAGTTCAGGAACATCCGCCATTTGCGCAAGCACCAGGTGCCCACGCTCAATCCGGTATGCTTCGCTCAGTGCTTTCGTGACGGCAACCTGCAGGCGATGCTCATGACCGAGTCGCTGGAAGGCTATCGCTCGATGGAAGATATCCTGTACGAAGGCGAGGCGCTGGCGATGCCCGTTCCACAGCGTCGACGCCTCTTGGCGGCAGTTGCCCGCAGTGTTCGCAAGATGCACGCTGCCGGCATTCAGCACCGTTGCTTGTACCCCAAGCATCTGATGGTCAAGACGCAGGGCGCCGATTACGAGGTAGCGCTCATTGACCTGGAGAAGTCTCGTCGGGTGTTCGTACCCTTCCTGCCGGGCCTGCGTGATCTGGGTACGCTCAATCGCCACAGTGGGGCCCTGAGTCGTAGCGACCGGATGTTCTTCCTGCGCGAGTACTTGCAGGGCTCGCCGATGCGACCTTACCTGCGCTGGTTGGCGGGCAAGATCGATCGCCATTCCATGCGCAAGGAAGTCACCGGCCAGAAGGTCAAAGGCGGCAAGCTGGCGACGCCATAACGGCCGCCGCTCGTCAGAGCGGTTTGGCGCGAGCACTGCGCGCTTGGATAACCGGCCAGCAAATGCTGGCCGTTGACGAATTTCTGTGATGCTTGTGACAATCTTTTCACAATCTATCTGAAAGTTAAAAATTGTAATAAAATGTGCATCGTCAAGCCACGAAAGGCGCCTACGATGGACCACCGGATGCAGACCCTCGATCTACCCCGCTATATGACGCTACGCGAAGGTGCCGAGGTTCTTGAAGCCGATCGTTCGGGTGACAAAGTGTTGCGTCTGGGCGATGGCACGGTGTTGAAGCTGTTTCGCCGCAAACGTCTGCTGACCTCCGCTGCGCTGTATCCCTATGCAGTACGCTTCGCCGACAACTGCGCGTTGCTGGCTGAACGCGACATCCCTTGCCCACACGTGTTGTCGGTCTACCGGATCAAGCGGCTCGCCAGCCATGCGGCACACTACGACCCGCTGCCGGGTATCACCCTGCGCGAAGCGCTGACCAAGTCCGAGAATCGCGAGGCGTTGCGTGCACAACTGGGGCACTTCCTGGCGACCCTGCACGACAAGGGCATTTACTTCCGTTCCGCGCACCTGGGCAACATCATCCTCACCCCTGACAACCAGCTCGGCCTGATCGACTGCGCCGATCTGCGCGCCTACAAGCGGCCATTGCGGCGTAACCTGCGGGTGCGCAACTTCAAGCACGTCCTGCGCCTGGAGAAGGATCGTACGTTGTTGCTCGAAGGCGGCGGCCGGGGCTTTCTGGATGCTTATCTGCAGGATCAGCAGGCAAGCACCGCCGTGAAACTCGCCTCGGCCATCGCCATCCCGGCGTGCATCTAGCGACCTTGCTTCAACCGGTCGATGACCACCGCCAGCAACAAGATCGAACCGCGGATTACATACTGATAGAAAGTATCGATGTTCTTCAGGTTCATGGCGTTCTCGATGATCGCCAGAATCAGCACCCCTGCAATCACGTGGCGGATCATGCCGATACCGCCGCTCAGCGAGACGCCCCCCAGCACGCACGCGGAAATGACCGTCAGCTCGAAGCCCTGGCCGATCATCGGCTGGCCTGAGGTCATCCGCGACGCGAGGATCACCCCGGCCAACGCGCCAATCAGCCCGTGCACCGCGAAGATGATGATCTTGGTGCGATCGACATTGACCCCGGCCAGCAGCGCTGCTTCCTGATTGCCGCCGATGGCCATGGTATTGCGGCCGTAGGTGGTGCAGTTCAGCAACCAACCAAAAAACATGAAGCACACCAGGGTGATGACGATCGGCACCGGCACGCCGAACAACTGGCCGTTGCCGAACACGAAGAATTTATCGACCGAGATGCCCACCGCCTTGCCGTCGGCAAAGATATACGCCAGGCCGCGGACGATCTGCATGGTCGCCAGCGTGGTGATCAGCGCGTTGACCCGCAGTTTGGCGATCACGATGCCATTGATCAGGCCGACGATCAGGCCCATCAGCAGCGCCGCGCCAACCCCGAGGAAGACGCTGTTGGTGCTGCGCATGACCACCGCCGCGACCACCCCGGCGCAGGCGATCACCGAGCCCACCGAAAGGTCGAAATGCCCGGACGCCAAGCAGTAGAGCATGGTGCAGGCGGCGATGCCGGTGGTCGAGATGGCAAGCCCCAGCCCGCGCATGTTCAGCGGCGAGAGGAAGTTGTCGATCAGCAGTGTGCAAAGCACGAAGATGCCGATGGCCGCGAGCAGCATCACCCAATCATCGAGGAAGCGCCGCAGGTTGAGGCTCTTGTGGGGTTTGGGCAGCGCAGAGTGTTGCGTAGTCATAGACACCTCTCAGGGGGTTCAGTGGCGCTGGCGGGGCAAGGCCATGTGCAGGAGACTGGTTTCATTGGCATCCGCGCGAGCCACCTCGCCGCGTACCTCGCCTTCGCAGAGCACCAGCACGCGGTCGGAGATGCCCATGACTTCCATCAGGTCGCTGGACACCACGATCACGGCAATACCGCTGGCCGCCAGGTTGTGGATGATCTGGTAGATCTCGGCCTTGGCGCCGATGTCGATGCCGCGGGTGGGCTCGTCCAGCAGCAGGACTTTCATCGGCATCGATAACCAGCGACCGAGGATGGCTTTTTGCTGATTGCCACCGGACAGGAACATCATCTTTTGCCCGGCCGAAGGCGTCTTCACCTTCAGTGCACGAATGTGTTTGTCCGCATTCGAACGCTCCCACTCACCGCGCAGCAGCCAACCCAAGGAGGCATGGGCGGGGCGGGCACTGATATTGATGTTTTCGGCGACGCTGGCCAGCGGCAGGATGCCTTCCTTCTTGCGGTCCTCGGGGCAGAGCAGAATGCCCGCGCCGATCGCATCCCGAGGTGAACGCAACGTCAGCGCCTTGCCTGCCAACTCGACGCTGCCGGCGGTCTTGCGCGTCAGGCCACTGAGCAGGCGCAGCAGTTCGGTACGGCCGGCACCCACCAGGCCGAACAGGCCGAGTACCTCGCCCTGGTGCACCTGCAGATCCACCGGCGCCGACAGGCCCGGGCCCAGCAGCCCGGCGACCTTGAGCATCACCTCGCCCGTGACCCGGGGCCGGTAATCATAGATGTCCTGGATATCGCGGCCGACCATGCAGGTGACCAGTTGATCGTGGCTGAGCTCGCTCATCTGCTCGAAGGTGCGCACATAACGGCCATCCTTGAACACCGTGACGGCGTTGCAGATACGGAACACCTCTTCCATGCGGTGCGACACGTAAAGCACCACTTTGCCCTCGTCACGCAAGCGGGTGATGATCGCCATCAAGCGGTCGATTTCCCGCGCCGACAGGCTGCTGGTCGGTTCGTCGAAAGCAATCACATGCGCGCCGCGGGACAGCGCCTTGGCGATTTCGATCAGCTGCCGTTGCCCCAGCGACAGACGCCCGACCTTGTCCTGCGGATCGATCTCGTCGGCCAGGCCCTTGAGCAAGGCCAGCGCGCGATGGCGTAGCTCGGTGCCATTGACCAGGCCGAAACGCGCGGGCAGATGGCCGAGAAAGAGGTTCTCGGCCACGGTCATTTCTGGCACCAGATGCAGCTCCTGGTGAATCACCGCCACGCCATTGGCAATGCTCTCGGCGGTGGACTTGAAGTTCACCTGCCGGTCGCCGATCTGCAGGTGGCCACTGCTGGGCGCATAGGCACCGCCGAGGATTTTCAGCAGGGTCGATTTGCCCGCACCGTTCTCGCCCATCAGCGCGTGCACGGTGCCGGGGTGGGCGGTAAAGCTGATATCGGCCAGGGCCTGCACACCCGGGAAGGCCTTGCCAATGCCCTTGAAGCTCAGGCTGGCCATCGGCTCAGGCTGGGAGGGCGTACTGAGTTGTGCTTGCATGGACACCTCTGCGCATCAATTCCACAGGCCGATTTTTTCCAGCTCCTGCTGGAAATTCTTGCGGGTGATCAGCGTGACCTCATCCATGGCGGTGTACTTGGGCGGTTCCTTGCCAGTGCTGATCCAGTCGAACATCATGCTTGCGGTGTTATAGCCCTCGATGTGCGGGCTGGGCAGCATCGAGCCGAAGAAGCCACTGTCGGGTTTTTTCAGCTCGCCGATGGCGTCGGTGCCGTTGATGCCGATGCCGATAACGTTGGCCGCCGCGAAGCCGGCGCTTTCAGTGGCACGTACGCCGCCGAGCACGGTGTTGTCGTTCATGCCGCCGATGATCAGGTTCTTCGCCGCGCTGGGCAGCTTGACCAGCGCGGAGCTGGTGGCGTCCATGCTGCCGGGCACATCAAGGGTCTTGAGCGCCGCATAGATGATGTGGTCCTTGGGCAAGCCGGCATCTTGCAGCGATTTGACCGAGCCGTCGGTGCGCTTCTTGCCGGTGTCGAGCTCGTTGTAGGTGTTGACCACCGCGTAGGTGTCTTTCCAGTCCCAGCCGCGCTGTTTGGCTTCGGTGACCATGGCGCTGCCTTGCTTCTGGCCGACCTCGAAGGCAGCCATGCCCAGGTACGGGACGTCCTCCATGAACTTGCCGTTGGCGTCGACGAAGCGGTCATCGACGGCGATCACCTTGAGATCGTTCATCTTGGCCTTGGCCACGATGGCCGGGCCCAGGGAGACATCCGGCGGGCAGATGACGAAGCCCTTGGCGCCGTTGGCGGCGAGGCTATCGATGGCCGAGAGGGTTTTTTCGCCGTCTGGCACGGCGATCTTGATCAGGGTGAAGCCTTTGTCCTTGGCGGCTTTTTCGGCGAAGGCCCATTCGGTCTGGAACCAGGGCTCTTCAGCCTGTTTGACCAGAAAACCGATCTTGATCGGGTCGGCGGCACTGGCCAGCGAGAACAGACTGCCACCCAGGCTGAGGGCGGTGACAGCGAGGGCGGTACGGCAAAAGCTACGACGATTCATGGGCAACTCCTTATTTTTATTGGGGGGCACAGCCGTATCGGATTTGGTGTGGGTGCAGGGCTCAGTCGTGGTAAAGCACCGAGCGGCCACCATCGATGGTGATGCACGAGGCGTTGATGAAGGGGGCTTCGTCGCTGGCCAGGAACACCGCGGTCATGGCCACTTCGAGCGGTTGGCCGATGCGCCGCGGTGGATGCAGATCCAGCGCGCGCTGGCGTTCGGCGTGCGGGTCGGGGAAGCCGTTCCAATAGTCGACATTGAGTTGGGTTTCGATGTATCCCGGCGCGATGGCGTTGACGCGCACGCCCTTTGGTGCGTACTCGATGCCCAGGGCACGGGTCAGGCCCAGCAGGCCGTGCTTGGCCACCGGATAGGGAAAACAGCCAGGGATGATGTGGCTGGAATGGGTCGAGGCAATGTTGATGATGCTGCCGACGCCTTGCTCGATCATCTGCGGCAGCACCGCTTTGCAGCCATACCAGGCGCCGTCCAGGTCGATGGCGAAGCAGCGGCGCCAGTCTTCTTCGGTCATCAGCAGCGGGTCGCGGAACACATTGACGCCGGCGCAGTTGATCAGCACGTCGATACGCCCATGCAGCTCCAGCGCACGGCGGGCCATGGCCTGCAGATCCTGGGCCTGGGAGACATCGGCGCGCAACGCCTGGACGTCGGCACCGCGTTCGCGGAAACGCGCAGCGACGGCTTCGACTTTTTCTGCCTGGATATCGCTGATCACCAGTTTGGCCTGCTGGGCGGCGAAGCAGGCGACGATCGCTTCGCCAATGCCCTGAGCGGCGCCAGTCAACAGCACCACCTTGTTTTTCAGGCGCTCACCACGGGGTGGCTCTGGGACGGCGGGCAGGGAAAGAGGTTCAGCCATGGATCCGGACTCCTGTTAGGCAAAGACACGACGAACGCCGGCCGCTTGAAGAGGGCCGGTGCGAGCGAGGGAGAGGGTTCATGCAGGCGCAGTCGCGCTGATCGTGACGACCAGAGAGTAGGACCGCGCGGAGAAAGACGTGGGAATAGAATTGCATTGCATCACCGATATTATTTTTTTTGTGTGCGTTGAGCTGCTGGCAATCAATATAGCCCAGTTGCGAAAAATCCCAAACTATGATTTTACATCCCTAAATATGGGATTTACTCACCGGTGTAGTTTTTAATCTGCAAATTCATCGCAATAGTCCATCATGCGGTCACCGCAGGTATCGATCACCCCTATAGAGGACTTATGGCGGATTCCCTTGCAAGCTCTTCCTCGACCAAGCTGACCACCCAGGAATTTCGCGGGATGCTGGCGATCCTGATGTCCATTGCGCTGGCGACCTTGGACACTGCCATCGCCAACACTGCGCTGCCGGCGATCGCCGCCGACCTGAATGCGTCGCCAGCGGCCTCGGTGTGGATTATCAATGCCTATCAACTGGCGGCCGTGGCAACCATCCTGCCGTTTGCCGCGCTGGGCTCGATCGTCGGTCAGCGCAAGGTCTATCTGGCCGGGTTGATGCTGTTCGTCGTGTCATCGTTGATGTGCACCTTCGCCTGGTCGCTGCCGACGCTCACCGGCGCCCGGGTGCTGCAGGGCCTGGGTGCCAGTGCGATCATGAGCGTCAATGCCGGGCTGATCGGTTCGATCTTCCCTCGTGAGCGTCTGGGCCGTGGGCTGGGCTTGAACGCGCTGGTGGTCGGCACGTCATTCGCCGCCGGGCCGACCATCGCCTCGCTGATCCTGTCGGTGGCCAACTGGCCTTGGCTGTTCGCGATCAACCTGCCGATTGGCGTGTTCGCGTTGGTGTTTGCCTGGAATGCCCTGCCGCTCGGCCAGACCAAGGCGCAGAAATTCGACTATTTGACGGCGAGCCTCAATGTGATCGCCTTCGGGGCCTTGATCTTCTCTCTGGGCCAGGCCGCGCAGATGGGCTCGCGTTTCAGCGTGTTGCTGGCCTTCGCAATATTCCTGGCCGCCGGGGCCCTGATGATCTATCGCGAGAGGGCGCATCCGGCGCCGATGTTTCCCCTGGATCTGCTCAAGCGGCCGATGTTCGCGTTGTCGACGCTCACGGCATTCTGCTCATTCGCTACCCAGGGGCTGGCGTTCGTGTCGCTGCCGTTTTTCTTCGAGACGACTCTGGGCCGCAATCCGGTCGAGACGGGCTTTCTGATGACGCCCTGGTCAGTGGTGGTTGCGCTTTTCGCACCGATCGCCGGCCGTTTGTCCGATCGTTATCCGCCCGGTCTGCTCGGCGGCATCGGGCTGGCGATCCTCAGCGCGGGCATGGTATCGCTGGCGCTGTTGCCGACGGATCCGAGTGCTGGCGATATCATCGCGCGGATGATCATTTGCGGAGCGGGATTCGGCTTTTTCCAGGCGCCCAATCAGAAGGCGCTGATGACCAGCGCACCCCGCGAGCGGGCCAGCGGCGCCAGTGGTACCGTGGCCACTGCCCGCTTGATCGGCCAGGCGACGGGCGCGGCGCTGGTGGCCCTGAGCTTCGGCATCGCCGGTAGCGGTGGGCCATTGCTGGCCTTGAGCATCGGTGCCGGATTCGCCGCCGTGGGCGCGATCTCCAGTGGCTTGCGCCTGGTGACCTCGGCGGATTAGCCTGGCCTGCCGTCGAGCCGCCAAGGTGGCTCGTCTGGCAAAAAGATCTTTAGCATTGGCGTAAACCTATGTAGCCTTCGCCAGCCCCCGAAACACCGTGGTTTCTGGGGTTCCGCGCCCGGCTCTCGTGTCAGACCGGGCGACATGTTCGACTTTCGCGCACGCGCGCCTGCAGGTCTAGCCATATGACGCAGATATCCGAACGCCTTCTGGTCCAGGCACACTTAGATGCCAAGCAGCCCAAGCCGCTGACACCCGAAGAAGAAGCCCACTACCGCTCAGCCATTGCGGCCGAGCTCAAGGCCCGCAACGCGGTGCTAGTGGCTCATTACTATTGCGATCCGGTGATTCAGTCGCTGGCCGAAGAAACCGGTGGTTGCGTGGCCGATTCCCTCGAAATGGCGCGCTTCGGTGCCCAGCACCCGGCGCAGACCATTCTCGTGGCCGGTGTGCGTTTCATGGGTGAGACGGCGAAAATCCTTACGCCGGAAAAGCGCATCCTCATGCCGACCCTCGAGGCCACTTGCTCGTTGGATCTAGGCTGCCCGGTCGACGAGTTTTCCGCATTTTGCGACCAGCACCCCGAGCGTACCGTGGTGGTGTATGCCAATACGTCCGCCGCGGTCAAGGCGCGAGCCGATTGGGTGGTGACTTCCAGTTGCGCGCTGGAAATCGTCGAAAGCCTGATGGACAACGGCGAGACCATCATCTGGGGACCGGACAAGCACCTGGGGCGTTACATCCAGAAGCAGACCGGCGCCGACATGCTGCTGTGGGATGGTGCCTGCATCGTCCACGAAGAATTCAAGTCGCGCCAATTGGAAGACATGAAGGCCTTGTACCCCGAGGCTGCGATTCTGGTGCATCCGGAATCGCCGGAGGCGGTGATCGAGCTGGCCGATGCGGTTGGTTCCACGAGCCAGTTGATCGCGGCGGCGCAGACCTTGCCCAACACTCACTTCATCGTCGCCACCGACCGCGGCATCTTCTACAAGATGCAGCAGTTGTGTCCGGACAAGATCTTTCTCGAAGCGCCCACGGCCGGCAACGGTGCGGCATGCCGCAGCTGCGCCCATTGCCCATGGATGGCGATGAATACCCTTGAGCGCACCCTGCAGTGTCTGCAAGAGAGCACCAACGAGATCTTCGTCGACCCCGCTGTGGTGCCCCACGCCGTACGGCCCCTCAAGCGCATGCTGGATTTCACCCAGGCCGCGCGCATGAAGCTGTCCGGCAACGCCTGAATCAGGTGACCGGCACCGGTTGCGGTGCCGGGACTACCGGCTGTTTGCCCAGCCCCTTGTTGAACTCCAGCCATACCGCCAGCAGCAGCATCAGCCCGGCGCTGCCGATCGCGGTGGCGAGTTGCATGGGCAGGCGGTCGCCACCCAAGGCGTTGGCCATGTCCGACATGGGCGCGAGCAATACGCTGAAACAGAACACTTCCAGCGAATAGCGGCCCATCAGGCATAGCTGCTGACTGCTCCAGTGCATGACCCAGTTGCCCTTGGGCAACAGTTTTGCGGCGCAGTAGGCCAACGCCAGAAAGTGCAGAAGCCGCACGGGAGCCAGGTTGGTCTTGCTGATCGGGTAGAGCATGTCTGCCAGAGGCTTGGGCACCAGCAACTCATGCAGCGGCGCCCATTTCCACCCCAGTGCGATCACTGCCGCTACCACCACATAAATCGCACAGACCACGAATAACGGCTGGCGCAGCAGTGGCCGTGCATCGGCTACGGCTGGCTTCTGCGCGTGCAGCGCCGCGACGCCACCGAGTACGAACATGATCTGCCAGGCCAGCGGGTTGAAATACCACACGCCGCCACCCTCGTAGGCCGAGAGATTCCAGCCAAACACCGTGGCAGGTACGTAGAGCATTACCGACAGACCCACCGCCAGGTTCGGCCACTTGACCAGGATCGGCAGCGCCAGTGGCAGGCAGCCGAGCAGGACGATATACAGCGGCAGCGGATCCATCAGGTTGGGCTTGAAGCGCAGCAATAGCTCATCGACCATGGCCTGTTGCGGGTTGCTGACGAAATGCAGCAGGCCCATTTCCTGGACCATGTCACGGGTCTCGACGTGTTCGTTGGCGAAGAACACGATGCCCATCAACAGCACCAGTAGAAAGATGTGCACCACGTACAGCGTCCACGCCCGTCGCAGGATGCGCACGCTGGCGACCAGGTAACCGTCGCGCAGGGCGATCTTGCCGTAGGCGAGGACAGCCGCGTAGCCTGCCAGGAATACGAAGATTTCGGCCGCATCGCTGAAGCCGAAGTTGCGCAGGGTCAGGTTGCCCAGCGGGTTTTGCGGAATGTGGTCCCAGAGAATGAATATCAAGGCCAATCCACGAAAAAAGTCGACCCGGTGGTCTCGTCCGTTAGTCATGGCAGTTGCGCTCTAGCGTGGGGTGTCTAAGTAACTGATAGGGGATCGGGTCAGTGGTTCCGCCTGCCGGCGGGATATCGATCAGCGGCGCAGGGTGCCGATTTTTGCGAGGAAATGCAAAAGGAGGATATTACCGAATGTCACAGAGGCGCAGCGAGGGTTAACCCCGTGTGGGAGCAGCCTCTGGACGCGAAGCCGGTGTACGGCATGGAAGCTTCGCGAGCAGAGCTTGCATCTCACAGGGGCCCGCCGTTGGTCAGGCCGCCACTTCTTCATTCGGCTCGAAACTGTCCGCCCGCGCCATCGCCCACATTCTGGGGTAGAACTCGCCACTCAACTCGCCCGTCAGCAACTCGCCGGGCTTGAGGAACACGTGCAGCTGGGAAAACAGCTTGATCTCGGTGGCCGACAAGCGCCGCACCAGGTGCTTGGCCTTGAGCTGGGAGGGGTGTTCCAGGCCCGCTGCGGCAAGCATCTCGGCCAGGGCCTTGAGGGTGTGGTGATGGAAATTCTTGACCCGTTCGGCCTTGTCCTCGACCACCAGCGCGCGCTGTCGCAGTGGATCCTGTGTGGCCACGCCGGTAGGGCATTTGTTGGTGTGGCAGCTTTGCGACTGGATGCAACCGATGGCGAACATGAAGCCGCGCGCCGAGTTGCACCAGTCGGCGCCGATCGCCAGCACGCTGGCAATGTCGAAGGCGCTTACTATCTTGCCGCTCGCGCCTAGGCGAATCTTGTCGCGCAGGTTCAGGCCTACCAAGGTGTTGTGCACGAACAACAGGCCTTCGCGCATCGGCATGCCCAGGTGATCGGTGAACTCCACAGGCGCCGCACCGGTGCCGCCTTCGGCGCCGTCGACGACGATGAAATCCGGCAGAATGCCCGTCTCGAGCATGGCCTTGGCGATGCCCATGAACTCCCACGGATGGCCCAGGCACAGCTTGAAGCCCACGGGTTTGCCCCCCGACAGTTCACGCAGCTGGGCGATGAAGTGCATCAGCTCGAGCGGCGTATTGAAGGCGCTATGACGCGAGGGCGAGATGCAGTCTTCGCCCATCATGATGCCGCGCGTGTCGGCGATTTCCTGAGTGACCTTGTGCTTGGGCAAGATGCCGCCGTGCCCGGGTTTGGCGCCTTGGCTCATCTTGATTTCGATCATCCGCACTTGCGGATCGAGGGCCTGCTGGGCGAAGCGTTCGGGGTCGAAGCGGCCCTCGCGGGTGCGACAGCCGAAATACCCACTGCCCAGCTCCCAGGTCAGGTCACCGCCGTGTTCGCGGTGGTAAGGGCTGATGCTGCCTTCGCCGGTGTCGTGGGCGAAGTTGCCCAGTTTGGCGCCTTTGTTGAGAGCCCGAATGGCGTTGGCGCTCAACGAACCGAAACTCATGGCCGAGACATTGAAGATCGACGCGCTATAGGGCTGAGTGCACTGCGGGCCGCCCACGCTCACCCGAAAACTGGCTGGGTCGCTCAAGGGGGCCGGGCGCATGGAGTGGCTGATGAACTCGAAGCCCGGCTGGTACACATCGATCAGGGTGCCGAAAGGTTTGTCTGCGGTTTCGTTCTTGGCGCGGGAATAGACCAGCGAGCGCTGTGCGCGGGAGAAGGGCAGGGCATCGCTGTCGGACTCCAGCAGGTACTGGCGAATTTCCGGGCGGATGGTCTCGACCAGGTAACGGATATTGCCCAGGATCGGATAGTTGCGGCGCACGGCGTGGCGGGTCTGAAGCAGGTCGAACAGGCCGATCAGGCTCAATACGGTGGTGAGCAAGGTGAAAGGCCAGAGCCACTCATGCTGTTCGAACGGGAGGGTGACGAGGCTGAACAGAACGCATGCGGCAAAAAAAGCGTAACGACTTAACAACGAAAGGCTCATACGGTTTCCTTGGAGGGTTCTTCTTTGAGTTGTGGTTCCGATCCCGCTTCCTGTACCGAGGGGGTTGCCCCCGATCAGGGTAAGTCAGCAATAAAGAGGGCGCTGACTCGTTTTTGGAGGCAAGCCTCCTCGCTACAGGTCATTCTGTTCTCCTCACAGGGGCGCAAACAAGCGCGTGCGGCGCAACAGTCCATCTCGCAATGCTCAAGAATAGCCGAGGATGAATGACGACTCTTCGATATAGCGCCTGGGCACAGCGCTATGAAAAATCGATCTCACAGAATATGAGTGTTATGTTATGATGTAACAAGTTGTTCCACTGCCTGGAGATTGAACATGAAACCCGGAATCCACCCCGAATACCGTCAAGTGCTGTTCCATGACACCGCCGCAGACGTGTTCTTTTTGATCGGCTCGACTGCCGACACCGATCGCACCCACGCCCATACCGACGGCGTTACTTACCCTTACCTGGCCTTGGACGTATCGAGCGCCTCCCACCCGGTGTACACCGGTCAACAGCGCAAGACCCAGGCCGAAGGCCGCATCGCCGGCTTCAACAAGCGCTTCGCCGGTTTTGGCAGCAAGGCTTGAGCAGTGACAACCGTCGGTGCGACTAGCGACGAATCAGGGCCTCGCGCAACGCGGGGTCCTGCGCTATCCAGTAGTGCGGTTTGCCCGCGATCATCGCTGCCGCCGGGATGCCATCACGGTAGACCAGGCGGTTGCCGCTGATCGCGGGCACCTTGCTGCCCGGCAACAAGGTGCCGACCAGATTCAGCGGGTCCACTGCGCTGACGGTCACCAACCCACCGTCCATAGGCCGTTTGCGCACTTCGCGCAGCAACGGTATGGCTTCGGGCAGGGCGAATTGCTCACCTGCCAGGCCACTGACGAAGCGCCCGCCGCGGATCTCGCCCCGGGCTTCCAGACGGTGCAGGGTGCGCAGCAGTTCACGCCAACTCGGCAGCCAAGCGGCCTCACGCTCCAGCAAGCGCCAGAACACCACGCCATAGCGCCGCAGCAGGGTCATGGCGACATGTTCCAGAACCTCATCGCGCGCCTGGCCTGCGCTGGGTTTGCGCAGCAAGGCCCAACGTCCGGCATCATCCATGCCGCCGACAAACGCCCCGCGGCCGCGGCGGCTGCTGTGCGCCTGGCGTTTGCTCGTTGGCGTGATCAACGCGCGCAAGCCGGCGAAACTGTCGGCATTCACCTGGCCGGCGGCGACCAGCTCCTGCAGGGCGTTTTCCAGTTCGCTGCGCAGCAGATGGGCCTCGCTGCTCAGTTCATCGAAAAACAGCGCGCCTTGGTCGGCGAGCACGTCGAGGACTTTCTGCGCGCGCAGGGATATCTCTGGTGCTGACGGCTTTTCGGCATCGAGCCCTCTCGCTACAGGGGCGCTGTCGAGGCTGCGCCAGAGGCCGACCTGAGCGCGCGGCAGCAGGACGATGGGCGTGCTGCGCAAAGTATTGCCGGCTCCGGCGCGGCCGCCGAGGCGGGTCCATACGGTCTTGCCGGAGCGGCAGGCATCGTCCAGCCAGGTCAGCGCGTAACCCTTCACCCTGCTGGGCAACAGCTCGCTCTCCCAGGCGCCAGCGGGGGCGCTGAAGCCTTCGAATTGCTGCAGCACCGCGCTCAAGGCCGCCGGGCCCTGCAGGCGTGTGGCGCTGGACAGGTGCTGCCAATCGAACAGGAAACGCATGAAATCCTGCAGCGCCACGGGCTCTATTTCCTGACGCAGGCGCTTGACCGTGTAGCGATGAATGCGCGCCAGCAAGTGCCGTTCGCACCACTGGGTATCACGTACACCGGGCCGGAACTGCCCACGCAATACGTAGCCTTCACCCTCCAGCACCGCCAACGCCTGTTCGACCTCGTTCGGCATCAGGGCCAGTGGCCGGCAGATATCCCCCAGCAACATGGGCCCGCAACCGCTGAGGCGCGCGCGAAGCAATTCGACCCGTGCGCCATCGCTCTCCCAGGGTTGATCGAAACCTGCCAGTGCCGGTAACGCCGGGGTCATCGACGGATAGACCGCCTGTACACAGGTCAGGCGCTCGCGAGCGAACCACAGCCGCCGCTCGCCGGCCTGCACCCACATCGCCCGGCCCTGGCCGGCCAGTTGTTCGAGCCAGCCTTGCCAGAAGGGCTGCACATCGACCTCGGCTTGCTCGATCACCGCCAACTGCATCAGTGCCTCGTGCATCTCATCGGCGCGGGTGGGGTCAGGCCATGCCTGAAGGCAGACATCCTCGATCGCCTGGGCGTCCAGCGCGCCGAGATCATCGGCCGCTTCCGGATCGCTCCAGCGCCGACTGAGCACGGCCTGGGTGCGGCCTGGGTGCGGCGCTCCTCCAGCGGCGCGTCATCGAGGAAGGCGTAGGGCCGGGCATTGAGAATCGCCGCAGCCAGGGGCGATGGCGCCGGCAAATCACGGCTGAGCAAGCGCACCTGGCCTTGCTCCATGCGCCGCAGCAAGGCCAGCCAGGCGTCGCTGTCCATGGCCTCGTGCAGACAGTCGTCGAGGGTCTGCTTGACCAGCGGATGGTCCGGCACGTCGCGCTCGCCGACGATGTTTTCCAGGCAGGCGATCTGATCCGGGAACACTGTGGCGATCAGGTCCTCGCTTTTCATTCGCTGGATCTGCGGCGCCACTTTGCGGCCCCCGGCATAGCGCGGCAGCGCCAGGGCGGTGCCGGCGTTCCAGCGCCAACGCACGCCGAACAGCGGCGCATCGAGCACCGCCTGAATAAGGATCTGCTCCGCTGTGGCGCTGTGCAGATAGTGCCAGATATCGTCCAGCTCGAAGCTGTGGGTAGTCGACAGCGACAGCACGATGGCGTCTTCACTGGCCGCCGCCTGCAGCTCGAAATTGAAGGTGCGGCAGAAACGCTTGCGCAAGGCCAGGCCCCAGGCGCGGTTGACGCGACTGCCGAACGGCGTGTGGATGATCAACTGGGTACCGCCGGACTCGTCGAAAAAACGCTCCATGATCAGTGTCTGTTGCGACGGCAGCGCGCCCAGTGCCAAACGCGTGCGGGCCAGGTAGTCGACCAGTTGCTCGGCGCTGGCCGGGTTCAGGCCCAGTGTCTGGCACAGCCAGTCGACGACTGGCGCCAGTTTGCCCGCGCTGGCGTGCAGGCGTTCGTCGATAGCCCCTTGCAGGCGCGCCACCGACAGCGACAATTCGGCGCTGCGCCCAGGTGCTTCACCCAGCCAGAAGGGGATATTGGGCGGCATGCCCTGGGCATCTTCGACCCGCACTCGGCCGGTCTCGATGCGCAGGATGCGATAGGAGGTGTTGCCGAGCTGGAAGATATCGCCGGCGATGCTTTCGACCGCGAAGTCTTCGTTGACGCTGCCGATATTCAGAGCATGGGGCTCGAGGATCACGCTGTAGTCGGCGTTGTCGGGAATAGTGCCGCCGCTGGTGACGGCGGTCAGTTTGCTGCCGCGTCGCCCGCGCAGCAGGCCGCTGACGGCATCGCGGTGCAGATAGGCGCTACGCACGCCTTGGCGACCGCTGTAGCCCTCGGCAAGCATCGCCAGCAGTGCTTGATAGTCAGCTTCCTTGACGTCGCGAAAGGGCGTGGCGTTACGGAACAGTTGCAGCAGCGCCTGCTCGGGCCACTCCTGGCAGCTGACTTCAGCGATGATCTGCTGGGCCAGCACGTCCAGTGGCGCTTCGGGTATGTGCAGTACGTCCAGTTCGCCGCGCTGAATGCAGTCCAGTAGCGCTGCGCATTCGATCAGGTCGTCGCGGGAGGTGGCGAACAGTCGGCCCTTGGGCGTGCCGCCGACGTAGTGCCCGGAGCGACCGACCCGTTGCAAAAAGGCCGAGATCGAGCGTGGCGAAGCGATCTGGCACACCAGGTCGACTTCGCCGATGTCGATCCCCAGCTCCAGCGACGCGGTGGCCACCAGCACGCGCAAGTCGCCGCGCTTGAGGCGTTGTTCGGCATCCAGGCGTTGTTCCTTGGCCAGGCTGCCGTGGTGGGCAGCCACCACGTCACGGCCCAGGCGATCACTGAGGTGGCGGGTCAAGCGTTCGGCCAGACGCCGCGTATTGACGAACACCAGGGTGGTGCGATGCTCGTTCACCAGCTCGGCCAGGCGGTTGTAGACCAGCTCCCAGACGTCGTTGGCCATGACCGCGCCAAGCTCGACTGGCGGCACTTCGATGCCCAGGTCCCGGGGCCGGGCGTGGCCGATATCGACGATGGCGCACGCGCGTTGGCTGCCTGCAAGGAAGCGCGATACCGCCTCGATCGGCTTTTGCGTGGCCGACAGGCCAATCCGCCGCAGCGGTCGTTGGCAGAGCGCTTGCAGCCGCTCCAGGCTCAGCGCCAGATGGCTGCCGCGTTTGCTGGCGGCGATGGCGTGGATTTCATCGACGATCACCGTATGGGTGCTGGCGAGCATCTGTCGACCGCTGTCCGAGCCGAGCAGCACGTACAGTGACTCGGGCGTGGTAACGACGATATGCGGGGCGCGTTTGCGCATGGCGGCGCGGTCTTTTTGCGGGGTGTCGCCGGTACGTACGGCAGTGCTGATCGGCACCGGCGGCAGGCCCATGCGCTGCAGTTGTTCGCTGATGCCTTGCAGCGGGGCCTGCAGATTGATCTGGATATCGTTGGATAACGCCTTGAGTGGCGAGATATACACCACGAACGTTTGCTCGGGCAGCTTGCCGTCGTGAGCCAGGCCGTCACGGATCAACTCGTCGAGCACGGCGAGGAAGGCGGTGAGGGTCTTGCCGGAACCGGTCGGGGCAGCGATCAGCGTCGACTGGCCGCTCTGGATCAACGGCCAGGCCTGCGCTTGGGCGGGCGTCAGTGCCGGGAACCGCTGGTTGAACCAGGCCTGGACCGCAGGATGGAAGCCCGGGAGCGGGGCGGTGTTGAGGGGGGCGTTCATGTGATGATTAATGGGGGGTGAGTTGGGTGGCTGCAAGGTTGTTCGTCGGATTGCTCGGGTGGTTGCTGTGCTTTGGGATCGGGGTGGTTCTGCTTTCGAGCCGGCCTTGGGGTCGCGGCCCCCGCCATTGGCCCCTCGCTGACGCTCGGGGTTCCCGCGCTTCGACGCACTGGCGAGGGGCACGCCCCGATGGGCCTTCCGTGGCCCAACGGGGCTTAGCCGGCATCCATGCCGGCTATCCCCTCGCCAGCACGTCGAAGCGCGGCCTGCTGGAAGGGGCCGCGACCCCAAGGCCGGCTCGAAAGCAGAACGGTGATATTTGTGGCGTCTGTTCAGCTTTTCAAAGCTGCTCCATGCACCTCAAATCTCGGCTGGTCCTTTGCTGCGGGCCTGTGTGGATCGCCCCTCCAGCAGGCCGCGTGCAGGCGCCTGAAGAGAGGGAGATCCCGGCAGGATGCCGGGTCAGGCGCGTTGGGCCATGGATGGCCCACTGCGCCGTGCCCTCTCTTCAGGTGTCTGCACGCGGGTACCATGAGCCTAGGCGAAGGGCCAATGGACAGGGCGAGCCGCACAGGCCCGCAGCAAAGGGCCCGTACACAACCCTCAAGCCACCGCCAATAGTCTTCTGCCGTTGCTGTTGCCGTTGCCGTAGGGGCGCCACCACTGGCCTGGCCACCGCCGTTCAGCAAATATCTGGCAACGGCCTTGGCGGTCGGGGCCCCTCATGCGATCCTGCGCCGCCTGTATTCAGGACGAAACCGCCATGTCGAAGATCATTCATATCGCCGCCGCTTTGCTGCTCGACGCCCAAGGACAAACCCTGCTGGTGCGCAAGCGTGGCACCACGGCCTTCATGCAGCCCGGCGGCAAGATCGAGGCTCACGAACAGCCCGTCGAAGCCTTGGCCCGTGAGCTGTTCGAAGAATTGGGGCTGAGTATCGACACTCAACAGGCCGAGTACCTTGGCCAGTTCAGTGCCCCGGCCGCCAACGAGCCGGGATTCGAGGTGTGCTGCGAGCTGTTTCGGGTGCACAGCGTCGCGGCCGTGCAGCCCGCCGCCGAAATCGAAGAGGCGCGCTGGGTCGATATCGACCAGGTCGAGCCTCTCGAACTGGCGCCGCTGACCCGCGACCTGATCCTGCCGTTGCAGCGCGAATTCGCCCAGGCCCAGCGCAGCGCCTGAGCAGGCAATCACCGCGCCGCGCTGACCCCATCCAGGGTCGAGAACGAGGTGTCCTTGGCGGTCAGCAAAAAGTCGCGCATGTATGGCGCATCGAGCATGTCGGTGCGCACCGCCGCATACAATGTCGCGAACAGGCCCTTGTCGCCCAGGCGCTTGGCCTTCACATAGCCGCGCGAGCTGTATTCGTGCAGTGCCCAATGCGGCATGCCGCACACGCCGCGACCGCTGGCCACCAGCTGCATCATCATCACCGTCAGCTCGGCCGTGCGCACTTGCCCGGGTTCGACGTCGGCAGGCTCAAGGAACCGCGTGAAGATATCCAGGCGATCCCGTTCCACGGGATAAGTGATCAGCGTCTCGCTGGCCAGGTCCTCGGGCACGATAAACGGCTTGGTGGCCAACGGGTGCTGGTTGGCCACCGCCAGCATGGCCTCGTACGTGAACAGTGGCACGTAGGTGATACCGGCCAGTTCCACCGGGTCGGAAGTCACCACCAGGTCCAGGTCGCCGCGGGCCAGGGCTGGGAGCGGCGCGAAGGCGAAACCCGAGGCCAGATCGAGCTCGACCTCGGGCCAGGCGTCGCGAAATTGATCGATGGTCGGCATCAGCCACTGGAAGCAACTGTGGCACTCGATCGCCATGTGCAGGCGTCCGGCGGTGCCGCCCGCGAGCCGCGCGATATCCCGTTCAGCGCCGCGTAGCAAGGGCAACGCAGCATCGGCCAGTTGCAGCAGGCGCAGGCCGGCGCTGGTAAAACGGATGGGCTTGGTCTTGCGCATGAATAGCGGCATGCCCAGGCGCTCCTCCAGCTCCTTGAACTGATGAGACAACGCCGACTGTGTCAGATGCAGGCGCTCGGCGGCTTCAACCAGGCTATCGGACTCGCGCAGGGCGTGCAGGGTCTTGAGGTGACGAATTTCCAGCACCGTCGTGCTCCATGAATGATACTTGTGATGAAAGCGAATTTATTGAGTTTGTCTCATGTTGCCTTCCCTGTCGACAATGGCGCCATCTTTTACAGGGAGCACACACCTCATGGCATTGGCCCACAACCTCGGATTTCCGCGCATCGGCGCCGACCGCGAACTCAAGAAAGCCCAAGAGGCCTATTGGAAGGGCGATCTCGACCAGGCCAGCCTGCACGCCGTCGGCCGTGAACTGCGTGCTCGCCACTGGCAAGTGCAAAAGGATGCAGGCATCGAGTTGCTGCCTGTAGGGGATTTCGCCTGGTACGACCAGGTTCTCGGCCACTCGCTGGCCCTGGGTGTCATCCCTGAACGTTTCGCCACGCTCAAGGGTGCCGACGGCCGGCCGACCCTCGATACGCTGTTCGCCATGGCCCGTGGCGCCAGCACCTGCTGCGCAGGTGAAGCGGGCAAGGGCCAATACGCTCAGGAACTCACCAAGTGGTTCGACACCAACTATCACTACCTGGTCCCGGAATTCAGCGCGCAGCAGCGCTTTGTGCTCAGTTGGGATCAACTCTTCGAGGAGGTCGACGAAGCGCTGGCGCTGGGCCACAAGGTCAAACCGGTGCTGATCGGCCCGCTGACCTACTTGTGGCTGGGCAAGGCCAAGGGCGCTGAATTCGACAAACTCGACCTGCTCGAGCGCCTGCTGCCGGTATATGGCGAGATCCTCAGCCGGCTGGCTCGCCAAGGCGTGGAATGGGTGCAGATCGACGAGCCGATTCTTGGCCTCGACCTGCCGCAGGAATGGAAAAACGCCTTCGAGCGCGCCTATCACATCCTCCAGTACTCGCCGCTCAAAAAGCTCATCGCCACCTACTTCAGCGGCCTCGAAGACAACCTGGGGCTCGCCGCCGGGCTTCCGGTGGACGGCCTGCACGTCGATCTGGTGCGGGCCGCCGAGCAACTGCCGGCGGTGCTTGATCGCCTGCCCAGCTATAAAGTGCTGTCGCTGGGTGTGGTCAATGGCCGTAACGTCTGGCGCTGCGACCTGGACCAGGCCCTGGGGCTGTTGCAGCAGGCTGCCCAGCGTTTCGGCAACAATCTGTGGGTGGCGGGCTCCTGCTCGTTGCTGCACAGCCCGGTCGATCTGGGGCGTGAAGACAAGCTCGACGCCGAGCTCAAGGGCTGGCTCGCCTTTGCCGTGCAAAAGTGTGGCGAAATCGCCGTGCTGGCTCAGGCCTTGGACTCGCCACACGCGCCGCACGTGCAGCAAGCCCTGAACGCCAGCCGCGCTGTGCAGCGCAGCCGTGCGCAATCGGCCCGTATTCACAAGCCTGAAGTACAGGCACGGTTGCAAGCGGTGACCGCCGCCGATAGCCAGCGCCAGTCGCCCTTCGCCCAGCGTATCGAGGCGCAGCGTGCGCGCCTGCACTTGCCGGCCTTCCCGACCACCACCATCGGCTCGTTCCCGCAGACCTCGGCCATCCGCCTGGCGCGCCAGGCGTTCAAGCAAGGCAAGCTGTCGGCCAACGATTACACCGACGCGATGCACAGCGAGATCCGCCACGCGGTGCAGGTCCAGGAGCGCCTGGGCCTGGATGTGCTGGTGCATGGCGAGGCCGAGCGCAACGACATGGTCGAATATTTCGCCGAGCAACTGGACGGCTATCTGTTCACCCGTTTCGGCTGGGTGCAGAGCTACGGCTCGCGTTGCGTCAAGCCGGCGATCATCTACGGTGACCTGAGCCGCCCGCAGCCCATGACCGTGGCCTGGATCGAATACGCCCAGCGCCAGACCGACAAGGTCATGAAGGGCATGCTGACCGGCCCCGTGACGCTGCTGATGTGGTCGTTCCCGCGCGAAGATGTGTCCCGCCAGGTGCAGGCGCAACAGCTGGCGCTGGCGATTCGTGACGAGGTGGTGGACCTGGAGCGGGCCGGCATCAAAATCGTGCAGATCGACGAGGCGGCCTTTCGTGAAGGCTTGCCGCTGCGGCGTGCGCAATGGCAGGCCTATCTGGATTGGGCGGTAGAGGCGTTCCGGTTATGCGCCAGCGGCGTGCGTGACGACACGCAGATCCACACGCACATGTGCTACAGCGAATTCAACGACGTGATCCAGGCGATCGCGGCTATGGACGCCGATGTGATCACTATCGAGACTTCGCGTTCGGACATGGAACTGCTGGAGGCGTTCGAAGCGTTCGACTATCCGAACGATATCGGCCCCGGTGTCTACGATATTCACTCGCCACAGGTGCCGGACACGGCCGAGATGGTCAACCTGCTGAGCAAGGCGGCCACACGTATCCCCGCCGAGCGGCTGTGGGTCAACCCGGACTGCGGGCTCAAGACGCGTGCCTGGCCCGAGACCGAAGCGGCGTTGCTGAACATGGTGGCGGCGGCGCGGCAATTGCGCAGCCAGCTGGCGTGAGGGAGTGGCCCTGGTGCTGCCACCAGGGCCGTGGTGTCACAGATCGGCGAAGTGGCGCGTGGCCAATGGACGGCCGATGTTACCTCGCCAGATCGGCTCGGCATCGATGCCCTCGGCTACCTGCGCAGCTTGCCACTTGAGGCCCTTGTAGCGCTGCTCGGGAAGCTTCAGGTGGGCCTTGGTGAACTGCTCGAAGCTGGCATTCCTGCTACCGAAGTGGAAGTGCGCGAACCACAGACTTCGCGCCGGAACGGTGCGCACATCGCGTACTTCGTACTCCTGAATGAAGTCCGCACGATTGTCGGCGTCGCGCGGCAGCTCTCGGCGCGGATCGATCCGTACGATCTGCACTTGATCGTGGCTGAGCAGATAGTCCAGGTAACCTTCGGTCGGTGTCTTGCTGGCGAAGCATTGCGCGATGCGCAGCGCCGTGCCCTTGGCATACAGCTCGGTGGCTCGGTCGCGCAGTGTCGCCACCAGTGGATCGTCAGCATTCAGGCGCTCCAGATTCGTGGCGCGTTGCTCCAGGTCCCGGGCCTTGATGCTCATCATGTCCTCAAGGTCCTGAGGCGACGCATTGCGGCGCGCGTGACCCTCGATGTTGTCGATGAACCGCGCCAGCCCATCCAGCCGGCGCTGGGCCTCTGCCTGCAGGTCCGGCAGATTTTGCCGAGCAGGCGCAGGGGCCTGTCGCTCCAGTCGCGCCCGCCCGGGGGACTCTATGATCAGCACTTCGGTTTCGCCATTGGCGCCGGTGATGGTTATGCGCTGGCGCGGGCTGTCGGGGTGCTCGACGATACCTGAAACCCAGCCGACGTCCTGAACTTCGTACAAGCGCCGGACCACCGGCACGCGCGGGTTGCCTGGACGCAAGGATTCGCCTCGCCCCGGCAGCTTGCGAATGCCGTCATGAGCGAGGGTTGTCAGCTCCTGCAGGGCGTTGAGCAAGGGCTCGACGTGCACAGTGTCGAACAGCGCCGGGTAAGTCGCGAGCCAGACATTCAATGCGGTTCGATACTGGCGGTAGGTCTGGATACACTGCTCCAGCACCTGGCGGCGTCTCTCGACGTTCGGCGCAGGCGTTACGTCCGGCAGGCTCAGTTGTGTATCGAGTGCACGCTCCACACCGTTGCGATGGGGCTTCATTTCATTGATCAAGGCAAACCAGTCGGCCGACGCGGGCATGTCATAGCGGTTGATCGCTTCCAGGTATTGCTGTGCCTTGTGCACGTTCATGATGCACGGATTGTGTTTCACCCTGACGGCAGTGGCGTCGTTGATCACCCCGCTGCGGTGGCGCGCGACGGTCACCCGGGCCTCCCATTCGTTCATTTGCGCCATGCGCGCTTCCATGGCCACGGCGTCCTGCGCCAGGCCGATGCGGACCTGCTTGCGTCGCGCCCACAAGGCCATGTGGGCGCGCACATGGGCGACGCCAAAGGGCAGGGTCGCGGACTCGGCGCGGATCTCGTCAAGCTGGTCGTAGCGACGGTTGATCGAATGCTTGAGGGCATACACGTCTTGCTCGGTACGCTGCACGATGGTGGCTGCCAGCGAGCTCAGATCTTCGCGGGCTTTACGCGCGTTGGTACCGGTCAGGGTGGGCTCGACTTCAAGCAGTTTGCCGTGAGTCTGCTTGGCGGTATCGAGCAGCTTGAGTGATTGCGCGTTGAATTGCGCGCGCATTGCGCCGCGGTCCGCCGGGCTGGCACGCTCCATTCGCTCTCTGAGGGCGATCAAAGCGCGGGTCTGGCTCTGCACCTGATCTTTGCTGCTCTCCACCGCGTCGAGCAATACGCGGCGGCGATGCTCCAGTCGGTTAGTCAGCCAGTCCGGCAGGTAGCCGCGAATCGGGGCAGGCCAAAGCGGTTCCAGGCCATCGGCCAGATGTCCCAGCACACCGCCCCCGCCGGCAAGGCCGCCATTGACCAATTTGCCATACACCGCGCCGTGGGTATTCCACTGGCCGCTTTCATCCAGGGTGATGGGTTGCTGGTAGGTTTTGCTGGAGCTGCCTTTGAGGCGCCAGGTGCGTGGGCTGTCGTGCAGGGTGACTGCGTAGACGTGCCCTTGGCTGATGACGAAATCGCCCTGCGGGTGTCGGTAGACAGCGCGATAGATGCCGCTATTGGCGGGTTCGAGCCCCGATAGATTGATCGAGCCGTTGTACTCATAGCCTTCGAAGCGCCGCGCCGGTTGCGCTGCGCTGCTGGACAGGTAGCGTCGGTGCAGCAGGCTTGGCTGGCGAGCCAGGCCTTGCAGTTGGCGTTGGCGCGTGGCACCCCGAACATTGGCTATGCCGGCCCCGGGAAGCAGATCCATCGCGGCATCGATAAGCGACAGCATGACCGATTCGAACTGTTCGAGCCCCTCGTACAGGTCTTTGCGCAGCAGCGCCTTGATGCTTTGATCAAGCGCCTTGAAACCGTCGTAAAGACCCACCGCCGTGCCCACGAACGGCACCATGCCCAACGCCATCTTGATGTAGTGAAAGACGTTTTCGCTGGCCAGTGCGAACTGCTGCAGATACAACGCGTCGTTGCTGCGAGACGTACGCCGGTGCGTTTCGATCATCTGGCCCATGTGCGCGTCGAGCAAATGGTTGGCCAGCGAAGTAGTGTGTGGCCACGGCAACCCGGCATCGATCATCTGCCAGTAATTGCGCTCGTGGGCCTGGCGCAGGCGGCTCAAGTGCGCGGCCCGGTCGCCGCGCAGCGCACGATCGGCCAGATACTCGGCGATCTGCGCGTCGAGGGTGAGCTGGAACAGCCCCTCGCGTGCCTCGTCCAGACTGGCGTAGTGGCGCAAATAGACGCCCGTGGGATCGTCCGGCAAGTAGATCAGTGTCTGCCCGCTGTTTTGCTCCTCGATAAAGGTGACGCCCGAAAGGGTTGCGGTGAGTTCGCCAGTGTCCACGCCCCCGGCGCTGAAGAGCGCGGCCCGCAGCACGATACGTTTGCCGTCGACCTGCCAGGCCCGTGGCGAATCGGCATCGATGGCGATGTCCAGAATCGCCTTGGCGCGAGTGTCGAGCAAGCCCCGTTGGCTGGCGTAGACGCTTTGCATTTGCAGCGCCAGTTGAATCGGCTTGCGTAGACATTCACGGCGGTACTGATGCTTGAACTCTGGCTCGCCGGCCGTGCCCATGAAGGTTGCGCGGATAAGCGCCGTATAGGCTGCGGACAAATCCAGGGCCGTGACCAGGGTCTGCAGGTAGTGGTAGGTAAACCCTGCCAGCAGCAGCCCGCGTCCACCTTCATTACCACCGCTCACGTGCAGCTCGACGAAGGTATAGCGGTCGCGCAGGTCATCGTCGATATTGGCCAGGGCCAGTTGTTCCAGGGTGAAGGTGGTGCGTTTGTCGCTGGGACGCAGCACGGTCTTGCTCGGTACACCAGGCGCGCCTGAACCCTGAATCGGATCGCGTACTCGATGGACCGAGTCCGGCAGGTCGAGGCTGAGGGTGTAATCACCCGTCACGCCGAAGTCGGCGCGCAGGCGTTGCTGGATACGGGCGCGGGTAAAGTCTTCACGCAGCGGTATATCCCCTTCGAGCAACGATTGAGCGCGCTGCACCGCTGGCACATAGTGCTGGATGAGCGTCTTTAGCCGGTGGCGGTAGGCCTGTGGCAAGGTGGCGAGCCAGCCCGGCAGTTGCGCGTGCAGCGCGCTGCTGCGATTGAGCTCCAGCAGTTGCGCATAGGCTGTCTCGCGGGCTTGATGGTGCGGCACCCGCAATGCGTGTACGGTTTTTTCCACCAGGCCGTGCAACGCTTGCGCTTGCTCGGCCGCTCGAGTGGCGCTGGGGTACTGCTTCAACAACCGTGCGGCTCGGAGCTCGCAGCGGTGCAGTTGATTCTGCAGCCCGTAGGCCAGGGCGTCGCCGCTCAGAGGGGTCAGGGTGAGGGTATGCCGATCATCGTCGTCGAGCGATGGCTTAAGCAACATTTGCTCGAGTGCGGCGTACGAGGCGAAACGTTGCAAGCCGCCATCGACACCAGGCCAGTACAGCAGCAGGCTGCCGTTCGCGGTGGTGTCATCGAGCACGTCCTGGCGAGTGATCACCAGGACGCCGTCCAGTTCGCGGGAGCGGCGCGCCCCCCCGGTTTCCGTCATGGACACCGACACCGTGGCGGCGACCACTGAGTTGTCCAGACGGTGAAGGGCGACCGGAGCGTCCAGCACGCTGATGATCATCGCCGCCTCGGCGCTATCCAGCTGCTTCAGCGCTTGCTGGATTTCGGCCTCGGCGCGCAGGCCCGCCAGGCGTGCGGCGTAGAGCTCGTCGTAGGCGGCGTTGGGTAGTTGGCGCAGGCTGTAAAGGTCCTGCGGGGTCTGCGCCTGCACCAAGGTGCGCGCTGCGGTCAGTGCGGCGAGCTGCTGGGTGCTCAAGGCGTCGATGGCGCGCTTGAGCGTCAGCAGGTTCGGATCATCGGCATCGCCTTGGTAATCGGTGCCAAGCAGCGCCTCGAAGGCATCGCGTTGCTGGATGATCGAGGCCTGCCGAGCGGCAAAGTCGAGGTCGGCGTAGAGCTGGCCGAACGGGCTGGCGGCGCCCTGCCGATCCTCAGCGTCGGGCAGTTGCGGGGCTGGGGCGAGCAAGCTCTGGCTGCTGCGGGATGCGTCGAAGCTATCGGCGGCGGCCAATGCCTCGCGGGCACTTTGCGGGAGCGGTAAATCGTTATGGCGGTAGAGGCTGTTGATCAGGTTGTTGCGCAGGCAGTTGACCAGCTCCTTGAACAGCGGCGCAATCCCGTGCTCCTGCTGGCCATAGCCAATGCTGTCCACTGCCGAAAATACCTGCGACGCATCGGGCCACAGGCGATGTTTGTTTTCGAGCAGCCAGGCCTCCAGTGCATTGCGATCGGCGAACAGCGACAGGGCCGGCGCCTGGCCGGGAAGGAAGAGCAATTGCTGGGTGGGCTCATGGCCGTCGTGGGTAATCACCAGGGCCCCTGGCAGTCGCTGTGAGCCAGCCCCCCAAGGCAACAGGGTGATGGTCTCGATATAGACGTGTTCATTATCGAGCAGCGGTTCGCTGTCGCCTGCTTCCAGCACGGCCAGTAGCGGCTTGAGTTCGGCGGCGGTCAGCGCCCCTTGGGCGTAGCTCAGTTGATAGGCGCAGTGCAGGTGTGTCTTGAAGTGCCTGGCGGCGAGATCCCGCCGAGCGTGTGGCGTGCCCGGCGCCCTGGCATTCCAGTAGGCATCCCACTGGCTTGTCACGAAGGCTTGGGGGGCGAGTGCCTTGAGTCGCTGCGCCAGTTCAAGGGCCGTTTTGCCGTGCAAGGGGTGTTGATCCGCAACTCCGCTGACTGCTGCATCGAGGTTCAGCGCGCTCAGGTCAGGCTGCTGAATCACCAAGGCGCAGAGTTCGAGCAAGCTGACGAATTGTTCGCTGGGGGTTTGATCCTCGACGTCGAGCGGGCCGGCGGGGTAGGTCAGGCCGACCTGATCTCCATCCAGGGCCAACTGGGCGTGGAGCAATTGGCGCAGTGAGGCCCTTGCACCGGGGGCGGCGCCTACCAGGTCGAGCAGCTGTTGGCGGCATTCCGTCCATTGCCTGGAGGCACTGAGAAACAGGCTGGGATCCTTGATCGGGCCGGGGCCGGCGTCGAACGGGCGTGCAGGAAGCGTTGAGTCGATGGAATCTGTCATGGTTTACCTCTCCATTGGCGTGAAGCCGGCGCGGTCAGCCCTTGCCGGGTCGTGGCGCAATTAGAGAGGTACAACGGTGCGTGCAGGTTTTACATATGTAGGGATCGATACACGCGGGATAGTCGCTAGCCCAGGCCGTACTTCTTGACCTTGTCGAACAGCGTGGTCTTGGCCATGCCCAGCTCCTGGCTGGCCTGGCTCTGATTGCCGCCACTGCGTTGCAGGGCTTCGCTCAGCAGGTTGCGTTCGAAGGCCTCCACCGCCTCGGTGAAATTCAGCGGTTGCTGCAGGGCGTCGCTGGCGCTCTTCTTGAACGCCGGCAGCCCCAGGGCATGACGCTCGGCGACGTTACGCAGTTCGCGCACGTTGCCGGGCCAGTCGTGGCTCATCAGACGCGACACCGTGCTGGCCTCCAGCGGTGCCGGCTCACGGTCGAAGCGCAGGGCCGATAACTGCAAAAAGTGCTCGAACAGCATGAGGATGTCCTCGCGGCGCTCGCGCAATGGCGGCAGCTCCAGGGTCACCACGTTGAGCCGGTAATACAGGTCGCTGCGAAATTGGTTTTGCTGGCTCAGCGCTTCGAGGTCGGATTTGGTCGCGGCGATGACCCGGCAATCAACCGCGATGGTCTGGTTCGAGCCCAGGCGTTCGAGGGTCCGTTCCTGCAGGACGCGCAACAGCTTGATCTGCATCGACATCGGCATGCTCTCGATCTCGTCGAGGAACAGCGTGCCCTGGTCGGCGTGTTCGATCTTGCCGATACGGCGCTTGCCGGCACCGGTAAAGGCATTGGCTTCATGGCCGAAAATCTCGCTGTCGAACAGGCTCTCGGGCAAGCCGCCGCAATTGAGCGCGACGAAGGCGTTGGTCTGGCGTCGGCTGAAATCATGCAGGCAGCGCGCAACCAGCTCCTTGCCGGTGCCGGTTTCGCCTTCGATCAGCACGTTGGCCGAGGTGTCGCCGACGTTGGCGATCAGTTCGCGCAGGTTCGCCATCGCCGGCGAGCGCCCGATGATGCGCGTCTCCAGCGCCGAGCGCCCCGCCAGTTGGCGCCGCAGGGAGGTGACTTCTCGCGCCAGACCGCGATGCTCCAGCGCGCGGCGCACCACATCGACCAGCCGCTCTGGCGAAAAAGGCTTTTCCATGAAGTCGTAGGCGCCGGCGCGCATGGCACCCACCGCCATGGAGATGTCGCCGTGGCCGGTGATCAAGACGATCGGCAGGCTCGGGTCGCGGGCTTTCAACTGGTCGAGCAGCTGCAGGCCATCGATGCCGGGCAGGCGGATATCGCTGACGACGATGCCGGCGAAATCCTCGCCGATTCGTGCCAGGGCCTCTTCGGCGCTGCCGACACCTTCGCTGACGATGTCTTCAAGGGCCAAGGCCTGCTGGCAGCCCAGCAACACATGGGGATCATCTTCGACGATCAAAACGCTCAAGGGTGGGTTCATGCTGAGGGGCTCGCTGATAGGGGTGCGCTCAGGGGCAGGCTGAGGATAAACACGGTGCCGTCGGGGCCGGAGCTTTCCATCCCCAGATGCCCACTGGCGGCAGCGGCGAGGCTGGCCGAGAGGGTCAGGCCAAGGCCCAGGCCGAGGTCGCCCGGCTTGGTGGTGAAAAACGGTTCGAACAGGTGCTCGCGGGCATCCGCGGTAATGCCATGGCCGTTGTCGCGCACCCGCAGGCGATATTTGCCCGGTGGCTGTTGCTCATCCAGTTCACCGCTCAGCCACAGTTGCGGCTGGGCCTGGCTGTGCATGGCGTCCAGGGCGTTGCCGATCAGGTTGACGAGAATCTGCTCGAGGCGGGTCTGATCGATGGGCAGTTGTGCTGCGGCGACGTCGCGGTGTACTTGCACGCCTTGCAAGCGGGCCTCCAGCAATTGCAGGGCGGCATCGACCGCGCCGTTCAGGGACGCCTGGCCCTGGTCATCGCCGCGTCGGGCGAAGGCGCGCAGGCTGGCGGTGATGCGGCCCATGCGGTCGATCAGATCGTTCATGGTGCGCAGATTGGTGCTGGCGGTCTCCAGCGCGCCGCGCTCGAGAAAGCGCACCGTGTTGCCCGACAGCGTGCGCAGCGCCGCCAATGGCTGGTTGAGCTCGTGGGCGATGCTGGTGGACATCTGCCCGATGGCCGCTAGCTTGCCGGCCTGCACCAGTTCGTCCTGAGCCTTGCGCAGGGTGTCTTCGGCCTGGCGTCGTTCGCGGATCTGGCCCTTGAGCCGTTCGTTGCTGGCACGCAGGTCGCTGGTGCGTTCGGTGATCCGTCGTTCCAGCAGGTTATTGGCTTCCTCGAGTGCCTCGCGGGCGGCCAGGCGCGTGGCGATGACCTTGCGCCGCTCGTTCCAGGCGATCATCAAGATGGTGCACAGGGCGAAGGCCACCGCCACCAGCACGCCGTGGATGATGGCTTCGCGGCGCTGATCCTGCAGGGGCGTGAGCAAGGTGAACTGCCAGCGCGAGCTGTTCAGCGGCTGGCTTTGCGCAAGATACGCGGTGTTGCCATGCAGCCCGTTGTTGCTCGGGAAGGTCAGTTTTTCGATGCCGTCGGTCAGGGTTTCCCGGGCCAGCGGTTGCAGCTCCGAAAACGGCGTCCAGTAGTACTGCAGGCTGCGGGCCAGGCGCTCCTTGGTTTCGGGGGAGAGCGGGCGGGTCGACTTGAGCCGGCGCTCAGGATCGCTGGAGAGAATGATGATGCCGTTCTCGTCGCTGACGAAGGTTTCCAGGTGGGCCCGTTGCCACAGGGATTCCAGCGCTTGCAGCTGGACCTTGATCACCGCAACGCCGATGATCCGGCCATTCAGTTCCAGGCCGTGGGCCAGGTAGTAGCCGGGTTCGCCCGAGGTGCTGCCGATCCCGTAGAAGCGTCCTTGCAGGCCGCGGATGGCGTCCTGGAAATAGGGGCGAAAGGCCAGGTCTTCGCCGACATAGCTGTCGCTGTCGCGCCAATTGCTGCTGGCCTGCACCCGGCCGCTGGTGTCGAGCACGTAAATGGCACGGCTGTTACTGCGCCGATTGAGGCCGTCGAGGTACACGTTGACCGGCTCGCGGTGGGCCGAGTCCGGGTGGGCGAGCAGGGCCGACACGGTATTCTCCAGCTCCAGCAGGCTGGGCAGATAGGTGTAGCGGTTGATTTCGCTTTCCACCGCCCGCGCTTGCAATTCCAGCTGGCGCTGGCCGTTTTCGCTGAGGCTGCGGATGCCGGCGCGATCACTGATCCAGAAGCCGAGGTAACCCAAACCGATCATCAGGGCGACCAGCAAGGGAGGCAGGAACACTTGGCGGATCAGTCGGGGTTTCACGGCGAGATCTGGCGGCGCAGCGCGAAATTGGGAGGGAGCGCATTTCATCACAGTCGCCTTGGGCCGACCAGCGTCCTGCGCCCGACGGGCGGGCACAGAAACGGTATGGCGATGCATCAGTGTTGCAGGATTTTCGCCAGGAACTGCTGGGCACGGTCGGAGCGCGCGGTGACATCGCCGAAAAACTCTTCCTTCTGGCAGTCTTCGACGATCTGTCCCTGGTCCATGAAGATCACCCGATTGGCGACCTTGCGGGCGAAGCCCATTTCGTGGGTCACGCACATCATGGTCATGCCTTCATGGGCGAGTTGCACCATGACGTCGAGCACTTCGTTGACCATTTCCGGATCGAGTGCCGAGGTCGGCTCGTCGAACAGCATCACCACCGGGTCCATCGCCAGCGCACGGGCAATCGCTACACGCTGCTGCTGACCGCCCGACAGTTGCCCAGGGTGCTTGTGGGCATGGGCCTTGAGGCCGACGCGGTCGAGCAGCTGCAGGCCCTTTTGCGTGGCCTCTTCCTTGCTGCGGCCCAGCACCTTGATCTGTGCGATGGTGAGGTTTTCGGTGATGGTCAGGTGCGGGAACAGCTCGAAGTGCTGGAACACCATACCCACCCGAGAACGCAGCTTGGGCAGGTTGGTCTTGGGGTCGGCGATCGAGGTGCCGTCGACCACGATGTCACCCTTCTGGAAGGGCTCCAGGGCGTTGACGCATTTGATCAAGGTCGACTTGCCCGAACCCGACGGCCCGCAGACCACCACCACTTCGCCTTTTTTGACCTCGGTGCTGCACTCGGTCAGCACCTGGAAGTCGCCATACCACTTGTTGATGTTCTTGATGGAAATCATACGGCCAACCTTTTCTGCAGACGTTTGACCAGCAGCGACACGCTGAAGCTGATCACGAAGTACACCAGGCCTGCGAACAACAGGAACTCATTGGCCTGGCCAATGATGTCGCCATTGGCGCGGGCAGCATTGAGAAAGTCCACCAGGCCGACGGTGTAGACCAGCGAGGTGTCCTGGAACAGGATGATACTTTGCTGCAACAGCAACGGCGTCATCTTGCGGAATGCCTGGGGCAGGATGATCAGGCGCATGGTCTGCCCGTAGGTCATGCCCAGCGCCTGGGCCGCGCCCATCTGGCCCTTGGCGATCGACTGCACGCCGGCGCGCACGATCTCGCAGAAGTACGCGGCCTCGAACATCATGAACGCCACGACGCAGGAGGTGAACGCGCCCACCGGGGTGTCCTGGCCGGTGATCCAGCGCAGCACGAACGGCACTGCCAGGTAGAACCAGGTGATCACCAGCAGCAGCGGGATGGAGCGGAAGTAGTTGACGTAAGCGCCGGCAATGCGCGACAGCAGCTTGCTCGGCGACAAACGCATCAGCGCCAGCAAGGTGCCGAGGACGATACCGCCGACGATGCCCATGACCATGAGCTGCAAGGTCATCAGCATGCCGTTCCACAGGCCGGGCAGGGCGGGAATGATGCCACTGAAGTCCATTATTTGCCCCCCAGGGAGATCAGCCCGGGCACCGCGACTTTCTTCTCGATCAGGCGCATCAGCAGCATCAGGCTCATGTTCAAGGTGAAGTAGATCAGCGTCGCCAGGGTGAAGGCTTCGAACAGGTTGGCCGAGAACTCGGCGGTCTGCTTGGTTTGTGCCAGCAGTTCCATGAGGCCGATCAACGAGGCCACCGAGGAATTCTTGAAGACATTGAGAAACTCCGACGTCAGCGGCGGAATGATCACCCGGTAGGCCTGTGGCAGCAGTACGTTCCAGTAGATCTGCGGCAGGCGAAAGCCCATCGCGCGGGCAGCGGATTCCTGGCCACGGGGCAGGGCTTCGATGCCGGTGCGCACTTGTTCGCAGACCCGCGCGGCGGTGAACAGCCCCAGGCACACGACCACGCTGAGGAACGCCGAAGTGGTCGGGTTGAGGTCCTGCTTGTACCACTCCTGCAGGTTGGCAGGCAGCAAATCGGGCACCAGGAAGTACCAGATGAACAGCTGCACGAGCAGCGGCACATTGCGAAAAAGTTCGACGTAGGCGCTGGCAATTCCGGCTACCCAGCGGTTGGGCAGCGTACGCATCACGCCCAGCAGCGAGCCCAGCACCAGCGCGATCAGCCAGGCGACGATGCTGATGCCGATGGTCCAGCCCAGGCCGGCGACATACCAATCGAGGTAGATTTCGCTGCCGACGCCGGTGGATTTGAAGAACACGCTCCAATCCCAGTTGTAATTCATCAGGGTCTCCCCTCTGTAGCGAGCCACGGTTGCTCGCTGGCCCGCGATGGCGGGCCAGTGAGGTCAGTCAGTTGTTACTGCTTTTTGTCCGGGGCGGGCTGGTCGCTGGGGTTGGCGATCAGTTGCTTGAGCTCGTCGCTCATCGGGAAGTTCAGGTTCAGGCCCTTGGGTGGGATCGGCTGGGTGAACCATTTGCTGTAGATGCCGTTGATATCGCCCGAGGCGAAAGTGGCCTTGATGGCGTCGTCCACGGCTTTTTTGAATGGCTCGTCGCCCTTGCGCATCATGCAGCCGTAGATTTCATAGGACTGCGCGGTGCCGGTGACGGCCCAGTCGGTGGGCTTCTTGGCCTTGGCCATTTCGCCGGCCAGCAAGGCGTCGTCCATCATGAAGGCCACGGCGCGGCCTGATTCGAGCATCTGGAACGATTCGCCATGGTCCTTGGCCGAGATGATGTTCATGCCCATCTGCTTGTCGGCGTTCATCGACTTGAGGATGCGTTCAGAGGTAGTGCCGGCGGTGGTCACCACGTTCTTGCCCTTGAGGTCGTCGAAATCCTTGTAGTCCGAGCCTTGCTTGGACAGCAAACGTGTACCGATCTCGAAGATGCCTACCGAGAACGCCACTTGCTGTGCGCGTTCGGCGTTGTTGGTGGTGGAACCGCACTCGAGATCGACAGTGCCGTTCTGCACCAGCGGGATACGCGTCTGGGAGGTGACCAGGTTGTAGTTGACCTTCAGGTCCGGCATGTCCAGGTCTTTCTTCAGGGCGTCGACGATTTTGAGCTGGATGTCGTGGGAGTAGCCAACGGGTTTGCCCGAGGCATCGGCGATGTAGGAAAACGGAATGGACGCATCGCGGTGGCCCAGGGTGATGGTCCCGGATTCCTTGATCTTTTTCAGGGTGCCGGTGAGCTCGGCGGCGAATACGGGGGTGCTGATCAGTGCGGCGGTAATGGCAACGCCCAACAGGTGGGGAACGATACGCATCGACTACTCCTCGAACTTTGTTTTTTTTATGGAGCCCGCAGGCTCGCTCGAACGAACGCCTGATGAGGCATTCGATGAGAAGGGTAGAGCAGAAGTCGTGCCAGCCTGCGTGTTGACGTTTTTACTACTGATTTATAAGGATTTTTTGCGGGTGGGGGAGATAGGGCGCAAATGTGATGTACGGTTTTTCGAATGCTTGGCTAACAAGGATTCGGAAATCCGAACGGGGTTGATAGCCTGTTTGCGAGCAGAGCCCGCTCCCACAGGTGCGTGAATCTGTGGGAGCGGACATGCCCGCGAAGGCATCGGCTCAGGCGGCGACGGTACCGCTGGCCAGCTTGGCCTTGTCCAGGTAGCGCGCCAGATTGGCCTGCTCTTCCGGGGTGGTGAACAGGCCGAGCTTGGTGCGGCGCCAGAGGATGTCATAGGCCTCGCAAGCCCATTCCTGGCTGCGCAGGTAATCGACTTCGCGGGTATACAGACCGCCCCCCAGATGTTCGCCCAGATCGTTCAGCCCCTGCACGCCCTCGAGCAGCTGCCAGACGCGGCTGCCATAGGTGATCGACCAGCGCTGGGCAAGGCCTGCGGGCAACCAGCCGAAGCGGTTCTCGAGGGTCTGCGCCAGCGCCTGCGGGGTGGTCATGTCTTCGCCGCCAGGCAGCGTTGCCTTCGCGGTCCAGGGTGCGGTCATCTGCTTGAAGAACGGTGCCAACTGGGCCATGGCCGACTCGGCGAGCTTGCGGTAGGTGGTCAGCTTGCCGCCGAACACCGACAGCAACGGGGCCTCTTGCGCCGAGCCGCTGAGCGACAAGGTGTAGTCGCGAGTAATGGCCGACGGATTGTCGGACTCGTCGTTGCACAGTGGGCGCACGCCGGAGTAGGTGGTGATGATGTCGTCGCGGGTCAGCTGCTTCTTGAAGTGTGCATTGACCACGTTGAGCACGTAGTCGGTCTCCTCCTCGGTGACGGTGACCTTGGACGGATCACCGCTGTATTCGCGGTCGGTGGTGCCGAGGATGGTGAAGCGCTGCAGGTAAGGAATGGCGAAAACGATGCGCTGATCCTCGTTCTGCAAGATGAAGGCGTTTTCGCCTTCGTAAAGCCTGGGCACGATCAGGTGGCTGCCCTGAATCAGGCGGATACCGTACGCAGACTCCAACTTGAGGTCTTCGCGAATGAACTTGGCAACCCATGGCCCGCCGGCATTGACCAGCGCCTTGGCGGTGATGGAGAAGCGCGAGCCATCGGCGCGCTCCAGTTGCACCAGCCACTGGCCGCCGACGCGCTGAGCGCTCAGGCAGCGGGTGCGAGTATGGATATGTGCGCCGTTTTCACGGGCGGCAATGGCGTTGAGCACCACCAAGCGGGCGTCATCGACCCAGCAATCGGAGTATTCGAAACCGCGGCTGATCACGGGCTTGAGCGGGCTGTCGGCGCCGAAACGCAGGCTGCGCGAGGCTGGCAGCTTCTCACGCTTGCCCAAGTGGTCATAGAGGAACAGGCCGGCGCGGATCATCCAGGCCGGGCGCAGGTGCGGGCGGTGCGGCAGCACGAAGCGCATAGGCTTGACGATGTGCGGCGCCTTGGCCAGCAACACTTCACGCTCGGCCAGCGCCTCGCGCACCAGGCGGAATTCGTAATGTTCGAGGTAACGCAGGCCGCCGTGGATCAGCTTGCTGCTGGCCGACGACGTGTGGCTGGCGAGGTCGTCCTTCTCGCACAGGAATACCGACAGTCCGCGGCCGGAAGCGTCCGCAGCAATACCGACACCATTGATGCCGCCACCGATCACGGCAACGTCGTAAACCTCGGCCAGCGGTGGGGTGGTCACGGTTGAATGGGGCATCGGGCGGCCTCCTGAGCATATGTGGCGCAAATTATTAGAGTGATTTCGAACATTCATGTTCGATTTCGAAAATACTAGCGCAATACCGAAGGCGTATCCAGTCGAATTCGATTGAATTTATGCAGGAGTGGGCTAAAGAAAGGAACATTAACGAACATTCAGCGGGGGCGAGAGGGCGGGCCCCCGATTTCATTACCGAAGCCACCGTCGGTGTGACTGAGCCACTTTTCGGCGGCAAGCCCCCTCGCTACGGGCTGGGGTGGCGTTACACCACTTCGAGGCGCACCTTGTGCTGGTTCAACAGCTGGGTCAGGGAAGCCACCGGTGGTTGGTCGGTCACCAGGCAGTCGATCAGGCTGATCGGGCCCAGGCGGACCATGGCGTTGCGCCCGAACTTGCTGGAGTCGGCGGCCAGGATGACTTGCCGCGCGTTGGCGATGATCGCCTGGGATACCCGTACTTCCTGATAATCGAAGTCAAGCAGGCTGCCGTCTTCGTCGATGCCGCTGATACCCACCAGCGCGTAATCGACCTTGAACTGATTGATGAAGTCGACACTGGCCTGGCCCACCACACCGCCATCGCGGCGCACGTTGCCGCCGGCCAGCAGCACTTCGAAATCGTCCTTGCCACTGAGGATGGCAGCCACGTGCAGGTTGTTGGTGATGACCTTCAACTGGTTGTGGTTGAGCAGGGCGCGGGCGATGGATTCGGTGGTGGTGCCGATGTTGATGAACAGCGAGGCATGGTCCGGAATCTGCGCGGCGATGGCCTCTGCGATGCGCTGTTTTTCGTCGCGCATCTGATCGGCGCGCATGGCGTAGGCGGTGTTTTCGATACTGGAATCATAGGCCGCACCGCCGTGGTAGCGACGCAGCAGGTTGCTCTCGGCGAGCTGATTGATGTCGCGGCGGATGGTCTGCGGGGTAACGACGAACAGCTGGGCCATTTCTTCGATACTGACGTAGCCGCGTTCGCGGACCAGTTCGATGATTTGTTGTTGGCGCGGAGGCAGGTTCATGGGCATTCCTTCAGGCTGCCGTACAAATTCCCCCATGATGCCGCAGGATTGGCATTAGAGCCAGCATGCACGGCGCCGGCCCCCTCCTCCAGAGAGGGCTGGCGCCTGTCGGACTGCAATCAATCCGCGTCGTGCGGTTCCCAGTCGCGGGTGCGCTCGACCGCTTTCTGCCAGCCGGCATAAAGCTTCTCTTTCTCCGCTTCGCCCAGCAGTGGCTCGAACTCGCGCTCGATCACCGCCTTGCCGCGCAGCTCGTCGAGGCTCTTCCAGAAACCGCATGCCAGGCCTGCCAGATACGCCGCGCCCAGTGCCGTGGTCTCGCGCATTTGCGGGCGCTCGACGTGGGTGCCGAGGATGTCGGCCTGGAACTGCATCAGGAAGTTGTTGGCTACCGCGCCACCATCCACGCGCAAGGCCTTGAGACGTTCGCCGGAATCCTGCTGCATGGCGTCCAGGACGTCACGGGTCTGGTAGGCGATCGATTCCAGTGCGGCACGGATGATGTGATCGACCTTGACCCCGCGGGTCAGGCCGAACAACGCGCCACGGGCATAGGGGTCCCAGTACGGTGCGCCCAGGCCGGTAAAGGCCGGTACCAGGTACACGCCGTTGCTGTCCTTGACCTTGCTGGCGAAGTACTCGGTGTCGTAGGCATCGTTGACCAGCTTGAGCTCGTCACGCAGCCATTGCACGGTAGAACCACCGTTGAACACCGCGCCTTCCAGTGCGTAAGCCACTTCGCCGCGCGGGCCGCAGGCGATGGTGGTGAGCATGCCATGCTTGGATTCGACCGCCTTGGAACCGGTGTTCATCAACAGGAAGCAGCCGGTGCCGTAGGTGTTCTTGGCCTGGCCCGGTTCCACGCACATCTGCCCGAACAGCGCTGCCTGCTGGTCGCCGGCAATCCCGCCGATGGCGATGCCGCTCTTGGTTCGGCCGTAGATTTCGGAGGACGATTTGACCTCTGGCAGCATCTCGCGTGGGATGTCCAGGGTTTCGAGCATCTTGGCGTCCCACTCCAGCGTGTGGATGTTGAACAGCATGGTGCGCGAGGCGTTGGTGAAGTCGGTGACGTGGGTCTTGCCGCCCGTAAATTTCCAGATCAGCCAGCTGTCGACGGTGCCGAACAGCAATTCGCCACGGCGCGCGCGTTCGCGGCTGCCTTCGACGTGGTCCAGGATCCATTTGAGCTTGGTGCCCGAGAAGTAGGGGTCGATCACCAGACCGGTGGTGGCCTTGATGTACTCTTCCATGCCGTCCCGCTTGAGCTGCTGGCAGATCTCGGCGCTGCGTCGGCACTGCCAGACGACCGCGTTGTAGATGGGACGGCCACTTTCCTTTTCCCAGACCACGGTGGTTTCGCGCTGGTTGGTGATGCCGATGCAAGCGACCTGATCATGGTGCAGGCCAGCTTTTGCCAGGACCTCGACCATGGTCGCGCTTTGCGTGGCGAAGATTTCCATCGGATCGTGTTCGACCCAACCCGGTTGCGGGTAATGCTGAGTGAATTCGCGCTGCGAGCTGCACACCACATTGGCATCGCGATCGAAGATGATCGCCCGCGAACTCGTGGTGCCTTGGTCAAGGGCGATGATGTAGTTCTTGTTCTGAATATCGGTCATGGCGATGGCCTTGCGCAAAAAGTGGATGAATCAGCACGGTGGGGCACGAAGCGGGTCAGGCTCGGGCTTTTTCCCCGGCAATGTTTTTGACGGTATCAGCAACAACGGGCTCGGGCGTTGCGACCGGCAGATTGCGGCCGATCAACACGCGGTATGCCCCGGCACCCAGGCAGGCGCCAATGATCGGTGCAAAGATGGGAATCAGGAAATAGGGGATATCACGACCACCGGTGAAGGCGATATCGCCCCAGCCCGCGAGGAAGGTCATCAGCTTGGGCCCGAAATCCCGCGCCGGGTTCATCGCGAAGCCGGTCAGCGGGCCCATCGAGCTGCCGATGACCGCCACCAGCAAGCCAATCAGCAGCGGTGCCAGCGGGCCGCGGCGCACGCCGTTGTTGTCATCGGTGAGGGCCATGATCACGGCCATCAGGATAGCGGTGATGACCATCTCGACCAGAAACGCCTGGGGGGTGCTCAAGGCCGGATGCGGATAGGTAGAGAAAACCGAAGCCAGTTGCAGGCTTTCGACGCTGCCCCGCACCATGTGATGGGTTTGTTCGTAATCGAAGAATAGCGAGCTGTACAGCGTGTACACCAGCGCCGCGCCGCAGAAGGCGCCGGCAACTTGGGCGACGATGTAAAACGGCAGTTTGCGTTTTTCGAAACCGGCGAACACGCACAAGGCGATGCTCACCGCGGGGCTCAGATGGCCGCCGGAAACACCGGCACTCAAATACACCCCGAGGCTGACGCCCACGCCCCAGATGATGCTGATTTCCCACAGGCCGAAGCTGGCGCCCGCGACCTTGAGCGCGGCCACGCAGCCGGTACCGAAAAAGATGAACAGTGCGGTTCCGAGAAATTCGGCCACACATTGACTGGACAACGTCGGTTGCTGGATCGAGTGGGTCATGTGGTACCTCTTTTTTGTTTTTGTCTGGCGCCGTTGTGGCGCTCTGTATTGTCCCGGCCGTAAAACCCCATCACGGTCGGCGGTGTCGCGGCGAATGGTCGCAGTTTGACGCGCGATCTTCACAAACGAAAAAATATAGACAAGAAACGCATATGTCAAAGGTCGAAAGTGAACCAGCGGCCATTATATGACCGTCGGGCGGGTCGATGATGGCGAAAAGACTGCGCAAGGCGTCGATCAAGGGGGAAAAATACTGCCGTTTCGGCCAGAATCCATTGGGCGTCGGTGTGGTAGCCGGCGCTTTCCCTGAATTGCAGGAGCCCTCATGACACCCGCTCTGGATTTACTGAAAAAAGCCCGCGCCGAACATCGGATTCACAGTTACGAACACGATCCCAAAGCAGCCTCCTACGGCTTGGAGGCGGCAGAAAAGCTCGCCCTGCAACCTGAGCAGGTGTTCAAGACCTTGTTGGCCGCCACTGAGCGTCACGAATTGCTGGTGGCCGTGGTGCCGGTGGTGGGTAGCCTCGATCTGAAAGCGCTGGCCCAGGCCGCCGGCGTAAAGAAGTGCGAGATGGCCGATCCGGCGGCGGCGCAGCGCTCTACCGGCTACCTTCTTGGTGGCATCAGCCCGTTGGGGCAGAAAAAACGCCTGCGAACTTTCATCGATCAATCGGCTCAACCCTTTACTACGATCTTTGTCAGTGCCGGTCGTCGTGGTCTGGAGGTGGAATTGGCGGCATCGACGCTGGCCGAGCATACCCAGGCCCAGTTCGCCGCCATTGCCAAAGCCTAAGTTTTTTCAACCGTCGCTCGCTTATCCTAGAGGTCTGGCCATGCCACTGGACTTTCACCAGGTTGACGCTTTTACCGAACATCCGTTCGCCGGGAATCCGGCCATCGTCTACCGCCTGGACGCCTGGTTGCCTGACGGGCGGATGCAGCAGATTGCCGCAGAGCATAACCTGGCAGAAACGGCGTTCGTGGTGCACGAAGCGGCGGGTTGGCACATCCGCTGGTTCACCCCGACAACCGAGGTCCCCCTGTGCGGGCACGCCACTTTGGCCGCTGCCCACGTGCTGTTCGAGATCTATGCATTGCCCGGCGACTTCATCGAATTCTCCAGCAAGTCCGGGCGCTTGAGCGTCACCCGCGAAGGTGGTCGGCTGTGGCTGGACTTTCCAGTTATCGAGCCCAGCGAGCTAGGTGTGACGGTCGATGTCGAGCGGGCGCTGCGCACGCCGGTGGTCGATGTGCTGGCGTCGATGTCGCTGCTGGTGGTGCTCGAATCGGAAGCGGCGGTGAGGGCATGCCAGCCGGACTTCGCGTTAGTGGCCAAATTGTTGTGGCCGGGGGTGATTATTACCGCTCGCGGCGACCATCACGATTTTGTCTCGCGCTATTTCGCGCCGGCTATCGGTCAATGAAGATTCAGTGACCGGATCAACTCACTGCAGCTTGATTCCTTATTGGTCGCATCGTCTGAATAAGACGTTGCTCAGCGCCTGGCAGTGTTCCGCCCGCGGCGGCGAGCTGGCGTGCAGGTTGGAAGACGATCGAGTGAAAATCGGCGGATATGTCAGGCTGGTGGCCAGCGGCAGGTTGCTGGTGGAGTAGCCGGCTGCACTGGCGTGGCAAACTGGGGCATTGGCGGCTAGAGCCTGCTCCAGCAGGTTTGCTAGCGCTGCTGGAGCGGGATTATTGACTGACTGACGGCGCAAAGCTGACCAGCGGCCCGGGTCGCAACGCGATGCCGATTTCGCTCCCGAGTGCGTATTGCAGCTGGCTTGGCAGCAAGGCCTCTACCGCCGCGCCGCTGGGCAATTGCAGGCGGTACAGGATCGACGCACCCTGGAACACCCTGCCCAGCACCCGCGCCCGCACCGGGCTGTCGGGGGCGTGCAGCAGGCTGTCTGGGCGAAGCAGTATATCGACGGCAACCCCTGGGGCGACGTCAGCATGGGCTTGCACCTCACCCAGTTCGGTGTTCACACCTTGCCCCTGGCCCTGCTGGCCGCGGATGAAGAACCCTTGGCCGATGAAGCTGGCAACGTAGGGTGTTTTTGGCGCGTGATAGAGATTGTAGGGCGTATCCCACTGCTCCAGTCGACCCTGCTTGAACACTCCGACCTGATCGCTGACGGCAAAGGCTTCTTCTTGGTCGTGGGTAACCAGGATGGCACTGGTGCCGCGGTGCTTGAGGATATCGCGTACCTCATGGCTGAGGCGCCGACGCAACTCGACATCGAGGTTGGAGAAGGGTTCGTCGAGCAGCAGCAGTTGCGGTTGCGGTGCCAGGGCGCGGGCGAGGGCGACGCGTTGCTGCTGGCCACCGGACAGTTCATGGGGGAAGCGCTGCCCCAGCCCTTGCAGGTTGACCAGCTCGAGCATTTCAGCGGCCAGCGTACGCGCCTCGGCCTGCTGGCGAATACCGAACAGTACGTTGTCGGTCACCGTCAGATGGGGAAATAGCGCGTAGTCCTGAAACACCATGCCGATCCGGCGCTTTTCGGGTGCCACGGTGAAACCAGAGCGGGCGACGGTTTTGCCGCCCAGGCGAATCTCACCGGCGTGCACCGCCTCGAAACCGGCGATGGCGCGCAGAGTGGTGGTCTTGCCGCACCCCGAAGCCCCCAGCAGACAGCCGATGTCGCCCGCTTGCAGCTGCAGATTCAACTGCTGGACGACTGGCTGGCCACCATAGCCGCAGGCCAGATCGTGAAGCTCGAGCAGGCTCATGCCGGGCGATAGCCCGTCTCGACGAGGAATTCGAGCAGAGCTTTCTGGGCGTGAAGGCGGTTCTCGGCTTGATCCCAGGCCACGGCGCGTGGGTCGTCGAGCACGTCCAGGCTGATTTCTTCGCCGCGGTGCGCGGGCAGGCAGTGCATGAACAGCACATCGCTGGCCGCCAGGTCGAGCAGCTCGCGGTTGACCTGATAGGGCGCGAACAATTTGAGGCGCCGGGCGGTTTCTTCTTCCTGGCCCATGGAGGTCCAGACGTCGGTGCTCACCAGGTGAGCGCCACGTACGGCTTCTTTCGGATCACGGAAAATCTGCACGCGATCGCCAGCCAGGGCGACGAATCTGGGGTTCGGCTCGAAACCTTCCGGGCAGGCGACGCGCAGCTGGAAATCGAACTGGATGGCGGCTTCGATATAGCTGTTGCACATGTTGTTGCCATCCCCGATCCAGGCCACGGTGCGGCCTTTGATCGAGCCACGGCGCTCGAGGAAGGTCTGCATGTCCGCCAGCAGCTGGCAGGGGTGCAGATCGTCGGACAGGCCATTGATCACCGGTACGCGGGAGCTGGCCGCGAACTCGGTGATATTGCTGTGGGCATAGGTGCGGATCATCATCACGTCGAGCATGCTTGACATGACGACCGCGCAATCGCCGATCGGCTCGCCACGACCCAGTTGGGTATCGCGCGGCGACAGAAAGATCGCCTGGCCACCGAGCTGGATCATGCCTGCCTCGAAAGACAGCCGGGTACGGGTCGAGGATTTTTCGAAAATCATGCCCAGCACACGGCCTTTCAGCGGTTCGAACAGTACGCCGCGGTTACGCAGGTCTTTGAGCTCGACCCCTCGACGAATGATGCCGACCAACTCATCGGGCGTGCAATCCATCAGGGAGAGAAAGTGCCTTGCGCTCATCATTGACTACCTTTTTGCAACGGACCGCAGATCCTCTATAAGACCGTTTCGACAAAAACAGCTGAGACCTGCGGGCGAAAGCCGCACGGGGCGACGAAAATAAGGGAAGACGCGATCGTATAAGAAAATGTCGCGCCTTACCAATAGCGGCTACTCTTTATCGATGGGTTTGCAAGAAATAATGCCGCGAGACCACCGAGAAACCGCTACTGGAATGCCTCGGGAAAGAGTGCAACGATTTATGACAGGCGCCGGTGAACAGCCCTTTTCAGAGCCTGTTTGACTCCCACGGGGGCCGGGCAGGGCTTTTTGTACACTGGACCTGCAGTCTTTGGCAATGAACTCCGTGCAGACGCCCAGGGTCATTGGTAGAGACGGGCATCCCGCAATTCGTTCCGATCCGATAGCGGGACGTTCCATAAAGTCCTTGGGTGAGATATATAGTGTGTCCCATGCGATACAGGGAGTCGTGGAATGGATTCAAGAGAGCAACAATTGATGGAGTTGCTGGGCATTACCGCCCGTACGCTGACCCATCTGACGGCATCGATGACGTCGATGTCGTTCGAGCTGCTGCGCAGTGAAGACTCCGTTACCCGCGCCGCAGGCAAACGCATGATCGACCGAATGGCGACCATCAGCACCGGGCTCGATGAGCATTGGCGTCTGATCGGCGAGCTGACGGGCGTGCCATTGGCTCAGGAAGAGGTCGAGACCGTGCTGGAGATCCAGCTGCTCAACCCGCCTTCCACGGTTGTGCCATTGACTTCATGAGGCGAGGGGCTGCCCCTTGATTCATGAAAGTGGGCCGGTGGTCCCATGCTTGAGCGTTTTGCTCGGCTTTTTGTTACCATTGGTCACCGTGCCGACATTCTGAGTCGGAAAGTTCAGCCGAGGTGCTCCAATGGATATCATCGAAACGATCAAAGATCAGATTGCCGCCAACACCGTACTGCTCTACATGAAAGGTGCACCCAATGCACCGCAGTGTGGTTTTTCGGCCAAGGCATCGCAATGCATCATGCAGTGCGGCGAAAAATTCGCTTACGTGGACATCCTGCAAAATCCGGAGATCCGCGCCAATCTGCCTAAGTACGCCAATTGGCCGACCTTCCCGCAACTGTGGGTGGGCGGCGAGCTGATCGGCGGCAGCGATATCATCGCTGACCTGTTCGCCAGCGGCGAGCTGCAAACCACCATCAAGGCTGCCGTCGAAAAAGCCAAGGCCGCTGAGGCCCAGGCAGACGCCTGAAGTCTAGCCTGCGTCGTGGGAGCGGGTCCTGCCCATTCCCACAGTAGAGGCAGTGTTTGCCAGCCATGAAAAAGCCCGGCCTCCTTTGCAGGAGCCGGGCTTTTTTACGGCCGGCCGAAAGTCAGTCTTCTTCGCCCATGCCCGATTGCAGGTAATTTTCGATACCGATCTTGTCGATCAGGCCAAGCTGGGTTTCCAGCCAATCGATATGCTCTTCTTCCGATTCGAGGATATCTTCAAGCATTTCGCGGCTACCGAAGTCTCCAACGCTTTCGCAGTGGGCGATGGCGGCCTTGAGGTCCTGATGGGCCTTATGCTCGAGCTTGAGGTCGCATTCGAGCATTTCCTGGGTGTGCTCACCGATGAGGATCTTGCCCAGTTCCTGCAGGTTGGGGATGCCTTCCAGAAAGAGGATACGCTTGATGATCTTGTCAGCGTGCTTCATCTCGTCGATAGATTCTTTGTACTCGAGCTTGCCGAGGCGATTCAGGCCCCAGTCCTCATACATGCGTGCGTGCAGGAAGTACTGATTGATTGCAATCAGCTCGTTCCCGAGGACTCTGTTGAGATGCTGGATAACGCTGATATCGCCTTTCATGGTTGGCCCTCACCGGCTCTTTAACTGTCTATGTGCCGGAGTTTGAGCCTGGGCACGAAGACTGTCAAACCTAAGTTATTGAATAATAAGTGAAAATTAATCGGAATAAGAATGTTTGTGTTCCGCATCATGGTGCTAACTAATTGAATTTCATGCATAAAAAACCGGACACTAGGTCCGGTTCTTTAAAATCGAGGATTCAAGCCGCAGTAAATTCTACTGGATACGGTATGGCCGCTTGGGTTGCCTGGAGTTCGGTGAGCGTCTCGCGGACAACATCCTTGGCCAGGCATGCGCATTTACCACATTGCGAAGCGACGCCGGTAGCTTCCCGGACTTCCCGATAGCTGCAGCAGCCATCGAAGATTGCATCGCGGATTTGACGATCGGTGACACCTTTGCAGAGGCAGACGTACATAGAGAAAAACCGTCGCGGTGAAAAGCTGATGACGGAGATCTTAATGGTAATGAGAATGCTTGTCAAAGTACGAACATGAAACCTCTGTAACCCGCGATGAACGGTCAGATCACTTCCGAGGTGGGAGCCGGCTCTGCCCACGAAGGCGTCGGTTCAGGCACCCAGACAGAGAGCAGTACAAATCGCTTTCGCGGGCAGAGCCCCACAGATAACGCTGGCTGTTTACTCGTCGTAGTCCGGCCAGCCGCCCATTTGCTTCCAGCGATTGACGATCCCGCAGAACAGCTCGGCGGTCTTCTCGGTGTCATAGCGAGCCGAGTGAGCCTCGCGGCCGTCGAAGTCGATATCTGCCGCCTGACAGGCTTTTGCCAGCACGGTCTGCCCATAGGCGAGGCCGGCCAGCGTCGCGGTGTCGAAGCTCGAAAAGGGGTGGAAGGGGTTGCGCTTGATGTCACCGCGCACCACGGCAGCGTTCAGGAACCCAAGGTCGAAGCTGCTGTTGTGGCCGACCAGGATCGCCCGCTTGCAACCGTTGGCCTTCAAGGCCTTGCGGATACCGCGGAAAATATCGGTCAGGGCGGTTTCTTCGCTCACCGCCATGCGCAGCGGGTGGTCCAGCTTGATGCCGGTGAACTCCAATGCCGCCGCTTCGATATTGGCCCCCTCGAACGGTTCGACTCGGAAGAAGTAGGTGTGATCGGGGAACACGAAGCCTTTTTCGTCCATGCCGATGGTCGTCGCGGCGATTTCCAGCAGGGCGTCGGTGGCGCAATTGAAACCACCGGTTTCGACATCGACGACTACCGGCAGGTAACCGCGGAAGCGTGCGGCCATGGGATGGCGCGAACCGCCACCGCCACTGCCTTCGGACTCGTCATCGAAATGATCTTCACTCACGCATTTTTCTCCAGCAGGCGCCAGCGCAGTTTTTCACCGGCGCGCAGCGGAATGACAGTCTGCTCGCCAAACGGCAGGCTGACCGGGGCAGTCCATTCTTCACGGACCAGGGTAATGCTGTCGGTATTCACCGGCAAACCGTAGAACGCCGGGCCGAACAGGCTGGCGAAACCCTCAAGTTTATCCAGGGCGTTACGCTGTTCGAAAGCTTCGGCATACAGCTCGATGGCCCCGTAGGCGGTATAGCAACCTGCGCAGCCGCACGCGGCCTCTTTGGCGTGTTGAGCATGGGGCGCCGAGTCGCTGCCGAGGAAAAACTTCGGGTTGCCGCTGGTGGCGGCGTCCAGCAAGGCCACTTGGTGGGTGTTGCGCTTGAGGATCGGCAGGCAATAGAAATGCGGGCGAATCCCACCCACCAGCATGTGGTTGCGGTTGTACAACAGATGCTGGCAAGTGATGGTCGCGGCGACGTTGGCCGGGGCCTCGGTGACGAACTGCGCGGCTTCACTGGTGGTGATATGTTCGAAGACGATCTTCAGCGTCGGGAAACGGTCGACCACACGGCGCAGATGCTCGTCGATGAACAGTTTCTCGCGGTCGAACACGTCGACCTCGCCACGGGTCACTTCACCGTGCACCAGCAACAGCATGCCCAGCTCGGCCATGGTTTCCAGGGCGGCGCTGATGTTGTCGAGGTGGGTGACCCCGGAATCCGAGTTGGTGGTGGCGCCAGCCGGGTACATCTTGGCAGCGCGCACGAAGCCGGTGGCAAAGGCCGCACGGATATCTTCGGGTTGGGTGCGGTCGGTGAGGTACAGCGTCATCAAGGGCTCGAACGCGCTGCCGGCCGGGCGGGCATCGAGGATGCGCTGGCGGTAGGCGGTGGCATCGGCGGCGTTGCGCACCGGCGGTACCAGGTTGGGCATGATGATCGCGCGCCCGAAGGTGCGGGCCACGTCGGCTACGGTATGGGGAAGCACTGCGCCATCTCGAAGATGGATGTGCCAGTCGTCGGGACGCAGGAGGGTCAGGCGGTCGGACATTGGGGATTCCAGGCGGGTCGAACTCCCGGCGAATGCTACCGGAAAACGGCGGTCCAGGCACTCGCTATCAAGTTTTGCCACAACCGACCGATATCCCCAGAGTATGTAAAAGCAATCAGGGGAGTCTCCCGTGCGCCAGCTCTATCTAGCCTTATTCACTGCATTCGCCAGCTTGCCTGTCATGGCGCTGACCTTCCAGACACGCATGGAGAATGCGGCCTGGACGGTCGACGGCGATCAGTTCGAGTGCCGCTTGACCCAACCAGTCAGCGGTTTCGGCAGCGGCGCCTTTGTGCGCCGTGCCGGCGAGCAGGCCACTTTTCACCTGGCCTCGACCTCGTCCATGCTGGGCAGCGGCTCAGCGACGTTACTGGCCGCCGCTGCTGCCTGGCAGCCTGGGCGCAACGACATCAACCTCGGTGCGGTGCGCCTGGGCGCGGGCGACAATCTGTTGAGCAGCACCCAGGGGCAGGCCAGCCGATTGCTCAACGGCCTGCTCGAAGGCCGCAGCGTGGTGGTGCGCAGCGGTGCCGGTGAGGGCCCGCGGGGTACTGAAGTGCGGGTGTTGCCGATCAATTTCAGCAAAGCCTACGGTGATTTCCAGATCTGCGCTGGCAAGTTGCTGTCGATGAACTTCGACCAGGTGCGCGAATCCCAGGTCGGCTTTCCCAAGGACATCGAGCTGGACGCCGCAGCAAAGAAACATCTGGACGTGATTCTGGCGTTCATGAAGGCCGACCCGACCGTCAACCATGTCGAGCTCGATGGTCACTCCGACAACAGCGGCAATCGCCTGACCAACCGCGATCTGTCACGCCGTCGCGCACTGGCGGTCATGGAGTACCTGAAGGCCAATGGCGTACCGGAAGAGCATATCGTCATGCGCTTCCATGGCGAGCAGTTTCCGCTGGTGCCGAACAATTCGCCGGCCAACCGTGCCCGAAACCGTCGGGTGAATATCGAGCTTGAGCGTGTCACGGGCGAGCAGAAAGCCGCTCCTGCGCCGTTCGTCATGCCGCCGACGCCCGTCCCCAGTGCGCAAGCGCCTGCCTCGGCGGCGCCGGTGATACCGGTGACACCCGCCAAGCCTGCGGTACCGGCTGCACCTGCCGCAGCCCCTCCCGTAGCCGCCGCGGCACCGGCCAAGCCCACCACACCTGCCAAACCCTGAACCCTGTGGCAGTGAGCTCTGCCCGCGAAGCCTCGCGGGCAGAGCTCACTGCCACAGCGGAATGCAGCGCAGAAAAACACAATAAACCGTCGCTTTGTCGTCATTGGCTGTCGCGCCACTGTAATTTCACGGGTTTGGACGGTAGAATCAGCGGTTTTCCGTACAACCCCGTGGAGTGATGGCATGGCGGACGTAAACAAGGTCGTTCTGGCGTATTCCGGCGGCCTGGACACTTCGGTGATCCTCAAGTGGCTGCAGGATACTTATAACTGTGAAGTCGTGACCTTCACCGCTGACCTGGGTCAGGGCGAAGAGGTCGAACCGGCACGCGCCAAGGCTCAGGCCATGGGCGTCAAGGAAATCTACATCGACGACCTGCGCGAAGAGTTCGTGCGCGATTTCGTGTTCCCGATGTTCCGCGCCAACACCGTCTATGAAGGCGAGTACCTGCTCGGTACGTCCATCGCTCGTCCGCTGATCGCCAAGCGCCTGATCGAAATCGCTAACGAAACCGGCGCCGACGCCATCTCCCATGGTGCGACCGGCAAGGGCAACGACCAGGTGCGTTTCGAGCTGGGCGCCTATGCCCTCAAGCCGGGCGTCAAGGTGATCGCTCCGTGGCGCGAGTGGGACCTGCTGTCCCGCGAGAAACTGATGGATTACGCTGAAAAGCACGCTATCCCGATCGAGCGTCACGGCAAGAAGAAATCGCCTTACTCCATGGATGCCAATCTGCTGCACATCTCCTATGAAGGCGGCGTGCTGGAAGACACCTGGACCGAGCACGAAGAAGACATGTGGCGTTGGACCGTCTCCCCGGAGAAGGCGCCCGATCAGGCGCAGTACCTGGAGCTGACCTACCGCAACGGTGACATCGTGGCACTCGACGGCGTCGAGATGACCCCGGCCACCGTGCTCGCGACCCTCAATCGTATTGGTGGCGAACACGGTATCGGCCGTCTCGATATCGTCGAAAACCGTTACGTGGGCATGAAGTCCCGTGGCTGCTACGAAACCCCGGGCGGCACTATCATGCTGCGCGCGCACCGCGCCATCGAGTCCATCACCCTTGACCGCGAAGTCGCGCACCTCAAGGATGAGCTGATGCCCAAGTATGCCAGCCTGATCTACACCGGCTACTGGTGGAGCCCGGAGCGTCTGATGCTGCAGCAGATGATTGACGCCTCCCAGGCGCACGTGAATGGCGTGGTTCGCCTGAAACTGTACAAGGGCAACGTTATCGTTACCGGGCGCAAGTCCGACGAATCGCTGTTCGACGCCAATATCGCTACCTTCGAAGAAGATGGCGGCGCCTACAACCAGGCGGATGCTGCGGGCTTCATCAAGCTCAATGCGTTGCGCATGCGTATTGCTGCAAACAAAGGTCGCAAACTGTTCTGATCGACGGTTGCTGACTGAAAAAGCCCTGGCTCATGCCGGGGCTTTTTCGTTTCGGGCTATTGGTCGGGAGGCCTGCCTGGTACATCAAGTGCCCAGCCGATCGCTGCTGACCAATATCACCACTTGGCTATCCACCGTCTGCTGATCACTGGCCCGAGACAGCGCGCTGATTTTCTCGATCAGTTCGAAGCAGTGGTGGCGGTCCCTGACATGCTGGCAGTCGATGACATGCACCAACCCACCGGGTAATGGCAGGTAAGCCGACTCGGCGATCTTGCTCGCGGCGCGGGCGGCAATGGCCAATTGATTGTAATCAGTGGCAGTGCCGGAAACGCCGGCAGGCGCTTCCTTGCTGGTATTTTGGGTCTTCAGGAAGTTCTCCTGGTCAGTAAAGTCTGACGGTGAATAGAGTGCCCGATTGTTGAAATTAAGTGTCACAAAAAACAGCAGTGTCAAAAAAGGCGGGAAGCCAATCAGGAACCACGTATATATGTATTGATTGTCCGATTCGAGCAGTGGCAGTGATGCAAGCGCAGAGGCTTCTATTGTCGCTGCAAATATTGCAATGATCGTCAGCGGGCTTTTGGCTAGTTGCGTGCTTTCCATGAGTTGGCGCTCCAGGTCGATGCGGCACTGTCTGCTGGTCAATGTCTGTCGAGCCAGTCTGCGTGCTTCGCGGTGCAGCGTCAGGCTCTATTCAGAGGTGCGCGAGTGGTTTTCTCGATTGTCTCAATCCCTTGGCGGAGCGACCCCGTACATAGATAGCGCATTGAATCGGTGGCCTGCTTCTTGAAATGGAATAACAAGTTAAAACATTTAGAAGTTATACCTGATGCTCGGTAACGCCTTGTGAAGATTGCTGATGTCAAGTCGTTTGCTGATCACTAAACGCTTGTGTACCGTTTGGGCTTGCGCGGAGATAGCTGTTGGCGAGGCCGGCTGACGATGCTTTACGGTGATATCGGAAAGATATTCTGTAGGAAAATTCGTTCGCTGTTGTAGGAATCGTCTCAACCACTAGTTGGATGGAGTACTGCGATGCAAACGGAAGAAAGACTGCGCTATCTTGCGCGCTCTAAAAATTCTAACAGCGAAATTTGGATGCCCCATGAATAGAGTGCTGATCGTGGATTATCATCCGGTCGTTCGCCTGGCGGTGCGCATGCTGATGGAACGGCACGGCTACGAGGTGGTGGCGGAAACCGATAATGGCGTCGATGCTCTGCAGCTGGCGCGGGAACACAAGCCGGACATCGTGATCCTCGATATACGTATACCCAGGCTTGGCGGGCTTGAGGTCATTCATCGCCTGACGGCGCCAGTTCATGCCCCGCCCGTCAAGGTGCTGGTGCTGACCTCGCAGACGCCAGGACACTTTTCCGGACGTTGCATGCAGTCTGGTGCGGCGGGGTACGTGTGCAAGGAGCAGAACCTCACGGAGCTGCTGAGCGCCATCAGGGCGGTCCTCTCCGGGTACAGTTACTTTCCCAATCAGGCCTTGCATTCGGTCCGAGCCGACATGGCGAATGCCTCTGAGGCAGACATGGTCGACCGCCTGTCCGGGCGAGAGATGATGGTGTTGCAGCAGTTGGCTCAAGGCAAGAGCAACAAGGAGATCGCCGAGGGCATGTGCCTCAGTAACAAGACGGTGAGTACCTACAAGACTCGGCTGCTAAGCAAGCTCAATGCCCGCTCGCTGGTAGATCTGATAGAGCTCGCCCAGCGCAATGGCCTCGTTTGAGCGATGCAGGCACATGTCGCCGCCGGACGCCAGCGAGGGATAGGCGCAATGTCGCCAACAGTGGGCCGTTCGCAGGCGCCGGTTGCTAGATATCGAAGTCCAGATCGGCCAGGCGTTTTTGCAGCCGTCGTTCCTCAAGCAGGTTATCGATGGTGCGGCGTTTGCTCAAATTGGTCTTCGCGACTTCCACCGGTGCCTCGGCCTCGTCGTTATCGCCCGCGACAAAATCTTCGTCAACATCCAGTTGTTCTTTACCAGTGCTCATCTGTCCTCTCCAGGCATGGGCCGTTGGCGCCTCTTATAGCGATATTCGGTGACCGGGGGAAAAAGATTTTTTCAATCGAGTGATGCGCTTTTTCTATAAAGAACCAATGAATAGCTAACGAACGGTCATGGGAGCCTCAATCGTCCGAGGTCTTGAACCGGTAATCGCACAGGTCTTCGACTCGGCAACTGCCGCAACGGGGCTTGCGCGCCTGGCATACATAGCGGCCGTGGAGGATCAGCCAGTGATGGGAATCCAGCAAATATTCGCGGGGCACGAATTTCATCAGGGCTTTTTCAACGTCCACCACATTCTTGCCGGGAGCCAGTCCGGTGCGATTCGATACGCGGAAAATGTGGGTGTCTACGGCCATGGTCAGTTGCCTGAACGCGGTGTTGAGCACCACGTTGGCGGTTTTTCGCCCGACCCCTGGCAGTGCTTCGAGGGCTTCTCGGCTCTGCGGCACTTCCCCGTTATGCAGCTCCACCAGCAGGCGGCAGGTCTCGATGACATTCTTGGCCTTGCTGTTGTACAGGCCGATGGTCTTGATGTACTCCGACAGTCCTTCCACACCCAGCGCGTAGATGGCCGCCGGCGTATTGGCCACGGGATACAACTTGGCAGTGGCCTTGTTGACCCCGACATCCGTGGACTGCGCCGACAGGATCACCGCGATCAGCAGCTCGAACGCCGAACTGTAGGCCAATTCGGTTTTCGGCTCGGGGTTGTCCTCGTGCCAGCGGCGGAACATTTCTCGGCGTTTGAGCGCATTCATCGCGGTCGGCAATCCTGAGTAGGGGCAAGGGTAGGGGGTTGCAAGCGCAGCAGGTTGGCTTCGGCCGCGTCGAGTTCATCCTGCAAGGTCTGCAGGCGCGCGAACTGTTCGGCGGTCGGCGGCGAATCGTAGGCCTGGCGAGTCTTGTTGACTTGAGCGCGGGTCATGGCCACGGCGATTTTTGCCTGTTTCAGCGCGGTGTTCTGGGCCAAGGCCTTTTGCGCCTTGATCCGCTCGATCGCCGAGAGGGGCGTACCTGAGACTGGGCGCACGGCGGTATCAGGCACGGCAGACGCCGCGAGCCTGGACTGTCGGGCCGCCTGTTTGCGCTGCAGATCGCGTTGCAGGCGGGCGGTGCGATTTTCGAAGCGTCGCCGGGCCTGATCGCGTTTGTCAGTGCGCAGTTGCCGCTGGATAGGTGCCAGGGCCAGGTCGCCGACCAAGGCGATCACTGGCTGCTTCAGGGCGGCCAGCGGGATCAGATCGATACAGTCGACCGGACATGGCGCCACGCACAGGTCGCAGCCGGTGCATTCGTCGATCAATACGGTATGCATCTGCTTGGCAGCGCCGAGGATGGCATCCACCGGGCAGGCCTGAATGCATTTGGTGCAACCGATGCACTCGGCTTCGCGAATGAAGGCGACCTGGGCTGGGGCATCGCCCCGTTGCAGGTCCAACTCGATGACGGGGATGTGCAGCAGTTCGGCGAGGGCGGCAATGGTTTCGCTGCCGCCCGGCGGGCAGCGGTTGATCGGCTCGCCGGCAGCAATGCCTTGCGCATAGGGCTTGCAGCCCGGATGGCCGCATTTGCCGCATTGGGTTTGCGGCAGCAGGGCATCGATGCGTTGGATCAGGCTCATGGGATCGGTCGAATGGAAGGGGCTGGATAGGGCAACCAAGCCGACCTGGTGTCTGCCAGGTCGGCACGCGGGCTACTTGATGCGTTGGCCCGGTTTCGCGCCGCTGTCCGGACTGAGCAGGTAGATTTCGTCGCCACCTGGGCCCGCAGCCAGCACCATGCCTTCAGACATGCCGAAGCGCATTTTGCGCGGTTTGAGGTTGGCGATCATCATGGTCAGCCGCCCTTCCAGTTCGGCGGGGTTGGGGTAGGCGCTCTTGATGCCGGAGAACACGTTGCGCTGTTGATCGCCGATGTCGAGCGTCAGGCGCAGCAGCTTGTCGGCGCCCTCGACGGCTTCGGCCTTGAGGATCAGCGCGACGCGCAGGTCGACGGCGGCAAAGGCGTCAAACTCGATCTCGGCAGCCAGTGGCTCTTTGAGCAGTTCACCGTTACCGGCGGCAGGCGCGCCTGTATCGCTCGCGGCCAGGTCTTCCTTGGAAGCGTCGCTCATGGCTTGCACCTTGACCGGGTCGATACGGTTCATCAGCGCCTTGAACGGGTTGAGCGGGTGATCGGCCAGCAGAGTCTTGTGGTCGTCCCAGGTCAGCGGCGCGACGTTGAGGAAAGCTTCGGCGTCGGCGGCCAGGTTCGGCAGCACCGGCTTGAGGAAGATCACCAGTTGACGGAACAGGTTGACGCCCAAGGCGCAGATGGCCTGGACTTCATCCTGTTTGCCTTCCTGCTTGGCCAGTGACCACGGCGCCTTTTCGGCGATCCAGGCGTTGGCACGGTCGGCCAGGGCCATGATTTCGCGCATGGCACGGGCGAAATCGCGATTTTCGTAGGCCTCGCCGATGCTTGGCGCGGCGGCCAGGAAGGCGTCGGTCAACTCGGGCGCGGCGTTGCCGGCGACCAAGGTGCCCGCATTGCCTTTATGGATGAATCCGGCGCAACGGCTGGCGATGTTGACCACTTTGCCGACCAGGTCGGAGTTGACCTTCTGCACGAAGTCATCGAGGTTGAGGTCGAGGTCGTCGACGCCGCGGCCCAGTTTGGAGGCGTAGTAGTAACGCAGGTATTCCGGCGCCAGGTGATCCAGGTAGGTGCGGGCCTTGATGAAGGTGCCGCGCGACTTGGACATCTTCTGGCCGTTGACGGTCAGGTAACCGTGCACGTTGAGTGCGGTCGGCTTGCGATAGCCGGCGCCTTCGAGCATGGCGGGCCAGAACAGCGCGTGAAAGTTGACGATATCCTTGCCGATGAAGTGGTACACCTCGGCAGTCGAGTCCTTGGCCCAGTAGGCGTCGAAGTCCAGTTCCGGGCGGCGCGCGCAGAGGTTCTTGAAGCTCGCCATGTAGCCGATCGGTGCGTCCAGCCACACGTAGAAATACTTGCCTGGCGCGTCAGGGATCTCGAAGCCGAAGTATGGCGCGTCGCGGGAGATGTCCCAGTCATGCAGACCGGCGTCCAGCCACTCGGCGAGCTTGTTGGCGACGGCGTCCTGCAAGCTGCCGCTGCGAGTCCAGGTCTTGAGCATGTCCTGGAAGCTGCTGAGCCTGAAGAAGAAATGTTCCGAGTCCTTGAGCACCGGTGTCGCTCCGGAGATCGCCGACTTGGGGTTCTTCAACTCGGTCGGGGCGTAGGTCGCACCGCATTTCTCGCAGTTGTCGCCGTATTGGTCTTCGGTGCCGCACTTGGGGCAGGTGCCCTTGATGAAGCGGTCGGCCAGGAACATTTTCTTGTCCGGGTCGAAATACTGAGTCACCGAACGAGTGGCAATGTGCCCGGCATCGCGCAGCTTGAGGTAGATCTGCGACGACAGCTCGCGGTTTTCTTCGGCGTGGGTCGAGTGGAAGTTGTCGAAGTCGACCAGAAAATCCGCGAAGTCGGCGCTGTGCTCGGCCTTGACCTCGTCGATCAGCTGTTCCGGGGTGATGCCCTGTTTTTCGGCGCGCAGCATGATGGCCGAACCGTGAGCGTCGTCCGCACAGACATAAGTGCACTGATTGCCAAGGTGCTTCTGGAAACGCACCCACATGTCGGTCTGGATGTACTCGAGCATGTGGCCAAGATGGATGGAACCATTGGCATAGGGCAGGGCGCTGGTGACGAGAATCTTGCGGGGCTCGGACATGGGGCTCGGCTACTTGAACGGGATCGAAGACCGACCACTATAAAGCCCAAGGCGTTTTTTTTCATCCCCGAGCATTGGCCGTGTCGCTGTTGATGTGCGGTGATAAGCGCTAGGATAGCCGCCTATTTTACTCAGTCTTTATTTCCGGGAGTGTCCATGAGCGCCGTCAACCGCGCAGCGGTGGAAGCCGTCCTTCGTCAATACACCGATCCTTACCTGAATCAGGACCCTGTCAGTGCCGGTTGCGTGCGCGCCATCGACATCGACGCAGGCAGAGTCCGGGTGCAGCTCGAGCTGGGCTATGCCGCCGGTCTGTTCAAGTCTGGCTGGGCGCAGATGCTGCAGCTGGCCATTGAAGGCCTCGACGGCGTGTCATCGGCGCAGGTCGAGGTCGCGTGCGTGATCGCCGCGCACAAGGCGCAGGCGCAGATACCTGGCATGACCAACGTCAAGAACATCATCGCGGTGGCCTCCGGCAAGGGCGGCGTCGGCAAGTCGACTACGGCGGCCAACCTGGCATTGGCGCTGGCCCGCGAAGGCGCGCGGGTGGGCATTCTCGATGCGGATATCTATGGCCCCAGCCAAGGTGTGATGTTCGGTATCGCCGAAGGTACCCGGCCCAAGGTAAAGGAGCAGAAGTGGTTCGTGCCGATCGAGGCTCACGGCGTCGAGGTGATGTCCATGGCCTTTTTGACCGACGACAACACGCCGATGGTCTGGCGCGGGCCGATGGTCTCTGGGGCATTGCTGCAATTGATCACCCAAACGGCCTGGAATGACCTGGATTATCTGGTCATCGACATGCCTCCGGGTACTGGTGATATCCAGCTGACCCTGGCGCAGAAGGTGCCCGTCAGTGGCTCGGTGATCGTCACCACGCCGCAAGATCTGGCACTGCTGGATGCGAAAAAGGGTGTCGAGATGTTCCGCAAGGTCAACATTCCGGTGCTGGGCGTGGTCGAGAACATGGCCGTGCACATCTGCTCGCAATGCGGCCATGCCGAGCATCTGTTCGGTGAAGGCGGCGGCGAGAAGCTGGCCAGCCAGTACGGGGTCGAGTTGCTGGCCTCGCTGCCGCTGTCGATCTTGATCCGCGAGCAGGCCGACAGCGGCAAGCCCACCGCGATCGCCGAACCGGACAGTCAGATCGCCATGATCTATCAGGAACTGGCTCGTCAGGTGGGTGCGCGCCTGGTGCTGCAGGCTGCGGCCAGCCCGGCGATGCCGACCATTAGCGTCTCAGACGACTGATGCACTGATCTTTGCGGCCCCTCTGCGTGCAGGCCTTGCTACCACATGTGGGAGCAAGGTTGCGCGTTCGGCGGCGAAGAGGCCGGCAGCAGCACCACAATCCTGCAGGCAAGAAAAAACCCCGCCTTTTAAGGGGCGGGGCTCTTCCAAGCTTTGAAGCAGCAGTTAGATAACTGTTACTTCTTCAGCTTGCATGCCTTTCTGGCCGCGGGTAGCGACGAAAGAGACCTGTTGGCCTTCTTTCAGGCTTTTGAAGCCGTCAGATTGGATAGCTTTGAAGTGAACGAACAGGTCGTCACCGGATTGTGGAGTGATGAAGCCGAAGCCTTTTTCATCGTTGAACCACTTAACGGTACCGGTTTGGCGATTGGACATGGTGTATCTCCTTGGACAAAGTTAACTGCGGTTCAGGAAATGCCCTGGCCGAGACTGAGTGCAAAGAGCAGGAAAATTCGTGAAGATGTAAAACATCGTGTAGAGATTCTCAGAGACATAAGCAACACAGTGACGCCACCTTAAACCTTTTTCGGAGAGGTGCCAATAACCTTTAGCGTGCTTTGCAGTATTTCGTGACATAAGTTTCTTTGGCAGCCCTGCGAGCCGCCAAATGAGCGGCTTTCGGCGGCACAGGTGTGGCCAACTGCCACACATGGCGCGGGGCCCAAGCGTCGCAGCGTTCGCCAGCATATGGCGCAGGTCCTTTAACCTGCGAGCCGGGCCCGGTAAGATGCCGGTCAGATTTTCTTCACCTCGCTATTCACCTCGTTATTCAGGACAGCCCGCCATGAGCATCAAATCGGACAAGTGGATTCGCCGCATGGCGCAAGAGCACGGCATGATCGAACCTTTCGTCGAGCGCCAGGTGCGCGGCGAGGGCGCTGATCGCGTCATCTCCTTCGGCGTGTCCAGCTATGGCTACGACGTGCGTTGCGCCGACGAATTCAAGGTGTTCACCAACATCAACTCGGCCACTGTCGATCCGAAGAACTTCGATGAGAAGAGCTTCGTCGACATCAAAAGCGACGTCTGCATCATTCCGCCCAACTCCTTCGCGCTGGCCCGTACCGTCGAGTATTTCCGCATTCCGCGCAACGTCCTGACCATCTGCCTGGGCAAGAGCACTTACGCCCGTTGCGGCATCATCGTCAACGTCACGCCCCTGGAGCCGGAATGGGAAGGCCACGTGACCCTGGAGTTCTCCAACACCACCACCTTGCCGGCGAAGATCTATGCCAACGAAGGGGTGGCGCAGATGCTGTTCCTGGAGTCGGACGAGGAATGCGAAGTGTCCTACAAGGACCGCGGCGGCAAGTACCAAGGCCAGCGTGGCGTCACGCTGCCACGCACCTGACCCCGCGACGGGCCGACGAAGCGACGGAATTAGTCGCCGAAAACGCACTCTATTGAGCGAACTGCCCCCAATCGTTGCTGCGAGTGGGGCCATTGCTCAGGAGTGTCTATGAAAATCGACCCGACCATCAGCGCCAAACTGGCCAAACTGCAACCCAACCAGATCGGCATGCTTGCCTGGTCATTGCTTGCAGATCCCTACGCCCACCTGGCCGGTGGCATACCCGGTCAGCCGGATCCGGACCCCAACCCCGATTTCCCTCAGCCTAGTGAACCTGGCAGCCCCACCCAGCCGGATGAAGCCCCACCTGCGCCAGTGGCGTGATTCATCGGTCTGTCAAAGCACGCCTGTTGTCGGCTAATCTGCTCGGCGCCCCTTGAGGCGTTCAGATAATCCCGACAACAAGGTCTGCCATGTCTTCGTCTTCTCGATTCAAGCGTACCGCGCGTTTCTGTGCCATCGGCCTATTGCCCCTTGGCGTGCTGTTTGGCACGCCGGGTTTTGCTGCGGATGCACCCATCTCCGCACCCGCTGCGGTGACCACTCCTGTTGCCAGCAACCATTTGCAACAGATCATCGCTCGCGGCACCCTGCGTGTCGGTACTACTGGCGATTACAAGCCCTTCAGTTACCGGAACGGCGACAACGACAGCTTCGTCGGGCTCGATATCGAGATCGCCCAGGGGCTGGCCGATTCACTGGGGGTCAAGCTGGAACTGGTGCCCACCACCTGGCCGACGCTCATGGCCGACCTGCAGGCCGATCGTTACGACCTGGCCCTGAGTGGCGTTTCGGTGAACATGGAGCGCCAGAAGCAGGCGTTCTTCTCCGAGCCTTATCAGCGCGACGGCAAGACCCCGATCACCTTGTGCAAGAACCAGAGCAAGTTCCAGACCCTGGCGCAGATCGACAAACCCAACGTGCGGGCCATCGTCAATCCGGGCGGCACCAATGAGAAGTTTGCACGTGCGCAACTCAAGCAGGCGCAGATCATCGTGCATCAGGACAACGTCACCATCTTCCAGCAGATCGTCGACGGCAAAGCCGACCTGATGATGACCGATGCGGTGGAGACGCGCCTGCAACAGAAACTGCACCCTGAGCTGTGCGCCGTGCACCCGGACAAACCGTTCGATTTCTCTGAAAAGGCGGCCTTGTTGCCGCAGGACATCGTGCTCAAACAGTACGTTGACCAATGGCTGCATCAGGACATCGCCAGCGGTCGTTTCAGCCAGCGATTTCAGCGCTGGCTGGCGTATCCATGGCCGGTGGCCCGTCACTGATCGGCCAGACCCGCCCGTCGCCGCTGACGAACAGGCGCACCCCGGCTTCGCGCTGCACGGCGTAACCACCGGTAAAGGCGCCGAAGGCCGGCAGCACGCTGACCTCGGTGCCGATCTGAAAGCACGGCAGGCGCAGGCTCTGGCGGCCTTTGCCGCGTAGCCGATAAACCGGGTGCACGTGCCCTGCCAGCACATGCAGGCCGGGGCACGGTGTGGGCTCGTGCTGCAAGGCGAACGGCCCGAGTCGCAATGGCTCGGTCACCACCTCGAAACCGAGCTCGGCGGGCGGATCGCCGGCGCGCAGATCATGATTGCCGCGTACCAGAATGATCCCCAGCCGTGGATGTCGCACCCGCCATTGCGCCAGCGCCGCCAAGGTGGTGATGGCGTGGGAGCCTGGGCCGTGAAGAAAGTCGCCCAGAAATACCAACGCCTGGCTGGGGTACTGGGCCAGCAGCTGATCCAGCACCAGCAGATTGCTTTGGGTGGTGCCATGGGGCACCGGCTGGCCCAGGCGCCGATAGGCTGCGGCCTTGCCAAAATGCGCATCAGCGACCAGCAGGACTTTCTGCTCGGGCCAGTAGGCGGCTTTCTCTGGCAGCAACCACAGCTCGGTGCCGGCCACACTGATCGGGTGATAGGCCGTCATGCTCCTTCCTCAGGGCCTGCGGCCTGTTCGAGGTCATTGACCATGCGCTGGATGCGGTCTGCAAGTTTCTCCGAGCTCAGGCTCTCGCGAAAGCGCTCGACCATCAGTGGAAAGGCCAGGGGCGTTGCGCGTTTGATCGAGTGGATGTCCAGGCGCCGCTGCTGCAGGCGCTGCAAGGTGTGTTCGAGGTGCTGCACGTCGAGTTCCTGGCGCAGTACTTCCTCCTGAGCCTGACCGAGCAGCAGGTTACCGGCATCGTATTGCTTGAACACCTCAAAGAACAGCCCGCTGGAGGCTTGCACTTGGCGTGTGCTCTTTTGCGCCCCCGGGTAGCCACCGAACACCAGGCCGGAGATCCGCGCGATTTCGCGAAAACGTCGCAATGCCAGCTCACCGGCGTTGAGGCTGGCGAGTACGTCGTGCAGCAGGTTGTCCGGGCTGAGCCAGTCGCTGGCAAGTGCTTGCGGCCAATCCACGGCTGTGGCGCTGAGCAGCTCCAGGCCATAGTCGTTGACGGCAATCGAGAAGCTTAACGGCTTGCTCTGGCTCAGGCGCCAGGCCAGCAGGCTGGCCAATCCGAGGTGCACCTGGCGGCCGGCGAAGGGATACAGAAACAGATGCCAGCCCTCGCGGGACTTGAGGGTTTCGGCCAGCAGGGTATGGCTAGTCGGCAGCGCCGACCATTGGCCTTGCAGCTCCAGCAACGGCCGCACGGCTTGCAGCGCGGGGCTTTGGTACTCACCGCGAGCGGCGGCGTCGAGCTGCGCCACCACCGCATCGGCCAATTCGCTCGACAGCGGCATACGCCCGCCATTCCAGCGCGGCACGGCGGCCTTGCGTGCGGTCGAGCGCTTGACGTAGGCGGTCATGTTCTCGACCCGTACCAGCTCCAGCAGGCGCCCGGCGAACAGAAAGCCATCACCGGGCCGCAGGCGAGCGATGAAGCCTTCCTCGACGTTGCCCAAGGTGCGACCGCCACCGCCCTTGCTCCAGAATTTCAGCTGCAAGCTGGCATCGCTCACAATGGTGCCGATGCTCATGCGATGTCGCCGGGCCAGGCGCGCGTCCGGCACGCGCCAGCGGCCCTCGGCGTCAGGCGCGACACGTTGGTAGTCCGGGTAGGCGGTCAACGAATGGCCACCGTGGCGGACGAAGGCCAGGGCCCAGGTCCATTCCTCGTCACTCAGGTCGCGGTAGGCCCAGGTGCTGCGCACTTCATCCAGCAGTGCCGGCGGTTCGAAGCCACCGCCCAAGGCCATGCTCACCAGGTGTTGAACCAGTACGTCCAGAGGTTTGTGCGGTGGCTCGCGGGCTTCGATATGGCGCGCGGCGACCGCAGCCTGTGCGGCGGCAGCTTCGACCAGTTCCAGGCTGTGGGTCGGCACCAGGGTCACCCTTGACGGCCGTCCCGGGGCATGGCCAGAGCGCCCGGCGCGCTGCATCAGGCGCGCGACACCTTTGGCCGAGCCAATCTGCAGTACCCGCTCGACCGGCAGGAAGTCGACCCCCAGGTCCAGGCTGGACGTACACACCACCGCACGTAACTGGCCCTCCTTGAGGGCCTGCTCGACCCAGTCGCGGGTTTCACGGGCCAGCGAGCTGTGATGCAGGGCAATCAGCCCGGCCCAATCGGGGCGCGCTTCGAGAAGTGCCTGGTACCAGACTTCAGCCTGGGCGCGGGTGTTGGTGAACACCAGGCAACTGTTGCAGGCCTCGATCTGCGCGGCGACCTGCTTGAGCATCCGCAGGCCCATGTGACCGGCCCAAGGGAAGCGTTCGATGGTCTCCGGCAGCAGGGTGTCGACCAGCAGGGTCTTGGCCTTTTCGCCCTGCACACTGATGCCATCGCCGGCCGGCAGCAGCACCTGCTGCGCTTGCAGCTGATTGCCCAGGGTGGCGGAGATCCCCCACACCATCAGCCCAGGCTGCCAGCTGCGCAGGCGCGCCAAGGCCAGTTGCAGCTGCACGCCGCGCTTGTTGCCAAGCAGTTCGTGCCATTCATCGACCACCACCAGGCGCACGCTGGCGAGCTCGGTGGCAGCGTTTTCGCGGGTCAGCAACAAGGTCAGGCTTTCCGGGGTGGTCACCAGCGTGCTGGGCAAGCGTCGGCCTTGGCGGGCGCGTTCGCTGCTGCCGGTGTCGCCGGTGCGCAGGCCGAGGCTCCAGGGGATGTTCAAATCATCGATGGGCCGCTGCAACGCGCGCAGGGTATCGGCGGCCAGCGCGCGCATGGGCGTGATCCATAGCACGGTCAGGGGCGCCATCGGCGGTTTGCGTTTGGTTGCCGGCGCCACGGCAGGCGCTGGCGGCGGCGCCAGATGTTGCAACGCGGCGAACCACAGGGCGTAGGTCTTGCCGGCGCCGGTGCTGGCGTGCAGCAACCCGGATTCACCACGCTTGACCGCGGCCCACACGGCCTTCTGAAACGCGAACGGCTTCCAGCCGCGGGCGGCGAACCAGTGCTTGGCTATATCGCGAGGGGCTGGCATGCGCGAGCGGTGAACTCCGGTAGTAGGTAGTTCACAGACTCGCAGGTGGGTGGATTAGTTGCCTGGAATTTGCTGCCAACTGCAGATCTTCGTCGATTGTGCCGACCCTTTCGCGTGCAAGCCTTGCTCCCACCGGCCTGCATCTGTGGGAGCCAGGCTTGCCCGCGAAGGGGCCATCATAGGCAACGCATAACTACTTCAAATTGCCGCTGAGGAACTGCCGCAGCCGATCGCTTTTCGGATTGCCCAGCACCTCGGCCGGCTCGCCGTGCTCTTCCACCAGCCCCTGATGCAAAAACATGATCTGGCTGGACACTTGGCGGGCGAAGCTCATTTCGTGGGTAACCATGATCATCGTGCGACCTTCTTCGGCCAACGCCTGGATCACCTTCAATACCTCACCCACCAACTCCGGGTCGAGCGCTGAAGTCGGTTCGTCGAACAGCATGATCTCCGGTTCCATCGCCAAGGCGCGGGCGATCGCCACCCGCTGCTGCTGGCCGCCGGAGAGGAAGGCCGGATACTGATCGGCGACTCGGGCCGGCAAACCGACCTTGTCGAGATAGCGGCGCGCGCGCTCTTCGGCTTCCTGCTTGCCCACGCCCAGCACCCGGCGCGGCGCCATGGTGATGTTTTCCAGCACGCTCATGTGGCTCCACAGGTTGAAGTGCTGGAACACCATGGCCAGGCGCGTGCGGATGCGCTGCAGTTCGTCCGCGTCGGCGACGCGCATGCCATTGGCGTCGCTGACCATACGGATCTGCTTGCCATCCAGGCTCATGGCGCCGTCGTTGGGGGTCTCGAGGAAGTTGATGCAGCGCAGGAAAGTGCTCTTGCCCGAACCGCTGGCGCCGATCAGGCTGATCACGTCGCCGGTCTTGGCTTTGAGCGAGACGCCCTTGAGCACCTGGTTGTCGCCGTAGCTCTTGTGCAGGCCATCGATCGTCAGTTTGTACATGCGCAAGGAGTCCTCAAGGAGAAAGAAGGTAGCCGCTGCGGTAGGCTTCATGCCCGGCGACATGGGCGATGACCATGCCAGCGGTGGCCATGCGGCGCAGCGAGCGGGCGTAGAGCAAGCCCGCTTGAACGTTATGGACCGGGGTCACCTGGTCCGAAATCGGGTCGATGACTTCGGCGATCAGCGTGCCAGCCTCGACGTAGTCGCCCGGCACGGCGAAGAACACCAGCAGGCCGCCGGCCGAGGTGGTCACCGGCTCGACGGCAGCCAGTGGGGTGGCCGGTTGCAGCAGTTTTGGCAGCAACTCGGTCGCACCACCGATTGCGCCATAGTGGCTCAGGTAATCGAGGATCGCCTTGCAGTCGGCAATCGCCAGCGGGTGGCTGACGTCATGCTGGCCGCGCAATTCCACCGTCACCGAAAAGCTGCTCAGCGGCAGGCGGTCACCGAAGCGCTGTTGCAGGTTCCACCACACCAGCGAAAAGCATTCGTCGAACGACTGGCCGCCCGAGTCGGTGGCCAGCAGGCTGGCCTGCGCACCCAGGTAACGCGACAGCGCCTCGACCCGTGGCCAGGCTTGCGGAGTGGTGTACAGGTGCTCGACGGCCTCGAAGTCACAGTGCAGGTCGAGCACCATTTCGGCGTCGCAGGCCAGGCGCTGCAAGGTCAGACGCTGGGACTGCAACTGCGTGCTCGGCACCTCGCGCTCCAGAGCCTCGCGCAAATGCTGGCGGACCAGATTGGCGTTGTGCTGCGGATCATCGTTGAGCAAGCCTTGGATGGCATCACCGACCACCTGGCTGAGATCGACGAAACGGCGGTTGAAATTCTCCCCGCTCTCGAGCTCGTAGCGGCCCAGAGGAGTGTCCATCAGCACCTGCTCCAGGCCGGCCGGATTCGCGATCGGCACCAGCACGATTTCACGGCGCAGACGGCCTTCGGCTTCCAGCTCGCGCAAGCGCTGCTTGAGGTGCCAGCCCACCAGCATGCCAGGTAGCTCGTCTGCGTGCAGCGAGGCCTGGATGTAGATCTTGCCGGCGGCTGCAGCGTCGGGCGCGAAGTGAAAACTATGGATTTGCCGCGCGGTGCCAGGCATCGGCGCGATCAGGTTGTGGGTGCGATGTTCCATGACAGCTCCTAGTGCGCCGGGCCGAGAAAGGCCAGCCAGCGACGTTCAGCCAAGCGGAACAGGCCGACGAGGGTGAAGGTGATGGCGAGGTAGATGAGCGCCGCTATCCCGAACGACTGGAAGGTCATGAAGGTCGCCGAGTTGGCGTCCCGAGCGACCTTGAGAATATCCGGGATGGTCGCGGTGAAGGCCACGGTGGTGGAGTGCAGCATCAAGATCACTTCGTTGCTGTAGTACGGCAACGAACGGCGCAGCGCCGAGGGCATGATCACGTAGGCGTACAGCTTCCAGCCGCGCAGGCCGTAGGCCTTGGCCGCCTCGACTTCACCGTGGTTCATGCTGCGGATGGCGCCGGCGAAGATCTCGGTGGTGTAGGCGCAGGTGTTCAGCGCGAAGGCCAGCAGGGTGCAGTTCATGGCATCGCGAAAGAACGGCCCCAGCAGCGGCTGGTCGCGGACCGCTTCGAGGCTGTAGATGCCGGTGTAGCAGATCAGCAGCTGGATATACAGCGGCGTGCCGCGGAACACGTAGGTGTAGAACTGCACCGGCCAGCGTACCCAGAACCTGGGCGACACGCGGGCGATGGACAGCGGAATGGAGAGGAAGAAACCGATGAAGATCGACGCGCTGAGCAGCCACAGCGTCATGGCCAGGCCGGTCATGTTGACGCCATCGGTGTAAAGGAAGGCTTTCCAGTATTCCTGCAGAAGTTCGATCATCGGACGGCCTCACGGGTACCGGCGCTGTAGCGGCGCTCCAGGCGGCGCAAGACGACGTTGGAAGCGCTGGTGATCAACAGGTAGATCAGCGCCGCCAACACCAGGAAGTAAAACAGCTCGTAGGTGCTCTTGCCGGCGTCCTGGGCGTTTTTCACCAGGTCGGCCAGACCGATCAATGACACCAGCGCCGTGGCCTTGAGCATCACCTGCCAATTGTTGCCGATGCCGGGCAGGGCGAAGCGCATCATTTGCGGGAAGATCACGTAGCGAAACCGCTGGCCACGGCTAAGGCCGTAGGCGGTGGCCGCTTCGGCCTGGCCGCGCGGCACGGCGAGGATCGCGCCGCGGAAGGTCTCGGTGAAGTAGGCACCGTAGATGAAGCCCAGGGTGATGACCCCGGCAGCGAAAGGGTCGATCTCGATGTAGTCCCAGCCGAGGGCATCGGTCAGATTGCTCAGCCAGGTCTGCAGGCTGTAGAAAATCAGCAGCATCAATACCAGATCGGGCACGCCGCGAATCAGCGTGGTGTACACCTGCGCCGGGATACGCACGGCCTTGACGCTGGACAGCTTGGCACTGGCGCCGAGCAGGCCGAGCAGCACGCTCACCAGCAACGACAGCACTGCAAGCTTGATGGTCATCCAGGTGCCTTCCATCAGCAGCGGGCCAAAGCCCTTCAAGCTGAGGGAGGTGAGCCCCAGGGTTTGCAGCAGGGAATCAAACATGGATCAAACCTTTTGCGCTCGATAAAACGCCCGCTCCCTCGTGAGGAGCGGGCGTTGATGCAAGGTGTCGCTTACTTGCCGCTGTACAGGTTCAGGTCACCGAAGTGCTTCTTCTGAATGGTGGCGTAGGTGCCATCATCGTGCAGTGCCTTGATACCCTTGTCGATCAGAGCCTTGAGCTCAGTATTGCCCTTTTTGATGCCGACGGCAGTCTTGGCAGGCAGCAGTGGGTCGTCGATCGGCTTGCTGACTTCGTAGCCGGCGCCTTGTGGCGACTTCAGGAAGCCCAACTCTGCTTGCAGCATGTCTTGCACCGAGGCGTCCAGGCGGCCCGAGACGAGGTCGGCGTAGACCTGGTCCTGGTTGGCGTAGGCCTGGGTCTTGACGCCAGCCTTGTCTAGGACGGCCTTGGCGTAGGCTTCCTGGATGGTGCCTTGCTCGTAACCGACGGTCTTGCCTTTCAGGGTGGCGACATCGGTGGTCAGGCCTGCACCTTTTTTGAACACCAGGGAGGTTGGGCCGGAGAACAGCTCGTTGGAGAAAATAATGGCTTTCTCGCGGACTTCGGTCACGGTCATGGACGAGATCACGCCGTCGAACTTGTTGGCGTTCAGGCCCGGGATCATGCCGTCGAAATCGCTTTCAACCCATTTGCACTTGACCTTCAGCTCGGTGCAGATGGCGTTGCCCAGATCGATGTCGAAGCCGACCAGGCTGCCGTCGGCGGCTTTGGACTCGAACGGTGCATAGGAAGGATCGACCCCGAAACGCAGCTCTTTGTATTCCTTGGCCAGCGCGCTACCAGCAGACAGACAGAGAGCCAGTGCAGAGAGGGTCAGCAATGCTTTTTTCATTGTGCGGTCCTTGAAAACCAAAAATACGTGCGAGCACGCGAGTTCTGTTACCGGCTATTGCCAGACATCAGGGTAATAGCAATATTCGCACCATAGTCCATGGAAGGACCGGTGTCGCGGCGCCTGGGAATTGCTTTTCGTCGCAGTTTCGACCGAATGGTTTTTTAGCGACGTATGCGCCTGTATATATAGGTGCACTTAACGGTGCACGGCAAAATTTGTGCGCCATTGTGGTGCCTCGCGAACCTCAACTCAACAGGTCTTGTAACATTTCCAGACTGTCCGCCTCGTCGACCGGTTTGTCGTGGCGCCAGCGCAACATGCGCGGAAAACGCACGGCAATCCCGCTTTTATGGCGTTTGGACAGGGCGATGCCCTCAAAACCCAATTCGAACACCAGTGTGGGGGTAACACTTCGTACCGGGCCGAATTTCTCGACCGTGGTCTTGCGAACGATCGCATCGACCTGGCGCATCTCGGCATCGGTCAGGCCGGAGTAGGCCTTGGCGAACGGCACCAGGTTGCGCTCGGAACTGCCGGGCGGGCCATCCCACACCGCAAAGGTGTAGTCGCTGTAGAGGCTGGCCCGGCGACCATGGCCTGCCTGAGCGTATATCAGCACAGCATCGACGCTGAATGGGTCGACCTTCCATTTCCACCACACGCCCATGTCCTTGGTGCGGCCGACCCCATACAGCGCCTCGCGGGCCTTGAGCATCATGCCTTCGACGCCCAGGCGGCGGGATTCCTGCCGCAGCTCGGCAAGCTCGGCCCAGGTGTTACCGCTGATGACCGGGGACAGCCGTAACACCGCCTGGCCCTGGCTGGCCACCAATCGCTCCAGGGCCTCGCGCCGCTGCCATTGCGCGATGTTGCGTTGGTCCTTGCCTTGCCATTCGAGCAGGTCGTAGGCCAGCAGGACCACCGGCACTTCGTCCAGCAGCTTCTTGCTCAGGGTCTTGCGGCCGATACGCTGTTGCAGCAGGGCGAAGGGCTGTACTGCCGGGGCGTCTTGAGCGTCGTGGTCACTCGCAGGCTCGAGGGCGAAATCCTCGGGCGCTTTGTCAGTGTCGCGGGCGGGCTGTTTCCACACCACGATTTCGCCGTCGATCACAGTGCCGTCCGGCAGGCTTGCGCCCAGACTGTGCAATTCGGGGAAGCGGTCGGTGACCAGTTCTTCGCCCCGCGACCAGATCCACAAGCGGCCCTCGCGCTTGACCAGCTGCGCGCGAATGCCGTCCCATTTCCATTCTACTTGCCAGTCGCTGCTCGGCCCTATGAGCGCTTCGAACTGCTCGACGGGTTGTTGCAGGGCATGGGCGAGGAAGAACGGATAAGGCTGGCCGCCGCGCTGGGCATGCTCGTCGCTGGACTCGGGGGCGATCAATTTGAGGTAGCTGGCCGCGACGGGGCGGTGCGACAGATCGGTGTAGCCGACCAGGCGTTGGGCCACGCGCTTGCTGTCCAGATCGGCCAGTTGCGCCAGCGCCCGGGTGACCAGCAACTTGGAGACGCCGACGCGAAAACTGCCGGTGATCAGTTTCAGGCACACCATCAGGCTTTGGTGATCGAGTTGGGCCCACAGCGGCGGCAGGCGCTCGGCGAGCTCCTCGGGCGGCAGGCCGCGCAGGGGCAGCAGCGCCTCTTCCAGCCACCAGGCCAGGCCCTGCCCGGCACTGTGGGGGTTTTCCGGGAGCACCAGCGAGACGGTCTCGGCGAGGTCGCCGACGGCCTGGTAGCTTTCCTCGAACAGCCATTCGGGCAAGCCAGACAGCCGGGTCACCAGCTCGCGCAGCAGGCGCGTGGGGATCAGCTGGCGAGGGCGGCCGCCGGCGAGGAAGTACACCGCCCAGGCGGCGTCTTCGGGCGCGGCTTGGGCGAAGTAGCTCTGCAGGGCCTGCAGCTTGGCGTTGCTGGAGGTGGTGGCATCAAGGTCGGCGTAGAGGGCGGCAAAGGCTTTCATCAGGAGGTATCCGCATCATCGAGGGGCAGACCATCGTTCGTGGCCGAAGCGGCCGGGCTGGCGTTTCCGAACGTTGGTATAGAAGCAGACCCCCTATCGCCGAGTAAATTTGGTTGGCGTGAGCCCGTGGTCGAATCCAGTGTTTCAGTCAGGCCGGTGTCGAGCGTGCCGAAGTGGGTTTGGCGGTGTGCTCACTTTTCGTGCGCGCCAATCTTGGGCGTACGGTTTTAAAGTGATTCACTTCGAGTTAGTTAGGGGGTTTAGTGTCGCGGTGAGGCCATCAAAGGTGCGGTGCTGATCGAGTTATACATATATGGCCGAAGGGCATTATGTACTAATTGGTTCATCGGAATGGCCGAGTGCTCCCAAATAAGACACGCTGCAAAGTGTTTGGTGCAACACCGACCTGATGCTGCGATGAAACTATAAAGGCGTTTTGTGACTGATCGGTCACTAAAAGTTTGAGTGATCGGCCGTTTGCGCCAAATCTGCTGGGCGAATAACCCATTTCAAAGGTAAATTTCTGTTAACAAAAAGTTACAAAATTGCGACATGAGGAGGCTTTTCGTCGCTCAAGTGCTCTGGATAAGGCGTCTTGGCATACCCGTTGCTCTGTATCGATTCTGAAACGCATGGATACATTCGGAGCTTGGTCAACAAGGAATCGTCATGTCGTATTACCCGACTCAGTAACTAACTTAAAAAAGATTAATGGCGAGCCAGACGGGCAGAGCTTTTTGCTGCCTGTATGAATTCTTATGGCTGGCGTTCAGGTAATTCGAACATTTTGTATATGTTCGAACGGACTCTTATTGCCCTTAATATAATCGAGGGAGATTTGATGAGTGACGCGGTAAAGAGAAATCCCCCGCCGATTACATTAGCCGGTGATCCCGTTGCGCCGTGGCCGAGTATTCCTTTCAAAGCGAATGCCTCGCGCCCCGGTACATTGAAAAAACAGCACGTGCTGTTGTTGGTGGCGGCTTCGATATTGATTCACGGCGGCGCCTGGTGGTTGATTCAGCAGAGCAAGGCGCCGTTGCCTGATGTGGCGCCCAAGGTTCCGGAAATGACTGTCGAGCTCACCAGCCCGACGCCGCCGGCACCCGAGCCGCCACCGCCTGAGCCACCGCCACCGCCGCCGCCACCCCCGCCCCCGGCCCCGGAGGAGGACGAGGATGCGCTGAAGCCACCGCCCAAGCCGGTTGAAAAACCGGTGGAAAAGCCAAAGCCCGTGCCCAAGCCGCAGCCGGTGAAGAAACCGCCACCGCCCAAGCCGACGCCTACGCCGCCTGCACCCACGCCGACACCGGCTCCGCCCGCGCCGCCGAGCCCGACCCCCGCGGCGCCTGCTCCTGCCGCTGCCCCTGGCCCGGTCAAGGAGTCGGCAGCCGTATCAGGACTCGCCAGCCTGGGCAATCCACCGCCGGAATACCCGTCGTTGGCCTTGCGCCGCAACTGGGAAGGCACGGTAGTGCTGCGCATCCAGGTCTTGGCCAACGGTCGGGCCGGCAGCGTCGAGGTCACCCGATCCAGCGGCAAGCCGCAGCTGGACGAGGCCGCGGTAGCAGCGGTGCGCAACTGGAAATTCATTCCGGCCAAGCGCGGCGATACGCCGATTGACGGCTTCGCGACCCAGACCATCGACTTCAAGTTGCCGCAATAACTAACGCACTGAACACATTTGAACGATTGACGAGGTGTAGCCAATGAACGCATCAATTTCTGCCATGATCGTCCCGGGTGTCCTCTGGGCCCTGGTGTTTTTCTCGGTATTGAGCTGGGGCTTGCTACTGATCAAGTCCGCCCAGTACCTGCGCCTCAAGACCCAGAACAAACAGTTCAGCAAAGCGTTCTGGGGCGCTCCCGACCTGCTCACCGCCGCCGAGCATTCGTCCCAGTATCCAGGTTCGCTGGCGCGTATCGCCAACAGTGGCTTCGAAGCCATGGCCAGCGATGAGACACCTCGAACTGCCCAGCAGCTGGCCCACACCATCAATCGCCAGGATCGCCTCGAGCGCAACCTGCGCCAACAGATGCAGAAGGAGCGACGGGCCCTCGAAGCCGGGCAAGCCGTGCTCGCCAGTATCGGCAGCACTGCGCCCTTCATCGGCTTGTTCGGCACCGTCTGGGGGATCATGGAAGCGCTGCAAAGCATCGGCGCCAGTGGTTCAGCGAGTCTTGAAACGGTCGCCGGACCGATCGGCCACGCGCTGATCGCTACTGGGGTCGGCATCGCCGTAGCGGTTCCGGCAGTACTGATCTACAACTTTTTCCTGCGTCGCCTGAAGCTGGCCATGGCCGACATGGACGACTTCGCTCACGACTTCGACAGCCTCGCCCAGCGCAGCGCCTTCGCGGTAACCCGTGAACCCATCGCCCACAAGCAAGCGCATGCCGTGCGGGAGGCCAGCTGATATGTCCTTCTCCACTCAAGACTCCGATGAAGTCCTCAGCGAGATGAACGTCACCCCCCTGGTGGACGTGATGCTGGTGCTGCTGGTGGTGTTCATCGTCACTGCACCGCTGATGACCAACGCCATCAAGGTCAATCTGCCCAAGACCGATGCCGTGGCCCCTGCCGAGAAAAAGGACCCGGTGGTGGTCAGCGTCGATCAGGACGGCAAGTTCTTCCTGGCCAAGAGCGAAGTCGCGCCCGAACTGCTGGAAAAAAGCCTGCTGGACGTCAAGGCCAAAGACCCGGACGTGCGCGTCCAGTTGCAGGCCGACACCAGCGTGAACTATGGGCAAGTAGCCAAGGCCATGGCCTCTATCGAGCGCTCGGGCATTACCAAGATCTCGGTAATGACCACGCGTTGACGCACCCGCCGGTACTTCGCTGCTGAGGTCCGGCAACCCGCAACACCCTGCCGTTGCATTCCCGTGCGGAGCCCCTTTTGGCCCTGCAGGGGAGCGGCTTGATTGGAGCAAAGGAGTTTTCCGGGGCAGGCAAAACCCATCCGGAGCAAAGAGGGCTCACAAGGCCATTCCACTAAACGTCTGAAAAGTCGGAAATCACCATGTTGACGAGCTTCCCAGGTTTTACCCTCAAACCCCTGGTCGCCACGGTACGGCGCCATCGTATGGTCCCGCTGTATGTCATGGCCATGGGCGTGGGCAGTGCCTATGCCGCAGACAGCACCGAAGAGACCAATACCGCGCAGGCCGCAGTGATTGCGCCGGCGCCGGTCACCACGCAGTTGCAGAAGGTCGAAGTGACTGGCTCGGCGATCCGCCGGGTCGATGCCGAGACCGCCGTGCCCATCACCATCTTGCGCACCGCCGATCTGGAAAAGCAGGGCGTCACCACCACCGCCGAGCTGATGCAACGGGTGACGGGTAACAACTCGGTCGGCAACTCCGCCGGGTCCGTGGGTATGGCCACCGGCGGCGCAAGCTTCGCCGACATGCGCGGCATCGGCGCCAACAAGACCCTGGTGCTGCTCAACGGCCGACGCTTGGCCAACAACGCCATGTCCGGCACTACCTCTCAAGGTGGCGCAGTCGACTTGAACATGATCCCGTTTGCCGCGATTGATCGCGTAGAGGTCCTGCGCGACGGCGCCTCGGCCCTCTACGGCACCGATGCGATCGGCGGGGTGATCAACTTCATCACCAAGAAATCCCTCACCGACGGTACCCTGACTCTTGGAGGCGATACGCCCACCCACAGTGGCGGCGGAGCCAGCAAGGACATGAGCGGGTCCTGGGGCTTTGGCGATCTGGACAAAGACCGCTTCAACGTCATGGGCGTGTTCAATTACCGCACCCAGCAAAACCTCGATGCCAACGACCGTAGCTTCGACAAGGACTACGTCCCAGGCCGCGGCCTGGATGGCACCTCGGGCACCAGTTTTCCGTCCAACTACACCCAGGGCGACAACGCCGCCAACCCGTTGGGCCCGGCCTGCACCGGCGCCAACCAGATCGCCAGCAACGGGGTTTGCCGCTACAGCACGCGCAACTCCATCGACCTGCTGCCGCAGACCGAATCCACATCGTTTTTCGGCAAGGCGACGGGCAAGCTCGGCGACGACCATAACGTCAGCCTCGATTACTTCTGGGCGCGCAACAACAACAGTGTCAGTGTCGCTCCGGCGCCCCTGACCGGCCTGACCCTGGACCCCAGCTCGCCCTACTATCCAGGCAACGGCATCACCCCCGGGCCGACCAACTTTGCCCTCGATCCGACCCAGCCGGTCGGCGTCAACTGGCGCGAAACTGCAGCGGGCGACCGCGAGAGCAAGGATCAGAACACCAGCCAGCGTTTCCAGTTGACCTTCGACGGTACGGTCTCCGGCTGGGACTACAACGTCGGTGCCGGCTACAACCAGAATCAGGTCTACAACCGGGTCACCAGCGGCTACGTCAGTGACTCGGCGCTGATCTCCGGCCTGCAGAGTGGTCTGATCAACCCCTTCGGCGCCCAGAGCGATGCCGGCCAGGCATTTATCGACGCCAACACCTACCACGGCACCTACGCGGTTTCTACCGGCCGCGTGGCATCGATCGATGGCAAGGTCACCCGCGAAATCGGTGACTGGTTCGGTGCCGGCCCGGTCGGTCTGGCGCTGGGCGGCGAGTACCGCAAAGAGAAGTTCCACATGTCGATCGACGACTGGGCAGGTGACCTCTCCAGCCTCGGCGTCGACCCCAACAGCTCCGTGGCGGGCGATCGCAGCATCACCGCGCAATACGCCGAGATCAACGTCCCGGTGTTCGACAGCCTGGAGCTGTCTGCGGCGGTGCGCCACGACAAGTACAGCGACTTCGGCAGCACCACCAATCCCAAGTACTCGTTCCGCTATCAGCCCATCAAAGAGCTGGTCATGCGTGGCGCCTACAGCGAAGGATTCCGCGCGCCGTCGCTGTACGAACTCAACAACCCGACCTACACCACGTTCACTCAGGGCAACTATGACGATCCGCGCCTGTGCACCGGCGGCACCGTGCGGCCCGGCGGCAATGGTGGGCGTGACTGCGGCCAGCAGTTTCTCAACAGCACCGGTGGCAACAAGAACCTGAGCCCGGAAACCGCCCGCAACGTGACCCTGGGCTTCGTTTACCAACCAGTACGCAATCTGTCGATGGGCCTGGATTTCTGGTGGATCAAGATCGCCGGCCAGATCGAAGAGTTTCCCGAGTCCGAAGTCTTCAACAATCCTGAAACCTACAGCGACCGGATCGTGCGCGCGGCCGATGGCTCCATCGACCATATCGTCACCGGCCTGGCCAACCTGGGGAACCTCAAGACCAGCGGTGTCGACGTCAGCCTCAACTATCGCTTCCCGCAGACCAGCGTCGGCCAGTTCGGCCTGGACCTGCAAGGCACCTACGTCACTCGCTACGACTACCAGCAGACCATCGGCGGCAACTACATCGACCGCGTCGGTGATTTTCAGGGGTACGGGGTCGCTGCGCGCTGGAAGCACAACCTGACCGCTTCGTGGAATTTCGGCCCGGCCCGCGCCGCGCTGACCAACCGCTTCACCACCGGCTACAACGACTACGATCGCACCACCAACGACCGTGTACCGTCGTACTCGCTGTGGGACTTGTCGGCGGGCTACACCTTCATGAAAACCCTGGACGTCGACTTGGGCGTGAAAAACGTCTTCGACCGCGATCCACCGTTTTCCAACCAGGCCTACACCTTCCAGAGCGGCTACGACCCACGCTACACCGATCCACTGGGCCGGACCTTGTTCGCCAGGGCCACGTACCACTTCTGATCCAGGCTCGTCGGGCTGCAGCGCAGCCCGTTCGATCATCGGGCGATGCCCCTCGGCGATATGCCGAGGGACTACGCCGGTGCCCAGTGTTTGCGTTCGAGGATGTCACCGTTATGCAACTGCCCAGTATTCCTGCGTTGCGCCTGCTTGCGGTCGCTACGCTGTGCCTGATGGCTGCCAGTGTCCAGGCGGTTCCCGTCACGGCGCTGACCGTCTATGGCGAGGCGCCCAAGTACGGCGCCGATTTCCAGCATTTCGACTATGTCAATCCAGAGGCTCCCAAGGGCGGGTCGCTGACACGTTCCGCGGAAGAAATCGCCCAGTTCAACTACATCATGCCTTCCAGTGACCAGGGCACCGGTGTCGTGCAGGTCGACGAGTGGCTGTATTCACCCTTGGCCTATCGCTCTCTGGACGAGCCCTACACCGTATACGGTTTGGTGGCCCAGCAAATGGAGCGCGATCCAGACGGCATGTGGATGCGTTTCTATCTCAATCCCAAGGCCCGTTTCCAGGATGGGACACCTATCACCGCCGAGGACGTCGCCTACACCTTCCACCTGCTGATGACCAAGGCCAGCCTCAGCTATCGGCTGCTCTATGGCGACGTCCAGGACGTCGTGGTGGAGGGGCCCTTGCAGGTACGCTTCAATTTCAAGAGCAACCTCAACCGCACCTTGGCGCTTGACCTGGCCTCGATGCGGGTACTGCCTGAACATTATTGGAAGGATCACGATTTTGCCGGCGGCGGCGGCTTCGTGCCGCCCTTGGGCAGCGGCCCCTACCGGATCAGCAAGGTCGACCCGGGCCGCAGCATCAGCTTCGAGCGGGTCAAGGATTGGTGGGCCAAGGACCTGCCGGTCAGCCGCGGCATGTACAACTTCGACACTGTCGCCGTGAATTTTTATGGCGATACCGAGATTGCCCGCCAACTCCTGCAAGCGCAGGCCTTCGACTACAACCGCGAGTTCTCGTCCAGTGGCTACACGGTGGGCTATGACAGCCCGATCCTCGCCGATGGACGATTGCAGCGCGCGATCCTCGCGCAGCAGCGCCCGTGGGCAGCGCAGGGCTTTGTGTTCAATCTCAAGAATCCGATGTTCCAGGACCGCCGCGTGCGCAAGGCGCTGACCTTGCTCTGGGATTTCGATTGGGCCAACGAGCACATGATGCGCGGCTTCTACATCCGCCAGAACAGCTACTTCTCAAAAAGCCCCATGGCCGCGACACAGCTGCCCGACGCCAAGGAGCTGGCCATTCTCGAACCGCTGCGCGGGCAGATTCCCGATGAGGTCTTCACCCAGGTCTATCAATCGCCCAAAACCGACGGCAGTGGCTACATCCGCGATAAACAGCTCGAAGCCATCAAGCTGCTCGGTGAAGCCGGCTGGCACCCCGAGCACAACCGCATGGTCAACGCCCAGGGCGAGCAGCTCAAGTTCACCTTTCTCGATGGCCAGGGCGGTTTCGACCGCCTGGTGCTGCCGATGAAACGCACGCTGGCGCAGATCGGTATCGACCTGGAGATGCGCCGTATCGATGGCGGCCAGTACAACAATCTGATGAACGCCCGGGACTACGACATGATCGTGGTGACCTTTCCGCGCAGTGGCGATCCGCTGATTTCTCCGGGTCAGGAGCTCTACAGCATCTTTGGGTCGGCCAGCGCCGAGCAACCCGGCAGCTCCAACTTCATGGTGCTCAAGGATCCGGCGGTGGACAGCCTGATCAATGGCCTGGTCAAGGCCCGCAGCCGCGACGACATGGTGCACTACGCCCGTGCCCTGGATCGCGTTCTGCAGTGGGGCTACTACTCGATCCAGAACTACTACAGCCAAGGCACGCCGACGGTGTTTCTCAATCGTTTCGGTATGCCCAAGGTGGCGCCCAGCTTTGACGTAGGGCTCGACACCTGGTGGCAGGTCAGCGCCACACCTTTGACCAACCAGCAGATGAGCGCCTTGACCCACACACCGGAGGTGCACTGAGATGCTGCGTTATATCTGCCGTCGGTTGCTGCTGATCATCCCTACCTTGCTATGCATCCTGGTGGTCAATTTCGTCATCGTCCAGGCGGCGCCGGGCGGCCCCGTGGACCAGGCTATCGCGCGCCTGCAAGGCGCCGGCAAGCAGGGCGTGGGCGGTGGCGGCGGGGAGATGGCCGGGGGCGCCGGCAGCCGCTCCAGCCAGGGCCTGGACCCCGCGCTGATCGAAGAGATCAGGCACCATTACGGCTTTGACAAGCCGGTGCACGAGCGCTTGTGGCTGATGCTTGGGCACTATGCGCGGCTGGATTTTGGCACCAGTTTTTTCCGCGGCGCACCGGTGACCGAGCTGATCATGCAGAAGCTGCCGACCACCCTCTCGCTGGGGCTGTGGGCGACGCTGGTGACCTACCTGATCTCCATCCCCCTGGGTATCCGCAAGGCGGTGCGCCACGGTAGCCGGTTCGATGTGTGGAGCAGCGCGATGATCATCATCGGCTATGCCATGCCGGCTTTCCTGTTCGCCATCATGCTGATCGTGGTGTTCGCGGGAGGCAGCTACGTTAGCTGGTTTCCGGTGCAGGGGCTGGTATCGGAGAACTTCGACCAGCTATCGACGTTGGGCAAAATCGGTGACTACCTGTGGCACCTGGTGTTGCCGGTGAGCGCACTGGTGATCGGCGGCTTCGCGACGTTGACCATCATGACCAAGAACAGTTTCCTCAACGAAATCAGCCGCCAGTACGTGACCACGGCCAAGGCCAAGGGCCTCACTGAGCAGCGCGTGCTCTACGGCCATGTGCTGCGCAACGCGATGCTGCTGGTACTGGCCGGCATTCCCCAGGCACTGATCGATGTGTTTTTTGCCGGCTCGCTGCTGATCGAGACCATTTTCAACCTCGATGGCATCGGCCGCATGAGCTACGACGCGGCCGTGTCCAGGGACTACCCAGTGGTGTTCGGCACGCTTTTCCTGTTCACCTTGTTCGGCTTGCTGATCAAGCTGGTGGGCGACCTTTGCTACACGCTGGTCGACCCGCGCATCGATTTCTCTGCGAGGGCTGCCTGATGCTGCGTATTTCCCCTTTGGGCCGGCGTCGGCTGGCCGCCTTCAAGGCCAATCGCCGCGGCTGGTGGTCGTTGTGGCTGTTCGTCGGGCTGTTTGTTTTGTGCCTGTGCGGTGAGTTGCTTGCCAATGACAAACCGCTGCTGGTCAGCTATCAGGGCCAGATGTATTACCCCATCCTGCACGAATATCAGGAAACCGACTTCGGTGGGCAACTGCCATTCGAGCCTGATTACACAAGCCAGTTCGTGCGTGACCTGATCGCCAGCAAGGGCGGCTGGATGCTATTCCCGCCGATCCCTTTCGGCCCGCAATCGGTGAACTGGGACCTCAGCGCGCCATCGCCCAGCCCGCCCAGCGCGCAAAACTGGCTGGGTACCGATGAGCAGGCCAGGGATGTGCTGGCCCGCGCCCTGTACGGCGCGCGCGTGTCGATCCTGTTTGCCTTGCTGCTGACGGCGATCAGCACGCTGATCGGGGTGATCGCCGGTGCCGTGCAGGGCTATTACGGCGGTTTGGTGGATTTGCTCGGCCAGCGCCTGCAGGAAATCTGGTCGGGGCTGCCGGTGCTGTATCTGCTGATCATCCTGTCTGGGTTCGTGGCGCCCAGCTTCTGGTGGTTGCTGGGGATCATGGCGCTGTTTTCGTGGCTGAGCCTGGTCGATGTGGTGCGTGCCGAGTTCCTGCGCGGCCGCAACCTGGAATACGTCAAGGCCGCGCGTGCTTTGGGGCTGACCAATGGCGCGTTGATGCGCCGGCATATTCTGCCCAATGCGATGACCAGCACCTTGACCTACCTGCCATTCATTCTGACCGGCGCCATTTCGACGCTTACCGCCCTGGACTTCCTCGGCTTCGGCATGCCGGCGGGCACGGCTTCGCTGGGTGAGCTGATCGGCGAAGCGAAGAAAAACCTCCAGGCCCCCTGGCTCGGCATGACGGCCTTCTGCGTGCTGGCATTGATTCTTTCGCTGTTGGTGTTCATTGGCGAAGCCTGCCGTGACGCGTTTGATCCAAGGAATTGAAATGACTGACAACCTGATTGAAATCCGCGATCTGAAGGTGGCCTTCGGGGACCGCGAAGTGGTGCACGGCCTTGATCTGGACATTCGTCGCGGCGAGTGCCTGGCGCTGGTGGGCGAGTCGGGCTCAGGCAAATCGGTGACGGCTCATTCGATCCTGCGCTTGTTGCCGGGAACCAAGGTCAGTACCAACGGCACTATCCGTTTCGAGGGTCAAGACCTGGTCGGCGCCTCTGAAAAGCAGTTGCGCACATTGCGCGGCAATCGTATCGCGATGATCTTCCAGGAACCGATGACCTCGCTCAATCCGCTGCACACCGTCGAAAAGCAGATCGGCGAGGTACTGGCGGTGCACAAGGGGCTGGGCGGCAAAGCGGCGCGGGCGAGGGTGCTGGAACTGCTGGAAATGGTCGGCATACGCGAGCCGGGCAAGCGCCTCAAGGCCTATCCTCATCAACTCTCCGGCGGTCAGCGCCAACGCGTGATGATCGCCATGGCGCTGGCCAATGAGCCGGACCTGTTGATCGCCGACGAGCCGACCACCGCGCTGGACGTCACCGTGCAGCAAAAGATTCTCGAACTGCTGCGCGACTTGCAGGCGCGCTTGGGCATGTCTTTGCTGCTGATCAGCCACGACCTCAATCTGGTGCGGCGCATCGCGCAGCGGGTCTGCGTGATGCGCGGCGGCGAGATCGTCGAACAGGCGGACTGCGAAACACTCTTCGAGCATCCGCAGCATCCTTACAGCCGCTTGTTGATCGAGGCCGAACCCAGTGGCCGACCGGTGCCGGTGATGTTCGATCAATTCTTGCTGACCGTGGATGACCTGCGCGTGTGGTTCCCGCTGCCCAAGCCGCTGTTCAAACGTGAGCGCGAGTACATCAAGGCGGTGGACGGGGTGAGCTTCGATCTGCTCAAGGGCAAGACGCTGGGCATTGTCGGGGAGTCCGGTTCGGGCAAATCGACGCTGGGCCAGGCGATCTTGCGCCTGGTGGATTGCCAGGGCAGTGTGCGCTTTGCGGGCACCCAACTGACCTTGCAGAGCCAGGACGCCATGCGCCCGTTACGGCGTCAGTTGCAGGTGGTGTTTCAGGACCCGTTCGGCAGCTTGAGCCCGCGCATGTCGGTGGAGCAGATCATTGCCGAGGGCTTGCTCACCCACAATATCGGCACGCCGGTTGAGCGCGAGCAGGCGGTCATTCGCGTGCTGCAGGAAGTCGGGCTGGATCCCGAGACACGGCATCGTTACCCGCACGAGTTTTCCGGTGGCCAGCGCCAACGCATTTCCATTGCGCGGGCGTTGGTGCTCGAGCCTGCCTTGATTCTGCTTGACGAGCCTACCTCGGCACTGGATCGCACGGTGCAGAAGCAAATCATCGAATTGCTCCGTTCGCTGCAAATACGCCACGGTTTGACCTATTTGTTCATTAGCCACGACCTGGCGGTGGTACATGCGCTGGCCCACGATTTGATCGTGATCAGAAACGGCCGCGTAGTCGAGCAAGGCCCGGCCCGGCGGATCTTCGCGGCGCCTCAACATCCGTATACGCAGGAACTGATGAGCGCCTCCGGATTGGTCTTGAAGGGTGCCAATGCCGAGGGCCCGATCACCATGCGCCAAGCCTGAGGGCTGAGTGCCGGGAGGGGGAAAATGAACGCAATGACGGATCGACGGTTGACGGCACCCGCGTCTTTCAAAGGCTACTGGAGCTTGTGCGCGATCAGGTTCAGCACGTCGTTTGTGGCGTGGGTCGACTTTATTCTGATCTTTTCGACGCTCAGTTTCGTGTTTCGCGCCTCGACTGAGACGATCGGGCTGGCGGCGGCGTTCTATGGCTTGCCACCCTTGTTGCTCGGGCCGCTGGCAGGGCGGCTGGCCGACAGGGTCAATCCATTCCTGCTGGTGACGTGCAGCTTTGTGCTGCGATGCACGGCGTCGTGTTCGTTGTATCTAGCGGGGGATGCTGGGTTGTTTCTGGCCTTAGTGGCGTTCAAGGGCGTGTCGAATCTGGGGGCGGTGCCAGCGGAAGTAGTACTGACTCGCAGGCTGCTCACTGATCGACAGATCGTCAGCAATACGGCGCTGGTCTCGGTGGTCAACCAGTTCATAAAGGTGTGCTCGCCGCTGGCGGCCGGGATCGTCGTCGCGTCCACGGACAGACCCGTGGGTTTTCTGTTGTCTGCCGCATGCGCTGTCGCGGGGCTGCTGTTTTGTACGATCTTGTGGTTGCAGCAGGGCGGATCCCTGCGAGCACCGGCCACGAAGCCCAAAGGGGAAGGTGGCTTTGCCGCCATCAAGGCGTTCTATTGGCGCGGGCCGGCCACTCGGCTTCTGTTGTTCTGTTCGCTGGCCCAGTCGGCGGTGCTGGGTTTCTACGACTCGATGTTGGGTACCTTGCTCAGTACTTCCGGGTTTGGTGCATCGGCCTTCGGGTTGGTGGTCAGTGCCACGGGGCTGGGCGGTATCGTGGCCGGTATTGCCTTCAAGTCGCTTTACCCGGCCAGGGTTTTGGTCTGTTCGACGGTTTCGCTCATGTTTTACGGGGCCTGCATCCTGGGTGCCGGCTTGCTGGCGTCGCTTCATAGTGCTTTTACGCTGGCGATTCTTTTGCTGGTGTTTTTCTTCTCGGGGATCACCTTCGGGCTGAACTCGATGGCTTTTGCGGTTGTGCTGCAGACGCAATGTTCTCCGGCTCATTTGGGATTCATCTCGTCCAGCGTGTGGAGCCTGACGTTGGCGCTGCTGGTCAGCGGGCCGCTACTTGGCGGTTTTATCGCGGCCGTGACGTCGATCCAGAGCGCGTTCGTCATCGCCGGTGGGACGGCAATGTGCATCGGTCTGGCGCTGCATTGGGGCTTTGCTGGCGCTTTGGCAGGAGCAGGGCATGAGCCCGCCACAGGGGGCGGATCATGAATCTGCGGGCAGTGGTTCTTCGTCCATGTTCTCGTCGCCGTATTCCGTGGTGAAGCCCTGTGCATCCAGGCCGCGCTGCTCGCGCAGGTAGCGCACCAGCACGTTGACCGACCCGTGGGTGACCATCACTCGCTCGGCGCCGGTCTGCTCGATGGCCCACAGCAATCCCGGCCAGTCGGCATGATCGGAGAGGATGAAGCCGCGATCGACCCCACGCCGCCGACGGCTGCCACGCAGGCGCATCCAGCCGCTGGCGAAGGCGTCACTGTAATCGCCGAAACGGCGCATCCAGGTGCTGCCACCGGCCGAGGGTGGGGCGATGATCAGGGCGCTGCGCAACGCCGGATCGGTCTTCTTGAAGTCGCCGGCATAAAGGGTCGGCGGAATGTCGATGCCGCCCTCGCGGTACACCCGGTTCAATGGCTCCACGGCGCCATGACAGAGGATGGCGCCGATGCTGCGGTCGATGCCGTGCAACAGCCGCTGCGCCTTGCCGAAGGCATAGCAGAAAAGCACGCTGGCCTTGCCCGCCGCAGCGTTGGCGCGCCACCACTGGTTGACCTCGGCGAAGATCTCGGCCTGGGGTTGCCAGCGGTAGATGGGCAGACCGAAGGTGGATTCGGTGATGAAGGTGTGGCAGCGCACCGGTTCGAACGGCGCGCAGGTGCCGTCGGCCTCGACCTTGTAGTCACCGGAGGCGACCCACACTTCGCCGCGATGCTCCAGGCGCACTTGGGCCGAGCCGAGTACGTGGCCGGCGGGGTGAAAGCTCAGGGTCACGCCGTGATGGACCAGGCGTTCGCCATAGTCGAGGGTCTGCAGGTTGATGTCCTGGCCCAACCTTGCACGCAGGATGCCGGCGCCGGGGGCGGCGGCCAGGTAGTGCTGATTGCCGGTACGGGCGTGGTCGCCATGGCCATGGGTGATGATCGAGCGCGGCACCGGGCGCCACGGGTCGATATAGAAATCGCCGGCGGGGCAGTAGAGGCCTTCGGGGCGGGCGATGACAAGGTCCATGGGCTGGCCGGGGTGGTGGGCTTGTCAGTTATGAGGGGGATGGCTGGCGGGAAGTTCAGCTCCGTTGCATGCCATCGACTCCTGTAGGGGCGGGCAGAGCCCGCTCCCACAGTGGAGCGGGTGAGCCTTACTTCCCAGGCACCAGCGTCAACCGCTGGGTGCCATACGCCTTGTCGAAGTTCTGCCGCTGCATCGGGAACGACACGTACTGCGCCTTGAGCCAGGCATCGATGCCGTCCGCATAGTGCGGGCTGGCCGGGTTGCCCGACTGGCCAGTGCTGTTGAGGCCCATCATCGGTTCGACCTGACCGAAGTCGACGATGATGCGCATCGCCGGTGCCAGGAAGGTATCGAAGTTCTGCCCGCCCCAGTGATAAGCCGACGCGTTCAGCGTGCTCTGGTCACCACCGGCCGGATAAGGCCCGCGATCCAGGGTGCTGCTGGCGGCGCTCAGGCCCAGGCGCTGGCTGGCATCGAGCAGCGGCGCGAGTTTGGTGCTGTCGGACTTGAAGCTGTAGGTGTGCAACTTGCCCCACTGCCAAGCCTTGCGATCGCCACCCAGCAGGTTGTCACCGGAGGTGACCGCAGCGGCCAGGCTGCGGGCCAGAATCGTCGGTTTGTCTTCCTTCTGCGGGGTGCGCACGTCATCCCAGAACGGGCTGTCCTCACGGCCCAGCAGGTGATCGGCCTGGGCCGAGTAGGACAGGTCGGCATTGGCCACGAAGGCTTTCCAGGTCGGGCTGTCTTGCGGGCCGAGCTCGTCGAGGAATATCTGCTTGGCGCTCTCCTGCAGGAACAGCTCGTAGAGCGCCGCATCCGCCGAGGTTGGGCTCAAGCGGCCATCGAACGCCATCAAGCGCGAGTAGGCCTCGCGGGCCTTGGCACGATCAGTCTCAGGCAGCGCATCGATAGCGGCCTTGAGTGGCTTGGCCATGCCGGGCGCTTCGAACATCTTCTTCAGCTTGTCGGCGAAGGTGGTGGTCTGGTCGTATTGCATGGCGATCATGCTGCGGGTGTCCTGCTGCGTTGCACTGGCCAACTGCGCCAGGCGCTCGCTGCGCTCCGGGTAGTACCAGGAGTTGGACAACTGCATGCCGTAGCCCTTGCCGATGGTGCGCTGGTTGGCGGTGCCGAGCCAACCCTGGGCAGGGTCCTGGTCATAGGGGTGCAGCATCGGGTCGGCGTAACCGTCCCAGTCGTAGCGCGGCGTCCAGCCCGGCGATGGCACCAGGCCCAGGCCGTCCTTGCGGTTGGGGTAACGGCCGGTGACTTGCCAGCCGATGTGCTGGGCATCGGCGAACACCAGGTTCAGCGCCACTGCGCGGATCTGCCGGCTGGCGTCGGAGGCCTGCTCCACGGTTTGCGCGCGGGACAGGTCGAAGAATGCGTCGAGGCTCTTGTCGTCCTTGAAGTCCGGAGTCTGCAGGGCGAGGCCGTAGCCACTGTTGAAGCTGGAAGGCTGCAGGTCGAGCTGCTTTTGCCCCAAGGTGCCGTTGAGCAACGGGCCGTGGCGGGTTTCATAGACGGTCTCGCGGATCGGCTTCTGGCCCTTGATCAAGAAGGTTTCGTTGCGCGCCATGGCTGGTTGCCATTTGCCGTCGACTTCATACATCAGGCGGCTGCCTTCGCGTTTGACCTTCTCCAGAAACAAGTCCTGATTGTCGCCCATGACCATGGTCATGCCCCACGCCACCTTGCCGTTGAAGCCGGCGACGATGGCCGGTACGCCCGCGATGGTCACGCCTGCGGCCTGGTATTTCGGCGCGCTGATCTGCATGTAGTTCCAGGCCGAGGGCAGCGAGATCGGCAGGTGCGTGTCGTTGGCGAACAGGGTCTTGCCGCTGCGGCTGTGGGACGGCGCGATGGCCCAGTTGTTGGAGGCAGCGACGCCGAGCATGCTCACGTCGGCGAGTTGCGCGACCACTTTGTCGAGGCCCTCGAGGCTGGCCAGTTGACCACCCAGATTGAGGCCCTTGAGCTTGCTGGTTTCGTCGAAGGGCAGGGCTTCATCGGGGTAGGTCGGCAGCAGCCAGGCGAGCTTGTCGGCGCCTACTTTTTGCGCCAGCACCAACGAGTTGATCTCTTCCTGGAGGTTGACCGATAGGTTGAAGTTGACCAGGCAGAAAATCAGCGCCGAGTCCTCGGGCTTCCAGTATTCCGGCTTGTAGTCGGCCTGGGCCAGGTCCATCGGCAGGTTGTCGCGGTAACGGAACAGATAGGCGTTGACGCCACGGGCGTACACCTCGAAGAAGCGCTTGAGGCGTGGCGAGGCGCTGGCGTAGAGCTCGTCGGCGCGGCGCTTGAGGTTGACGGTGCGCATGAAGCGGTCGACGTCGAGCACCCCTGGGCCAGCCATCTCGGCAAGGCGCCCTTGGGCGAGCAGGCGCATGCCGACCATCTGGCTGATGCGGTCGCTGGCGTGTTCATAGCCCATGGCGAACAGCGCGTCGTGGAAGCTGCTGCTTTCGATCAGCGGCATGCCCAGGCGGTTGTGGCGGATCGACACGTTATTTGCCAGCCCGGTCAGCGGTTGCACCCCTGTGGTCGGCGGTACGCTGGCGGCGTAGCGGTCTTCGAGCCAGCCCTGGCAACCGGCCAGGCTCATCAGCGCGGTGACGGCAGCGGCAGTGCCGAGGGTGGGGAGGAAGCGAAGGCGGGCGGACGAGGCCATGGGTGAAACTCCTGCGGGTCTGGCGTCACAAAGGCGCTACGTTAGTGAGCGCATCGACGCCACGCAAGACGGGGCGGGCTGTTTATTTTCTCATGCAGAACTCACTGACGATGATTTCCCTGTGGGAGCGAGCTCTGCTCGCGAATCGGCCACCCCGCACGCCGGTGCATGACAGGAGGCTCCTTCGCAGGCAGAGCCCGCTCCAGCAGGGGTAATGACGGCTTGGGCGGGTGGATCTTCGCTACCCATTCATAGGCCCGCGCGGTTGCAGGGCGGGCCTTGATGGGGCTGAATCGGCGGTGGACGTTGGGGAAGTCCGCAAGGTCCTGATTCTGCCACTCGTGGGACACGGTCCACGGATAGATGGCCATGTCGGCGAGCAAGTTTTGCTCCCGCTTCATACATCTGAGGGCGCAAAGCTTGCTCGCGAAGAGGCCCGGTAGACCACTACGTGATCAGGCGCCGTGGCACTTCTTGAATTTCTTCGCGCTGCCGCATGGGCAGGGATCGTTGCGGCCGACTTCCTTCAAGGCATTGCGCACCGGCTCTTGAGGCGCATGGTTGCAATGCGGGCCGTGAACATGGCCATGGGGCTCGTGATGGTCATGTGCATGGTCATGATCGTGGTTGCAGTCGGGGCCATGGACATGGGGTTGCTGGGTCATTTGTGCTTACTCCGGAAGATAATCGCCGGGAATTATCTCACCACTGTGGTCCAGATGCAGGTTATGCCTGAATAAAAATCCGGTTTTCAGCCTGCCTTCCAGACGATAGGGCACGGGACGATCGGGATGCTTGAGCAGTTTCGCCAGGTCGCGCACGTGTTCCCACAGGTTGGTGCGCACCGGGATCTCGTAATATTCCTTGCTGCGCGCCGCCACGGTGAACCAGTCGTCGACCTCTCCGTCGGTCAACAGAGTATCGCCCAGCGTGACCCGGTAGATCAGCCCGCGCACCCGCAATCGCGAGTTGTTGGGGTTGTCGATGCTGAACCGCAACACGAAGCGCTGCTCAAGGACCTTGGCCTTGACCACCTCGACGTGCACCAGATGCACTTGCGGATCCTGGTCAGGGCCGCTGAACCAGGACGAGCAGCCGCCAAGGCCGAGCAGCAATGCCAAGCCTATAGCGTGCTTGAGGCCAACGGCGTGAGTCAGGTGCGTCCTGTAGTTCATCGGTGATTCCCTCTTGCCAGCAGTCTAACAAGCGCCGGGGCGGGGGCAAGCCCTCTGACGGGATATCACGCGGCCCTTGTTGGGCAAAAAGCCCCTGGTTCATACTGGCCCCCAGCCGGCGCGGCCTGTGCGGCCCACTGAGGAGAATTGCCATGAGCGTTTACGAAATCGTCTTTACTGGCCAGGTGCTGCCCGGCGCTCGGCTGGAGGCGGTCAAGGCCAACCTCGCGCGGCTGTTTCAGGCGGATGAACAGCGCATCGAATTGCTGTTTTCCGGGCGTCGTCTGGTGCTCAAGAACAGCCTCGACGCCGCCGCCGCCGAGAAGTATCGATCGACGCTGGAGCGCGCCGGTGCTCTGGTCGAGGTGGTCGACCTTGGTGCCCAGGTCGAGGAAATCGAAATGGCCCCGGCCCCGGCCCCGGCGCAGGCCGTCGGGCGCGTCAAGGTCGTGCCGCGGGATGTCTATATGGCGGCGTTTACCGAGGTGGATGCGCCTGATTACGCGATCGCCGAGGTGGGCGCCGCGATGCAGCCACCCACACCCGATGTGCCGCCGCCGGCACTGGACCTCAGCCAACTCAGCCTGGCGCCCACCGGCAGTGATCTGGGTCAGGCCAAGGCGGCACCAGCGGCCCCTGCGCCGGATACATCGCACTTGAGCATTATTGGTTGAGGTAGGCAGCGCAGCACTTCTTGAACTTCTGCCCGCTGGCACAGGGACAGGGGTCGTTACGCCCTGCATCGAGGCCCACCGTGGGGTCGATGAAATACCAGCGGCCACTGTTTTGCACAAAGGCCGAACGTTCGCGATGGCTGTGCTCACCGTTGCTGTCGTGCCAGCGCGCGACGAAGGTGACAAAGGCGTGTTCGGGCTGCCCACCGATGACCTGCGCGTTTTCCACTTCCAGCCCCAGCCAGGTGCTTTGCGCGCTCCATTGCTCGATGGCATCTCGGTCGAGGCCGGGCTGCTGGGCCGGCAGCGTGGTGGCCAGCAGGTAATCGATATGGCCCAGCACGTACGCGCTGTATCGCGAGCGCATCAGCGCCCGGGCGTCAGGCGCCGGGTGGCCTTCATGATAGTGACCACAGCAGACATTCAGCAGGTTGCCGCTGCCGCAGGGGCAAATCGCCATGCTCATAGGGTCACCACCAATATTTGCCGAAGTTTTCCGGGTTGGCCCAGAACCGCGCATTGAGCCAGTCCGGGACCTGTTTGTACTCACGTAGATCATAGGTGAACAACGTCAGCACCTGGCCGTCGCGCTCGAAGCGCTCGTTGGCCTGCAGGGCCAGGGAATAGAAATCGGTATCGCTCCAGCCGCTCGCGGCCAGGTCCACCAGCACGGCGATGCGGCTGGCGTTGAGATTGCGGATGCCACCGAGCAGTTGCAGGCCCTCGCGCTTGGGCAAATGCTCCAGGCAGTCGATGACCACCGCCAGGTCGAAGCGCTGGCCGGCGAGGTCTGCCGGCAGGGGACCTGGGGCGCAGGACGAGATCCGCGAACCGGAGTGGGCCGCAGCATAGGCGTCGAGCGCCGGGAATTGTCCGGCACCGACCACCAGCAGGCGTTCGGCCGCCTGGTGGTCGAGCAGGGCCGCCAGGGCCTGCTGCGGTGTGCGTGTGGAAAAGCCTTCAGTCATGGGGTGTCCTCGATCAGAACTGCCAAGACTAGCCGGGTCACGCGTCGAGGCCTATAGGCGGGTCAATAATTGGCAGATTTCAATCACTTGCGAGGGAACTTTTTCAAAGTGTCAATTTTTCTGCAGCCCGCGCCGGCTTTAGCTTGTAGAGGCGTTGCGGGCCTGCTTTACTGCACCTGGACCGGCATCAGCCGGTAGAAACCAGGAGTAAGACGATGAGAAATCTCACGCGGGGATTCATTCCCGTTCTTCTGGTCAGTAGTGTTCTTTCGGGGTGCGCGATGACCACACACAGTGATGGCAGTGCACCGCTCAACCAAAGGAACTGGCCTATTTGCAGTGTGGTGGGTGGCCTGGTCGGCGGCGGCCTCGGTGCTATCAAAAGTGGTGCGTGGGCAGGTGGCGGTGCAGCCTTGGGGGCTATCGCCGGGGGGTTGATCTGCTTTGCCCATGACGGCGACGAAGACGGTGATGGGGTGTTCGACCGTCGCGACCGTTGCAAAGGCACTCCGCCGCATACACCGGTGAGCATGGCCAACGGTTGCCCGCTGCCGCAGTATCCAGCCAAGGCACCTGAAGCCCCGCCGCCTGTGCCGCCTGTGGCTGAGCAGGTGATTACGCTCAGTGATGCCGAGAATGTGCTGTTCGCCTTCGATTCGTCGGTGCTGACGCCGGAGTTCCAATCGGAGTTGAGCAAGCTGGTCGATGATCTGAAGAAAACCGACATCAAGGGGATCAAGGTCGTGGGGCACACCGACAGCGTCGGTACTGATGCCTACAACCAGAAACTCTCCGAGCGCCGGGCCGCCAGTGTGGTGAAGTTCCTCACCGCCGAGGGCGTGTCTTCCAGCCTGCTGACCAGCGAAGGCATGGGCGAGAGCCAGCCGGTGGCGGATAACGCGACCGCAGAGGGACGATCGCAGAATCGACGGGTCGAGTTGCATTTGAGTCGTTGAAGCATTGGCGCTGCCGATGACGTCTCCGCGAGCAAGCTTTGCTCCCACCGTGTTGAGTCGCGCATTTGTGGGAGCAGGGCTCGCCCGCGAAGAGGCCAGAGAGGCTGGCCAAAGGTCTTGGCTGGGAAATTGTGCATTCAGGCGCTAAGGTACGCCTCTTTCACTTTTACCGAGGTCGCCGATGAAAGGCCTGTTGTGGTTCGGCAAAATGCTCACGCTGTTGTTCTGGTGGGTAGTGCTGGTCAATCTGTTCGTGCCGTTGGGGCAGCCTTTCGAGTGGCTGATTCACTTCGGCGCCTTGGCGTTGCTGGGGCTGCACGTGGTGGAGTTGGTCGCATTCAATCGGCGCCTGCACGGTCGTAGCCATCCATGGTTCGATCGCCTGCAGATCCTGCTGACCGGGATCTTCCACGTCATTTCCATTCCCCGTGTCGGGCCCGCAACGACTGCCTGATTGCCCTTTATCGGCGCACTGGCTTCAGCGCCATTGGCTAAAACCATGGCCGCGCCGAGGCCAAGGCGATCACTGCCAGGCCAATCAGCAGGTTGATTCCTACCAACCTGCGGATGCGCGTCATGGCCGCCGCGCCCCTGGTCCAGTCCTGAGCATCCACCGCGCGTCGCAACTCCGGTAATTGCAAGCCCTGGACCCGCAAAAACAGCGCGGCCATGACCACATACAGCCCCATCATCGCCTGCACATAACGCGGCGCACCGTCGAAACCGTGGTAGCGCAGGTGCAGCATGGCCACGCCGCTGATCGGAAGCGTCAGCAAACACAGCCAGACCCAGGCGAAGAAGCGTGGGAAAATTCCCGCCCATAATCCCAGTCGCGTCGGCCCTTCCAAGGTTGCAGCCGCTACGGGCCGCAGGATCATCCAGGCGAAGAACATCCCGCCGACCCACACCACCGATGCCAGGACATGCAAGGTGTAGAAGAAGTTGAAGAGGGCCATGCATATCTCCGTTCGGCGTTCCGAGGTTTAGCGGGGTATGATAGCGACCCGATTGAAACACTGAAAATTTATACAGGCTTCAGCGCCCAAGACTCATGATCAGCACAGCACTCAAATCCCAGATCCAGGGCGCCTATTCGCGTTTCCTCGAAGCCAAGAGCCTCAAGCCACGCTATGGCCAGCGCTTGATGATCGCCGAGGTGGCCAAGGTCCTGGGTGACATCGAGGTCGATGACGAAGGCCGCCGCAGTGGCCCGCCCGCCGTCGTTGCCGTGGAAGCCGGTACCGGTACCGGCAAGACCGTCGCCTACAGCCTCGCCACCATTCCGGCTGCCAAGGAGGCCGGCAAGCGCCTGGTCATCGCCACGGCCACCGTCGCCTTGCAAGAGCAGATCGTCTACAAGGACCTGCCCGACCTGATGCGCAACAGCGGGCTGAATTTCACTTTCGCCCTGGCCAAGGGGCGGGGCCGCTACCTGTGCCTGTCCAAACTCGACGCGCTGCTGCAGGAGGGCCACGCGCAAACCGCCACGGCCCAGCTGTTCGAAGACGAAGGCTTCAAGATCGAGGTCGATGAGGTCAGCCAGAAGCTCTTCACCAGCATGATCGAGAAGCTCGCCGGCAATAAATGGGATGGCGACCGCGACAGCTGGCCCCAGGCGCTGGAAGATCATCACTGGGCGCGGCTGACCACCGATCACAGCCAGTGCACCACCCGGCACTGCCCCAACTTCCAGCAATGCGCCTTCTACAAGGCCCGTGAAGGCATGGGCAAGGTCGATGTGATCGTTACCAACCACGACATGGTGCTGGCCGACCTCGCTCTGGGTGGGGGCGCCGTGCTGCCCGATCCGCGCGATACCCTCTATGTATTCGACGAAGGCCACCATCTGCCCGACAAGGCCATTGGTCACTTCGCCCATTACAGCCGCCTGCGCTCCACCGCCGACTGGCTCGAGCAAACCGCCAAGAATCTCACCAAGCTGCTGGCCCAGCACCCATTGCCCGGTGATCTGGGCAAGCTCATCGAGCAGGTACCGGAGCTGGCGCGGGAGATCAAGGCGCAACAACAGTTCATGTTCGCGGCATGCGAGCAGGTCGCGGACTTCAAGCCGGGCGAAGACATGGAAGGCCGCGAGCGTCCCCGTCATCGTTTCGTCGGCGGGGTGATTCCCGAGCACATGCGCGAAATGGGCATCGAGCTGAAAAAAGGCTTTTCGCGCCTTACCGACCTGTTCACGCGCTTGAGCGATCTGCTCAAGGAGGGCATGGAAGGGGAGGTCAATATCGGCATCGCCAGCCACCAGGCCGAAGAGTGGTATCCGCTGTTCGGTACCTTGCTGGCACGTGCCTCCGGCAGTTGGGAGCTATGGACCGCGTTCACCGCCGAAGACCCGGAAGACAGCGCCCCCATGGCGCGTTGGTTGACGTTGTCCGAGAGCGGCGCGCTGTATGACATCGAGGTCAATGCCAGCCCGATCCTGGCGGCCGAAATGCTGCGGCGCAATCTGTGGAACGTGGCGTACGGCTGCCTGGTCACCTCGGCGACCCTGACTGCACTGGGCAAGTTCGACCGCTATCGCATGCGCGCCGGCATTCCCAAGGACTCGGTGACCACCGTGGTGCCAAGCCCGTTTCATCATGCCGATGCTGGCGTGCTGCGCGTTCCGGACCTGGGCGCCGATCCCCGGGATGCCGCCGCCCATACCGCCGCTATCATCCGTGACTTGCCCGACCTGGTCGAAGGCTCGCGCGGCACCCTGGTGCTGTTTTCCTCGCGCAAACAGATGCAGGACGTCTTCGATGGACTGGATCGCGACTGGCGGCGTCAGGTGTTCATTCAGGGCAACCTGTCCAAGCAGGAAACCCTCAACAAGCACAAGGCGCGAGTCGACGGTGGCGAGAGCAGCGTGCTGTTCGGCCTTGCCAGTTTCGCCGAAGGCGTCGACTTGCCTGGCGCCTATTGCGAGCATGTCGTGATCGCCAAGATCCCCTTCGCCGTACCGGACGATCCCGTCGAGGCGGCGTTGGCCGAATGGATCGAGGCGCGGGGCGGTAATCCGTTCATGGAAATCGCCGTGCCCGATGCCTCGCTGCGCCTGATCCAGGCCTGTGGTCGGTTGCTGCGCACCGAGCAGGACCGCGGCACCATCACCTTGCTGGATCGCCGTGTCGTCACCCAGCGCTATGGCAAGGCGATCCTCAATGCACTGCCGCCGTTCCGCCGCGAAATCAGCTGAGCCGTTGACCGCTCAGGTCCAGTGCGGGCATTGAGCGCAATGCCCTTCTATGCTGTCTATACACAAGTACCGAGGTCCGCCGGGCCTCATCGAGGAGATACATCCGTCTATGTTGCGCCGTTCCCTGCCAGCTGTACTTGCGCTGATGTTCGTGGCTCCACTGATGGCCGCCGAGAGCGAGGCACCTGCCGTGCCCGCCAGCGCGCCGAGCCAAATGCCAGTCGCTGCCACGCCGAGCACTGAGGCGCCAACCCCTGTTACCCCGGCAGCCGCTATCCCGCCATCCGCCACTTCGGCTGCGGACTCCAGCGGCCCGCAGGCACTGTTCAACTTCGTGCGGCCGACCGATACGGTCAAGATCATCACGCAGGGTGCCGATCTGCCTCAGGCCAATGCCGAGCAGACCGCAGAGGGTGAGGTCTTGCGGCGCGTTACCTTCAGTGCAGCAGACAAACCCAGCCTGCGCCTGGCACCCCCGACTGGAGTGTGGGACTGGCGGCAGAACAGCGCCCTGACCCTGCGCGTGCAGAGTGCGATGGATTGGGCCCTGACCCTTTATGTCACGCTGCAGAGTACTGACGGCAAGACCCTCACCAGCCGCATCGATCTACCGGCCGGTCCTGCCCAGACGGTGATCGTGCCGCTGCTGGCCAGTTCGCCATCCAGCCAGGGCATGCGTGCCGGCCCGCCGATGCCCTGGACGCAGGACGGCCAACGCGTGCTGCTGGCCAGCAGTGCCGGTGACCTGAGTCGTGATCAGGTGGCGTCGGTGACGCTGTCGCTGGACAAGCCCAACGTCGCGCAAAGCATTTTGGTCGAACGTGTGGCGTTGTCGTCCGGCGATACGCTGCAGAAGGCCGCGTACAGCCAGATCGTCGATGCCTACGGGCAGTTCACTCGCAGCCGCTGGCCGGAAAAAATCAGCAGCGACGAGCAACTCCAGACCGAAGCCGGGCGCGAGCAGCAGCAACTCAAGGGCTGGCTGGCTGAGCGTAAAAAATCGGGCCTTGATCGATTTGGTGGCGTGACGGGGGGCGTGAGCTTCGAGGCCACCGGTTTTTTTCGCACCCAGAAACAGGACGGTCGCTGGTACCTGGTGACGCCTGAAGGCCATCCGTTCTATTCGCTCGGGGTCAACGCGGTGACGGCCGACAACGAGCGGACTTACACAGAAGGCCGTGAATGGATGTTCTCCAGCCTTCCCAAGCCTGAAGACCCGGCGTCGGCATTTTACGGCCAACGGGATGATCGCAGTGGCAACGGCTCGGCCCAGGGCGTGGGCTATAACCATGGGCGCTGGTTCGATTTCTATGCTTCCAACCTGCAGCGCACCTATGGCAAGCCTGGCGCGCCGGCGGCGTTCGATGCCGCGCGCTGGCAGGCCCATACCCTTGATCGCCTGCAAGGCTGGGGTTTCAACACCATCGGTAATTGGAGCGACGCCGGCTTCGAAAGCGCCGAGCGCGTGCCTTACACCCTGCCGCTGTCGATCGTCGGCGATTACGCCAGCATCAGCACTGGCATGGATTGGTGGGGGCGCATGCCCGACCCCTTCGATCCACGCTTTGCCATGGCCACCGAGCGCGCCGTGGCTATCGCCGCCCGCGACCATCGCGAAGATCCTTGGTTGATCGGTTACTACGCGGACAACGAGCTGGCCTGGGCCGGCCCCGGCGCGACGCCTGAAACCCGCTATGCGCTGGCCCTTGGAACGCTCAAGCTGACGACCGATATTCCGGCCAAACGCGCTTTCCTAAAGCAGTTGCGCGATAAATACCGCAATCAGGAAGGGCTGTCGAAAGCCTGGGGCATCCAGCTATCGGCGTGGGAATTGATGGAAGATCCCGGCTTCCAGGGCCCGCTGCCAAACGCCGAACATCCACAGATCGAAGCCGACTACCAGCACTTCCAGGAAACCTTCGCGGACACCTACTTCAAGACCGTGTCCGATGCGTTGAAATGGCATGCGCCGAACCAACTGCTGCTAGGCGGCCGCTTCGCTGTCAGCACTCCGGAGGCGGTCGAGGCCTGCGCCCAGTATTGCGATGTGCTGAGCTTCAACTTCTACACCCCGACGCCGCAGGACGGCTATGACTTCAAGGCCCTGGCGGCGCTGGACAAACCGGTGCTGGTCACCGAGTTCCACTTCGGCTCGCGTGATCGCGGTCTGTTCTGGCCGGGTGTGATGGAGGTGGCCCATGAAGAGGACCGTGGCCCGGCCTACGATAAGTTTCTCGATGCCGCCTTGAAGGAACCGTCGATCGTCGGTGTGCACTGGTTCCAGTATCTGGACGAACCCCTGACCGGGCGCTTGCTGGACGGTGAAAATGGCCACTTCGGCCTGGTGGCGATCACCGATCTGCCCTATACCGGATTTGTGACGTCGGTACGCAAGAGCAATCTCGCCGCCCTTGACCGGCTGCGCAAGCTGGCCCCGGCTGTTGCAGCCCCGGCCCATGATGGCAAGGGCGGCGCCCATGGCGCGGCTGGCGGCCCTGGTCATGGCGGTAAAGGCGGCTCGCACTGACCGGATAACCGGCCATGGGCGCCACCCAGCGCCCATGGGTTCCCAAACGCCGCGCAGACTGGAACAATGCCCGCACTTTTGTTCATGGGTTGCGGGGGCTTTCGGTGCAGATTCAGGGTCATTACGAGCTTCAGTTCGAACCGGTACGCGACGCTTTCGCGGCGTTGTTCGATGATCCTCAGGAGCGCGGAGCGGCATTGTGCATCCAGATCGGCGGCGAGTCGGTCATCGATCTGTGGGCCGGCACCGCCGACAAGGACGCCAGCCAGGCCTGGCACACCGATACCATCGCCAACCTGTTTTCCTGCACCAAGACCTTCACGGCGGTTACCGCCCTGCAACTGGTGGGCGAGGGCAAGCTCAGCCTCGACGCGCCGGTCGCCCATTACTGGCCGGCGTTCGCTGCCGCGGGCAAGGAGCGGGTCACCCTGCGGCACTTGCTCAGTCACCGTGCCGGCCTGCCTGCGTTACGCCAGCAGTTGCCGGCCGAAGCGCTCTACGACTGGCAGGTAATGGTCGATGCCCTTGCCGCCGAAGCACCCTGGTGGACGCCCGGTACCGCCCATGGCTACGCGGCGATCACCTATGGCTGGCTGGTGGGCGAACTGATTCGACTGGCCGACGGTCGCGGCCCGGGCGAGTCTATCGGCGCGCGAGTGGCACGGCCGTTGGGGCTGGATTTCCACGTCGGGCTGGATGACCAGGAGTTCCACCGCGTCGCCCATATTGCCCGTGGCAAGGGCAACAGTGGCGACGACGCCTCCCGGCGCCTTTTGCAGGTCACCATGCGCGAGCCCGAAGCCCTGAGCACCAAAGCCTTCACCAATCCGCCTTCGATCCTGACCAGCACCAACAAACCCGAATGGCGGCGCATGCAGCAGCCAGCGGCGAACGGGCACGGCAACGCCCGCAGCCTGGCCGGCTTTTATAGCGGCCTGCTGGACGGGCGGCTGCTCGAGCCGGAGCTGCTCGAAGAGCTGACCCGCGAGCACAGCATCGGCCAGGACCTGACCCTACTGACGGCCACGCGCTTCGGCCTGGGCTGCATGCTCGATCAACCGCACGTGGCCAACGCCACGTTTGGCCTCGGGCCGAAGGCGTTCGGCCACCCGGGCGCCGGTGGCTCCATCGGTTTCGCCGATCCCGAGCGAGACGTCGCTTTTGGTTTTGTCACCAACACTTTGGGGCCTTATATCCTCATGGACCCAAGGGTGCAGCGGTTGTCAGCGGTACTGGCGAGCTGTCTTTGAGCGAATCGACCGACGGTGCGCTATGATGCGCCGAATGTTCTACTATCCAATCAATAGTTTATGCGGGTTTGTTAACCCGATTTATCTTCACATCACCTTGCGGACTGATCATGTTGCCGAATAAATCCTTCGCTTTTGCACTTTGCCTGGCCATTACCGGTTGCGCGCAAACCCCGTCCCTGAGCGGTGCCGACACCGGGCCGCACTGGTGGCAGTTCGGTTTTCAACAGTCGGCGGACAAAGGCGTCGAGCAGGCGGTGAACGATCGCGTCGCCAAGGCTGATGCGGCCTCCGATGCCAAGGCCCAGAGCGAAAACCACTGGTGGTGGCCGTTCGCAAGCAGCGACAAACCAGCCGATGCCCCGGCCGTGGCAGCCGTTCCCAAGATCGATGCCAAAGCGACCAAAGCCTGGCTCGACAACTACGAGCCCAAGGTGCGCGAAGCTCTCAAGGACAGCAACTTTCAGGTCGAGCGTCGTGAGGACCTGCTGGTCATCACTGTGCCTGCTGACAGCAACTTCAACCCCAAACGTCCGGAAATGCTCCTGCCAGTGACCCTGGGACCGATCACCCGCGTCGCCAAGGTCATCGAAACCGATCCGAAAACTGCCGCATTGGTGCTTGGTCACGCCGACACCAGTGGTGCTGCCAGCGCCAACCAGTCATTGAGCCTGCAGCGTGCACAGTCAGTGGCGTCGATCTTTCGCCTGAGCGGCCTGCAGCGTGACCGCCTCAACCTGCGTGGCATGGGCTCGGTCATGCCGCGCGCCGCCAACGATAGCGTCGAGGGCCGTGCCCTTAACCGCCGCGTCGAAATCATGCTGACCCCGCAAGAAACCATGATCGCGCTGGTAGCCCGCTATAATCAACCGACGCCACCGGCAGCCGAGATGGTCGCGGTGCAGGACGTCAAGCCGTTGCCAGCAACGACTGCAGCCAAGCCTGCAACCGCCGCAGCCAAGAAAACCGCCGGCAAGAATGCCGTTGCCGCCAAACCTGCAGCAACCAAGAAGAAAACCGCTCCGGCCAAAGCGGCGACTCCAGCGAAGAAAACCGTAGCCAAGAAAGCCACTACTGACACCACCAGCAATAACTGAGCGGCGGATAAACAGTCATGAGCCAAGCCATCGCTGACATGCGTCGCGACTACACCCGGGACGGGCTCGCCGAGGCGCAAGCCCCGGCCGAACCTTTCGCGCTGTTTCGGCGATGGTTCGAAGACGCTGTGAAGACCGAACAACCCCCGGTCGAGGCCAATGCCATGACCCTGGCTACCGTGGACGCGCAAGGGCGTCCGCATTGCCGGGTGCTGTTGCTCAAGGGCCTGGATGATCAGGGTTTCACCTTTTTCAGCAACTATGGCAGCGCCAAGGGCCAGCAACTGGCGGACACCGGACTGGGTGCGATGACGTTCTTCTGGCCGATGCTCGAGCGCCAGGTGCGTATCGAAGGGCGAGTGGTCAGGGTCAGTGCTGAAGAGTCCGATGCCTACTATCAGGTGCGTCCGCTGGGCAGCCGGCTCGGGGCTTGGGCCTCTCCGCAAAGCCAGGTCATCAGTGACAGAGCCGAACTGGAGGCGCTGTTGGCGCAGACCCAGCAGCGCTTTGCCGATGATGCGCCCACCTGTCCTCCCCATTGGGGTGGTTATCGACTGCTGCCCGAGCGCATCGAGTTCTGGCAGGGCCGCCCGAGCCGCCTGCACGATCGCCTCAACTACCGCGTCGAAGGGGCCGCCTGGACGCGCGAGCGTCTGGCACCCTGATCCTCCTCCTGTACAATGCGCCTGACCTTTCGGGCGCTTGTGCTGTCGACTGAACAAGGCCGCTGCAGCGATGCCAGCACCGCCTGACATCTCTGTACCTGAGCTGAATGGAAGCAAATTTAAACAGCTTGTTTCGTGACACCGAGCAGACTGCGGCGTCTAATAGCCATCTGCCAATCTGGAGTATTTCTCATGCGTAAATCTGTTGTGATGGTTGCCTTTTTCTCTACCATGTCACTGTTGTTGAGCGGTTGCATGTCCGATCTGAGTGGCGACTCCTACTCCCGCGATGAAGCGCGCCGTGTGCAGACCGTGCGCATGGGCACCATTGATTCGCTGCGGCCGGTCAAGATCGAAGGCAGCAAGACCCCAATCGGCGCTGGCGCTGGTGCGGTAGTCGGCGGCGTCGCTGGCAGTGCGATTGGCGGCGGCCGCGGCAGCATCATCACCGCTGTCATTGGCGCCGTCGCTGGTGGTTTGGCGGGTTCGGCCGCCGAAGAAGGCCTGACCAAAACCCAAGGCGTGGAAATCACCGTTCGCGAAGACGATGGCAGCATGCGCGCCTACGTCCAGGCCGTGCAGGAAAACGAGATTTTCCGTGTCGGTGAGCGTGTTCGCATCATGACCGTCGACGGCACCAGCCGCGTCGCTCACTGATCCAGCGCTGCAATAAAAAGCGGGCCCTTGCATGCAAGGGTCCGCTTTTTTATGCCTGCTGGTTAGGCAAGTTCACGCCAGTTTGGATTTTTTCCTGCTGGCTGCTGCCGTGATCGCGTAACCCAGCAGCGCGGCCATCACCGACCCGGTCAGGATACCCATGCGGTCTTCGCCGGCATACTCGCTGACCCCTGGCACAAATGCCAGCGAGCCGACGAACAGGCTCATGGTGAAGCCAATGCCGCACAGTACGGCGACGCCGAAAACCTGACCCCAGTTGGCGCCGGACGGCAGCTTTGCAATGCCGATTTTTATCGCCAGCCACGTGAGCCCGAACACGCCAGTGGCCTTGCCCAGTAGCAGGCCCGCGGCGATACCCATGGGCACGTGATGGGTGAAACTCTCCAGCGTCACGCCTTTGAGAGACAGCCCGGCATTGGCGAACGCGAACAGCGGCAGGATCGCATACGCCACCCAGGGATGCAGGGCATGTTCCAGGGTGGCCAACGGGGCGGGCTTGTTGCCCGTACGCAGGGGAATGCAAAAAGCCAGCGCCACGCCAGCCAGGGTAGCGTGTACGCCGCTCTTGAGCACGCAGACCCACAAGATCACACCAACGATCAGGTAGGGCGCCAAGCGCACGACACCCAGGCGATTCATGCCGATCAGCACCGCCAGGCAAGCGGCGGCGAGCAGCAGGGCCATGCTTGACAGTTCGCTGGTGTAGAACAGGGCGATGATAATGATCGCGCCCAGGTCATCGATGATCGCCAGGGTCATCAGGAACAGCTTGAGGCTGGTCGGCACACGGTTGCCCAGCAGCGCCAGTACGCCCAGCGCGAAGGCGATGTCCGTTGCGGTTGGAATGGCCCAGCCGGCCAGCGCTGCGGAGTCGTGGTGGTTGAGCCACCAGTAGATCAGTGCAGGCACCAGCATGCCGCCAATGGCTGCCGCGCCGGGCAGAACGATCTGTGCCGGGTTGGACAATTGGCCTGCCAGCACTTCGCGTTTGACCTCCAGCCCGATCAGCAGAAAGAACAACGCCATGAGCCCGTCGTTGATCCACAGCAGCAGAGGCTTGTCGATCTTCAATGCGCCGATCTGCGCTACCACTTGGGTATCAAGCAAGCTCTGATAGAGGGATGACAAAGGCGAGTTGTTGATGATCAATGCCAATACGGCACCCGCGATCAGCAGCAGGCCGCTGGACGCTTCCATTTGGATGAACCGGGTCAGAGCGCCGCGAATACGCATGGCAGCCTCGTTGAAGAATGTTGAAGGACCGCCACCCTAACCTGTGTCGTCAGTTGTTAAAATAAAATTTATATTCTTTTTTGTTATAAGTAGCAATGCCGGGAGTTTTGCGGTTTTGGGCTGATAGGACGAGTCTGATAAGTGTTACAACCCGTTTCTGGAGCATCGATGTAGCGAGGGGATCGCCCCCGAAAAGAGTGTCGGCTACAGGGCTGTGGCTGGCACTCTGATCGCGGGCTCGCCGATTCGCTACAGGCGTTACGGTGTTGGGATACCAAGGATATCCCGCGCCACCGCCTCGGCGATGCGGATTCCGTCGACACCCGCCGACAGAATACCTCCAGCGTAGCCTGCGCCTTCACCCGCCGGGAACAGGCCGCGAACATTGAGGCTTTGCAGGTCGGCGCCGCGAGTAATACGCAGCGGCGACGAGGTCCGGGTTTCGATACCGGTGAGAATCGCGTCGTGCATCGCATAGCCCTTGATCTGCCGGTTGAACGCCGGCAGCGCCTCGCGGATAGCCTCGATGGCAAAGGCCGGCAGCGCCAGGGCCAGATCGCCCAGCGATACGCCGGGCTTGTACGAGGGCTCGACGCTGCCCAGCGCGGTCGATGCCTTGGCGGCGACGAAGTCCCCCACCAGTTGCGCGGGCGCGTGATAGTTGCTGCCACCCAGCAGGTAGGCTTTGGATTCCAGCTGTTCCTGCAACTCGATACCGGCCAGCGGGCCACCCGGGTAGTCCTGCTCGGGGGTGATGCCGACGACGATGCCGGAGTTGGCATTGCGTTCGTTACGCGAATACTGGCTCATGCCATTGGTGACCACGCGCTCGGGCTCGGAGGTCGCCGCGACCACGGTGCCGCCTGGGCACATGCAGAAGCTGTAGACAGAGCGGCCATTCTTGGCGTGATACACCAGTTTGTAATCGGCCGCGCCGAGTTTCGGGTGGCCGGCGTACTTGCCCAGCCGTGCCTGGTCGATGACGGTCTGCGGATGCTCGATACGGAAACCCACCGAAAACGGCTTGGCCTCCATGAACACGTCGCGGGCGTGCAGCATGCGGAAGGTGTCGCGGGCGCTGTGACCCAAGGCCAGCACCACGTGCCGGGACAGCAACTGCTCGCCGCTGGCCAGTTCGATGCCTTGCAGTTGCCCGTTGTCGATCAGTACATCGGTGACTTTCTGTTCGAACCGCACCTCGCCACCCAAGGCTTCGATTTCCTTGCGCATGGTTTCGACCATGCCGGTCAGGCGGAAGGTGCCGATGTGCGGTTTCGACACGTAGAGGATCTCGTCCGGCGCACCGGCTCGCACAAACTCATGCAGCACCTTGCGGCCGTGGTGCAGCGGATCCTTGATCTGGCTGTAGAGCTTGCCGTCGGAGAAGGTTCCGGCACCGCCTTCGCCGAACTGCACGTTGGACTCGGGGTTGAGCACACTTTTACGCCACAGGCCCCAGGTATCCTTGGTGCGCTGTCGGACTTCGCGGCCGCGCTCCAGCACGATCGGCTTGAAGCCCATCTGCGCCAGCAGCAAGGCGGCGAAGATGCCGCACGGGCCGAAGCCGACCACCACAGGACGCTCGCCCAGGTCGGCCGGCGCATGGCCGACTACCTTGTAGGTGACGTCCGGCGCCGGATTGACGTTGTGATCGTCGGCGAACTTTTGTAACAGTGGCGCTTCGTCGGCGACTTCGAGGTCGATCGTGTAGATGAACTGCAACTCGCTGTTTTTCTTGCGGGCATCGTAGCTGCGCTTGAACAGGGTGAAGTTCAGCAGGTCAGCGTCGCTGATGCCCAGGCGCTGCACGATGGCAGGGCGCAAGGCCTCGTCGGTGTGGTCGAGGGGCAGCTTGAGTTCGGTGATTCGTAACATGACAGGTCCAATATCCGAGCCGCAGGGACGGCCCCGCAGCTTTTTCTAGCCGGCGATTATAAGCTGGCAGGGCCTGCCTGCGTCAGGCTAAATCAGACGTTCAGTCGTTGCGCCCACCACCGAAATAGCCGCAGCCGCGCTGAGCCTGGCCGTTGACACGGATTTCGGCAGTCAGAAACTGCACGCTGGCGCCGTCGACGCAGCGCTGCGGCGCCAACCAGACATCGATGCGCTGGTCGTTGGCGGCACTCGACAGGTTGAGGCGGCCGTCGGGCAGTTGTTCTTCCAGATAGGGCAGGGCCAAGGGGGCTTCGCCGGCACGGTTGAGGACCATCCCGCTGGCGCTGACTTTCAGTTCCCATTCAGGGTTGTGGCCGCTGGCATGCACGGTTTGCAACTTGAAATTGGGATCGCTGCAGGCCGTATCGGAACGTTCGACGCGGTACAACTGCGATAGTTTGAGCGTGCCGTCCATGCCCCCGGTCTTGCTGGCATCGAAGCTGCCGCGCAGGTCGACGAACAAGGTGCCAGGTTTGCTCGCCAGGTTGCCGGCTTCCTGCAGCACGCCGGTGTTGCCGACATCGCTCACCGCAAAACGGCGATGTTCGCCACAAGGTTGAAACAGCAGATGACCGCCTTCGCCAATCAGTGCGCCTTGCATGCGCGTGAGCCCGGCATTGGGGTGCGGTTCGTTGGCGCCCAGTCCGAGCATCTGGCAGGCGGAAAACAACGGCAGGAGGGTGAGGAGTGCAGCGGTGCGCAGGTGATGCATTGACGGGGCTCCTTGAACGAGGCGGCCACCGTAGCACAGGCAATAATGGTAAACGTCAAAACGGTGTTGGGGGTTGGCTGGGCGCGGTGTCAGGGCGGGCCTCTTCGCGAGCAAGCTTTGCTCCTGCAGTGCCAGCCGATATCGAGTTGCACTGTAGGAGCAAGGCTGCGCGTCCGGCGGCGAAGGGGTCACCAGCCGCGCCGTATGGATCAGCCGCCCAGATACGCCTCGCGCACCTTGGGATCGGTCAACAACGCCTCGCCCGAACCTTCCATCACCACCCGGCCGTTCTCCAGCACATAGGCGCGGTCAGCGATTTTCAGCGCCTGGTTGGCGTTCTGCTCCACCAAAAACACCGTCACACCATCCTTGCGCAGTTGCTCGATGATATCGAAGATCTGCTGGATGATGATCGGTGCCAGCCCCAACGAAGGCTCGTCGAGCAGCAGCAGCCTGGGCTTGCTCATCAACGCCCGGCCGATGGCGAGCATCTGCTGTTCGCCCCCGGACATGGTGCCGCCGCGCTGGTTGAAGCGCTCCCTGAGCCGCGGAAACAGCGCCAGTACCTTGTCCATCTGCGCCTGGTAATCGCGCTTGTCGGTGAAAAAACCACCCATGGCAAGGTTTTCCTCGACCGTCAGCCGCGCGAAGATCCGCCGCCCCTCGGGCACCACCGCAATGCTCTTGCGCATGATGATCGAGGAGTTCTGGCCCACCAGTTCTTCACCCATGTAGCGGATGCTGCCCGAGTGCGCCTGGGGCGAACCGCAGAGGGTCATCAGCAAGGTCGATTTACCCGCGCCATTGGCGCCGATCAGGGTCACGATCTCACCTTGACGGACCTCGACGTTGACGCTGTGCAGCGCCTGAATCTTGCCGTAGAAGGTCGAAACGTTTTCAAACTGCAGCATTTACGCTTCCCCCAGGTAGGCTTTGATCACGTCAGGATTGTCGCGGATCTGTTCAGGCGTGCCATCGGCCAAGGGTGTGCCTTGATTGATCACCACGATGTGGTCGGAAATGCTCATGACCAGTTTCATGTCGTGTTCGATCAACAGCACGGTGGCGTTGTACTCCTCGCGCAGGACGCTGATCAGCGCTTTGAGATCCTCGGTTTCCTTGGGGTTGAGGCCGGCGGCGGGTTCGTCGAGCATGAGAATGCGCGGGCGCGTCATCATGCAACGGGCGATTTCCAGGCGACGCTGTTGGCCATACGCCAGGGTACCGGCGGTACGGTTGGCGAACTCCTTGAGGTTGACGCGCTCCAGCCAGTGCTCGGCGTACTCCATGGCTTCGCGCTCGCTGCGGCGAAACGCGGGGGTCTTGAAGAGGCCGGAGAAAAAGTTGGTGTTGAGGTGCCGGTGCTGGGCGATCAACAGGTTTTCGAGAGCGGTCATTTCCTTGAACAGGCGTACGTTCTGAAAGGTGCGCACCACGCCCTTGCGGGCGATTTCGTGGCCGGGCATGCCCTGGATCGGCTGGCCATCGAGCAGGATGGTGCCGCCAGTAGGCTTGTAGAAACCGGTCAGGCAGTTGAAGACCGTGGTCTTGCCGGCGCCGTTGGGGCCGATGAGGGCGACGACCTGTTTTTCCTGGACCGTGAGTCCGACGCCGTTGACCGCCAGCAGGCCGCCAAAGCGCATGCTCAGGTTGCTGACTTCGAGAATGTTCCGGATCATTTACGCAGCTCCAGGTGTGGCCTTTGCATCGGGAGAAAGCCCTGCGGACGCCAGATCATCATCAGCACCATCATGGCGCCGAACATCAACATGCGGTATTCACTAAAATCGCGCATCATTTCCGGCAGCACGATCATCACGATCGCGGCGAGTATCACCCCCAGTTGTGAGCCCATGCCACCCAGTACGACGATCGCGAGAATGATCGCCGACTCGATGAAGGTGAACGACTCGGGAGTGACGAGGCCTTGGCGAGCGGCGAAGAAACTGCCCGCGAAGCCCGCAAAGCTTGCGCCCAGGGTGAAGGCCGACAGCTTGATGATGGTCGGATTCAAGCCCAATGCCCGGCAGGCGATTTCGTCTTCACGCAGCGCTTCCCAGGCACGGCCGATGGGCATGCGCAGCAAGCGGTTGATGATGAACAGCGCCGCCAAGGCCAGCACCAGCGCCACCAGATAGAGGAAGATCACCTTGCCTACCGGGTTGTACGTCAACCCGAAGTAATCGTAGAAGGTCTGTCCGCCATCTGCGGCAGTGCGATCGAAGCTCAGGCCGAACAAGGTCGGTTTGGGGATGCTGCTGATACCGTTGGGACCGCCGGTGAGATCGGTGAGGTTACGCAGGAACACCCGAATGATCTCGCCAAAGCCCAAGGTCACGATCGCCAGGTAATCACCACGCAAGCGCAGCACCGGGAAACCGAGCACGAAGCCGAACGCCGCTGCCGCCAGGCCGGCAATCGGCAGGCACACCCAGAAGCTGAAACCGTAGTAATGCGACAGCATGGCGTAGGTGTAGGCACCCACCGCATAGAAGCCGACATACCCCAGATCGAGCAGGCCGGCGAGGCCGACGACGATGTTCAGACCCAGGCCCAGCATCACATAGATGAGCACCAGAGTGGCCAGGTCAACCGCGCCCCGCGAGCCGTAGAACGGCCAGATGAACGCCAGCACGATCAGGCCGATGATGAACCACTTCTGGGTGCTCGGCAGGGTCAGGAAGTTGCTGGCGCTGGGCGGGATCAACGCGCCCTGGCGACGGGATTTCCAGGCAGCGGTCAGGGAACGATCGAACAGCACACGCAAGAACATCAGGACCGAGCACAGGGCGATGATGGTCACCGTAGTGGTGCTGGCGTTTTCGACGATCAGGTTAATGCCATCGATCGACAGCTTGAGGCCGAGCACCGGGTAGGCCACGGCCCACACCAGCAACGCGCTGAACAGCGCGGATTTGAGAGGACGGGTCATACTTTTTCTACCTCCGGACGGCCAAGAATGCCCGTGGGGCGGAACAGCAGCACCAGCACCAACAGACCGAACGACACGACGTCCTTGTACTGATCGCCGAACACATCGGCGCCGAAGGCCTCGGCCACGCCCAGCACCAGGCCGCCGAGCATGGCGCCAGGGATACTGCCGATGCCGCCGAGTACTGCGGCGGTAAAGGCCTTGAGCCCCACCAAGAAGCCGGCATTGGGGTTGATCACGCCATATTGCATGCTCAACAGCACGGCGGCGATCGCCGCCAACGCGGCACCAATGACGAACGTCAGGGCGATGATGTTGTTGGTGTTGATGCCCAGCAGGTTGGCCATCTTGATGTCTTCGGCGCAGGCGCGGCAGGCGCGGCCCAGACGCGAACGCGAGATGAACAGGGTGAGGCCGAGCATGGCGATGAGGGTGATCGCGAAGACCAGTACCTGCATGTAGGAGATCAGCACTTCCTGTGCCCCGCCGGGGCCGAAGGAGAAGTTGCCGGGCAACAGGTTGGGGATCGATTTGTCCTTGGAATCCTGCGAGAGCAGCACGGTGTTTTGCAGAAAGATCGACATGCCGATGGCGCTGATCAGCGGAATCAGGCGGTTGCTGCCGCGCAGCGGTCGGTAGGCGATGCGTTCGATGCTGTAACCGTAGGCGCTGGTGACCACGATGCTGGCGATGAACGCCACAGTCATCAGCAGCGGCAAGCTGTGGATACCGAACATGGCCAGGCCGGCGATGGCGATGAACGCCACGTACGAGCCGATCATGTATACCTCGCCATGGGCGAAGTTGATCATGCCGATGATGCCATAGACCATGGTGTAGCCGATGGCGATCAGGGCATAGGTACTCCCGACAGTCAGGCCGTTCACCAACTGTTGGAAGAAGTGATAAAGGTCGGGCATTGCTGTGCTCCTAAATACAAAGCCCACTGCAGGGAGCAGTGGGCTTTGTAGTCAGTCTGTGGATCTTACTTGGTCGGGGCTTCGGTTTTGCTGCCGTCTTTGTGCCACTCGTAGACCACGAACTTGAAGTCTTTCAGGTCGCCCTTGGCGTCGAAGCTGAGGTCGCCGGTCGGAGTCTTGAAGGTCCCGGCGTGGATGGCTGCCGCCACCTTGGCGGTGTCTTCGCTCTTGGCCGCTGCGATACCGTCAGCGATCACTTCCACCGCTGCGTAAGATGGGAACACGAACGGGCCGCTCGGGTCTTCCTTCTTGGCTTTGAAGGCCTCTACCAGTGCCTTGTTGGTAGGGTCCTGATCGAAGGATTTCGGCAGGGTCACCAACAGACCTTCCGACGCGCCTTGGGCGATCTGGGAGATGGAAGCGTTACCGACGCCTTCAGGTCCCATGAACTTGGCCTTCAGGCCCTTTTCCTGCGCCTGGCGCAGGATCAGGCCCAGCTCGGGGTGGTAGCCGCCGTAGTAGACGAAGTCGACGTTGGCTTGCTTGAGCTTGGCGATCAGCGAGGAGAAGTCCTTGTCGCCGGCATTGATGCCTTCGAACACCGCTACTTTCACGCCTTTGCCTTCCAGGGTCGATTTGACCGCGGTGGCGATGCCTTCACCGTATTGCTGCTTGTCGTGGATGACCGCGACGATCTTCGGCTTCACCTGGTCGGCGATGTAATTGCCGGCAGCCGGGCCCTGAGCGCTGTCCAGGCCGATGGTGCGGAACACCATCTTGTAGCCACGGGCGGTGATGTCCGGGCTGGTGGCGGCCGGGGTGACCATGATCACGCCTTCGTCTTCGTAGATATCGGAAGCCGGCTGGGTGGAGCTGGAGCACAAATGGCCGACCACGAACTTGACGCCGTCGTTGACGACCTTGTTGGCGACCGCGACCGCTTGCTTGGGATCGCAGGCGTCATCGTATTCGACCGCTTCGAGCTTCTTGCCGTCGACGCCGCCTTTGGCGTTGAGCTGCTCGATCGCCATTTTAGCGCCGCTGAACTGCATGTCGCCGTATTGCGCGACAGCACCCGTCTTGGGACCGACAATGCCGATCTTGATGGTGTCGGCGGCGAACGAATGACTGGCAACGCCGGCCAATACCATAGCGGCGAACAGCTTGGAAATCTGCTTGTGCATAATGCTCCACTCTCGTGTTTTAGTTTTTATAGTTCTGGCGGCCAGGGCTGCCGAACCGGGTAGGTCTCGGCCCGTATCGAAAGCACTTTGCTCCCTTTACCAAGGCGCTCCGACTCCCCCGACTTTTTCACCGAGGGCAGTGTAGAGCGCCGGTTTACGCCTTGAAAAGCGGCGAATGGCGAGCGCGATACGGGTGTCGCTAAATCGACACAAAGTTACAGAAACACGGCGCCGCTATCGATTTCAGCCCGCCAAAAGCCCTTTGTGCAACAAGGACTTGCCCATGGCTGGCAAGCAATTCGACCCGGCAGGTGAACCGTCCCCGACGGCGTGCACACCTTTGCCGTTTTAAACGCTGTAATCAATGCTGGATTTGCAACCGGGTTTTGCCGAAAGCGCGCCGACGTTATGATTGCGCCTTCGTTTATTCGGTGAGACCCATGACAGAACAACCTAGCACCCTCTATGCCAAGCTACTCGGCGAGACCGCCCCGATCAGCTGGAAAGAACTGCAACCCTTCTTTGCCAGGGGCGCCCTGTTATGGGTCGACCCCGGCCTGGATCTGGTCGCCGTAGCCGAGTCTTTTGCTTTGGATCAAAAGGAGCCGATCGCTGCCTGGTTGGAGGCCGCAAAGGTTGAAAAGGTGTCTGACTCGCGGGCTCTGGAGCTGCATGACGGCGCTCCAGACCTGTGGGCGGTAGTGGTATCGCCCTGGATACTGATCCAAAACAGGGCAGCCTGATCTTTAGAGCCCTGTTGTGGTGCCAAAAAAAGTAGGTGTCCGGCTCAGCGGTTGGGCGTCTTGCCTACGATCGACAGGGTCGGCGGCGGCGCGGAGGGTGGCGGTGGACGTTTCTCGACCTGGCCTAGCAGTTCACGCAGCTGCGCCATGGGCACCGGATGCCCGAGCAGGAAGCCCTGTGCAAAGTCGCAGCCATACTGTTTGAGCATTTCGTATTGCTCTTCGGTCTCCACACCCTCGGTAATCACCTGCATGCCCAAGGTGTGGGCCATGGCAATGATCGCCTTGACCACTTGCATGTCGTAAGGCGCGGGCGACGTGTTCTGGATAAAGCTGCGGTCGATTTTCAGGGTATTGAGCGGCAGGCGCTTAAGGTAGGCCAAGGACGAATACCCGGTGCCGAAGTCATCGATCACCAGCGATACACCCAGTGCCTCGATGCTGCTCAGCACCTTGATGGCGGCGTCGACGTTGAGCATCACTGCGTTTTCGGTAACTTCAAGTTCCAGTCGTTGTGGCTTGGCGCCGGTATCGGCCAGGGCCTTGGCGATTTCGTCCACCAGCGAATCGCGCTTGAGGTTGAGCGCCGAACAATTGAGGGCGATGCGCAGCTTGTCGTGACCCAGGCGCTCCAGTTCGCCGAGGTCCAGGCAGGCGCGGTTCAGTACCCAGCCGTCCAGTTCGGCGATCAGGCCGTTGGTCTCGGCAATGCCGATAAAGGCGTCTGGGCTCAGCAGGCCATGCTCGGGATGCCGCCAGCGCACCAGGGCTTCGAGGCGGGTAACCTGGCCGCTGCGCAGGTCGAAAATAGGCTGGTAGAACAGTTCAAGCTCCTGTCCGCCGCGCAAAGCCTCACGCAACTCGGCTTCCAGGTGCAAGGCCATGGAAGCCTTGCTGCGCAGGTCCTCGCTGAAAAAGTGCGCGCTGTTGCGCCCGTTTCCCTTGGATTGATAGAGCGCCAGGTCGGCGTTTTTCAGCAACGCTTCGGTGCTGTTGCCGTCATCCGGGAACAGACTGATGCCGATGCTGGTGGTCATCACCATGCGCCTGCCAGCCAGTTCGATGGGGTTTTTCATGGCGGTCATGATGCGCTGGGCCATCATCCGCGCCTCGTCCCGGGTACGCAGGCTCAGCAGCACGCAGAACTCATCGCCGCCAAAGCGCGCGACCACATCATCCTGGCCGCGGGTGGCGTTGCGCAGCAGATTCGCGATTGCCTTTAGCAGCTCGTCACCGGCGTCGTGGCCGAGGCTATCGTTGATCCGCTTGAAGTGGTCGATATCGAGGAACATCACCGCCAGCATGCCCCCCGTAGCTCGGCGCTCCTGCAGTTTGTCGGCGAACAATTGATCGAAGCCGCGGCGGTTGACCAGGTTGGTCAGGCCGTCGTAGTGGGCCGCCTGCTGCAGTGAGACCTGGGCCTGATCGAGCTGGTTGAGCATGGCGGTGGCGTGGCGCAGGTCCTGTTCCTTGCTTTGCAGCTTTTTGTCGGCAAGGGCCGCGTTGATGCACAGGGCCATGATCAGCAGGGTGATCGCGGCTACGGTGATGCCCAATTGGGTGCCGTTGGAGGTGACGTTGCCATGCATGTGCAGGTCGACCGGCATGGCCACGGTCAGCGCCCACATACCGGTAAAGTGGGTGCTGATGATGCCCGCCGCCATCAACAAGGTCGCGGCGTATTTGCGCAGCTCGGCATAGCGCCCACTGGGATAGCGAAAGCGTCGCGTCAACACCAGTGCGGCGAAGCTCACGGCAATGGCGATCACGATCGACAGCGCGAACAGCCAAGGGTCGTAATAGGTTTGGGCATTGGAGCGCATGGCCGACATGCCGTAGTAGTGCATCGCCACGATGCCCAGGCCAAGGATGACCGCCGCTTGCACGTATTGGCCGCCGTTGAGCGTCGCGCGCTCGAGACTGCGCAACGTCGCCAGGCTGGCGATCAGCGCAATCAGCAATGAGACAATGGTGATGGGCAGATCGTAATGCACTTCCATCGGCGCCATGAACGCCAGCATGCTGATGAAGTGCATGCCCCAGATGCCACCCGCCAAACAGGCGGCACCGGCCCAGCGCCAACGGCGGCGAGTGCCTGGATGTTCGGCGTGTTGCAGGCGTTCGGCGATATCGAGGGTGGCAAAGCTGCCAGCGCAGGCGACCACGTAGGCCAGTAACACCAGAAAGGGGTCGTGCGTGCAATGCAGGAGCATCTGCCCCTGTTCGGGGAGCGCACCGGTGAAACGCAAACCAAGCCAGTCCATAGCGCGCCTCGTACAGCCTGTACGTTTTTTAGGCGAGTATACCCAGCGCCCTCGCGGTGATGGCGAAGTGGCTTCAACTATTTCGGAATAAGAACGGCTTTCTCAGAAGCACATTACACCCGTGGGGGCGAACTCTGCTCTCGTAGCATTCAAGGCTTTAGGAGCAGAGCTTCCCGCAGGGGTTGATGTGCAGCTTAGCCGGCTACCAGCACGCGGATGGCCTCAAGGCGCAGCGCCGCCTTGTCGAGCATGGCCAGGCCTTGCTCGCGCTGGGTGCGCAGGGCTTGCAGCTCACTGTCACGTACGGTCGGGTTGACCGCTTGCAAGGCAGTCAGGCGCGCCAACTCTTCATCGGTTTCTGCCGCCAGGCGGCGCTGGGCCTCGGCCACACGTTCGGCATGCCGTGGGGCGACCTTGGCTTCGCCGGCGTTGATACGCGGGGTCAGCTGGTCGCGCTGGGCCTGGATGAACTTGTTGGCGCTGGCCTTGGGCACGCTCTCGAGCTGGTCGTTGAGGGTCTCGAAAGACACCCGTCCAGCCAGGTCGTTACCATTGGCATCCAGCAGGCAGCGCAATGCCGCCGGTGGCAGGTAGCGGCCCAATTGCAGCGAGCGTGGCGCCACCACTTCACTCACATACAGCAGTTCGAGCAGCACCGTGCCTGGCTTGAGGGCCTTGTTCTTGATCAGCGCGACGGCGGTGTTGCCCATCGAACCAGCCAGTACCAGGTCCATGCCACCCTGCACCATGGGGTGTTCCCAAGTGATGAACTGCATGTCTTCGCGGGACAGCGCCTGATGACGATCGTAGGTGATGGTCACGCCTTCGTCGTCACCCAGCGGGAAGCTGGCGTCGAGCATTTTTTCGCTGGGCTTGAGGATCAGCGCGTTCTCGGAGTGATCTTCGCTGTCGATGCCGAAGGCGTCGAACAGGGTTTCCATATAGATCGGCAGGGCGAACTGATCGTCTTGCTCCTCGATGGCCTCGACCAGGGCCTGGCCTTCGCCGGCGCCACCGGAGTTGAGCTCCAGCAGGCGGTCGCGACCGCCATGCAGCTCGGCCTCCAGGCGCACGCGTTCAGCGAGGGCTTCGTCAACCAGCACTTGCCAGGCTTCGTCGTCACCTTCATCCAGCAGTGGCAGCAGGCGTGGGCCGAACTGGTGCTGCAGGGCGTTGCCGGTCGGGCAGGTATTGAGGAAAGCGTTGAGGGCCTGGTGATACCACTGGAACAGGCGCTCTTGCGGGCTGTTCTGCAGATAGGGCACGTGCAGCTCGATGATGTGCTTCTGGCCGATCCGGTCGAGACGGCCGATGCGCTGTTCGAGGAGATCGGGGTGCGCCGGCAGGTCGAACATCACCAAGTGATGGGCGAACTGGAAGTTGCGACCTTCGGAGCCGATCTCCGAACAGATCAGCACCTGGGCGCCAAACTCCTCGTCGGCAAAGTAGGCTGCGGCGCGGTCGCGCTCCAGAATGCTCATGCCTTCATGGAAGGTGGTGGTCGGAATGCCGGAGCGCACGCGCAGGGCGTCTTCGAGGTCCATGGCGGTTTCGGCATGGGCGCAGATGACCAGGACCTTGACGCGCTTGAGCATCTTCAGAGTATCGATCAGCCACTCGACCCGTGGGTCGAAGCGCCACCAGCGGGTTTCTTCGCTGCTGTCGGCCTGCGCCTGGAAGGCCACTTCCGGATACAGCTCGGCCTTTTCGCCAATCGGCAGTTCGAGGTATTCATCCGGGCAGGTCAACGGGTACGGGTGCAGCTTGCGCTCGGGGAAGCCTTGCACGGCGGCGCGGGTGTTGCGGAACAGCACGCGGCCGGTGCCGTGGCGGTCGAGCAATTCGCGGATCAGACGCGCGCTGGCTTCGGCGTCGCCATCGTTGACCGCGGCCAGCAGGGCATCGCCCTCGGCACCCAGGAAGCCCTGGATGGTGCTGTGCGCGCCAGGCGACAGGCGACCTTGTTCGAGCAGTTCCTGCACAGCTTCGGCCACTGGGCGATAGTTTTCGCTCTCGGCGCGGAAGGCAGCCAGGTCGTGGAAACGGTTGGGATCGAGCAGGCGCAGGCGCGCGAAGTGGCTGTCCTGGCCCAGTTGTTCCGGAGTCGCGGTGAGCAGCAGTACGCCAGGGATGACCTCGGCAAGCTGTTCGACCAGCGAATATTGCGGGCTGGCCTTTTCTTCATGCCACACCAGGTGGTGCGCCTCGTCGACCACCAGCAGGTCCCAGCCTGCGGCGAACACGGCATCTTGAGCTTTTTCGTCTTCGGTCAGCCACTCCAGCGAAACCAGCGCCAGTTGCGCGTCTTCGAAGGGGTTGCTCGCGTCGCTCTCGATAAACCGTTCGGCGTCGAACAGGGCAACCTGCAGGTTGAAACGCCTACGCATTTCAACCAGCCATTGGTGCTGGAGGTTTTCCGGGACCAGGATCAGTACCCGATTGGCGCGCCCCGACAGCAACTGGCGATGGATCACCAGGCCGGCCTCGATGGTCTTGCCCAGGCCTACTTCGTCGGCCAGCAGTACCCGCGGGGCGATACGGTCGGCCACTTCGCGGGCAATGTGCAATTGGTGAGCGATCGGTTGCGCGCGCACGCCACCCAGGCCCCAGAGCGAGGACTGCAATTGCTTGCTGGTGTGTTCGAGCGTGTTGTAGCGCAGCGAGAACCAAGGCAACGGGTCGATCTGCCCGGCGAACAGGCGGTCACTGGCCAGGCGGAACTGAATGAAGTTGGAGAGCTGGGTTTCCGGCAGCACGCAGGTCTGGTTCTGGCTGTTGAGGCCATGATAGACCAGCAGGCCGTCGACGTCCTCGACCTCGACGACCGTGAGCTTCCAGTTCTCGAAGTGCGTGATGACGTCGCCTGGCGAAAACCGCACTCGGGTGAGCGGGGCGTTGCGCAGGGCGTATTGGCGGGTCTCGCCAGTCGCCGGATAGAGTACGGTCAACAAGCGGCCGTCCTGTGCCAGAACGGTGCCTAGACCTAACTCGGCTTCGCTGTCGCTGATCCAGCGTTGCCCCGGTTGATACTGCTGCGCCATGCTGCCTGACTCCCGCCCTAAAAAGCCGACTATTCTAACGGATAGGGACCCCGAGGGCCAAAGACTCTGGTCAGAAACATGGCAATGAGCTCGGTTATCTGCTGTCGGAGTGGGGCCCTGCCCACTGATGGGGCTGTGCGGTGCCCCGGCTGACGCCTTCGCGAGCGAAGCCCGCGCCTGCAGGAAGCGACCGGCGGTGCAGTGAAAGTGTGATCCAGGTAACGATATTGATACAAGGTGCGACAAATAGACTCAAGTCGCCTCATGCGCTGCCGACAGCCTTGGCGACAGGAGACCTAAACGATGATACCGCCCCATTTACCGATCAGCGCCTTGCCCGTGACGTCGCAACTGGATCCCGTGCGCCAGCCGCCCGCGATCCCTCCGGTGGCGCCGGTTCAGGCCAGTCCGGGGAATCCGACGCTCGAATTTCGTCAGCGCGATCAGGACGAGACCGCGCAGCGCCTGCATGAAGAATTCCAGCGCCAATATCGCGAGCGGCGCGGGGAGGGCGAGGAAGAGGAGCACGCCGAGCCCGAGGAGCCTGAGGCCTATCTGCCGATGCCCGGCTACGAACTCAACCCCGATGACACGGTGCCGGTGGCGCCGCTGATCGACAACGAGCCGCGCCAGGGCCTGTTGATCAATATCGAGGTCTGACGGCGGGGCTGGTCAGCGGCCCGAGCAGCCCGCATTATGAGTGCATCCCGAAATCGAAAACCGATGTGCGATGACCATGAGCGATGACCCGAACCTGATCGACTTTTCTGCCGAACGCGCCAAGCGCGTGCATGACCTCAACGAAAAACGCCTGAAGGAAGTCCGTCAGGCGTTCGAGCAGGCGCTGCCGCTGGGCAAAGGCGCCAAGAAAGCGAAAAAGAAACCAAAGAAGAAATGACCCGTGGTCACCTTGATCCAGGTCAATGTCGCCCCGCTGCCCTGCGGTTATTCTTGCCCCATGCACTCGCAAACAGGCACGCAAGGCATTCGGGGCGACTTCGGTCGCCTTTTTTTTCGTCTGGATTTTAGTGCCGATCAACCGACCTGAATCGCCGGCAGCGTCGCCAAGGTCACGGTCTGCTGCTTGCGCGGCGCGAGGATTTCCGCTTCGCCGTCCACCACCAGCTCATCGCGCTGATTGAAGACGCGAGTAGCGATGCGCACGCGAAATTTCGGCAGTTTTTCGAGAATTTCCAGGCGCACGGTCAGGGTGTCGCCCAGTTTGACTGGCTTCTGGAAGGTCATCTGCTGGCCCAGGTAGATGGTCCCCGGCCCAGGCAGTTCGCAGGCCACTGCCGCGCTGATCAGGGCGCCGCTGAACATGCCGTGGGCGATGCGCTCCTTGAACATGGTGGCGGCGGCGAATTCGGCATCCAGGTGCACGGGGTTGCAGTCACCCGACATGGCGGCGAACAACAGGATGTCACGTTCCTCGACGGTCTTGCTGAAGCTGGCGGTCTGGCCGACTTCAAGCGCTTCGTAGGGCGTGTTGGTGACTTGGGTCATGGAGAAGAATCCTTCGCTGAACGTGAAAAGCCGCGATGCACCGTGCATCAGGTGGACACGGTAGTGGCAGCGGTGACGAAATTGCTTTGAATGGTTGAGACGTCCGACCAAGCGCAGTGGAGCACATTGGCGATGCCTCTATATTAAATAGATTCACGATGTTAATAGTGAAGCATTGCCTGTGGGACTGTTCGTGCTGACCTGCTAACGTCCTGAACGCTGCGCTGTGCTTGCCCTGCATGGGGTTCGGCAGGTGTCTGCGCGGCCTGAGGACAATAATAATGAATGCCGATTTCTGGAACGACAAACGCCCTGCCGGTGTGGACTCGTCCATCGACTTGACTGCCTATCGCTCCGTGGTCGAGGTCTTCGATCGCTCCTGTGAACGCTTTGCCCAGCGCCCGGCGTTCAGCAATCTGGGTGTAACGCTCGATTACGCCCAGCTCCAGGCTCACGCCCGTGCCTTCGCCGGCTGGTTGCAGCAGCACACCTCGCTGCGCCCCGGTGACCGCATCGCCATTCAGATGCCCAACGTGTTGCAGTACCCCATCGCCGTGTTCGGTGCGCTGCTGGCCGGGCTGGTGGTGGTCAATACCAACCCGCTGTACACCGTGCGCGAGATGCGCCACCAGTTCAAGGATGCCGGGGTGCGCGCGCTGGTCTACCTCAACCTGTTTGGCGACAAGGTCGAGCAGGTGTTGGATGACACGGATATCGAATTTCTCATCGAGGCAAGGATGGGCGACCTGCTGCCGGCGCCCAAAAGCTGGCTGGTCAATCTGCTGGTGGCCAAGGTGAAGAAAATGGTACCGCTCTATCACCTGCCGCAGGCCGTCAGGTTTCGCCAGGTGCTCCACGCGCAACTACAGGCCGTTGCGGTAGCGGTCGGCCAGGATGACACCGCGGTACTGCAATACACCGGCGGTACCACCGGTCAGGCCAAAGGCGCGATGCTCACCCACGGCAACCTGATTGCCAACATGCTGCAGGTGCAGGCCTGTTTTTCCCAGCGGGGCGAAGGCGGCGAGCGGATGATCGAGCCGGGGCAGGAGGTGATGATCGCGCCGCTGCCGCTGTATCACGTGTATGCCTTCACGGCCAACTGCATGTGCATGATGGCCAGCGGCAATCACAACGTGCTGATCACCAACCCGCGGGATATCGGCGGCTTTATCAAGGAACTGAAAAAGTGGCGGTTCACCGGGCTGCTGGGGCTCAACACCTTGTTCGTCGCCTTGATGGACCACCCGCAATTTAGCAGCCTGGATTTCTCCTCGCTGAAGGTCACCAATTCCGGTGGTACGGCGTTGTCCACCGCCACGGCCGAGCGCTGGGAGGCGCTGACCGGTTGCCGTATCGTCGAAGGCTATGGCTTGACCGAGACCTCTCCCGTAGCCTGCGCCAACCCCTATGGCCCCAGCGCGCAATTGGGCTCGGTGGGTATCCCGCTGCCGGGCACTGCCGTCAAGGTCATCGATGACCAGGGCGTCGAGCTGGCGCTGGGCGAGCGCGGCGAGTTGTGCATCCAGGGCCCGCAGGTGATGAAGGGCTATTGGAACAATCCCCAGGCGAGCGCCGACACTCTGGACAGCGACGGCTGGTTGAAGACCGGTGACATCGCCATCATCAGCAGCGACGGCTTCGTGCGCATCGTCGACCGCAAGAAGGACATGATCATCGTCTCGGGCTTCAACGTGTACCCCAACGAAGTCGAAGAGGTGGTGATGGGCCATCCCAATGTCGCCAGCTGCGCCGCCATCGGCGTTGCGGACTCGCGTACCGGCGAGGCGGTCAAGCTGTTCGTGGTGCCGCGCGGGGCGGGGCTCGACCTCGAGGAGTTGAAGCAGTTCTGCAAGGCTAACCTCACCGGCTACAAGGTCCCGCACCAGATCGTCCTGCGCGAGAGCCTGCCGATGACGGCGGTGGGCAAGATCCTGCGTCGGGAGCTGCGGGATGAAGGTTGACTGCTTGCATGCTCGTAATGGGTAGGGCCGGGCAGAGCCCGGTCCTACAGTGTGGTGCTTTTACTTTAAATATGACCAGATATTAATATTTGGTTCCGAATATGACCATTAAGCCCTGCTCGGCCCTCTGGTGGCCGTTTTGCAAAGCTGCTACTCTCGGCCGCGCTTTGGCTCTATCTCGCTGTTGTGGGAGAGGCCGAACGACACTTTTAATAATAGCCGCATCAAATGCGGTGAGTCTTTGCAGTGGCTGGAGGAGCGGGGTTCGATGATCGACAACTTCTGGAAGGACAAATATCCGGTGGGCATCGCCGCCGATATCGATCCGGATCAGTATCCGAATATCCAGGCAGTGTTGCAGCAGTCCTGCCAGCGTTTCGCCGACAAGCCGGCGTTCACCAACCTGGGCAAGACCCTCACCTACGGCGAGCTCTACGAGCTGTCCGGCGCCTTTGCGGCTTACCTGCAACAGCACACCGATCTGCAGCCCGGCGATCGCATCGCCGTGCAGTTGCCCAACGTGTTGCAGTATCCGGTGGCGGTATTCGGCGCTATCCGTGCCGGGCTGATCGTGGTCAACACCAACCCGCTGTACACCGCGCGGGAAATGGAACACCAGTTCAACGATTCCGGCGCCAAGGCGCTGGTGTGCCTGGCCAACATGGCGCATCTGGCACAGAACGTGGTGCCCAAGACCAAGGTCAAGCACATCATCGTCACTGAAGTGGCCGATCTGCTGGCGCCGCTCAAGCGCCTGCTGGTCAACAGCGTCATCAAGTACGTGAAGAAAATGGTGCCGCCGTACCACCTGCCCACCGCCGTGCGTTTCAACGACGTGTTGCGCAAGGGCCATGGCCATGCGGTGCGCGAAGCCAATCCGCAGCATGACGATGTAGCCGTGCTGCAGTACACCGGGGGGACCACCGGTATTGCCAAGGGCGCGATGCTCACCCATCGCAACCTCATCGCCAACATGTTGCAGTGCAAGGCGCTGATGGCCTCCAACCTCAACGAAGGTTGCGAGGTGGTCATCACGCCATTGCCGCTCTACCACATCTACGCGTTCACCTTCCATTGCATGGCCATGATGTTGATCGGTAATCACAACATCCTGATCAGCAACCCGCGGGACCTGCCAGCGATGGTCAAGGAACTGTCGAAATGGAAGTTCAGCGCCTTCATCGGCCTCAACACGCTGTTCGTGGCGCTGTGCAACAACGCTGAATTCCGCGCGCTGAACTTTTCCTCGTTGAAGGTCACCCTGTCGGGCGGGATGGCCTTGCAGCTGGCCGCCGCTGAACGCTGGCGGGAAATCACCGGTTGCCCTATCTGCGAAGGTTACGGCATGACCGAAACCAGCCCGGTGGCGAGCGTCAACCCGATCCAGAAGATTCAGGTCGGCACCATCGGCATTCCGGTACCCTCGACGCTGTGCAAGGTGGTCGACGACAGCGGTCAGGAATTGTCCTTCGGTGAAATCGGCGAGCTGTGCATCAAGGGCCCGCAGGTAATGAAGGGCTACTGGCAGCGCCAGGAGGCAACCGACGAAATCCTCGACAGCGAAGGGTGGCTGAAGACCGGTGATATCGCCTTGATCCAGGAAGATGGCTACATGCGCATCGTCGATCGCAAAAAGGACATGATCCTGGTCTCGGGTTTCAACGTGTATCCCAACGAGCTCGAAGATGTACTGGCTTCGCTGCCAGGCGTGCTGCAGTGCGCGGCCATCGGTATTCCGGACGAAAAATCCGGCGAAGTCATCAAGATTTTCGTGGTGGTACGCCCGGGCATGACCCTGACCAAGGAGCAGGTCATGGAGCACATGCGCGCCAACGTCACCGGCTACAAGGTGCCCAAGTCCGTGGAGTTCCGCGACGCGCTGCCGACCACCAACGTCGGCAAGATCCTGCGCCGCGAGCTGCGCGACGAAGAGCTGCGCAAGCTGGGGCTGAAGAAGATCGCTTGATCGGATCGTGCGGCGATGCGCAGGGCCTCTTCGCGAGCAAAGCTCGCTCCCACGATAGTACGGTATACACCTGTGGGAGCAGGGGCGCGCGTTCGGCGGCGAAGAGGCCGGTACAGCCTGCGCACATTCCCCCATGCCCACGTCACCGGGCATTTCTGCGATAATGCCCGATCACGGTGAAATGCCCTCCTGTAGAAGACTCCGACGTACCTGATGACCCTCCAGACTCCCGCTACCGGCGACCTGCTCAATACCCTCGACCATGCCATGATCGGCGATCGCAACCGCCTGCGACGCCAATTGCTGGAACTGCGCAAAAAGCCCGATGAAGGCAAGCTGGCGCAGTGGGTCGAGAAACTGCAGGCCTCGTGCGCCCGGGTCACGGCGCGGCGCGACAGCGTGCCGACGATTCGCTACGACGACAATCTGCCGATCGCCGCCAAGCGCGACGAGATCAAGAAGCTGCTGTCCGAGCACCAGGTGCTGATCATCGCCGGCGAGACCGGCTCGGGCAAAACCACCCAGTTACCGAAGATCTGCCTGGAACTGGGCCGCGGCCAACATGGCCAGATCGCCCACACCCAGCCTCGACGGATCGCCGCACGCAGCGTCGCCGCACGAGTCGCCGAAGAACTCGCCACCCCGCTGGGGGGGCTGGTGGGCTATCAAGTACGCTTCGAAGACCAGAGCGACAGCAATACCCTGGTCAAGCTGATGACCGATGGCATCCTGCTGGCCGAAACCCAGCACGACCGCTTTCTGGAGCGCTACGACACTATCATCGTCGACGAAGCCCACGAGCGCAGCCTCAACATCGATTTCCTCCTCGGCTTCCTCAAGACCTTGCTGCCACGCCGCCCGGACCTGAAAGTCATCATCACCTCGGCGACCATCGACCTGGAGCGGTTTTCCGAGCACTTCGACAAGGCGCCGATCATCGAGGTGTCCGGCCGCACCTACCCGGTGGACACCTGGTACCGGCCGCTGACCAGCGAGCAGGACGAGGAGGGCAACAGCGTCGAGGAAGACCTCAGCGTCGACCAGGCAATCATCGCCACGCTCGATGAAATCGCCCACTTCGAACGCAGCAACGGCAAAAGCCCGGGCGACGTGCTGGTGTTTCTGCCCGGCGAGCGGGAAATTCGCGATGCGGCCGACATGCTGCGCAAGGCGCAACTCAAGCACACCGAAATCCTGCCGTTGTACGCGCGGTTATCGCCGGCCGAACAGCAGCGCATCTTCCAATCGCATCCAGGTCGACGGGTGGTCCTGGCCACCAACGTCGCCGAAACCTCGCTGACCGTGCCCGGCATCCGCTACGTGATCGACAGCGGCACCGCGCGCATCAGCCGCTACAGTTACCGTGCCAAGGTCCAGCGCTTGCCGATCGAGGCGGTGTCCCAGGCCAGCGCCAACCAGCGCAAGGGTCGTTGCGGGCGGGTCGAGCCGGGCATTTGCGTGCGCCTGTACAGTGAAGAAGACTTCAACGCGCGGCCGGCCTTCACCGATCCCGAGATCCTGCGCACCAACCTGGCGGCCGTGATCCTGCAGATGCTGCACCTGCGCCTCGGCGCCATCGACGCCTTCCCGTTCATCGAGCCGCCGGATGGCAAGGCCATCACCGACGGCTTCAATCTGCTGCAAGAGCTCTCTGCGGTGACCCGCGACAATCAACTGACCCCCATGGGCCGGCAGTTGGCACGTTTGCCGGTGGACCCGCGTCTGGGGCGGATGCTGCTCGAAGCCGCGCAGCAAGGCAGCCTCCAGGAAGTGTTGATCGTCGCCAGTGCGCTGTCGGTGCAGGACCCGCGCGAGCGCCCACCCGAGCGCCAGCAAGCGGCGGACCAGGCCCACGCACAGTGGAAGGACGCCGATTCGGATTTCGCTGCATTGGTCAATCTGTGGCGCGGCTTTGAAGAGCAGCGTCTGGCCCTGACCGCCAGCCCGCTGCGCAACTGGTGCCGCAAGAATTTCCTCAACTACCTGCGTCTGCGCGAGTGGCGCGATGCCCACCGCCAGCTCGGGCTGATCTGTCGCGACCTGCAGCTGACCGTCAACAAGGACCCGGCCGATCATCCCAGAATGCACAAGGCGATCCTTTCCGGCCTGCTCAGCCAGATCGGCCAGAAAACCGAAGAAGGTGATTACCTTGGCGCTCGCCAACGGCGCTTCTGGATTCATCCGTCGTCAGGTATTGGCCGCAAACGTCCGCAATGGTTGATGGCCGCCGAGTTGATGGAAACCACCAAGTTGTACGCGCGGATGGTGGCCAAGATCGAACCGGACTGGATCGAGCCCCTGGCGCGCCATCTGGTCAAGACCAACCACTTCGAGCCGCACTGGGAGAAAAAGCGCGGCCAGGTGGTGGCCTTCGAACAGGTCACGCTGTACGGCCTGATCATCATCGGTCGGCGGCCGGTGCATTTCGGCCCGGTGGATCCGGTCGCCTCGCGCGAACTGTTCATCCGCGAAGGCCTGGTGCGTGGCGAGATCCAGTCGCGGGCACGCTGCCTGAGCGCCAATCGCGAATTGCTCGAGCAGCTTGATGCACTGGAAGCCAAGGCGCGCCGTCGCGATATCCTCGCCGACGAAGAGACCCTCTACGCCTATTACGACGCGCGGGTACCGGCGCAGATTCACCAGACGGCCACCTTCGACAGCTGGTACAAGGTCACCAGCCAGAAAGACCCGCACTTGCTGATCATGCGCGCCGAAGACGTGCTGGCGCGCGAGGCCAGCGAAGTCACCGCCGCGCAGTACCCCGATACCCTGCGCCTGGGCGACCTGACCCTGGCCCTGAGCTATCATTTCGAGCCCAACCATGCCCGTGATGGCGTGACCCTGACCGTGCCCGCGCCGCTGTTGCCTTCGCTGCCAGGCGAGCGCCTGGAATGGCTGGTGCCTGGCCTGATCGAGGCCAAGTGCATCGCCCTGGTGCGCAACCTGCCCAAGGCGTTGCGCAAGAACTTCGTGCCGGTGCCGGATTTCGTCAAGGCCGCTTTGCAGCGCATGACCTTCGCCGAGGGCTCGCTGCCGCAGGCGCTGGGCCGCGAGTTGCTGCGGATGACGGGCGCGCGGGTCAGCGATGAGGCTTGGGCCGAGTCCGAGCAGCAGGTCGAAAGCCACCTGCGCATGAACCTCGAAGTGCTCGACGGCGCGGGCAAATTTCTCGGCGAAGGGCGCGATCTGGCCGAGCTGACCGCGCGTTTCGCCCAAGCCAGCCAAGCGGCGCTGGCGGTACCGCGACGGCAAAAAACCAGAAGCCGGTGGAGGCCAAAGTCTTCGCCGCCGTGGCCGAGACCACCCAGCAGAACATCGCCGGGTTGTCGCTGACGGTGTATCCGGCGCTGGTAGAAGAAGGCGGTACGGTCAAGGAAGGGCGTTTCTCCACTGCCGCCGAAGCCGAATTCCAGCATCGTCGCGCGCTGCAACGCCTGCTGTTGCAGCAGCTGGCGGAACCGGCGAAGTTCCTGCGCGGCAAGCTGCCGGGGCTGACCGAGCTAGGCCTGATGTATCGCGACTTGGGGCGCATCGACGCGCTTGTGGAGGACATCCTGCTGGCCAGCCTCGACAGTTGCGTGCTCGAGGGCGAGCCCATCCTGCCCCGCGACGGTGCCGGGCTGCTGTCGCTGGCCGAGCGCAAGCGCGGTGCCTGGGCCGAGCATGCCGAACGCCTGGCACGCTTGAGCCTGGAGATTCTCAAGCTGTGGCACGGGCTGCAAAAACGCTTCAAGGGCAAGATCGATCTGGCCCAGGCCGTGGCCTTGAACGATATCAAGCAGCAGTTGGGCAACCTGGTCTATCCGGGGTTCGTGCGTGAAACGCCTGGGCTGTGGCTCAAGGAGCTGCCACGGTTCCTCAAGGCCATCGAACTACGCCTCGAAAAACTGCCGGCCCAGGTGCAGAAGGATCGGGTCTGGAGTGGCGAGCTGTCCGGTTATTGGGCGCAATATGCCACGCGCCTGGACAAGCACCGCCAGGAGGGCAAGCGTGATCCGCAGTTGGAGCTGTTTCGCTGGTGGCTGGAGGAGTACCGGGTGTCGCTCTTCGGCCAGCAGTTGGGCACCAAGGTGCCGGTATCCGACAAGCGTCTGAGCAAGCAGTGGAGCCAGGTGGAAGCCTGACCCCCCTGCAGGCAAGCCGGGGGCGCCAGGGTTCAGGCAAACAGGCGAGTCGCGTAGGGCATGGCTGCGCGGTCGGTGTAGCCGACGGCGAGGAGCTTGCCGTCGGGTTGGGCAATCACGCTGGCGCCAATGGCGTCGAGAGTATCCAGACGGGCAACGCCCGCGACACCGAACTCGGGGTCGACGCTGCCATCCGCCATGAGGCGGGTGACCATGGCGCGCAGATAGCCCGATTGCATGTCCAGATAATCACCAATGAAAAACAGACGTCCTCGCGCGTCGATTCCCGCGTAAGTCAGGGCGGAGTAAGCGAGCCCCGGGATGTAGGCACCGTTGTCGCCAAAGTCGTCATCCTGCACACCGCCGGCGCTGAAGCGCACAACGATGGCCCGCACACTGCTGCCGACACCGACGCCGAACAGTTCGCCTTGATCATCAACGACCAGATCGTTGATACGGAAGGCCTGACGGGTCAGGGCGAAGCCGTTGTCAGTGCCAAAGCCTGGATCCTTTATGCCGGCGTAGTCGACGCGGACGGCCAGCGCGGGATTGCTGCCTCCTGCGGCGCCGCCGGCCACATAGATCCAGTTTTCCTGCACGGCGATGGAGCGCAGCAACACGCTGTAGTCGTCCGATTGCAGCGCCGCCACACCTTGGTCGGCAAACGCTGCGTCCAGCCGACCTTCGGCGGTGATACAGAAGATCAGGCCGGCCAACCGAGGAGAATCGCCGACCCTTCCGGTAGCCACCACGTACAGCTTGCCGTGGGCCACACGCATGTCGAAGTTGACCTGATTGAAATCCTGCATCTGCCTGGACGGCGCCGCAAAGCGGGTATTGATGGCCAGGCCGGTAGTGCTGCACAGGGCCAGATTGGTTTCGAAGCGGATAGGGCCCATTGCGCATCGTGCCGTTGCCAGCACCTCGGCCAGCACCAACTGACCGGTGCCATTGAATCGCGTCACACGCTGGCCCTGTAGGTCATAGCATGCGATGGCGGGGGAATATTGGCCTGGTAGATATTCGGTCATGCCGCCGATCATGATGGTCTGGTCAAGGATCGCGACACGGCGACCTGGGGTGATGCCGTCGCCGACGTTGGAGCCGTAGCAGTCGCGAACGATACCTGCCGAGCCGAATGCCGGGTCGGCGATACCTTGATCGTCGATGACCGCCAAGGCGTACTCGCGCCCTTTGCTGAGAGCCAGGCAGGTGCGCGAGTGTTGCTGCCAATGGGTGACACCGTGCAATTGGAAACCATCCAGGCTCGCTAATACCGAGGCAGGATTGAAGCTGGCATCCGGGGTGCCGGGCAGGGCGTGCGGGTGGGTGTGATCGTGCATCAGGGGCATCCTTAATAGGTTCTAGGGTTCCATACCGGTGTGTGCCGGGCGGATGACTATTAAGTGCTCCGGGAGCCGTGCTTCCTATGGGGAAGTGATTCCCTGTTGACAGCCCTGGCGGCGCTCAAGGGGGCGCCAGATAGGCCGTCAATCGGGGCGGCGCTCAGTATTTTCTGGGGGAACAGCGTTGAGCGACGACCGACTCGGGCGGCGAACTTTGAAATTTACGGTAATAACATCCTGCTTTATGGACGACATCTACCGCTTTCTGGTGGGTGTAGTTTTGTAGGGCGGTTTTGCACAGGCGCGCGCATCGAAAGCGGATATGGCACACTTGGCAACTAATAACGAACAACATTGGCGTCATTCATAGAGGAACGATCGTGCATAACGTCGTCATCAGCGGTACCGGGCTCTACACCCCGGCCGACAGCATCTCCAACGAAGAACTCGTGGAGTCCTTCAACGCCTATGTGCACCAGTTCAACAGCGACAACGCCGCCGCCATCGAGCGCGGCGAGGTCGTCGCCCTCGGCGAATCCAGTGCACCGTTCATCGAGAAGGCCTCGGGTATCAAGAGCCGCTTCGTCATGGACAAGGCCGGCATTCTCGATCCCCAGCGGATGAAGCCACGGTTGCGTGAACGCAGCAACGATGAGCCGTCGATTCTGTGTGAAATGGCCACCGCCGCCGCCGAGCAGGCCTTGCAGCGTGCCGGCAAGACCGCCGCCGATATCGACGCGGTGATCGTCGCCTGTTCCAATCTGCAGCGCCCCTATCCAGCCGTTGCCATCGAAGTCCAGCAGGCGCTGGGTATTCAGGGTTTCGGCTTCGACATGAACGTCGCATGCTCCTCCGCCACCTTCGGCATCCAGACCGCCGCCAACAGCGTGCAACTGGGCCAGGCGCGGGCGGTGCTGGTGGTTGATCCAGAGATCTGCACCGGGCACCTGAACTTTCGCGACCGCGACAGCCATTTCATCTTTGGCGACGCAGCGACCGCCGTGGTGGTCGAGCGCGCCGATCTGGCGACCTCGGCGCATCAGTTCGATATCGTCAGCACCAAGCTGTTGACTCAGTTCTCCAACAACATTCGCAACAATTTCGGCTTCCTCAACCGCACAGCAGAAGAGGGCATCGATGCCATCGACAAGCTGTTCGTGCAGGAAGGCCGCAAGGTGTTTCGCGAAGTCTGCCCGATGGTCGCCGAGCTCATTGCTCAGCACCTGGCCGAGAACGACATCGAGGTCAGCACGGTGCGGCGCTTCTGGCTGCACCAGGCCAACCTCAGCATGAATCATCTGATCGTCAAGAAGCTGCTGGGGCGAGATGCCACGCTGGACGAGGCACCGGTGATTCTCGATACCTACGCCAATACCAGCTCGGCGGGTTCGGTGATTGCCTTGCACACGTATCAGGATGACTTGCAGGCTGGGGCGTTGGGCGTGCTGAGTTCTTTCGGGGCGGGATATTCGATCGGTAGCGTGATCTTGCGCAAGCGTTGAAGCGGCTGGCCTCTTTGCGAGCAAGCTTTGCTCCCACGCACTGGAACGGTGTGAACGGTGGGAGCAAGGCTTGCCCGCGAGGAGGCCGGCAAGCCTGTCGAGATGAACCTTAGAACTTGGCTTCCAGGTCCAGCTGCAGGGTGTTGACGTCGTCGTCGCGCTGCAGGTTCGCGGCACCGTTGGACTGGGTATTGGTCTTGGCCATGAAGTAAGTCACGCCCAAGCCGAAGTTCTTGTCGATGTCGTAGCCCAGTTTGATCTTGCTGCCGTGGGCGCCGGTGTAGCCGTTGCCGAAGTCGGAGTCGGTGAACGCGCCCACCACTGCGTTGTTTTCTACGCGGCGGTAGTTGTAGTCCAGCGAGAAGTCACCCAGCTTGGTTTTGACACCCACCAGGTAAGCTTTGTCGTCGCTGTCGACCGCTTGGCTGTTCTTCACGTATTGGCCATAGATCGCCAGTGGAATCGGCAGGTTCTTGATGTCGAGTTGACCAAAGCCTTCCCACAGACGGAAGTCTTCGTTGGCCACCGAGTTGCCGTTACGCGACAGCGCAGTATTGGCCGCAACGGTGCCGTTGTTGTCTTCGTTGTTGTAGGTATAGAGGCTGCCACCTACGGTCACGCCGACCGCATTGCCCAGGTTGAACTTGCCACCCAACTGACCGGCGTACAGGCTCAGGTCGTGGTTGTATTGATAGCCTTCGCCGTCAACGTTGTCGGTCAGGGTGTAGTAGCCCAGGCTGCCGAACAGCGATGCGTCTTTGCTCAGCGGCAGTTTGTAAGTGGCGGTGACGCCTTCAGGGTTGATGTCGCTATCCCAGATCACGTCGCCCATGCTCACCCACGGCTGGTTCATCTTGCCGCCGATCAGGTGCAGGTTGGGCACGGCAGTCGGGTGCCAGTCGAGATAGCCCAGGTCCAGCCACAGGGATTTCTTCGAGAAGTTGCCGTTCAGGTCCTGGTTGGTCGAGCGGGTGTCGTTGCTGCCACCGGTGGCGACGCGGATACCGGCGTCGACCTGCGGGTTGATCTCGCTGTACACACCCAGGCGGGCGCGGATGCGCTGGCGGTCGGCGATGCGATCACCGTCGGAGCTGGAGGAGCCGTGATCCTGGTCGATGTTTTCCTGGCGAACGCGCACGTCACCGTGAATCTGGGTCTTGGCGGCCCAGGCAACTTTCTGATCAAAAGCCGACAGTTCGGTCTTTTTCTGCGCGGCATCGGCGGCGGCTTGCTGTTGGTCCTTCGCCAGTTCGCCTTGCAGCTCGCTATATTGGGCGGGCGTGATCGAGCCGTTGGCCTTGAGCATTTCCAGCAGTTTGGCGTCGACAGCGGCATTGGCAGAAGCGCTGGCGGCGAGAATCAGACCGCCGCACAAACCTGCCGCAGTACGTTTAAATACGAAACCCATGTGTGAACTCCCCAACTCTAATACGGCGAAAAGCGCCTGAATGCACGCCGAGCGCAAGGCTCGGTCGCGTGGGGGTTTAGCACCCCCGGTTCTAAAAACAGGCGCCAGTATTGCGAGGGCTTATGACAGATAGATGGCGGTTTGATAGCAGAAAGATGAATCGGTTTAGCCCTCGAGAACACCGAACTAGAGCGGTTGCGTTGGTTTGTCGCAGGGTATTGAAAGTCGACGAAGTCAGGGAAACCGTGGCTTTCACGGATTTTTCACATGTGTGGGGAGGGGGCCCTCATGTCGTTTTCAGAAGCGTCTCGACGACAATTCGAGTTCCGTTGTCATAAATAATTAATTTACATAAATCTCCATAGCGTTTTCTTAATCCAGTTTCATTGGTGGCTGTACCCTGTGCTCGTCTTAATGCCGCTACACGATTTTCGTGCAGGGGAGTGACATAAAATGAGAAAAATCTTTAATACGCTTCAATTGAGCGCCATGACCGCTGCCGTCGTGATGGCATTGCCAACCTTGGTGCACGCCAGTGATCAATCCGACACCAAAGGCTTTGTCGATGGCAGCAGTTTGAATCTGCTGAACCGCAACGTGTTCTGGAACCAGACCGGGGGCGGCGGTCATACTCGTGACTGGAGCCAGGCACTGATGGCCACCTTCAGCTCGGGCTTCACCCAAGGCACCGTCGGCGTGGGCGTTGACGCTTTCGCTGACCTGGCATTGCGTATCGATGGCAGTACTGACCGTGCGGGCGGTCCGACCATTCCCACCGATAACGACGGTGATCCGAAGCACGGCATCGCCAAGGGCGGCGGCGACGTCAAGTTCCAGGTGTCCAACACCCAGTTGAAAGTGGGGGATCTACAACCCAATGCGCCGGTCTTTGCCACCGCTGACAACTATCTGATGCCGCAAACCGCGTCGGGCTTCTTGATCACCAGCCACGAGTGGGCGGGGCTGAACCTGGAAGCCGGTCACTTCACGTCGGGCACCGGCACCACCACTGCTGCGCATAGCGGCAACATCATGGCCAGCTATGCCAAGGTCGATACTCCTTCGGCGAGCTATGCGGGCGCCAAGTACCAGTTCAGCAAGGAGTTCACCGCTTCGCTGTACGGGGCTCACCTGGAAGACGTGTGGAACCAGTACTACCTGAACCTGAACCTGGTTCATCCGTTCTCGGATAACCAGGCGCTGGCGGTGGATTTCAACCTGTACCGCACCCTCGACGACGGCGATGCCAAGGCCGGTACCATCAACACCACCGCGACGTCGCTGTCGGCTGCCTACACTTTGGGCGCGCACACCTTCACGCTGGCCGGGCAGAAGATCAACGGTGACGAGCCGTTCGATTACGTCGGCTTCGGTGACAACGACGCTGCCGGCCGCTACGGCAACTCGATCAGCCTGGCGGACTCGGTGCAGTACTCCGACTTCAACGGCCCGAACGAGCGCTCGTTCCAACTGCGTTATGACCTCGACATGACCAGTTACGGCGTGCCAGGGCTGGGCTTCATGGCGCGTCATATCCGCGGTTATGGCATCGATGGCACCCACGTCGACAGCTCTTCGGCGTACGTCAATTTCTATGGCGCGGATGACAGCGAACACGAAACCGATGCCGAGGTGAAATACGCGGTGCAATCGGGCCCTGCGAAGAACCTGACCTTCCACCTGCGCGAAGCCTGGCACGATGGAGATGCGTCCACCGGTGGCAAGTTGATTCAGACTCGCTTGATTACCGAATACCCGCTGAATATTTTCTGATTCTATACAATTGATATCAAGTAGCTCACCGGCATGTCATAAACGTTATATATAAAGTTTCAGTGAAGGATGTTTAAAGGTTGTCGGTGATGGTGGCTGTTAATATCCAGTCTTGATTGCTCCTACAATCAACTTGGCCGGCAGGGCGCCCACTCTGTCGGCCTTTTTTATGGGCGCCGATTGTCCACCTGCGGATGAAAATCCTTGTACCGCCTTGCGAGGCGGGGCCTATGTGCTGATACTCGACCTATTCTTGCGTCGAGGTGGGTCATGTCCGTTCGTATAATTTCCAGCCTCGCTGATGTTCTCCCCGACCAGTGGGATAGATTGCTGGACGCACCTCAGCCGTTCTTGCGCCACGGATTTCTCTCGGCACTCGAGGACAGCGGCAGCCTCGGGCCCCAATCGGGCTGGCGCGCCGAGCATCGGCTGCTGGAACAGGACGGACAGTTGGTGGCGGCGCTCCCGGCTTATCGAAAATGGCATTCCTATGGCGAGTACGTCTTTGATCACGGTTGGGCCGACGCATGCCGGCGCGCTGGCATCGCTTACTACCCCAAGCTGCTCTGCGCCGTGCCGTTCAGTCCGGTAACCGGGCCGCGCCTTTTGGCCCGCAATCCAGGTGATGGTCTGGCGTTGTTGCGCGAGCTACCGGGCTATCTGCAGGCAGAGGGGCTGTCCAGCGCCCATTTGAATTTCACCGAGCCTGCGCTCGACGAGCATATGCGTGGTCAAGTGGGTTGGCTTGAGCGGTTGGGGTGCCAATATCACTGGCATAACCGCGGTTATCGGGATTTCCAGGATTTTCTCGACACCCTCAGCTCGCGTAAACGCAAGCAGATGCGCAAGGAGCGTGAACAAGTGGCCGCCCAGGGCATGGTGTTCGACTGGCGTGAAGGGCACGAGCTGAACGAACGAGACTGGGATTTCGTCTATCTGTGTTACGCCAATACCTACGCGGTGCGCGGGCAGTCGCCGTATCTGACACGTGAGTTCTTCAGCCTGCTGGCCGAGCGCATGCCCGATATGATTCGCGTGGTGTTCGCCTTGCAAGGCTCGCGTCCGGTCGCCATGGCGTTCAGCCTGGTCGGTGGCGATAGCTTGTATGGCCGTTACTGGGGATGCCTTGCCGAGTTCGACCGGTTGCACTTCGAGACGTGTTTCTATCAGGGCATGGATTACGCGATCGCCAAGGGGATCAAGCGCTTTGACGCTGGCGCTCAGGGCGAGCACAAGCTGATTCGCGGCTTCGAACCGACCATCACGCGGTCGTGGCACTACCTGACGCATCCTGGGCTGGAGGCTGCGGTGCGAGAGTTCCTGGAACAGGAGCGGGTGGGGGTATTGGCCTATGCCGAGGAGGCGCGGGCGGCGTTGCCTTATCGGCAGGGGTGAGTCAGTGATGAATCTTTATGGCTGATGGCCTCTAGCGGGCAGAGGCCATCAGCAGCGATCAATCAATCCCGACAAACCCTCCCGTCTGGTGATGCCACAGCCGCGCATACAGCCCTTGTTGGGCCAGCAGCTCGGCATGACTGCCGACCTCGACGATACGCCCATGCTGCAGCACCACCAGGCGATCCATCTTGGCAATGGTCGACAGTCGGTGCGCGATGGCGATCACGGTCTTGCCCTTCATCAGCGTCTCGAGGCTCTCCTGGATCGCTGCCTCGACTTCCGAGTCCAGTGCTGACGTGGCTTCGTCCATGATCAGGATCGGTGCGTTCTTGAGCAATACCCGCGCAATCGCGATGCGCTGGCGCTGACCACCGGAAATCTTCACCCCGCGTTCGCCCACATGCGCTTCGAAACCGGTTCGTCCCTCGGAGTCGGACAGCAGCGGGATGAACTCTTCGGCGCGCGCCTTGCGTACCGCATCCCAGACCTGTTCCTCCGTGGCATTCGGCTTGCCGTAGCGCAGGTTCTCGAGGATCGAGCGGTGCAACAGCGAAGTGTCCTGAGTGATCAGGCCGATCTGTGCTCGCAGGCTCTCCTGAGTGACGCTGGCGATGTCCTGGCCGTCGATCACGATGCGCCCGGCAGGCAGGTCATAGAGGCGCAGCAGCAGGTTGACCAGGGTCGATTTGCCAGCGCCGGAAGGACCGATCAGGCCGATTTTTTCGCCGGGGCGAATATCCAGGGTCAGGCCATCGATGATGTTAGGGCCTTTACCGTAGCTGAAGTCGACGCTTTCGAAGCGCACATTGCCACGGCTGACGTTGAGCGCCGGAGCGCCTTTAGGATCGGTCACCGTTACGGGCTGGGCGATGGTCTGCAGGCCGTCCTGCACCATGCCGATGTTCTCGAAGATGCCATTGACCACCCACATGATCCAGCCAGACATGTTGACGATACGAATTACCAGGCCTGTGGCCAGCGCGATGGCGCCCACCGAAATCAGCGATTGCGTCCACAGCCACAGTGCCAGCCCGGTGGTGCCGACGATCAGCAGACCGTTGATGGCGGTGATGGCGAAATCCATGCTGGTAATGACCCGGCTGGCCATCTGAGTTTTTTCGGTCTGCTCGGTCAATGCTTCACGAGCGTATTGCTGCTCCATGCTGGTGTGGGCGAACAGCTTGAGGGTGGCGATGTTGGAATAGCCATCGACGATGCGCCCCATCAGCTTGGAACGGGCATCGGAAGAGATCACCGAGCGTTCCTTGACCCGTGGCACGAAGTAATACAACGACAGGATGTACAGCCCGATCCAGCAGATCAGCGGGATCATCAGGCGCCAGTCCGCCTCGGCGAACAGCACCAAGGCACTGATGGAGTAGATCAGCACGTGCCACAGGGCATCGACGGCAGCCACGGCCGAGTCGCGCAGCGAGTTGCCGGTCTGCATGATGCGTTGGGCGATGCGCCCGGCAAAGTCGCTATGAAAGAAGTTCATGCTCTGCTTGAGCACGTAGTTGTGATTTTGCCAGCGGATCATGCTGGTCATGCCAGGGCTGATGGTCTGGTGCACCAGCAGGTCGTGCAAACCGATGAAGATCGGCCGCAGCACCAGGGTGACCACCAACATCCAGATCAGCTCGAGGGCGTTGTCCTGGAAGAAGTGCACGTTGGGTGTGCCCTGCGCCATGTCGATGATCCGGCTGAGGTAGCGGAACAGCGCGACTTCGATCAGCGCGCCGATCAGCCCGACCACCAACAGCACGGCGAAGGTCGGCCAGACCTGGCGCAAGTAGTAGATATAGAACGCCAGGACCTTGCTGGGCGGCGACTCGGTTGGAGCTTCGCGGAAGATATCGATCCATTGCTCGAAGCGGCGGTAGATCATGGGGGCGGGCTCTCCTGTGCGATTGGGGCAGTCCTGGCGGGCTAGAGCTAGACGTCAGTCGATGCGCTTGGCCGAAAGGATCAATACGGGGTCGACGGGCACGTTCTGCATGCCGCTTTTGGTCGTGGTGTTGCTGTTGGCGATGATGTCGACGACATCCATGCCCTTGACCACCTTGCCGAACACCGCGTAGCCAGCGTTACCCGGGGCGTAGTTGAGCGAGTCGTTGTCGCGGTGGTTGATGTAGAACTGGCTGGTGGCGGAGTCAGGATCCGAGGTACGGGCCATGGCGATGGTGCCACGCGCATTCTCGAGGCCGTTGTTGGCTTCGTTCTTGATTGGCGGGTTGGTGTCCTTTTCCTGCATCTGCTGAGTGAAACCGCCACCCTGAATCATGAAATTGGGGATCACGCGATGGAAAATGGTGTTGGTGTAGAAACCCTTGTCGACATACGCGAGGAAGTTCTTGGTGCTGATGGGCGCTTTGTCGCCATCCAGCTCCAGCTCGATGTCGCCGTTGCTGGTGTGCAGCAATACGTGGGGCTTGTTGCCGCTGGCCGGTTGCGCGGCCATCAGGTTGGCGGCGAAGAGCAGGGTGGAGGCGGCGATCAGGATTTTCTTGAACATGGACTCATTGATCCTTGAGGGTGTTGTCTGCGGTGGCGATGAAGCGCAGCAGGGTTTGGTTGAAGCGTTCTGGTTGATCCAGCGGTGTAGCGTGACGCGAATCTTCGATGACCGCCAGATGCGCGTCCGGAATGAGTGTGACGTAATGTTCTTTTACCGCCACCGGGGTGTAATCGTGGTCAGCGCTGATCACAAGGGTAGGACAGTCAATGGCGCCGAGACGTTCCTGCACACCCCAGCCAACGATGGCGTTGAAGCTGGCGAGATAAGCGCGTTTGTCGTTGCCGGCCCAGCGCTCGGCGACTTTGGCGCGCAGTGCGCCCTGGTCGGGGTTGGGAAAAAGATTCTTGCCCAAGGCGATGCCGATGGTGCGCATGCTGGCCACCTGCATGAGGCTCCAGCGCTTGAGCCACTGCCAGTAATCGCTCGGGGAAAGCAGCTTGACCTGTGGGCCACTGTTGACGATGCACAGGCTCTTGAGCCACTGCGGATGATCCACCGCCAGTTGGAAACCGATCATGCCGCCCATCGACAGGCCGACCAGATGTACCGGCCCGCAACCCAGGTGTTCGAGCAGCGCGATGACATCGGCGCTGAAGCCTTCGATGCTGTAGCGCTCGGGGGGCTTGGCGGATTGGCCATGGCCGCGCAGGTCGAGCACGATGACTTTATAGTGAGCCGCCAACGCCTCGGTCTGGTATTCCCAGTCCAGCCCGCTGGAGCCCAGGCCATGCAACAGCAGCACAGGGCTGCCATGGCCGGTGACTTCATAGTGCAGGGCGCAGCCTTGGTGGTCGAAGCGAGCCATGGAGCTTCCTTGTCAGACGGTCAGCGCAGTGGCTTGCAGGGTGCTCAGCGGGGTGGTATCGAAAGTGCGCAACAACTCGATGAGGATCTGCGTCGCCGGGCCGAGAGGTTTATCCTTGTTCGAGTATAGGTAGAACAGCGGATGGCGCGAGCCGCCCTGATCCAAAGGCAGTGGCTTGAGCACGCCCTCGCGCAGTTCGCGGCTGATCATGTGCCGAGGCAACCAGGCGAAACCCAGCCCGCTGCCGACGAACGTGGCGGCGGTACCGAGGCTGCCGACGGTCCAGCGCTGTTCGGCGCCGAGCCAGCCGACATCACGTGGTTGCTGGCGGCCGGAATCGCGGATCACCACCTGGAGCTGGCTTTCGAGGTCCTGAAAATTCAGTGTGCGGTTCATCTTGTGCAGCGCGTGGTCAGGGTGGGCGACGGCGACGAACTCGACTGCGTTCATTTCCGTGCCGAGGTAACCGGGGATGTTGTAGCCGCTGATGGCCAGGTCGGCGATGCCTTCGTGCAGCACCTCCTCGACCCCTGACAGCACTTCTTCACGCAAGCGCACGCGGCAGCCACGGCTTTGCGGCATGAAGGCCGTCAGCGCATGGACCAGCCGCGCACTGGGGTAAGCGGCGTCGACCACCAGTCGGACTTCCGCCTCCCAGCCCTGTTCCATATGCAGCGCCAGGTCTTCCAACTGGCTGGCCTGTTTGACCAGCTGCCGGGAGCGGCGCAGCAATACGCCACCCGCTTCAGTGAGTACCGCCTTGCGGCCATCGATACGCAACAACGGCACGCCCAGTTGCTCCTGCATGCGCCCGACGGTGTAGCTCACGGACGATTGCGAACGGTGCAAGGCTTCGGCGGCCTGGGCGAATCCGCCGTGATCGACCACTGCCTGAAGCGTGCGCCATTGGTCGAGGGTTACGCGTGGCGCTTTCATGACCGGCTCTCTAGGTAATTACACATCTGGCTAATAAAACAATTAAATCGATGGATTACGAGCCTTTTTTCAAATGTTTCATCGAAGGTTAATAGGCGAAGCGATCAACCAAGCACAACAATTGCCTCACGCCGAGCGAGCCGCTATGGTCGCCGGCTCACTGCACGAGGCCGTCATGCCCTACCTTCTGATCGTTACTCTTATCCAGGCATTTTCCTTCAGTCTGATCGGCGTCTACCTTGCTGGCCACGTCGACAGCTACCTGGCTGTGGTCTTGCGAATCCTCTTCGCCGGCCTGGTGTTCATCCCGCTGACCCATTGGCGTCAGGTCGAGCCACGGTTCATGCGCTCGATGCTGCTGATCGGCGCTTTGCAGTTTGGCGTCACCTACGTGTGCCTGTACCTGAGCTTTCGCGTGCTGACTGTGCCCGAGGTGCTGCTCTTCACCATCCTCACGCCGGTGCACGTGACCTTGATCGAAGACGCGCTTAATCGGCGCTTCAATCCCTGGGGATTGGTGGCGGCGCTGGTGGCGGTGATGGGCGCTGCGGTGATTCGCTTCGACAGCATCGGTGCGGACTTCTTCATGGGCTTTTTGCTGTTGCAACTGGCCAACTTCACCTATGCGGCGGGGCAGGTGATGTACAAGCACCTGATTGCGCGCTACCCCAGTGATCTGCCGCATTACCGGCGATTCGGCTATTTCTATGTCGGGGCATTGCTGGTGGCGTTGCCGGCCTGGCTGGCGTTCGGCAACTTGCACCACTGGCCAGAGGCGCCGCTGCAGTGGGGCGTGCTCATGTTCCTCGGGCTGGTGTCCACGGCGCTGGGCATGTACTGGTGGAACAAGGGCGCGTGTCAGGTGAGCGGTGGGACCTTGGCGGTGATGAACAACCTGCATGTACCGGTGGGGCTGTTGCTGAATCTGCTGATATGGAATCAGAGCGAGCCGCTGGGGCGATTGGCGTTGGGTGGGGGGGTGATTATGGCGTCGTTGTGGATCAGTCGGCGTGGGCGACGGGCTTGCCACTCGCCTGCCTCGCGCCACGCTGATTCGGGTCTGGAGCGCTAAGTGCTCCAGTTCCAAGGATCCATCACTTTCAAGCCAGCAGCCTATTAGGGCGCCGTAGCCCTGGAAGCAATTGCATACCCGCGCGCAGCGGCAATGACTGCGATATACCCATTCAGTGGCGTACCTGCGCTGCGGTCATTCCTGCATCGGAGATGGGATGGAGGGCGCATCCGCGGATGGCAGGCGTATACCGCCCCCCAGTAACCCTGCCCGTATATCCGCGCCACTCGGCTGCTGAAACACCCCCAGCCCGAACTCCGGCAATACCGCCAGCAGGTAATCGAAGATATCCCCCTGAATCCGCTCGTACTCCACCCAGACCGTCGTGCGGGTAAAGCAGTAAATCTCCAACGGCACCCCCTCGGCGCCGGTTTCCATCTGCCGGACCATGCAGGTCATGTTCGGCTGGATGTCCGGATGGCTTTTCAGGTAGGCGAGGGCATAAGCCCTGAAGGTGCCGAGGTTGGTCATGGTCCTGCGGTTGGCCGCGACGCTGGCGACATTGCCCTGGGCTTCGTTCCAGCTCTGCAGTTCGGCTTGCTTGCGGCCCATGTAGTCCGTCAGCAGATGCACCTGGGTCAGCCGCTCGATCTCGTCCTGGCGCAGAAAGCGCACGCCACTTGAATCGATGAACAGGCTGCGCTTGATGCGCCGGCCACCGGCCTGCTGCATGCCGCGCCAGTTCTTGAACGACTCGGACATCAAGCGCCAGGTAGGAATGCTGACAATGGTCTTGTCGAAATTCTGCACCTTCACGGTATGCAGGGTGATATCCACCACATCGCCATCAGCCCCCACCTGGGGTACTTCGATCCAGTCGCCGACCCGCAGCATGTCGTTGCTGGTCAGCTGCACGCCGGCCACGAACGACAGCAGCGTGTCCTTGTAGACCAGCAGGATGACGGCCGACATGGCGCCCAGCCCGGACAGCAGCAACAGCGGCGAGCGGTCGATCAGGGTGGCGACGATAATGATGGCGCCGAAGATGTAGAGGATCATTTTGGCCAGTTGCACATAGCCCTTGATGGAGCGGGTGCGGGCATGTTCGGTGCGCGCGTAGATGTCCAGCAAGGCGTTGAGCAGGGCGCCCACGGCAAGCATCTGGAACAGGATGGTGAAGGCCAGGGCGCCGTTGCCGAGGAAGTGGCGGGCGACTTCGGTCAATTCCGGCACCAGATTGAGCCCGAATTGCACGACCAGCGAGGGGACCGTCTGGGCCAGGCGGTGGAAGACCTTGTTGTGCAAAAAATCGCTGAGCCAATGCAGCGCCGGTTGGCGGCTGAGCAGCTTGATGCCGTGGATGATCACATAGCGCGCGACCCGGCCGAGCGCCAAGGCCACACCGAACAGCAGGATGAGGCCCAGAGTGGCGTGCAGCCAAGGATGTTGATCAAGCGCGTCCCAGAGATGGTGGGCGCGCAGCCAGAGTGATTGAAAATCCATATTGGTGGCAGGCCGTCGCTCGATAGGGCGGCTATTAAAGCGCAGACCTTGTTGTCGATGCCATGCGCCGAGGCCTCAAAGAGTGTGACTGTATGTTTGAGAGCCGAAGTCATGCTGTGGTCCTGCGCAGCATTCTCCGGCGTCTTCGCGAGCAAGCTTTGCTCCCACAGGGGTACGCCGATGCAACTGTTTGCAGAGTGGGAGCAAGGCTTGCCCGCGAATAGGCCCGACGCGCCACTGCAAATCTTGCAGTATCGTACTTAAGCCCGGGCCTGATCCTTGGCCGCTGGGGCAACCGAACGCCGAGCGCCGACATCCTCCACCTTGCGCTGCTTTTCATACAAAAAGCTCAGCACCGCATGACGATACTGGTTATACAGCGGATCGTCCGCCAGCTCGATGCGGTTGCGCGGGCGCGGCAGGTCGATGCTGAGGATCTCGCCGATGGTCGCCGCCGGGCCGTTGGTCATCATCACGATGCGATCGGACAGCAGCACGGCCTCGTCGACATCGTGGGTGATCATCATTACCGTATTGTGCAGTTCGCCCTGAATCCGCATCACTTCATCCTGCAGATGCGCGCGGGTCAGGGCGTCGAGGGCGCCGAACGGCTCGTCCAGCAGTAGCACCTTGGGTTGCATGGCGATGGCGCGGGCAATGCCGACGCGCTGCTTCATGCCGCCGGAAATCTCGCTCGGGCGCTTGTGCAATGCATGGCCCATGCTGACCATCTCCAGGTTGTACAGCGTCCATTCGTGCCGTTCGGCCTTGGTCTTGCTCGACTTGAACACCTTGTTGACCGCCAGCGAGACGTTTTCGTACACCGTCAGCCACGGCAGCAGCGAGTGGTTCTGGAACACCAGGCTGCGATCCGGGCCGGGCGAATGCACTTCGCGGCCATCGAGGATCACTGCGCCGCTACTGGCCTGCAGCAGCCCGGCGACGATGTTCAATACCGTCGATTTGCCACAGCCCGAGTGGCCGATGATGGAGATGTATTCGCCGCGCTCGATGTCCAGGTTGACGCCGCTCAGGACCTGACTGCTGACCCCGTCGCGCTCGAAATGTTTGTCGACGTTTTCGATGCTCAGATAACGTGTGCCCATGGGCTGTGCTCCTTAGCTGGCGGACGTGCCGCGGGTGACCAGTTGGCCCACGAGGGCGACCAGGCGATCGAGGCAGAAGCCGACGATACCGACGTAGAACAGCGCGAGGATGATGTCGCTGATGCGCGAGGCGTTCCACGCATCCCAGATGAAAAAGCCGATGCCTACGCCGCCGATCAGCATCTCGGCCGCGATGATCGCCAGCCACGACAGGCCCACACCGATGCGCAGCCCGGAGAAGATGTACGGCGCGGCGGCCGGCAGCATGATCTTGACGAAGTACTCGATGCCATTGAGGCGCAGCACCTTGGCGACGTTACGGTAGTCGTCGGGGATGTTGCGCACGCCCACCGAGGTATTGATGATGATCGGCCAGATGGCGGTGATGAAAATCACGAAGATGGCCGACGGGTGACTGTCCTTGAAGCCTGCCAGCGACAGCGGCAACCAGGCCAGCGGCGGCACGGTACGCAGGATCTGGAACAGCGGATCGAGGCCGCGCATGGCCCAGCTCGATTGTCCGACGAGCACGCCCAGGCTGATGCCGGCGACCACTGCCAGCAGGTAGCCGTAGGCGACGCGCTTGAGGCTGGCGAGCAGTTGCCAGGCCATGCCGACATCGTTGCCGCCATTGTTGAAGAATGGATTGACGATCAGCTCCCAAGTGTCCTTGATCACCTGGGTCGGTGGCGGCAACGCCGAGCCCTTGCCGCTGCACAGCAGTTGCCAAAGACACAGCAGCAGGGCGGCGATCACCAGGGGTGGCACGACATTGTGCAGCAACGCCGTGCGCAGGCGCTTGAGCCAGCCGGGCATCGGGCGCTGAACAATCGGTTTGGGCTCTAGCGCGTGAGCGGTGGCCTTGGGTAGTTTTGCATCAGCGTTCATCGGCGTCTCCAAGGATGCGTGAATAACGGTATTTTGCGCTGGGATTGCGAGCCTCTTCGCGGGCAAGCCTTGCTCCCACAATGCATGCCGTTGTGGGAGCGAGGCTTGCCCGCGAAGAGGCCCTCAGAGGCCCCGCAGATGTCAGGGAGTTACACCAACGCCTTGATCGCCAGGCTGTCGAGGTAGGCCTTAGGGTTTTGTGGATCGAACTGCTTGCCATCGAAAAAGGTTTCGATGCCACGGGAAGTCGAGGTCGGGATCAGCTCGGCGGACAGGTTCAATTCGCCGGCAGCCGTGCGCCAGATGTCCTCGCGGTTGACCTTGTCGATCAGCGCCTGGGTATCGAGGTTCTGCGGCAGGTAGCCCCAGCGCTGGTTCTCGGTGAGGAACCACAGGTCGTGGCTCTTGAAGGGATAGGAGGCGTGGTCATCCCAGTAGCGCATCATGAACGGGCTGTTTTCTACCACCTTGCCGGTGCCGTAGGCGAAGGTGCCCTTCATGCGCGAAGCGATGTCTTCGACCGGTGCGTTGATCCAGCGACGCTTGGCGCAGATCTGCGCGACCTCGTCCTTGTTCTCCGGTTTTTCGCAGAACATCTGCGCTTCCATGATGGCCTTGAGCAATGCCTTGGCGGCATTAGGGTTGGTGGCGACATAGTCCGAGCGCAGGGCGAAGGCTTTTTCCGGGTGCTTGTCCCACAGCTCGCCGGTGGTATTGGCGGTGTAGCCGATCTTCTGGTTGACCAGCTGCGAGTTCCATGGCTCGCAGACGCAGAAGGTATCCATGGTGCCGACCTTCATGTTGGCGACCATCTGCGGCGGCGGTACGACGATGGTGGCGACGTCCTTGTTGGGGTCGATCCCACCGGCGGCGAGCCAGTAGCGCATCCACAGGTCGTGGTTGCCACCGGGAAAGGTCACTGCGGCGTTGACCGTCTTGCCGGCGGCTTTCTTGGCCAGCAGGGCGGCCTTGAAGGGACTCGAATCGGTGCCCAGTTTCAGCGCCGAGTACTCCTCGCCCACGGAGATGCACTGGCCGGCCAGGTTGAGGCGCGCCAGGATGGAGATCGGCACCGGCTGGTTGTTGGTGGTGATCTTGCCGGTGCTCATCAGGTACGCCATGGGCGTCAGCAGGTGCGCGCCATCGATGCCATTGGCCGCCGAGCCGAGCACCAGGTTGTCGCGGGTGGTGCCCCAGGAGGTTTGTTTGAGGATGTCGACTTCGGTCATGCCGTATTTGGCGAACAGGCCCTTTTCATCGGCAACGAACAATGGCGCAGCGTCGGTGAGTGCGATGAAGCCCAGCTTGGCCCTGGTGGTTTCCGGCGCATCGCTGCCGGCCGCCCAGACGTTCGACTGCAGGCCCGCCGGCAGCAGGGTCAGCGCTGCGCCAGCGCCGAGTACGCCGAGGGATTGCTTGAGAAAGGTGCGCCGCGGGGCATCGTGTTGTTCATCTGCTGCACTGAAAGGTGTGTCATCCATCGTCGATTCCCCAAATGACGCGCATAAAAAAACGGCGACCACTCTTGATGGGCAATGCTGCCGCAAGAAGAATGGACGCCGTTGTCCTGTATTCGATTGAGAGGCCCGTGTCGTGCGGCCTGATCAACACAAAGCAGAATGTGTGCCAGCGAGAAGGATGAACGAATGCTCTGAAACTAAACCTTTTAAATCATGGGTTTGTAGGGCGCCAGCATGGGCGATGCCGAGCCATCGATCCGGTTTGCGCCGCACACTGCAGGAGCACGCTGCACTTCAACGGCGCAACCCTGGGCCGCTTCAGCGCCGCCGTGCGGCAAGATTGAGCAGATTCTGCGCGACATCCACCAGGCGCTCGCCGCGCTCCATGGCGGTCTTGCGCAAGCGCACGTAGGCCTGGCTTTCAGTGACCTGATATTCCTCCATCAACAGTTTTTTCGCGCGCTCGACCACCCGCCGCTCGTTCAGTGCCTCGCGCGCCTCGTCGAGTTGCTCGGTGGCAGTGACCAGGCGCTGGGTCTGGGCTTGCAGCAGGTCCAGCACCGAGCGGCTGAGGTGCGGGCCCAAGGTGTCATGACCATTGCCGCCGAGGTCGCTGGCGTGGACATTGAACAGTTTGCTGAACTCGCCTTCGTCGCGGCGTTCCAGGCTGCCCAGGCGTTTGAGCAGCTCGCGGTGGTTGTCGAGGTCGGCGCGGGCGTGCTGGATGCCACGGTGGCAACTGCTGTGGAGCAAGGTAGAAATATGATTTTCGACACCCTTGAAAGCATCCATGCGCTCGGTGCAGACGTCGAACCAGAGCTCGGACAGCTCCGGCGAGACCTTGTCCTTTTCCGAGGTGCGCAGCGCCATGGCGCGCATGCGTGCCTGCTTGGCGTTGACGTCGCCGGTGGCTGTGTTGAACCACATTTCCCGGGCCCGGTCATCGGCGAAATCGAGAAAGGTTTCAAAGCAGCGCTCCTGGCTGTGGGCGAGTTGCTCCATTCGATCGCGCCGTGGGGCGTCGAAAAACCCTTGGGAAAAGCCGCCTACGCCGCACGCGCGTTCCTGACCGGCCAGTTCCTTGCCCTGCATGAAATTGAACATGGCCACCAGCACCCGAGTGATAAGCGGATCGGCGGCCGTGTCGGCGGCTTCGAACACCACGGCCAGCAAGCCGCCGATCATGCGCGTGAACGCTACTGTGGCATCCCCAGGCTCCAGCATCTGGTCGCGAATTCGCCGGCGCAGGCCGGGCAGCTCGTCGAGGCCGTGCAGCACATGGGCGATCCGGTTGAACAGGCGGGCCCGATCGGTGGCGCTGTTGGATTCCAGATCCATGCTGTCGAAGCGCTCGCGCACCACCCGCTCGATCTCCAGAGCGTCGTCGCTGAGGTGATCGAGGTAGACCCGGTGGGCATCGCTGAGCTGGGCCAGATACAGATTGGTATAGCCGCGTTCGCGTTGCAGGGCGTGGATCAATTCGCTGATGCGCGTGACCAGCTCGCAGGTGACGGCAAGGCCTTCAAGGCCCTCCAGCTCGATTCGGCGTGCGGCAAGCATGAAACGCAGGGCGGGCGGCATCTGACGGTCGGGCATGGCGGCGGTCTTGTGTCGAGGTGGGAGGGCTGTGTCTGCTCGTTACAGCCTATACCAGCTTGATGCCAAATATGTAGTGGGGCGAAGAAGCCATCCGCCCACATCAAAAGAACGCGCGGACGGCCTGAACCGTGAACACCCCTTCACACTGCGGGTTGTGCCCCGAGTACGCCGAGCAATCTTCGCCACGCAGGCTCGAATCGCTGTAGATGAAGTCCAGGTTGACGCCTTTCCACGGTTTGGAAAGCTGCAGCGACCAATCATTGAAGCTGGCCACCTGGCCACCGGAGCCCAGTATGTACGGGGAGTCGAGCTGGTGGTTGGTAACCTTGAAGCTCATGTCGACATCCAGCAGCGGTAAACCGTGCAGGCTCGCGAAAAGGGTGCTGTTACGGCTGTCGACGGCTTCGTTGAAGGCAGCGCCGAAGCGTGTGTCGAGCACTTTCAGGCCCGCGTAGAACTCATGGCTGTCAGTGGCCTCGAGACGGGGATAGCTGTAATGGATAATGCCCGCTTCATAGCCCATCCCCAGATTCTTGTCGAAGGGGTGCTTGAAACCGGCATACGAGTCGATTTCCAGGGTGCTGTCACTGGTCAGTCCGACACTGGGTGACCACTGGCCCGCATAGAAGCCACTGTCGTGAGTCAGGTCGAGGCCTCCGTGCAAGGTGCCAACGGAGGCTGGTTGAACCAGGCCTGCCGCCATGCTGCGCGTAGGCGTGGTGCCGATCTTGAGATCGAAGTCACCCAGATTGCGCTCGGCAACCTGCCCATGGGCGTAGGGTATGGCCAGAAGCGTGGCGGTCAGAACAAGTCGGGTTCTGAGCATGTCTTACTCCGTGTAGTGCCGAACGCAGTGTGCCGCGCAATGATCGGCGCGGTCTGTGAAGGTGGGCGCAAAGGCCCGAGCTAGACGGTGCAAAGCATACCCTCTGAACTGCGCAGATGGGCGCCACTCGTCTATTTTTCGGCAGGCTGCGACATCGAGTCGCAAAAAAGAGGATGTTGCGGGCGACGGTTTGTCGCCTGAAGCCGTGGGCGTTTCGCGCTGCCCACTGACTTCGATTCAGGCTCGGGTGCTTTTAAGCTTACTTCTTGCCGAGGCTGATATGGCGCGAAGGGGTGAAGGTCTGGCCGCTCACACCTTTGGCGATCTGCTGGATCTCGCCGCCCTTGTTCAGAAACGCAGCGATCTGTTCGTTGATCGACTCGCTGGTCTCGACGGCCGGAGCTGGTTTCGCTTTGGTGGTGGATGCTTTTACGCGCATGGCTGCCATTAACCTTTGAAAATTAACTTGGCCAGGCATTGTACACGAAATAACCAGTGGCCGGTGGCCGAATGTCGCAACGGACCAGAATGCCACGGTTGCCGTTCGTCAGGCAAGGCATGCGGCAGCGATCTCGGGTAGAATACCGGCCTCGCAGTGAGGATCTTGAGCATGGCTTTGATTGGGCGTTACAACAGTTTGCAAGTGGTTAAGCACACGGACTTCGGTCTGTATCTGGACGGAGGCGCCGATGGCGAAATCCTGCTGCCCAATCGGTACATTCCCAAGGACACGCCCTCGGAGGTCGAGGACTGGCTCAACGTGTTCGTCTACCTCGACAGCGAAGACAAGCTGCTGGCCACGACCGAAAAGCCCAAGGTTCAAGTCGGCGAATTCGCCAGCCTCAAGGTCAAGGAAATCAACAGCATCGGCGTGTTCCTCGATTGGGGCCTGCCCAAGGACCTCCTGCTGCCGTATTCCGAAGAAAAGCGCCAGCTCAAGCAGGGCGATTACTGCGTCGTGCACGTCTACCTCGACAAGCGCACCCGGCGCATCACCGCCACCGCTCGCCTGGACCGCTATCTGGACAAGGTCGCCGCCAACTACAGCCTGGGTCAGGAAGTGAAGCTGCTGGTGGTCGAAGAAAGCGATCTGGGTTTCAAAGCGGTGATCAACAACCAGCACTGGGGCTTGATTCACAAGAACGAAGTGTTCAAGTTCCTGCGTTCGGGCAAGCAGGAAGTCGGCTACATCAAAGCCTTGCGCGATGATGGCAAGATCGCCTTGAGCCTGCAGCCGGTAGGCGCCCAGGCAGCGGACAGCCTCAACGAGAAGATCCTCGGCAAGTTGCGCGACAACCAGGGCAGCCTGCCCGTGAGCGACAAGAGCGAGCCGCAGGTGATCGCCGATCTGTTCGGTGTCAGCAAGGGCAACTTCAAGAAGGCCATCGGCGCGTTGTACAAGAACGGCCAGATCGTCATCCACGCCGATCGCATCGAATTGAGCTGATTCAGCGCGTAAGTTGAGCGAAAGTCCCTGTGTGAGGTCCACTTTCTGTCTTTACACAGAATTCTTCGCACAGAGGCTTCCCCATGAAACGTTTCGCCCTTGCCTATCTGGGTGCCTTGCTGGCGCTGATCATCCTCGATGGATTGTGGCTCGGGGTGTTGATGGGCCCCACCTACAAGGCCATGCTCGGGCCGTTGATGCTCGATCAACCACGGTGGCTGCCAGCGCTGCTGTTCTATCTGCTGTATCCGCTGGGCGTTGCATATTTTGCGGTGTTGCCGGGGCTGCTCAGCGGGCGCCTGGGGCGAGCGCTGAGCAGCGGCGCCTTGCTCGGCCTGATCGCCTATGGCACTTACGACCTGAGCAATTGGGCGACGCTGACCGGGTGGCCCGGCGCGCTGGTTGCCATTGACATGGCTTGGGGCGTGGTCATCTCGGCTCTGAGCGCGGCTGCGGGCGTGTTCATCGCTCGGCGTGCGACCGAGTGAAGCCCTTCGCGGGCAAGCCTCGCTCCCACAAGTGCAAGCTCAGGTGCGGCGGGCACTGAGGGAGCCGAAGTTGCTCGGGAAGAGGTCATCAGCCACAGCGCAACTATCGGAATCTCGGTATCAATCCTGCACGAAAGACGCGAAGCCCATATTGCTGCTCAGCGGCCGGACGTCCTTGAGGAAGGAATCCTTGTCGGCGCTCAACTCCAGGCTCACCGTCGATTTGCGCTTGCCGGCGTTGCGCACCACCAAACCTTCAAGCCCCTCGCGCATGACTTTTGTCGGCACCTTGGCATGAACCAGGCGATCAGTCAGCGGATCGTGCATCAGCAGGTGAATCCACTCGTACTGGCCAATCTGCAAGCGTGCCACCGGGATATCGAACCACCAGATGTTGCGGCGCTTGTCGAGAACGGAAAAATGGCAGTTATTGACGCCGAGCACTGCGCCGCCGAGTTGTTCGTTGCGGCGAACGATGGCCTGGGGTTTATCGAGCTTCATGGAAAACCTGTAAAAAAATGACGCACGGGCACATGCCTGAACTGGCGCCTATTCTGGTGGCAAAACCTTTGAATATAAAGCCCCGGACGATTTTTTCAGGCGCGCCGATGAACGGTTGCAGTAAAAATTGAAACTCTCTCGCCTGCGTTGCAGTCAACCTTATGTCGATTAAGACACTTCGATCTCATTAGGAGAAACACCATGAGTGGCACTAAAGATAAAGTGAAAGGTGCGGTAAACGAAGCAGTCGGTAACGTCAAGCAAGGCGTCGGCAAAGCCACTGGCAGCGCCAAGATGCAAGCTGAAGGTAAAGTGCAGGAACGCAAAGGCGAAGCACAGAAAACCGTCGGCAAGGTCAAAGATACTGTGAGCAAGAAGCATTAAGGCGCACGCCGACACCGGATGCGCTCCGGTGAGCTGTAGCACTATCAACGGTCATCCACGGATGGCCGTTGCGCTGTCAGCGGGTAGCGAATTGGCCCCGCGCATCAAGATAGGGTAACGTCGGCGCGCCGCAAGGCATTGGCCGCGCGCGTTGACTGATCAAAAGCGTTCACGTTGTCGTGGCGAGTGAAGGGGGTGCCAGATGCCCCGTTGTATTCAAGCCGCTGCTCGACAAGGCGAGGCGAAAGGAGACGCTATGATTTTCCCCACATTACGTAATTTGTCGTTGGGCCAGGTCATGGTCAGGACGGTCAAAGAGTTCGTCGACGACGAGATGTCGACCTATGCCTCGGCATTGGCCTATCAGATGCTGTTCTCACTGTTCCCATTCATCCTCTTTCTGATCGCCTTGATCGGTTTCCTGCATTTGCCTGATTTCTTCTCCTGGCTGCGCATGCAGGCGGGGATGGTCTTGCCGCCTCAGGCGCTGGATCTGGTCAATCCGGTGATCGACCAATTACAGACTTCCAAGAGTGGCTTGTTGTCGGTGGGTATCGTCGTCGCGCTGTGGAGTGCGTCGGCGGGTATCCGCCTGCTGATGAGCGCGATGAACGCCGCTTACGATGTTCCGGAAGAGCGCCCGGTCTGGAAGCGTCTGCCGTTGTCCGTACTGTATACCGTCGGAATTGCTGGCATGTTGCTGGCGGCGGCGGCCCTGATGGTATTGGGGCCGCAAGTGATGAACTGGATCGCTGCGCAGATCGGCCTCGAAGACATAGTCGTCACGTTATGGACCATCGCCCGGTGGCCCGTGATCATCATTTTGATGATGGTGGCCGTGGCGCTGATGTATTACGTGCTGCCCGACGTGAAGCAGGAGTTTCGCTTCATCACCCCTGGTTCTGTGTTGGCGGTGGTGATCTGGATCATCGCATCACTGGGCTTCGCCTTCTATGTGAAGACATTCGCCGATTACAATGCCATGTATGGCAGCATCGGCGCGATCATTGTCCTGCTGCTGTATTTCTATATTTCCTCGGCGGTGCTGTTGCTGGGGGCAGAAATGAATGCCGTGATCGAGCATATGTCGACGGAGGGCAAGGCCAAGGGTCAGAAGGACGCAGACGCGCCAATGGAGGAAAAACATGCCACAGTATTGGGCCACACGCACAGCCCATCTCCTGTTGCGCCGCCCCCTCCAACCGGAAGCATGACCCGATGATCCGCGACATTCTGAAAATGGGTGACGAGCGTCTGCTGCGAATCGCCCCACCCGTGCCTGAAGCCTTGATCGGTACCGAGGAGCTCGATGCGCTGATCGCCGATATGTTCGAAACCATGGAGCATGTCGGTGGCGTCGGTCTTGCCGCGCCGCAGATCGGCATCGACATGCAGTTGGTGATATTTGGTTTCGAGCGCAGTGAGCGTTACCCAGAAGCCGAGCCGGTGCCGCAGACCGTGTTGCTCAACCCGTTGATCACGCCGCTGAGTCCGACTGTGGAAGAGGGCTGGGAAGGGTGCTTGTCGGTGCCTGGCTTGCGCGGTGTAGTCGAGCGTTATCAGCACATTCGCTATGAAGGGGTCGATCCGCAGGGGCGACCCATTCAGCGTGTAGCCCATGGATTTCATGCGCGTGTGGTGCAACACGAATGCGATCACTTGATCGGCCGGTTGTATCCGTCGCGCATTCGCGACTTCACCCGGTTCGGGTTCACCGAGGTGTTATTTCCAGGGCTCGATCCCAACGCCGACGATTGAATCGTCGCTGCCGGCCCTTTCGCGGGGCGGCGCTCGCTCCCACAAGAGCCGTGGGTTGGATGGGAGCGGCTCCGCCCGCGAAGAGGCAATCGGGGGACACCACCCTCACCCCCGCTGCATCGCAATCAACTCTTTGCTCTGCTGATAGCGCCTGAGGCGCTCTGCCAGCGCTGGCGGCAGTGTCTCGGCGACATCGAACTCGACCCGCTCATAGAATCCACGCAACTGCGGATGACAGAACAACCATACTGGCCCTGCAGCGATCGAGGCGTCGATCAGCGCGTGCGCCACGCCGCGCCCCCGCCAGCCTGGTGTCACCAGCAAACCCGTCAGCCATTGACCCCGAGCCACCGGGGTCAGGCACAAGCCAGCGATGATTTCGGCGTCACGTGCGACCCAGCCTTGAGCATCCGGGGGCAAGCGCATGGCAGAGCGGTGTTGGCGGTAGAACTTGTTCAGCAGTGGGCGAGCAGCGGCTTGCAGCGCAGCGTACTGGGGTATGGACATGGCTGGCCTTCCTTGGGACTTAGGTAGAGTGTATCCGATTGTTGCTGAAACGGTAATAGTGCATGTCTATAACATGTGTTTAATCTAAATTTCATTCTTGTAAGATATGTTCATCCCTTACGAAAACAACCCGCAGGGGACTCCGGAAGAGTAACTGTCTTCTAAGAGATCTGGATACTTCGTGTTACGACGCGGTGAATCGTCAAACTATAATAAGCTGTTTAATTTGACCCTATACTGTCCTTATAAAAACTAATAAGCCTAGTCGCCACATGAAGCAAATCGGTTGTAAGATTGCTCTAAAGGCCATTGATCATGAAAAGTATCGCTGCTCTCGCTCTTGTTGGTTTTTCGATTATCGGTTGCATGCCCGCTGCTCAGGCAGCTGATGGCAGCAGTCGTAAGTTGGCGGTTACCGAATATACCTACGGTACCAAGCTGGATATCGCCAAGGTCGTTGATGTTTCACCGGTTCCGGATGTGTGCGGTGTGGTGCCCGTCACCATGACTTATTTCGACCATCAGGGTCAGGAACACAAGATTGAATACCGTGTGATGGGTAACGGTTGCCAGCAAGGCTAATGTGTTAATTGTTACGCCAAAAGCCCCAGCAGCAGCTGGGGCTTTTTGTATTCGAACTTTAATGCCCTGCCTTGCGAAAAGTGCAATTGATCCTCCAAGGGCCCAGCAATGAATGCTCGGCAGGTTTGATCGGTAATACGCCATGAAAGCGCAGCCGGTCGGCACCGCCCCATACCACTACGTCGCCATGGACCAGCGGAACACGCTGGGTACGGTCGCTGCGCTCGAAGCCACCAAATAAAAACGTCGCAGGCAAGCCCAATGAAACAGAAACAATGGGTTCGCCCAGTTGTTTTTCGTCGCGGTCCTGATGCAGTGACATGCGCGCACCCGGCGCGTAGTGATTGATCAGGCAGGCATCCGGATCGAAGTGCTCGAAACCGGCTTTCTGCGCGGCCTCGCGCGCCAGTTCCAGCATCAGCGGCGGCAGCGCGGGCCAAGGCTCGCCGCTTAGGGGATCGACGGCCGAGTAGCGGTAACCCTGGCGGTCGCTGACCCAGCCGAGGGACCCGCAATTGGTGAGGCCGACGGACATGGTGAAACCGCCAGGGGTGACCATGTGACGGATCTGTGCGCGGCGTTTGATGCTGTCCAGCAATGGCAGCAGCGCGGCGATGTAGGGCAGGGCGAAGCCTTCGAGCACGAATGCCTGACCGCCGATGGCGCGCACGCCACCCGGTGCGCCGGGCAGATCGTCGAACAGGCCTAGGGTGTATTGCACCTGGGTTTTCTCCGATTTTTTGGGGGGAGCCAGTAGGTTCATCGGGCGGGGATAGCGGCCCCTACGCGAGCACGCTTTGCTCCCACAGCTGCACGACTCAGGATCGGTTTGCACTGTGGGCGTGTTCGACGGCGAAGATGCCCGCAGCATCGCACCCGCTCCTGCGGCTGACCATAGACTCTTGCACCTGGTACGACTATGCGTCTGCTGGCACCGCGGGAGCAAGGCTTGCCCGCGAAAATGCGCATGCATGAGAACCCAGGACTCGCACCCATCGTTCAAGTTTGCAGGACATGCAGGTATTCTGCCCGGCTTGATAACTGATGCGATGGAACCCGCCATGCAATTCACCAGTGGCTTCTTGCTGAGCCTGTCGTTGTGCCTGGATATCGGTGTGGCGAACATCGCCATGATCACGCTGGCCATGCAGCGGGGCTTTTTGCCTGGGTTCTGGTTGGGCCTTGGCACCTGTTTCGGTGATCTGGCCTATGCCGTACTGGCACTGGCAGGCATGACGGTGCTGCTGCAATACCAAAGCGTGCGCTGGGTGCTGTGGCTCGGCGGTTCGGCGTTGTTGATCTGGTTTGCCGTGCGCATGCTGGTGTCGGCAGTCACTAGCAGCAACGAGCTGGCAGTGGCGGGCGAGGCCGGGCAGCGGTCGTCGATCAGAGCGTTTGGCCGTGGGGTGTTCCTGGCGATGTCGTCACCCAGTGCGATTCTGTGGTTTGCGGCGGTCGGCGGCGTGTTGATTTCCCGCGCTGGGGCCTCGGGGCCGATGGGCACCGGGTTGTTTCTGGGCGGGTTCTTCAGTGCCGGGGTGTTGTGGTGTCTGGCGTTATGCGGCGTCGCCAGTCAGGGCGGCAAGCTGCTGGGCGCGCGCCTGCTGAAGGTGTCGTATCTGGTGTCGGCGGGGATTTTCGTGTGGTTCGCGGTGTTCGTGATCATGTCGGGGTACCGCGAGTTCATTCTTGGGGCCGCATCATGAAGTTGAAGTGATGCGGCCGGCCTCTTCGCCAATCCAGGCCCCGGTGAATCAGCGCTTGCAACTGTGGAAGATATCCAGCGCCGGCTGATAGACCGCCGTTTGCACCGAAAACAGCCCCAGCACCGAGTGGAACATGTAGTCCTGGCTCAAGTCCGCCTGGTCGCGCTTGTTCGCCAGGCAGTCGCGATCAACACCTGCCGCCGGCAAGGTGCCGTCACCGAACCACATCACCATCGGCACGTGAATCTGCGCCTCTGGCGCAATCGCGTAAGGCGCTGCATGCAGGTACATGCCGTTCTCGCCCAAGGATTCGCCGTGATCGGAGATGTAAATCATCGAGGTGTCGTACTTGTCCTGATTCTTCTTCAGGAAGTTCACTACCTGCGCGAGGAAGTGGTCGGTGTAAAGAATCGTGTTGTCATACACGTTGACCAGTTCGTCCTTGCTGCAACTGCCTAGCTGGTTGGTGTGACAGACCGGCTTGAAGCGCTCCTGATCGGTAGGGTAGCGATCGTAATATTCCGGGCCGTGACTGCCGTCTGCGTGCAGGACGATGATGGCGTTGTCCTTCAGGCTGTCGACATAAGGCTGCAGGCCCACCAGCAGCGATTCGTCCAGGCAGCGATTGCCATCGCAGAAGGCGCTCGGCTGGTTCTTGGGGATGTCCTTGTGCGGCACGCGCAGGCAGGCACCCTTGCAGTCGCTGTTGTTGTCGAGCCACAGCACCTGGACGCCGGCGCGCTGCATCACGTCCAGCAGGCCCTCGTAGGTCTTGCCTTTCTTGTCGCTGTAATCCTTGCGCGGGAACATCGAGAACATGCAGGGTACCGACACCGCAGTCGAGGTCCCGCAGGAATGCACCTGGGTGTAATTGAGGATATTGAGCTTGGACAGCTCCGGGTTGGTCTCGCGCGCATAGCCATTGAGCGAGAAGTGGTCGGCGCGAGCGGTTTCACCGACCACGAAGATCATCAGCTGTTTTTTCGGGCGCTGCAGGGCCGCGTTGCTCAGCACGGCGTCTTCGCCGATCTTCTGCACCACCAGGTTTTCCTTGATGGCGAAGCGTTGTTTGATCAGGCGGTTGCTGGCGTAGATATAGTTGGTCGGGTTGATGAAGTGCGTGAGCTTGTCCTGCTGGCGGAAGATCGGCGCGTAGGTGGAATAGAAGCTGCCCACCGATGCTGCCACCAGCACCAGACAACCAACGATCACCAACACCTTGTTGATCAGCCCCGGTAACCAGCGCCGATACACCACTGGCCAGCAGCAGACCAACAGCGCGGGAACGACGCCGAGCAGCAACAGATAACCGAACAGTTTCGGGCTGAGCAGCGCGGCGGCCTCGCCAGGATTGGTTTCGAGGACGTTCTGCATCATGTCGGTATCGATGGCGATACCGTAGGTGTCCATGAAATAGGCCGCCGCCGCCGAGCACAGGAAGATCACCACCAGCACCGGTTTGAACACAGGCCGAAACGACACCACTGTCAGTAACACGGTGAAGGCCGCCCACAGGAATACGGCGAACGACAGGTTGAACGCCAGCGCCTTGAGACCCGAAAAATTCACCAGTGCGTCAACGGCTTTCCAGGTGGCCAGATTGTAGATCGCCACTAACACTGCGGCGCAGAGCATCACCAATCGTTGGCTGCTGATGGAGGGGAGGCGACGGCTTATAACGCTGATCATCGATGGCTCTTGTTGTTAGAGGGAGTGGCGGAAGAGGGACGCCAGGGGCTAACTGGCGCGCCCGTCGACTGTAGATTGCCACTTATCGAAAAATTGTGAAAAGGCTACGACCAGGCACGCAGCGGCGATACGAAATGACCTCTTCGTCGTGAATTTTGGCATTGCCGATTTTAGCTTTGAGGCGCCATCATGGGCCGGCGAATCGTCAGCGTTCCAACCCGAACGAAGGAAATAACAATATGAGCCTTCAATCCCTCGCCGTTGCTTCACCTGCCTACGAACTGTCCATTACCCGCCTGATCGACGCCCCTTGCGCCCGCGTGTTTCGCGCCTGGACCCGCGCCGAACTGCTCAAGCGCTGGTGGGGACCCCACGGCATGACCACCCCTGAATGCACCCTGCAGCTATGGCCCGGCGGCCTGTTCAGCACCCTGATGTGCGCCCCGGATGGTAGTGAGTATCCGACCCAAGGCGTGTTCCTGGAAATCGAAGCGCCGCGCCGGATCGTGTTCACCGATGCCTTTTTGCCCGGTTGGATACCCTCGGCCAAGCCCTTCATGACCGCCGTCATCGAACTCGAGGACGTGCACGGCAAGACCCGCTACACCGCTAGCGCCTGGCATTGGAGCGCCGAAGATTGTCGCAGTCATGAGGCAATGGGGTTTCATCAGGGCTGGAATGAAAGTCTGGATCGGCTGGTGGAGCTAGTCACCCGCGAGTTACGCGATGATTGATCGGCTCACTCCGGCTTGAGCGCCAGCCTGAAAGTGAACAGCGTGCCCGTCTCGGCCGTCGAAGACACCTCCATATGACCGCCATGGGCGCGGGCGATCTGATCGGCGATGTACAGCCCAAGGCCCAGGCCGCTGGGCGGTGCATCGGCGTTATGGCGGGTGAAGGGCTGAAACAGTTGCGCCAGCACCGGCGCCGAGATGGGCGTGCCCTGGTTGTGCACGCTCAGGCGAAATATCCCGTCTTCGACGTCCGCTTCAATGATCACCGGACCCTCTTTCGAACCATGGTGAATGGCGTTGGCCACCAGGTTGGAGAGCAGTTGGGTGATACGCTCGCGATCGCCTTTGAGATCGCGCAGGTCGCCAATATGCAGATTGAACACCCGCTGCGGATTGACTCGATGAACTTCGGCGACCACATGTTGCAGCGCCTCGGCCAGATCGGGCATCGGCACCATGTTCACGGTGATGCCGGAGCCCAGGCGACCGCGGGCGAAGTCGAGCACGTCCTCGACCAGCCGCGAAGCGCGATTGCTGCTGGTAATGATGTGCTCGATGATGCTGATGCTGCGCTCGTCCACGGCGCGGCGCAGAAGCATTTCGGCCCCGGCGTTGATGGCGAACAGTGGATTGCGCAGGTCATGGCCCAGCACGGCGATGAACTGCTCGCGCAATTCGGCCACCTGACGCTCCTGCAGCAGCGCCTGTTCGGTCTCGACGAAGGCTTCTTCACTTTCCATCTGGATCGATAGCAGGCGCGCGAAGGACTCGATCATCGGCTGAATGGCCGAACCCTTGAGTTGTACGGGATTGGGGTCGAGCGCGCAGATGGTGCCGAAAAACTCGCCGTTGGTGCGGAACACCGGCACCGAAATATAGCTCTCGAACTTGTAGATGCGCGGGGTGTGATGATCGCAGTAAAGCGGGTCGGTGCTCGCCTGATCCATGATGATGGTGCGGTGGTGATCGCGAATCTCGTCACACAACGTGGTGTTGAGCTCGAGTTCGCCACCCACTTGCAGACCAAATCCAAGGTTGTCGAGCACCGCGCAGGCGATCCAAGCCGTATCCGTCACCCTCGCGACGGCCGCAAAGCGCATGCCAGTGGTCTCGCAGATCACCTGCAATAACGCGGGCACGGCATTGATTCGGCCGATGGTGGCGATATCGGCAGCAACGGTTTTCGCCATGGAGCAGTGGATTTCCCAGAAAATGGAAGCGGCTCGCGTCGGTTCGAGCATACAGTAGCTGGGAGTCTAAGCGAGACCGTAGTGCGCTGTAAAAAGATGTTTTCGGACCGCATTATCTGCTGTCAGGGCCCGCATGGCTCATGCGCTACGACTGGGCAACCGAGCTTCATCCTGCTGGGCCGACAGCCTGCCCAGCGCCAGTTTGTCGATCGGCCTGCTCATATAGAAGCCTTGCACCTCGTGACAGGCATCGGAGCTCAAGAGCGCCAGTTGCTGCTCGGTCTCTACCCCTTCGGCGGTGACCTTCAAACCCATGGCCTTGCCCAGGTTGATGATCGCCTGTACCACCGCGCGATCGTTGCTGCCCAGGGCCATGGCGGCGATGAAGCGCTTGTCGATCTTGATGCTGTCGAAAGGGTAGGTACGCAGATAGCCGAGAGACGAGTAACCGGTACCGAAATCATCCATGTTCAGGCGCACGCCCAGCTCCTTGAGGGCGTTCATGATGTGCAGGGCATTGTCGATATCGTTGAGCATGACGTTTTCGGTGATCTCCAACTCCAGGCGATGGGCCGGCAGGCCGGTCTGGATCAAGGTCTCGCGTACATCCGCGACCACATCGCTGCGGGAAAACTGCGCGGGCGACAGGTTCACCGAGACCATCAGATCGCCCGGCCAGTGGCGCGCCGTCTCGCAGGCTTCGCGCAGCACCCAGCGGCCGAGGGGCACGATCAGCTCGGTCTGTTCGGCCAAGGGAATGAAGGCATCGGGGCTGATCAGGCCCTCGATCGGATGATCCCAGCGTACCAGTGCCTCGACGGAGACGATGGTCATGCCGTCGAGCTCGTAGCGCGGTTGATAGTGGAGGATGAACTCGTGGTTCTTGACCGCCAGGCGCAGTTCGTTTTCGAGGTGGCGGCGATGCTGGATTTCCTCGTTCATCTGCGCCGAGAAGTAGCGCCAGGTGTTCTTGCCTTCGGCTTTGGCGGCGTACAGGGCGATGTCGGCGCAGCGGATCAGTTCAGTCGGATCCGGCCCCTGCAGATGGCTTTGGGCGATGCCCATGCTGGCGCCGATGTACAACTGTTGATCGCCATGGACGATGGGCTGGCGCATGCTTTCGATCAAGCGCGCACAAAAGCGATCGATCTCCTTGTCGTTGGTCAGGCCGCTGAGCACCATGAGGAATTCGTCCCCGCCCAGGCGCGCCACCAGGTCCTGCTCGCGGGTGGCGTCGCGCAGGCGCTTGGCGACTTCGAGCAACACGGCATCGCCGACGGGGTGGCCGAGGGTATCGTTGATCGGCTTGAAATCGTCCAGATCCAGCAACAGCAAAGTCAGGCCATGGGCATTGCCGTGGTTGCCGGGCGGATGCGACAACCGACCAAGGGCCTCTTCCAGGTGGCGAGCCAGCAAATTGCGGTTGGGCAGACCGGTGAGGGCGTCGTGCATCGACAGGTGCTGGATCTGCGCATGGGCGGCCACTTCGTCGGTGATATCGCTCGCCGTGCCGCGAAACCCCGCTACCTGGCCATCCTGCAGTATCGGCCGAGCCGACACCCGGCAGTAACGTGGTTGCGCACAATGATCTCGGTAAGTGCAGCGCAGATGAGCCGTGTGGGGCTGGCTGTTGCGCAGATCGGCCAGCCAGGTGTCGATCGGCAACGTGTCGCAATGCAGCAGCTGCTCGAGGGGTTTGCCCAGCCAGTCGTCACTGGTAAAGCCGGTCACCGCCACGAATCGCGTCGACAGGTACAGGATCCGGCCTTGCTCATCGGTTTCCCAGATCCAGTCCGAGGCAGCCTCTGCCACCGCGCGAAACCGCTCCTCACTGGCTTCCAGCGCCTGGTTGCTGACTTTCAAAACCCGGTAGTTGGAGTCCATTTGCTGTGAGGTGCGCAAAGCGAACCGGAAGAAGTAACCCAGCAGCAGGCATAGCACCATACCGGCAGCCAATAGGGGAGGGACCACCGACCACAGCAGCTCGTTGCCCGGTCGCGGCTGATCCCAGGTCAGGCGATAGCCGGTGTGGCCCAGATTGAGTTGCGGACGCGACGAGGTCTGCACCCCTGGCGCCTCGATCGCAAGGCCCGTGAGGCCATAGGCTTGACCCAGTTTGAGCAGTTTGGCCGGGGTCAACTGGTCGACGAAAATCATCACCGACAGGGAGGCCGGATCGACCCGCGTGCCGTCGTCACCGGGTTGAATCGCCGCAGCCGTGACCAGCGCCGGCCAGCCATTGAACAGCGCGAAGCGGTCTACTGCCCGGGCCTGTGCGGCGGCATCCTGAGCGGCGTCGATCAGGCTGCCCAGCGAGGTGTCCAGGTACCGCGACAGCGCAACCTCGGTGAGGCGTCCGTTGAGCAGGCCGTATTTGGTGCTCTTGCGGTCGATCACGAACACGCCTTCGTAGCCGTTGCTGATGAACAGCGGATCGCCCAGATTGCGCTCTTTATAGGCCCACTGAGTGTCGGCAATGCCGTTGAGGTGGTCGTAGGCGCTGTCCCAGACGGCAAAGGAGCTGATCAATGCCGCCGACGTCGCAGTGCGGGTTTCCAGGGCCTTTTGGGTATAGAAGTAGCTTTTCTGCAGCTCTTCGCTGTTGAGGTTGCGGGCGATGTTGATCAGGGCGCCCATGCCGAGCAAAAACGCTGCGGCGAACAACAAGCCGATCAATGCCACCAGCGTGCGGGTATGGGGCGTTTGGGGTAGGGCAGGTAAAGACGAATCCGCATTGGTTTTATTCATTATTGTGCTGATCCTTGCGATTGTGCGTTGGATTGACTGACCCTGGCACTTTTGCTTCCTGCAAAGGGCGCCCTGAAGCGTCGGCAGCCCTTGTTCGTAGAGTCTGGTTGTCATACGTAAATGTGTCGAACTCGACGACAAGATGCGCTGAAAAAGCAGACGAGTGGTGGAAGGACCTTTGGTAATAAATTGTCACGTTTGTGGGAATTTGCCCCATTGACCAAAGCGGGTGGTTGCAGGATCAGCGCTGCGAGCACCGCCTCCAATCGGTAGCCAAGTCGGAGATTTAGCCTTGGCGAGTAAAGAAATTCGGCCTTTGGCGTGGAAACCGTTACGCTATGCCGTTGAATTTCCGAACTGCGCCGAGGTAACACCCGTGTTTTCCCAATTTGCCCTGCACGAACGCCTGCTCAAAGCCGTGGCCGAACTGAAATTTGTCGAGCCTACGCCAGTGCAGGTCGCGGCCATTCCGCTCGCGCTGCAAGGCAAGGACCTGCGGGTAACCGCCCAGACCGGCAGCGGCAAGACGGCAGCGTTTGTGCTGCCATTGCTCAATCGCCTGATGGGGCCGGCCCAGGTACGCGTCGATATCCGCGTGCTGATCCTGTTGCCGACGCGCGAACTGGCGCAGCAGACCCTCAAGGAAGTCGAGCGCTTCTCGCAGTTCACCTTCATCAAGGCCGGCCTGATCACCGGCGGTGAGGACTTCAAGGTCCAGGCAGCCATGCTGCGCAAGGTCCCGGACATCCTGATCGGTACCCCGGGCCGCCTGCTGGAGCAACTCAACGCCGGTAACCTGGACCTGAAAAAGGTCGAGGTGATGGTCCTCGACGAAGCCGACCGCATGCTCGACATGGGCTTCTCTGAAGACGTCCAGCGCCTGTGCGACGAAGCTGTCAACCGCCAGCAAACCCTGCTGTTCTCCGCCACCACCGGCGGTGCCGGCCTGCGCGACATGATCGGCAAGGTGCTCAAGGACCCTGAGCACCTGCTGATCAACAACGTCAGCGAGCTGGCCTCGGGCACTCGTCAGCAGATCGTCACTGCCGACCACAATGTGCACAAGGAACAGATCCTCAACTGGCTGCTGGCCAACGAGACCTACCAGAAGGCGATCATCTTTACCAATACCCGGGCCATGGCCGACCGTATCTATGGCCGTCTGGTGGCGCAGGAATACAAGACGTTCGTCTTGCATGGCGAAAAAGATCAGAAGGACCGCAAGCTGGCGATCGACCGCCTCAAGCAGGGCGGCGTGAAGATCCTGGTGGCCACCGATGTCGCGGCCCGTGGCCTGGATGTCGAAGGCCTCGACCTGGTGATCAACTTCGACATGCCCCGCAGTGGTGACGACTACGTGCACCGTATCGGCCGTACGGGCCGGGCTGGCAACGAAGGCCTGGCTGTGTCGTTGATCTGTCATGGCGATTGGAATCTGATGTCGAGCATCGAGCGCTACCTCAAGCAGAGCTTCGAGCGCCGAGTGATCAAAGAGGTCAAAGGCACCTATAGCGGCCCGAAAAAGGTCAAGGCATCAGGCAAGGCCGTCGGCGTGAAAAAGAAGAAGGCCGACGGCAAGAAAGCCGACAAGAAGACTGCCGCCAAGGGCCCGACCAAGCGCAAGACGGTCAATCGTCCGAAAGCCGACCCGTTGGTGAGCGGTGATGGCATGGCGCCGCTCAAGCGCCGCAAGCCAGAGGCTGCGGCCGAGTAAGGCGAGGCCCCGTAGCGAGGGGGCTTGCCCCCGATTGGGCTGATCAGCCATCACGATAGTGCTGGCTCCCCCTTTCGGTGGCTAGCCTGCTCGCTAAGGGCTCTGAAATGAAATGTGGCGATATTTGGTGATTTAAGGCAAGCGCTGCTATGGACATCGGACTATCATCAGTTTGAAGCGCAGCAGTTCTGCCGCTCAGTATCACCCTGAAGGGGGGCTGTATGAGAAATCCACTGTACAACTGGCTCCATGACCTCGCCGTCGCACTCGGCCTGGTGCCTCCACCTTTGCAACCCGTGCCTATTCCCACCGAAGACAAGCGCCGTCAGCCGCCACGCCGCCGCTGAATATATCCAAAGTCCGCACGGCTCTTTCGCGGTATAGCCTTGCTCCCAGAGGTGTGCGCCCACAAGCGGAGCACACAGTGGGAGCAAAGCTTGCTCGCGAAGAGGCCCGCAGGATGCCTTCACCAGCAAGCCCTCACGCTGATCAAAACCGAGGCTTGACCTGCGTCCAGTCAGGTTTGTACTTGCGCATCTGCTTCACATCATCCCGGCTGCGAATCCCGCAGCTCAAGAATTGCTCGTGCAGCTTGCCCAACTGATCGTAATCCAGCTCCAGGCCCAACCCAGGGGTCTTGTTGATCTGCACGGCGCCGTTGACGATCTTCAGCTTGCCGCCCTTGATCACTTCCTCGTCCGGTTCCTGCCACGGGTAGTGGGTATCGCAGGCGTAATCCAGATTCGGCGTCGCCGCCGCCACGTGAGCCATGGCCATCAGGCTGATCGCCAGGTGCGAGTTGGAGTGCATCGACACGCCCAGGCCCCATACGTCGCACATCTTCGCCAACGCCACCGTGTCGCGCAGGCCGCCCCAGTAATGGTGGTCGGCCAGTACGATCTGCACGCTGTTCAATTCCACGCTGCGGCGGAACTCGTCGAAGTCGGTGACCACCATGTTGGTCGCCAGTGGCAGACCGGTGCGCTTGTGCAGCTCGGACATTCCGTCCAGGCCCGGGGTCGGGTCTTCGTAGTACTGCAGGTCGTCGCCCAGCAGCTCGGCCATGCGGATGGCGGTTTCCAGCGACCAGTTGCCATTGGGGTCGATGCGCAGCGGGCAGTTGGGGAAGGCTTTTTTCAGCGCCTTGATGCACGCCACTTCGTGTTCCGGGTCCAGCGCGCCGGCCTTGAGCTTGATGCTCTGGAAGCCGTTCTCGTCGATCATGCGCTTGGCCTGGGCGACGATCTGCGCTTCGCTGAGGGCTTCACCCCAGGAATCCGGCGCGTAGGGGGAGTCGATATGCTGGGCGTACTTGAAGAACAGATAGGCACTGAACGGCACTTCGTCACGGCAGCGGCCACCGAGCAGGTCCACCAGCGGCAGGTTCAGCGAACGTGCTTGCAGATCGAGGAACGCCACTTCGAAGGCCGAATAGGCGTTGCTCACCGCCTTGCTGGCGTGGGAGCCCGGGGCCAGTTCGGCACCGGCCAGGCTGGCGGGCCGATGTTTGGCCACCACGCTTTTGACCACTTCGCGCAGGTGGTTGAGGTTGAACGGATCCAGGCCGATCAGTTCGCCTTTGAGGGCTTCCTGGATCGCCAGTGCCGGCGCATCGCCGTAGCTTTCACCGAGGCCAATGTAGCCGTTGTCGCTTTCGATTTCGATGATCGAGCGCAGTGCATAGGGCTCGTGGATGCCGCTGGCATTGAGCAACGGCGGGTCACGGAAGGCAATCGGGGTGACGGTTACGCGTTTGATTTTCAAGACTCAGCTCCTAAGACTTAGTGAACCATGGCCGGGCCGGCCGGCTGCGAGCCGGCCTTGTCACCCTTGGGTTTGGTGCGCGCGAAGAAGATCACGATGGCGGCCAGCAACGAGGTCGCGGCCAGGCCATACAGGCCACCCTGGATCGACCCGGTTTTCTCTTCCAGAAAGCCGAACACGGTCGGCGCAACGAAACCGCCGAGGTTGCCCAGCGAGTTGATCAGCGCAATCACCGCCGCTGCCACGCGAGCATCCAGGTAGCCCTGCGGAATCGGCCAGAACAGCGCCGATGCCGCCTTGAAGCCGATTGCCGCAAAGCAGATGGCCACGAAGGCGAACACCGGGCCGCCGTAGGTGGAAGCGAACATGCCGATCGCCGCGATCACCAGGCAGGTCGAGACCCAGGCCTGCTGAAACTTGAACTTCGCAGCCAGGGCGGCAAAACCGTACATGGCGATGATCGAGATGATCCACGGAATGGAGTTGAACAGGCCGACTTCGAAGTCGCCCATGTTGCCCATCTTCTTGATCATGCTAGGCAGCCAGAAGGTGGCGCCATAAATGGTCAGGGCAACGGAGAAATAGATAAAGCAGAACAGCGCGATCTGCCGGTCCGCCAGCAAGCGCATCAGCGACGGACGCACAGTGTATTCGGCGTCCTTGAGGCGTTGTTCTTCTTCGATACAGTCGATCAGTGCGGTTTTTTCGGGTTCAGTCAGGTACTTGGCTTCGCTGATATGCGAATCCAGCAGGGCGTAGACGAAAAAGCACAGCACCACCGAAAAGCCGCCCTCGATGATGAACATCCACTGCCAGCCATGCAGGCCCAGACCGGAGACGCTGAGCAGGGCGCCGGTCACAGGCCCTGAGATCACCGAGGCGATGGCCGAGCCGCTGAGGAAGATCGCCATGGCTTTGCCGCGTTCGCTCGAAGGCAGCCACTGGGTGAAGTAGTAAATGATGCCTGGGAAGAAGCCCGCTTCCGCCGCGCCGAGCAAGAAGCGCAGCACGTAGAAGCTAGTCTCGCCCTTGACGAACGCCATGGCCATGGCCACCACGCCCCAGGTCAGCATGATGCGCGCCAGCCAGGCACGGGCGCCGAAGCGTTGCAGCAGCAGGTTGGAAGGTACTTCAAAAATCGCGTAGCCGACGAAGAACAATCCGGCGCCCAAGCCATAGGCGGCCGCGCCGATGCCGAGGTCGGTTTCCATGTGCGTGCGCACGAAGCCGACATTGACGCGGTCGATGTAGTTGACGATGAACATGATCACGAACAGGGGTAATACGTGCATCTTTACTTTCGCCACCGCCGACTTGAGCGTTTCGCTCATCGGGGTGCCGGACACTGCAGACGGAGTCTTCACATTACATCTCCCACGCGGTTGTTTTTTGAGTGCGGGTCAGCGTATGGGTGAGTCAGGGATAGCGGATAACGTGCGGGAGGAGGGGCGTTTGCAGCGGACGTGCGGGTTGGGCGTAGGACATGGTGACACCTGGGCTCGTTTGTTTTTATGTGGCGGAGATTAGCCTGATTTGTCTGTCATCGTACAACTGTGGGAGTGGCGCCGCAATGGCTTTTTGCACTCGTGGCGGGAGGTATGGACTGATGCAAAGAGGGCGATTCGTCGCCAAAGCCCGCGCGCCGATTGGCAAACCCCAGGGTATGCCATCAGCAACGCGCGCTCTGCCGCGAAAAGAGCAGTGGATCGCTAGATCATCTACGGAGGCCATTCATCGCCATAAGGGCTCAGGAGGCCACCCGCGTCCATAACGTAATTGCCTCGGTCGGCTTCCAGCCGATATTGGAGGTGTGTCTCTGGGTGCATTTGTACACGTTGCCCAGATAAGTCACGCGATCGTCCACCTCGTAGAGCTCGCCAGCCTCTATCCACTCTGGCGCTCCTGGAGTGCCCTCAGTGCTGACGTTCAATTCGTTGCTGGCGGGTGAGTACTGCCCGAGTGTGTCGATCGCCTTCACTACATAACGATAAGCAGTGCCAGGTGCCAGGCCGTGGTCAGTGAACTCCAGCGTGCGCTGAGGCAAGCGCGCAACTTCTTCGCCATTACGATCCTTGGGCTACAAGGAGGGCGTTGACTTCAGGCCTGCACCGTGCGGCGCTTGGGCAACGGTATGCCCCGGCCCATAGACTGCGGCAGGTTCCGGAAACAGCTTCAGCAACAGGCCATACAGCAGCGCCGCCAGCCCCAGGGTTACCAGCAAGCTGATATCGATGCCATCCGCCAGATTGCCCAGTGGCCCGACGAATTGCCCCGGCAAGTTGACGAAGCACAAGCCCACCAGCGCGCTCGGGATCCAAGCCCCCAGCCCGCGCCAGTTCCAGCCATGGTTGAACCAATAACGGCCACCGGTCTCGCCGCGCGTGAACACTTGCAGGTCCTGCGGGCAGTACCAGCCGCGGCGCACCAACAGCCCGATGAGCATGATCACCATCCACGGTGTGGTGCAGGTAATGATCAGCACTACGAAGGTCGATACGCTCTGCACCAGGTTGGCGGCGAACCGGCCGATAAAGATGAACGCAATCGACATCGCCCCGATTAGCAGCGTCGCCTTGACCCGCGACAGCACTCGCGGGAACACGCTGGACATGTCCAGGCCCGTGCCATACAGCGCCGTGGTGCCGGTGGACATGCCGCCGATCACCGCCAGCAGGCACACAGGCAGGAAGAACCAGGTCGGCGATACCGCCAGCAAGCCACCCACATAGTTGTTGTTGGTGATGTAGTCCGGCGCCTGCGCCGCGACGATGGTCGCGGTCGCGAGGCCGAATACCGAGGGCAGCAAAGTCGCCAGTTGCGCCAGGATCACCGCACCCAAGATTCGGCTCTTGGCCGTGGTGCGCGGGATATAGCGCGACCAGTCTCCCAGGAAGGCGCCGAAGGAGATCGGGTTGCTCATGGCCACCAGAGAGGCGCCGATGAACGCCGCCCAGAAACCTGCCTGGCCGTGGGCGAGACTGCCGGCGAAGTTGACGTCGAAGCTGGGGGCGAACGCCACGATGCCCAGCAGGAACAGCGCGCTGGCCGTCCATACCGCCACCTTGTTGACCCACAGCATGAAGCGAAAGCCATAGATGCACACGGTCAGCACCAGCAGGGCGAACAGGCCGTAAGTCAGCGCCAGTGACAGATCATTCTCAGGCAGCCCGACCAAGCGCTTGGCGCCGCCGACCAAGGCATCCCCCGAACTCCACACCGACAGCGAGAAGAACGCGATGGCGGTCAACAGCGACAGAAACGAGCCGACGATACGCCCGTGCACGCCGAAATGCGCCCCGGAGGACACCGCGTTGTTGGTGCCGTTGATAGGGCCGAACAGGCCCATGGGCGCCAGAATGACTGCGCCTACCAGCGTGCCTAGCAGGATCGCCGCCAGGCCGGCCTGGAACGACAGCCCGAACAACACGGGGAAGCTGCCCAGCACGGCGGTGGAAAAGGTGTTGGCGCCGCCGAATATCAGTCGGAACAGGTCCAGCGGGGTGGCGGTACGTTGATGGTCCGGAATCTGTTCGACGCCGTTGGTTTCGATTTCATTGATGCGCTGCGCATTTTTATTGTCGTGCATGATCAGCTCCGAGCATGCGGTGGATTGGTGGCAGTGTTTTTTGGGTGGGGCGATTTTTATTAGGTCTGTGGTGAATGGGCCGGCCTCTTCGCGAGCAAGCTATGCTCCCACAGGTGTACGACGTACCACTGTGGGAGCAAGGCTTGCCCGCGAAAGCGATTTCAAGACCGAAAACGATGCATCAGCGGTGCACGACCCCTGGTAGCACGCAGAGCATTTCGTACAGCAGGTTGGCACCCAGCAAGGAGGTATTGCCGGTGGTGTCGTAGGGCGGCGACACTTCCACCAGGTCGCAGCCGACCAGATCCAGGCCCTGGCAACCGCGGATGATCTCGATGCCCTGAATGGTGGTCAGACCGCCGATTTCCGGGGTCCCGGTGCCCGGCGCCCAAGCCGGGTCGATGCCGTCGATATCGAAACTCAGGTACACCGGGCCGTCACCGACCTTGGCGCGCACTTCTTCCATCAGCGGTTTGAGCGACTGGTGCCAGCACTCCTCGGCCTGGACCACGCGGAAACCCTGCTTGCGGCTCCAGTTGAAATCCTCGGCGGTATAGCCCTGGGCACGCAGGCCGATCTGGACCACGCGATCGCAATCCAGCAAGCCTTCCTCGACGGCGCGGCGGAAGGTGGTGCCGTGGGCGATCTTTTCGCCGAACATATGATCGTTGACGTCGGCATGGGCATCGATATGCACCAGTCCGACCTTGCCGTGCTTCTTGTGAATGGCCCGCAGGATCGGCAGGGTGATGGTGTGGTCGCCACCCATGGTCAAGGGGATCACATTATGTTCGAGGATTTCGTCGTAGGCTTCTTCGATGATCCGTACCGAGTCGAGAAGATTGAACGTGTTGATCGCGACGTCGCCGATGTCGGCCACTGACAGCGAATCGAAAGGCGCGGCGCCGGTGGCCATGTTGTAGGGACGGATCATCACCGATTCGGCGCGAATCTCGCGCGGCCCGAAGCGGGTGCCGGGGCGCAGCGAGGTGCCGATGTCCAGTGGAATGCCGACAAAGGCTGCATCCAGACCTGCGGCGCTCTGCAAGTGCGGCAGGCGCAGCATGGTAGCGATACCGCCAAAGCGCGGCATTTCGTTGCCACCCAGGGGTTGGTGATAGATTTTTTCCACGGCTGATATCTCCCATCTCAAGCTTGAGGCCCGTTCAGGAACGGGCACGCATCGCCGGAGTCTGGGCATTGCGGGGAAAGGGAAGAATCGCTGTCGAGAAATACTTAGTTCAGGATTTTCTGAAGTAAACTCCGCCCCGAGGGAGTGCGCTCCTTCCATCGTGTCAGCGCCATTATTGCGGCTGACTCACCGTTATCGGGGGCGAGCCCCCTTGCTAGAGGGGTTGTGATGGGTAACGCGCTGCCGGATCTGAAGCTGCTGCGAATTTTCGTCAGCGTCGTGCGCCATCAGGGGTTCGCCACCGCCCAGCAGGAGCTGAACCTGTCGACCTCGGCGATCAGCACCTACATGAGCCAACTGGAAACCGCGCTGGGGATCGTCCTTTGCCACCGCGGTCGCGGGGGGTTCAGCCTGACCAGCAAAGGCGAGCTGTTCCACCAGGAAACCCTGCGCCTGTTGGCTGAAATGGAAGGCTTCGAGCAATACGCCGCGGCGCTCAAGGGCGAATTGCGCGGTACGCTCAACCTAGGTGTGATCGATTCCACCGTCAACGATCACTCCTTGCCGCTGGCTGAAGCCATTGGTGCCTATAGTCAGGAGCATCCGGCGGTGCACCTGCACCTGTCGGTACTCAGCCCCTATGAATTGCAGCTGGCGGTGCAGGACAATCGCCTCGACCTGGCCATTGGCGCGTTTTCGACGCGTATGAGCGGGCTGGTCTATCAGCCGCTGTATCGCGAACAGCATTGGTTGTACTGCAGCAGCCGCCATCCGCTGTTCAGCGAGCGGCGCATTCCACCACAGGTGATCACCCAGCAACGCATGGTCGGGCGCGGTTACTGGAGCCAGGCGGAGCTGGCGCGTCATGGTTTCAAGCACAGCGCGGCGACGGTCGACAGCATGGAGGCGCAGCTGATTCTGGTGCTCTCCGGCGCCTATGTCGGCTACTTGCCGGAGCACTACGCCCAGCCCTGGGTCGATAAAGGCGATTTGCGCGTGCTGTCGCCAGCGACCTTCGGCTACCAGGCACCCTTTACCTTGATACTGCGCCGTGGCCGCAGCCGCGAGCCCTTGATTCAGACATTCCGTGATCTGCTCAAGACTCAGCTCATTCAGGTCTGACGATGTGTATCGACACCGTCGGCCCTTTCGCGAGCAGAGCTCGCTCCCACAGGTGCTCACGCTCCAGTGATTCGCTTGGTTTTGAATGAAAGTGTCGCCGCGACAAGCGCAATTTGCCCCGACAGGGAGTAGCCTTGTGATCGGCATGGTGCTGGAGTGTTACATGAGGTCTGGTTTTATTCTGGTCATTGCGACCTTCGCCTGTTTCACCCTGGCTCAGGCCCACGCTGTAGAAGCGCCTGAAGGGCCGGTGCTGCCCGTGCCGCAGAGCCCGACCGCGGCGGCCGCAACCCCTTATCCGCAGGTCTCGACACAGGCAGTGTTGACTGGCAGCCCGCTCACTGACAGCCAGCCAGCATTGCCACCGATACAAGTGCCGACGCCACCTGCCCGCGAAGCCGCCAGTACCCCGGATACCGGGGAGGATGCCAACAAGAGCAAGCCACCTGGGGGCTGATGTCGTCAGTACTGGCCTGCTCGGTCAGTGCATTTCCCGGATCACGACACCCGCTGCCCATCCGCCATGCGCAAGCGCTTGGACATCGATACCGCCAACACGCGGATGATCTTGGCGCCCACCTTGGGCACATCGTTGAGCATTTTTTCCAGCGAGTCCTTGCCCAGGTTCAACAGCTTGCAGTCCTGCGCGGCGATACAGCTGGCCGAACGCCGTTCGCCATCGAGCACCGCCATCTCGCCGAATGCGCGGCCTTTGCGCAAGGTTGCCACTTCCACTTGCTTGCCTTCGCTGTCGGTCTTCTGGATCGACACCTGGCCATAGTGAATGATGCACATGAAAGTGCCGGCATCGCCTTCGCGAAAGATCGCTTGATCCTTGGCGACGTCGACGATGCTGAAATAGCCCGAGGCTACCTTCAGGTCGTCAGGATGAATCTGCACGAACATGCCGCAGTCCATCAGCATGTCGCGAATTTCGTTGTTCAGGTAGGTCGGATCAGGCATGGCATCAGGTCTTTGCTATGGGTGAAAACCCCGGGGCGAACGCCGAATCGCCCGCAGGGTAGTAGGAATTTATACCAGCTCGAGCACCTTGAACACGAATCCATACTCCAGTGCCACATCTCGCAAGCCCTGATAGCGCCCGCTCATGCCGCCGTGCCCGGCACCGAGCTCGGTCTTGAGCAGCAGTAAGTGATCATCGGTGCGGGTGGCGCGCAACTTGGCGACCCACTTGGCCGCTTCCCAATACTGCACGCGGCTGTCGTTGTAACCGGCAATCACCAATGTGGCCGGATACGCCTGGGCGCTGACGTTCTCATAAGGAGCGTAGCTCTTGATGCGCGCATAGACGTCAGCTTCTTGTGGATTTCCCCATTCGTCATATTCGGTGACCGTCAGCGGCAGGTCCGGGTCGAGCATGGTGTTGAGCACGTCGACGAACGGGACTTCGGCAATCGCTGCCCGGAACAGTTCAGGGCGTTGATTGAGCACCGCACCGATCAGCAGGCCACCGGCACTGCCACCGCTGATCACCAACTGGGCGGGGCTGGTCAGTTGCTGCTCGATCAGGTGCTCGGCGCAGGCGATGAAGTCGCTGAAGGTGTTGGCCTTGTGTTCCTGCTTGCCGGCGCGGTACCACGCTTCGCCCAGCTCGCCGCCACCGCGTACGTGGGCGATGGCGAAGGCGACGCCGCGCTCCAGCAGGCTCAAGCGAGCATGGGAGAACCACGGATCGAGGCTCTCGCCGTAGGCGCCATAGCCATAGAGGTACAGCGGCGTAGCGGTGCCCACGGTATCGCGGCGCTGCACCAGGCTGATCGGCACCTGAGTACCATCGGCTGCGGTCGCCCACAGCCGCTGGCTCAGGTAATCGTCGGCGTTGAACGGGCCGAGCACCGGGGTTTCCTTGAGCACCACTTGGGCGCCGTCGGCGAGGCTGAGCTGGCGCACCTGAGCGGGGCGATTGAGGGCCTCGTAGCGCAGGCGGATGCGGGGGTTGTCGAATTCCAGGCTGTCGGAGATATACAGGCTGTAGGCCGCATCCGGCAGTTGCACGCGATATGCGGCGGCGCCTTGCGGGTGCACCTCGATAATCGGCAAGCCACCTTCGCGCAAGCTGAGGCTGTAGGCCTGGGCATTGAGGGTGACGCCTTCGAGCATGCTGTCCTGACGGTGTTCGATCAGGGTTTGCCACTGTTCGCGGCCCGGCACCTGGCCGGTGTCCGCTGCCTGGTAGAGTGCGAAGTTGATGCCGGCCTGGTTGCTGCGGATAAACCAGGTCCACTGGCCTTCGAGCTGGCCGTGGTCGGGGTAGTACTCGTGATCCTCGACCCGCGGCGCCAGGCAGGTGAAATCGCCCAGCGGTGTCTCGGCGTCCAGCACCCACGCTTCACTGGTGGTCTTGCTGTTGAGCAGCAGGATCAACTGGCGCTCGGAGCTGGCGCGGTAGCAGTGCAGGAAGAAGCGCCCGTCGGTTTCCTCGAACACCGGCTCGGCGATGTCGCTGCCCAGGCGATGGCGATACAGCTTCCAGGGGCGGTGGGTATCATCCAGTTCGCCGAAAAACAGGGTCTGGCTGTCGTTGGCCCAGGTCATGCTGCCGTCACATTGCTCGAACGGCAGCTCGGTGATCGCGCCGCTGCTCAGCTCCTTGATGTACAGGCGATAGGTTTCCTCGCCGTTGGTATCGAGGCTGTAGGCCAGGCGCTGTTGGTCCGGGCTGATGCTGAAGGCGCCCAGCGAGAGGAAGCCGCCTTCGGCCAGCACGTTGGGGTCGAGCAGCAACTGCTCGTGCTGTTCGTCGACGGTCGGCGAGTCATCGGCCGGGCGCGGGCAGCGGTAGTGGCGAGCGTATTCATCGCCGGCGGTGGTGCGGGTGTAGTACAGCCAAGGGCCCCAGGGCGAGGCGAGCGACAGATCGGTTTCGCGGATCCGGCCTTTGATTTCTTCGAACAGCTGCTCGCGCAATTCGGCTTGATCGGCCAGTTGCGCTTCCTGATAGGCGTTTTCGGCCTTGAGGTAGTCGAGCACGGCATCGGTGTCGCGCTCTTGCAGCCAGGCATAGGGGTCGTCACCCGCGGCGCGACGGGCGATGGGAGGCAGGGAGGGGGTCGAGGCCATGAGGATTCCTGAATTATCTGAAAGTCGAGCGCCTGGGATGGGCTTGCAAATGATGGCGTTCATACGGGCCTCTTCGCGGGCAAGCCTTGCTCCGACACCTGTACGGTGCGGGACCTCATTGCACTGTGCAAGCAAAGCTTGCTCGCGAAGAGGCCATCAGCAGCACCACGACGCTCTCGGGGAAGCTTTGCTTCCATAAAGCCGTTATCATAAGCGTCTCTTTGCCAGCCTTACCACGGACACCATGACCGAGCACGATTATTTCCTCGCCTGGGGCATCTACGCTATCGCCGCTGTCGGCTGCTTGTTGGTCTGGTTTCGCCTGACCCGCTGGATGTGGCGCTATCTACGCGAGCCGCTGCGCGTGCTGGCCCTGGTGCTGCTGGCCACGCCGACCATCGTCGATCCACTCAAGGAGCTTTACGCGCCGGCCATCGCCATCACGGCCCTGGATCTGCTGGTCAAGGCAGGTAACAACATCCTGCAGGCCGCGTCCGATCTGGCCATGTATGGCATGTTCGCCTTTGGCCTGTACCTGATCTTCGTGCTGATTCGCTGGCCGATCGTCAGTGCCTCGCGCCGACGCAAGGCCGAGCAGGCGGTCGCCGCCGAGCGTCGCGCCGCCGAAATCAAGGCCGAGGAAGAGGCCCAGGAACGATTCGAGGCACGCGGCGAGCGCCGTCCCGCTGCGGCCAATACAGGTTATCGCGTAGAACCGCGCCTCTAACGCTGATTGCGAGAACCCGCACATGTGCGAATTGCTGGGCATGAGTGCCAACGTTCCGACCGACATCGTTTTCAGCTTTACCGGGCTTATGCAGCGCGGCGGCCGCACCGGGCCGCACCGCGATGGCTGGGGCATCGGCTTTTACGAAGGCCGCGGCCTGCGGCTGTTCCAGGATCCGACCGCGAGCAGTGAATCGCAAGTCGCACAACTGGTGCAACGTTACCCGATCAAGAGCGAAGTGGTAATCGGCCACATCCGCCAGGCCAATGTCGGCAAGGTGTGCCTGGCCAACACTCACCCGTTTGTGCGCGAGATGTGGGGGCGCAACTGGTGTTTCGCCCACAACGGCCAGTTGGCCGACTTCAACCCGGCAGTCGGCTTTTATCGGCCGGTGGGCGATACCGACAGCGAGGCAGCGTTTTGCGATCTGCTCAACCGCATCCGCAGTGAATTTCCCGAGCCGGTCAGCCTCCAAGCGCTGCTGCCGGTACTGGTCAAAGCCTGTACCGAGTACCGCAGCCAAGGCGTTTTCAACTGTCTGCTGAGCGACGGCGATGGGCTGTTCAGTTTCTGTTCCAGCAAGTTGGTGCACATCACCCGGCGGGCACCTTTCGGCCCGGCGCGCCTCAAAGATGTGGACATGATCGTCGATTTTCAGGCCGAGACCACGCCCAACGATGTGGTCACGGTGATCGCCACCGAGCCACTGACCGAAGACGAGATCTGGCATCGCTACGCCTCGGGCGAATGGCGCCTGTGGCGCGGCGGTGAATGCACAGACCATGGCCAGACAGCGGTTATCGAATAGGGAAGCTCCCATGCTGCGAAGTTACGCGCGCTTGATTCTGTTTACCTTCGGCCTGCTGGTGGGCGTGCAGGTGCCCGGTTTCATCAACGATTACAGCCATCGGGTCGAGGCGCATCTGAACGAGGCGCAGCAGAGCCTCAAAGGTTTCAATGACACGGCCAACCAGTTCTTCAACGGTAATCTGCAGGCGCTGGTCGAGCATTATCGCAGCAGCGAAGACCCGGTTTTCCGCAGCGACGCTACCAGCATCGGCACCTTGGCCAGTCGCCAGGCCGCGCTGGATGCCGAATGGATGGCGCTGCAGGGCCCCTGGTATCAGAGAGCCTGGCACGTGATCACCGCCGCCGATCCGGCGATTCTTGACGAGACCGCCAATGGCTACAGCTATCAAGTGCTGCTGGCGCCCGAGGCCATTGCCTGGGGGATGGCCTGCGCGTTCCTGCTGGCGTGGCTGATCGAAGGGTTTATCGTGCTGCTGGACTGGGCGTTTGCCGGTGGACGGCATCGGGGCAAGATCAGCAAGCACGAGAGCTGGCGCTGAGCCTGACCCGCTCCCACGGGGGCCGCGTTATTTGGCCAAATAACGCATCCCTTCCTCCAGGCCGCGCAGGGTCAGGGGATACATCTGGTCCTCGACCAACTCCCGGATGATCTGCGTCGAGGCGGTATAGCCCCAAGTGTCCTTCGGATATGGATTGATCCAGATCAACTTCTTGAATTTCTCCCTGAAACGCTGCATCCACACATACCCGGCTTCCTCGTTCCAGTGCTCGACGCTGCCGCCTGGCTGAGTGACTTCATAGGGCGCCATGGCCGCATCGCTGACGAAGATAACTTTGTAATCGGCGCCGTATTTGTGCAGCAGGTCCTGGGTGGAAGTGCGCTCGGAGGTGCGCCGCAGATTGTTCTTCCAGACCGATTCATAGATGAAGTTGTGGAAGTAGAAATACTCCAGATGCTTGAACTCGGTCTTGCAAGCCGAGAACAACTCTTCGCACACCTTTACATGGGCATCCATCGAGCCGCCGATATCGAACAGCAGCAATAACTTTACCGAGTTGCGTCGTTCCGGTCGCATCTGGATATTCAGCAGGCCGGCATCGCGAGCGGTGTGGTCGATGGTGCCATCGATGTCCAACTCATCAGCCGCACCTTGGCGGGCGAATTTGCGCAAGCGCCTCAAAGCGACCTTGATGTTGCGAGTGCCGAGTTCGACTTGATCGTCGAGGTTCTTGTACTCGCGTTGATCCCAGACTTTCACCGCCTTGCCCTGGCGCTTGCCGGCATCGCCAACGCGGATACCTTCGGGGTTGTAGCCCCCCGAACCGAACGGACTGGTGCCGCCGGTGCCAATCCATTTGTTGCCACCGGCGTGGCGTTCTTTCTGTTCTTCAAGGCGCTGCTTGAAGGCTTCGATCAACTGGTCGAGGCCGCCGAGGGATTGAATCTCGGCGCGCTCCTCGGGCGTCAGCGAGCGCTCGAACTCCTTGCGCAGCCAGTCTTCCGGAATCAGTGCTTCGAGGTGTTGATCGAGATTTTGCAGGCCATTGAAGTACGCCGAAAACGCCCGGTCGAACTTGTCGAAATGGCGCTCGTCCTTGACCAGAATCGCCCGCGACAAATAGTAGAACTCATCCATGTCGGCAAAGATCACCCGCTGTTGGAGAGCGTTGATCAAGTCGAGCAACTCGCGCACCGACACCGGCACCTTGGCGGCGCGCATTTCATTGAAGAGGTTGAGCAGCATGGCCGTCGCCCTTTGGCAGAAAATCGAAAGTCAGCGGTTGCCGCGACGGCTCATGAACGCGAGGCGCTCAAGCAACTGCACGTCCTGTTCGTTCTTCACCAAGGCGCCTGCCAGGGGCGGGATGGCCTTGGTGGGATCGCGCTCGCGCAGGACCGCTTCGCCGATGTTGTCGGCCATCAACAGTTTGAGCCAGTCGACCAATTCCGAGGTGGAGGGCTTTTTCTTCAGGCCCGGCACCTTGCGTACATCGAAGAACACGTCCAGCGCTTCGCTGACCAGTTCCTTCTTGATGTTGGGGTAATGCACGTCGACGATTTTCTGCAGTGTGATGCGATCGGGGAAGGCGATGTAATGGAAGAAGCACCGGCGCAGAAAGGCGTCCGGCAGTTCTTTCTCGTTATTGGAGGTAATAATGATGATCGGCCGCTGCTTGGCCTTGATGGTCTCGTCGATCTCGTAAACGTAGAACTCCATCTTGTCGAGTTCTTGTAGCAGGTCGTTGGGGAACTCGATGTCGGCCTTGTCGATTTCATCGATCAAGAGGATGACCCGGTCTTCGGATTCGAAGGCTTCCCATAACTTGCCCTTCTTCAGGTAATTGCGCACATCGTGGACTTTGTCGACGCCCAGTTGCGAGTCGCGCAGGCGGCTGACGGCATCGTATTCGTAGAGGCCCTGATGGGCCTTGGTGGTCGATTTGATGTGCCAGGTGATCAGCCGTGCGCCGAAGGATTCGGCCAGTTGCTCGGCCAGCATGGTCTTGCCGGTGCCGGGTTCGCCCTTGACCAGCAAAGGCCGTTGCAGAGTGATGGCTGCGTTGACCGCCAGTTTCAGGTCGTCAGTGGCGACATAAGCGGCTGTGCCTTCGAATTTCATCGGTGCAACTCCGGTCTTGTTGAATGAATATTCCCGACTATAACGCGGGGGCTAAATCATGGGAACGCGACACCGTCCATGTGGCCGCACGCGCGAGCTCGCTCCCACAGGTTTGACGTTGCTACCTGCTATTTATCAGCACTTGGCGGCGCTTGTTCATATCGGGCATTGAACGCTTGCACGAACCCATTGCGCAGGATCTCCCAGAACGCCTCCAGGGCGCTGATATCCTGGCGGTGCACATTACCGCTGAGGTCCACTCGGGTGGCGAACTGGTTTTTACTCTGGTTTTTCAGCAGCGTCTGCGAGCCGCCGACAATGGCTTCCCAGATGGAACGGAAAATGCCCTTGTCCTTGTTCTCGACATCCTGCTGCCAATTGAACACATCGACGTTGTGCAGCAGCGGTTTGATATAGCCGCTCAACTGAGCCTTCCTGGCATCGGCCTCAATGACGATATCGCCGGTGCCCGCATTGAAGTCGAACTTGCCATAGGCGCTGGAAAAGTCATTGAGCCGGCGCAGTTCGATGCCTGTAGCGCGCAAGCGAAATTCGAAGTCCTCGAAGTTACTCAGCGGATCGAAGGTCGCTGTGGTTTCCACCGGGGCCTGGCCGAACAGCTGGGCCTTGGCCGTGAAGCGCGCGTCACGTTTGCCTTGCACATCCACCACGTTGGTCAGGTTATAGACGCTGGCATTGACCTGGGTGGCCTGCAGATCGACCGGTGGCTTGGAGGTGAAGTTACGGAAGCTGATCTTGCCGTCGTCGATGCGCACCTCGTTGAGGGTAATCGGCAACAGCTTGCCCAGTTGTGCGCGCCAGTCGGTGCCGCTACCGGTCTGCGAGGCTTGCTTGTTGGTGCCGCCGTCGACGAAGTTGAGCGTCGGACGCACAAACTCCATCTCGGCCACCACGGCATGGTCGTACCACAGCGAATGCCAGCTCACCGACAGATCGATCAACGGTGCGTCCAGCAGCGGCACGGGCACCTTGCCGTCGACCTTGGTGATCTGCAGGCCGTTAATCCGGTAGGCGCCGCGCCACAGCGCCAGGTCGACGTCATCGACATGGCCATGGTAGTCGCCCATGCTCGCCAGCTTGTCATTGAGGTAGTTGCGCACCACGTAGGGCAGGGCGATATGCACCACGACCAGGATCAACACCAGACCGACAAGGGTCCACATGGGCCAGCTGTAGCGACGTTTCATGACCAGGTTCTCGTGAGATATGGACGGTTGACTGCGGGGCACGCCATCGGTTCGCCGCGACTGGACTCGTTCGCCCGGCAGGCATACCCTTGAGTTTTGACGCTGATGCATAAGGACCCGTCCCATGAGCCGCATTTTCGCCGACAACGCGCATTCCATCGGCAATACGCCGTTGGTGCAGATCAACCGCATCGCCCCGCGGGGCGTGACCATCCTGGCCAAGATCGAGGGGCGCAACCCCGGTTATTCGGTCAAGTGCCGGATTGGCGCCAACATGATCTGGGACGCCGAAAGCAAAGGTCGGCTCAAGCCCGGCATGACCATCGTCGAGCCCACCTCCGGCAACACCGGTATCGGCCTGGCCTTCGTGGCTGCGGCGCGGGGCTACAAGCTGTTGCTGACCATGCCGGCGTCGATGAGCGTCGAGCGGCGCAAAGTGCTCAAGGCGCTGGGAGCCGAGCTGGTGCTCACCGAGCCGGCCAAGGGCATGAAGGGCGCGATCGACAAGGCCGCCGAGTTGCTGGCCAGCGACCCTGACAAATACTTCATGCCGCAGCAGTTCGAGAACCCGGCCAACCCGGCCATTCACGAGAAGACCACGGGGCCGGAAATCTGGAACGATACCGACGGCGCCGTGGACGTGCTGGTGGCGGGGGTCGGCACCGGTGGGACCATTACGGGCATCTCGCGCTACATCAAGCACACGCAGAAGAAGTCGATTCTCTCGGTGGCCGTGGAGCCGATCGGTTCGCCGGTGATCACCCAGGCGCTGGCGGGCGAAGAAATCAAGCCAAGCCCGCACAAGATCCAGGGCATCGGCGCCGGTTTCGTGCCGAAAAACCTCGACCTGTCGATCGTGGACCGTGTCGAGCTAGTGAGTGACGACGAGGCCAAGGCCATGGCCCTGCGCTTGATGCAGGAGGAGGGCATTCTCTGCGGCATTTCCTGCGGCGCGGCCATGGCGGCGGCGGTACGCCTGGCGGAGAAGCCGGAGATGCAAGGCAAGACCATCGTGGTGATCCTGCCGGATTCGGGTGAGCGGTATCTGTCGAGCATGCTGTTCAGCGATTTGTTTACCGAGGCTGAGTTGCAGCAGTAGTGATGTAGGCAGGGTTGGCCCCTTCGCGGGCAAGCCTTGCTCCGACAATGCTCGCGAAGCGGGCTCGCGAAGGTGCCGGCACAGGCTGCTCCATTGACCCAAATCACCCACCCCGTCGCCACAGGTGTTCCCCCGCTGCAATCGGGTTTATCATGGTGGACTGCCTTTTCGTGGAGTCCACGCATGACCCTTTCTCTCGCCGCCAAGCTACTGGTGCTGCTGATTTTCGTCGGCAGCATCCTGTACGTGCATTTGCGCGGCAAGGCGCGGCTGCCGGTGTTGCGCCAGTTCGTCAATCATTCGGCATTGTTCGCGCCTTATAACGCCCTGATGTACCTGTTTTCCAGCGTACCTTCCACGCCATATCTGGACCGCAGCAAGTTCCCCGAACTCGATGTGCTCAAGAACAACTGGGAAACCATCCGCGAAGAGGCCATGCACCTGTTCGACGAAGGCTATATTCGCGCCGCCGCCAAGGACAACGATGCCGGATTCGGCTCGTTCTTCAAGAAGGGTTGGAAGCGCTTCTACCTGAAGTGGTACGACAAGGCCCTGCCATCCGCAGAGGCGCTGTGCCCCAAGACCGTGGCGCTGGTCAACAGCATCCCCAACGTCAAGGGCGCGATGTTCGCCTTGCTGCCAGGCGGCAGTCACCTCAACCCGCACCGCGACCCGTTTGCCGGCTCGCTGCGCTATCACCTCGGCCTGTCGACGCCCAACTCCGATGCCTGCCGCATTTTCGTCGACGGCAAGGAATATGCCTGGCGCGACGGAGAGGACGTGATGTTCGATGAGACCTATGTGCATTGGGTCAAGAACGAGACTGACGTGACCCGAGTGATTCTGTTCTGTGACATCGAGCGGCCGCTGTCCAACCGTATCATGGGACGGGTGAACAAGGCCGTGAGTGACTTTCTCGGTCGCGCTACGGCACCGCAGAACACCGACGACGAACGCGTGGGCGGTATCAACCAAGCCTATGCCTTCAGCAAGCGCTTCAGTAATGGCTTCAGCGCCAAGGTCAAGGCCTTCAAGCGCCGCAATCCCAAGGCCTACCGCGTGTTGCGGCCAGTGCTGGCGGTGGTGGTATTTACGGCGGTGGGCTACTGGTTGTTCGGCTGACACCGCCCATACCCGAGTGGCGACGTGCAAGCCCGCTCCCAAAAGGGGGGAGGGGGCGGCGTGATTCAGGCGAGGATTGCCGCGCCCGCCCGCGCTACCTGCACGTCATCCTTGGACGCCACGCCCGACACTCCCACCGCACCGATGACCTGACCGCCGACGATCACGGGCACCGCGCCTTCGAGGCTGGTGAGCACCGGGTTGGACAGGAACGAGGTGCGCCCTTCGTTGACCATCTTTTCGTACTTGCTCGACTCGCTGCGCCCCAAGGCCGAGGTCCGTGCTTTTTCGGTGGCGATGTACGCTGTGCTCGCGGCCGCGCCATCCAGGCGCTCGAGGCCCAACAGATGGCCACCATCGTCGACCACTGCGATAGTCACTGCCCACTGGTGTTGCTGCGCCTCCGCGCGGGCGGCAGCGAGGATGCGGGTGACTTCGGTATGGCCGAGAATCAATTTACTCTGCATGGGAAGAGGCTCCATCTAGGGAAACGGCCATCATTGGCTTTTTGCGCGCGGGCTGTCCAGTGTCGATCCGTTGATCGAACCGTACGAAAATATTCCCATAGGTGTAAGTCGCCTGCCCTGTGGGCTTTCAACCCAATGGCGGGGATTTAGCAAGGCTGAGTGTTCCATGTATTGATCTGTGTCATGAAAATGGCGTCAAACACACTTGAATGAATTGGTAAAAAAAAGACACAATTCGGATGGATGTCTTCAGGAGCTGTGATGCGAGGGATATTTCGCACCTGGGAAATACCACTGGAAGCTCGACTGTATGATTGATCTGCATGTGCGCACGGCCACCCTTGAGGACGCCGCCGCGCTGCTCGCCCTGCAAGCTGGCCCGCCTGATGTTTCACGGCGCGAGTTTGCCGAGCTGATACAACAGACCCTCAAGCTGTACCCCTTTCTGGTGGCAGAGCAGGCGGGCCGCGTGTTGGGTTATGCCTATGGCGCTGCGCACCGCTCACTGATGGCGCTGCGCTGGTCAGTGGATGCTCGCGTCGAAGTCCCGGGGCAGGATCCCGACGTAGCCGCTGCGTTGTATAACAGCCTGATTCGGCACTTGGGTGAGCAAGGCTTCATGGCGATTTACGCTGCGGTGTCGGTGCATGACAGTGACAGTGCCGATTTGCACAAGCGCTTGGGGTTCGCCCCGATCGGCGTGCACCAGAGCATCGACGTGCACTGCGAAGCGGACTACTGGTGCATGACCCTCGCGGCCAGCCCGGCGCGCGAAGAGCCGGTATCGTTCAACGTGCTGCAGCGGCGCCTGGAACTGTGCGGCCGCTGAGCGGTGGGCTGTGTTTCAGGGCCCTTGATTTCAGGCCCCTTGCGGCGCGCTGTCGCTGCGCACCTGGGCGTGGCTTATCAGCGCGAAGATGAAACTGCCGCCGATGATGTTGCCCGCCAGGGTCGGCCCGGCGAAGTGCGCCCAGAATTCGCCCCAGCTCAGTTCACCGGCCCAGACCAGATACGACACCTCTGCCGAGCCCACCACGATGTGGGTGAAGTCTCCCAGCGCCATCAGGTAAGTCACCATCACGATCAGCCAGATCTTGCCATCCTTGACCGAAGGGATGATCCACACCAGCGTGGCGATCATCCAACCCGAGATGATGCCCTTCGCGAACATCGGCCAAGGCGCGTTTTCCATGACCTTGCGGCCGATCTCAAGGAAGGCTTGATCGGTTTTGCTATCGAAGATCGGCAGGTGCAGCATCACGTAGGACACCAGCAGAGTGCCCATCAGATTGCCCACCAGTACCACGCCCCAAAGCCGTAGCAGGCGGCCGAAGTTGTTCAGCGTCGGTTTGGTCATCACCGGCAGCACGGCGGTCAGGGTGTTTTCGGTAAATAACTGCTGGCGCGCGAGGATCACCGCCAGGAAGCCCGCGCAATAGCCGAAGCTGGCGATGACCTTGAAGCCTTCAGCGTCCGGCAGCCGCGAATTGAGCAAACCCATGGCCATGAGCGACAGGCCCATGGTCAGCCCCGCCGCCAGCGCGGACCAGAACAACGCCGCGAAACTGCGTTCCAGCTCATGATCACCCTGGCTGCGGATGATCTCGTGCAGCACCGCCGCCCGGGAAGGCTGCTGTTCGTTGGCTTCCTTTTTCTCGTCCTTGGACAAACCGGGCGTTTCGCCGTCCTTGTGAGGCTCGGGGGAGGTATCGGGTTGTGGCCTGGAGTCCATGCTGAATCCTTGAACGCTGAAGTCATTCGGGGTTCTAGCACAGACTCTGGCAGTGGCGAGTTAGTTGCGTCAGCCGGCGCCTATATCCGCATCGACCTTGAACAGCTGGCGAATCGCTTCAGCATACTGTCGGTTACCGACGATCATGCTGTTGTTATGGGTGCCGCCTGGGATCAGCAGCAGCTTCTTGGGCGCCATGGCGGCCTCGAACAGTTCTTCGCTCAAACGCGGCGGGATGTATTGATCTTCAGTGCCGTGCACGATCAGTACCGGAATGCCGACGTCGGCGATCTTGTCGATGGAATCGAATTTCTCCGACAGGATCCAGCGCACCGGCAGCGACGTCTTGATCACCGCCTGGGCGGCGGCGCCCATGTCGGTGAAGGTCGATTCGATGATCAATCCCGAGGCCTTGGGCAGGTCGTCCTTGTCGATCTGTTCGGCCAGGTCGATGGCGATCGCGCCGCCCAGCGAATGGCCGTAGATCATGCGTTTGCCGGCATCGGGTTGCAGTTGTACCAAGCGTTTCCAGGCGGCCTGGGCATCCTGATAGACGCTGCGCTCGGAAGGCAGGTCGCCGGGGCTCTGGCCAAAGCCGCGGTAGTCGATGGCCAGCACCGCGAAGCCCATGTTGTGCAGGGCGGTGATGCGGCCCAATTGGGCGGTCAGGTTCCAGCGCATGCCGTGCAAGTACAACAGGGTCGGCGCGTTACTGCCGCGTGCCGGCCACCACCAGGCGTGCAGGTACTGGTTGCTGCTGAGGGTCTTGTCGATCGGGATGTCGAGTTCCTGCATGCCGGCGGGTATGCCGGTGAACCACCCGGCATTGCCCGGCTCGATACTGAAGATCAGCTCCCGCTCCTTGTGGACCAGCTGCGAGCAACCGTAAGGCAGGCCGACGCCGATGAACAGCGCCAGCAACAGCCAAGGCAGCCAGCGACGGCGTTTGATGGGGGCGGCAGGTGTGGGCATGGCGCGGGCCTGGTACGGGGGGATGGCTTCCAAGATGGCGAAAAAATTCGGGAGCGGCAAGGGCTGGTTCAAGTCTCGACATGTCAGTGTCGGGGCTGGCCTCTACGCCGCCTGACGCGCGGTATAGGTTTACAACGAAAACCGCCCCAGCATGCCATTGAGCTCCACTGCCAGCTCCCCCAGCTCCTGACTCGCGGCGCTGGTCTGTGCCGCGCCGGTAGCACTCTGCAGCGACAGATCGCGAATCCGCACCAGATTGCTATCCACCTCGCGCGCCACCTGGGCCTGCTGTTCGGCCGCACTGGCGATCACCTGATTGCGCTCATCGATGGTCGCCACCGCCTGGGCAATACTGCCCAGCACATCCTTGGCCGCCTGCGCCCGTTCTCGGGTTCGCCCCGCCTGGCTCGCACTGGCGGCCAAGGCCTGCACGGCCAGGCCGGTGCCCTGATGGATACCGCCCATCATCTGCTCGATCTCTCGGGTCGAGGCGCCGGTGCGGTGAGCCAGGGCGCGTACTTCGTCAGCGACCACCGCGAAACCTCGTCCCACTTCCCCGGCGCGGGCCGCTTCGATGGCGGCGTTGAGGGCCAGCAGGTTGGTCTGCTCGGCGACATTGCGGATCACATCCAGTACCTTGTTGATGCCGGCCGTTTGCGCGGCCAGATCCTGGGCGCGGGCGGCGGCCTGCTCGACTTGGTCGGTGAGTTCGCCGATGTCGGCCATGGTCTGGTCCAGTTGCGTCTGGCCCTGGCGCACCGCCGTACTGGAGGCGCGAGAGTCGGTGGACGTCGAGACCGCGTTGCCGGCCACCTCTTCCACCGCCTGGCTCATTTGCGTGACTGCCGTAGCGGCCTGCTCGATCTCGTTGTACTGCTGCTGCATGCCCTCGGCGTTGCCTTGCATGATGGCGCCCATCTCGTGCGTCGCGGCATTCAAGCGCGTCACTGCACCGCCGATCTGGCTGATCACCCCATGCAACTGGTCGCGCATGTGGCCGAGCATCTGCAACAGCTGTGCAGCCTCGTCCCGGCCTTCGGCGTGCACCGCTTGGCTGAGGTCGCCAGCGGCCACGGTGTGGGCGACCTGCAGGGCCTGACGCAACGGCCGAATGATGCTGACGCTCAGGCGCCAGGCCAGCAGCAGGGTGATCAGCAGCGCGACGGCAATCGCAATGGGGATCACCAGCCGCGACTGCGCATCGGTCTGGGCCGAGGCGGCCAACGCATCGGCGGTGGCCTGCTTGTTGAGCTCGCGCAGCAACTGCACCTGCATGTCCATCATCGCGCCTTGATTGCCCAAGGCTCCGTTGGCCATGGCATTGGCCTCGCTGGTACGGTTCTGCTCGATCAGGCCGATGGCGTCCTTGAGCGGGGCGAGGAACTGCTGATAGGCGTCCTGCAGCAGCATGATCGAGTCGTGCTCGGTGCCGGCAGGCACGTTGGCCAGGTAGTCCTTGAAGCCCTGATTGACCTCGTTGGCCAGTTGCTCGACGTTGATCTTGCGGTTCACCGTTTCGCTCGGATCGTGGGCGTAAGCCAGCAGCAGCGCCGCTTCCAGCCGCAGTTTGACCAGGTCGATGGCGATGGCATCGGCCTGGGCGATGCTGGACAGCGGCCCGCGTTCGATCAATTCGCCCTGATGGCGGATCTTCTGCATTTCCAACAGGCAAAAGCCGCCCAGCGCGCCCATCAGCAAAGCGGTCAGGATGAACCCGGCCAGCAGACGCGGGCCGATGGCCAGGCGGCGCAGCAGGGGACGACGCAATCGAGTGATCAAAGCTTTCACGGCACGAACCTGAGTAATCAACTGTTCATGGTGTTGTAACAAAACAAGATGATGGCTTTATGACACTCGATTGACGTCAACGCATTGAATACGCTTTTTTCCGGTGCGAGCGGTGCTTTTAGACGGCCTGCAAGATTGGGGTGAGCAACGTGCACAGCAATAGGCCACAATGGCGGCTTTCCTGCGAGCACGAATACCTTCTAGCGCTGTTACGTGCCCGGCCGTATTTTCATCCTTCCAAGAAGGCGATCGCTTCAATGAACACCCCCCTCAGCACCGAACCCTTGACCGACGACGAACTGGACGAGCTCCAGAGCGCCCTGGATAGTTTCCAGAGCGAAGACTCGGTGCGTGATATTTCCGAACTCGACGGGTTTTTCACCGCGCTGATTTCCAGCCCGGAAATCCTGCCGTTCAGCGTTTGGTACAACGCGCTGTGGGGCAACCCAAAAGTCCTGCCCAAGTGGAAGGATGAAAAAGCATTCGATCGTTTCGTCAACCTGCTGGTCCAGCACATGGGCAATCTGGAGCTGGTGATCACCGAGCATACTGCCGAGTTCGCGCCGATCTTCAACGAGGTGCTGGACGACGACAACGAAGACGCCGATGGCATGCCAAGCCTGCAGGAATGGTGCTATGGCTACCGTCGCCTGGCTGACAGCTGGCCGAAGATGCCAGACGACCAGGACGTGATGCTCTCGATGATCGTCCTGCAGTCGTTGGGCGATGATGCCTACGAAGAGGGCGAGCTGCCGGAGATCGACGTTTTCACTGCTGCCGATATGATTACTCATTCGGCTGTGCAGTTGCATGAGTACTGGACCGAGCAGCGCCCCACCAACACCCCAGTGCGTGCCGCGGAAAAGGTCGGTCGCAATGACCCTTGCCCGTGCGGCAGTGGCAAGAAGTTCAAGCAGTGCTGCGGGGCCTGAGACCGCACGGGTTGAAACTAGCCGTTGACAGCTTCGTATAAACCCGTAAAATCCCGCGCCACAGCAGGCACGTAGCTCAGTTGGTTAGAGCACCACCTTGACATGGTGGGGGTCGTTGGTTCGAGTCCAATCGCGCCTACCAAACAAAATCCGCTCTGCTGGGCGGTGAAAAAAAGGGCGACCCGAGAGGGTCGCCCTTTTTTGTGGACGTTACTATGTCGCGTGGCTACTTGGCCGCTGGCGCCTTGGCGCTGACGATCTGCTGCACGAACGCGTCGTGGCTGCTCTGATCGGCAGCGCGGGAAACCACTTCCACGGCAGTCATGCGCGCGCCCGAGCCCGCGACCAGGGTGGTGGTGATGGTCTTGCCGCCGCCCATGGTGCCGGTGCTGTCGATCTGGCGTACGCCGAGGGTGTTGATCTTCATGCTCTTCTCGCTGACTTTCTGATAGTCCGGCAGCCCTGCGCGTTGCTGGCTCGCCAGGCCGGCGGCGGCGCCGTCGAGGAAGGTGTCGTCGTTGTCGCTGACCTGGGTGCCATTGGGGATCGGCGATTCGGTGACGATGATCACCCGTTTGAGCGCCTCGTTCAGGTACATGGTGCCGCTGGCGCCTTCGGTGCCGTGGGCCGCATCACCAGACGGCAGCGGGTTGGCAGCGTAGCCGGCGGGTAAGGTGAAGGCGAACTTGCCGCCCAAGGTCGAGACCTTGAGCGCGGCGCTCGCCGGCGCTTCCTTGGCGGGCTCCTGCTTGTGCTTGCTGGCGGCGTAGCCGGTGACGGGCGAAAGCGCCGCGAGCACAGACAGGCTCATGGCAGCGAGAAGCGGGCGGTACGACAGCATGGGCAAGGTCCTTTGACAGGTAAACGTGGTGCATTGATGGCCAAGGGTGAATCATCCCATATCGCGTAGGTCTAGAGCTCATCGAAAATCGCGGTGTGCGTCGGGTTGCCGAGGTCCGTAACGCGACTGATAGAATCCAATCCCCTGCCCATACTGGAAGCTTTCGCATGGAAGGCCGTCCCGCCTCGTTTCACCGCCTTGCCTTGGTCACCTTGACGCTTGCATTGCTGGCCGGTTGCAGCCATACCCCGCCTGTGCCCGAGCAACCACAGTCGCCCGGCCTAGCGATATTCCAGGAGGCCGTGGCCTTGCCGGCGGTGACCAGTTCGGTGGTGCGCGAAGGTGATCAGGTCTCGTACCTGGTCAGTCGCCCCGCCAGCGGCGATCAGCCCGAAACGCTCATTGCTCGTTTCAATGCCTCTTGCACTCAGCCCCGCGGCCAGATGATGTATCCCACCGGGGGCGGCATGGCGTTTTTTGCGGCCATGCCGCGCAAGATCGGGGATGAGTCGCAACTGCCTGCCGAGCAACTTGACCAGTTGCAGGGCAGTGCACAATTGCGTCAGGCCTGTGCCGACAATCCTCCGGCCGATTGGCGCAGGCTTAAAGGCGAGTCTGGCCAGTCATGGCTGTTGCTCGATGGCGCGAGCCTGCACCGTGAAGGCCGCGAGGTGCTCTTCTGGGGCGCGTACGATTACCCTCGCGAACAACTCGATAGCCAGCGCAGCGGCTACTACGTTCAACGCCGCGAGCGCTTTGCGGCAGATTGCTCGCAGCAGCGTTTTCGGCGCTTGAGCGCGTTTTATGTCGATGCCGACAACGGTGTCGGTGCCGGCCAGGTGTTGCTCGAAACCCAGGTGCACCCGCTTGCCGATGCCACTGTCGATGAGCGCTTGCTGTTGCAGAAAGTGTGCGCGGCACCCGCCAGCCTGGCGTCGCTGCCGCGCTACGAAGGGCGGATCAAAGCTCCGGCCAAAATGCCTGTCCCACCCGTCGCCGCGCCTGTGACTGAAGCAGTGCAAGGGCTGATGTTGCCGCCGCCGCCAAAAACCCTCAGCCGCTTGGGTCTGGTGTATGACGCCACTGTGCTCAAGCGCAAGATTGCCGACAACGACAAGGCTCAGTGGTTTTTCAGCACCGATCCGGCCACTGGCCAGATGGTGATCCAAAAGCGTGGTCTCACGGCCGCGGGCAATATCGAGGTGAGCTTCAGGGGCTTGATTCCGTTGTCTGCGGCCATTTCCGATCCCTCCGCCGAAGGCCCGAAAGCCAATGTGATTGCCCTGACTTACCTGCACTTCGACGGTGACTGGCAGAACCTGCCGGTCGGTAAGACCGTTAGCTACAGCCGGGCCTACAAGCCCTTGGTGAACGGTGAGCCGAAGCTGGGCGACCTGATCACCCTCTACTGTTCGATCGATAGCGAACAACCGGCCAATACCCTGAATCCGGTACTGCCAGGCACCGCCAAACAGGTCACCTGCAAGGGCGAGAACGAGCGCGCCACGGGCGTCGGCCATTACGCTTACCTGAGCGCCTACGGCTTGTTTTTCCCGTTGCGCACAGTGGATCAGATCAGCGACTGGGCATGGCGGATTCAAGCGGTCGAGTAACCTCCTCGGCCCCACACGATTGCTACCACCAGCGCAGCAGCCACCGCAGCCAGGGTGAACAGGGCGGCGGCATGGCCCTGCGCGACCATGTACACCCCCAAGGTGGTGGCGGCGGTCTCGGCCAGCGCCCAGGTGAAGGTCAGTACCGCCATGGCGAAGGCCGGGCGACCAGGGAACAGCTGGATCGACATCGACTGGTACAGCGGCCCGAAGATCATCTCGGCGAGGGTCAGCAACAGGATGGCAGCGACCATCGCGGTCATTTTTTGCGTGGCGAACAGCAATGCATACACCCCGATGGCCAACGCCAGGTTGGCCGCGGTAATCAAGTCGCGGCGGTAAAGCCGGGCACACAGGCGGGTCAGGGGGATCTGCAGGATGACGATCAATACGCTGCTGGCAGCGAAGAACAGCCCGATCTTTTCCGCCCCCAGGCTGTCTTCGGCATAGAACGGAAACACGTTGTAAAACTGCGCGAAGGCAAAGAACGACAAAAAGTTGATGGCCAGAAATTGCACACGGCTTTGGCCATTCGGGCTTCGTGCCTGCGGTTCATTGCAGGTGAGTGGCTGCTGCTGCGCGCAAGTGATCCGCATACAAAGTGCGACAGTGGGCAGGCAGTACAGCAAGGCGAACGCCAAATACCAGTCCGGTAAGTGGGCAAGCACCAGGGCCGACAGGTAGGGAGTGATCCCGGCACTCAGGTTGAGCGCGACGTTTTCCTTGGAAAACGCCGTGACCGTGTCGTCTTCGGCATGACCGCTGGCGATGAAGGTCAGTTGCGTCAGGGTCGATACCGAGTTGGCGATGCCGAACAACGCGACGCCCAGCAGCCAGGCCGCTAGCGAATATACCTGATGCAGGTGCAGCCATTGCAGCCAGATGATAGCGGCCATCAACAGCACCTGCATGCAGACCATCACAGCGCGAAAATCCCATCTGCCGATCCAGCGGGTGAACAACAGCGCGCCAGCACGGTTGGTCATTGCGACGGTGCCGGCAATTATCGCAATGTCGGCGGCGCTGAAGGGGGCCGACGTCGCCAGCCATACGGCAAAAAAGGTGAAGAGGATGCTCCATGCGCCCCAAGTGAAAAATCGGATGATGTAAAGGGTCATAGTGCTTCCTGTTGCCCTTCAGTCCAGCGTGAATGCAGGATCGGTGGTGCCTTTTTCGGTCCGCACAGTGATGCAGTGGATGTCGGCGAGCACCTCTTCCTCCGCGCCGCAAAGCAGGCCCACCCACCCGTAATCCGACGTTCCCACTGTGGCCAGCTGGCTGCCTTCGACCGCGAATTGTGTGTGCTGGCTGCGGATCTTGGGTAGCTGCACGCACTCCAGGGTGCCGGCCTCGGGTAGGCCATACCAGATACCCAGCGTCCTCTGCGGGGCCAGCCGTGCGCTGGCGCATAGCGACAGTGGGCATTTGCCGCGCAACACCGGCAATAACAGCACGTGGGCCAGCAACTGCCGAGGATTGATGCTGTGGGCCAGGGCCACTTGTTCGAGCACGGTGGCGCCGCCGATACGACCGACATTGGCATCCACTAGATAGATGCTGGTGGCGGTCTGGATGAATTCGCAATGGAAATAGCCGAACTGATAGCAGGATCGGCTGACCAGCGTTTCTACGCAGTCCCAGCCGCGGGCGATGATGGCCTGGCTGAGGTGGTCGTCTGCCGGGTACTTGTTCGCGACCTCGGTAAAACCGATACGCGAGCGACTGGAGATCCCCAGGCGGCGCACCCATCCCGCTTCGACGAAGCCTTCGAAACTCAACAGACGTCCGCTCACTTCCTGTTGCAGTATCCAGTCGGTGTCGGCGTGATAGCCGCTATGGTGCAGGTGAGCTGCCAATTCCGCCTTCAAGGTGCCGCTGGTGGCCAGATGGTGTAGCCCCAGCCCCCCAGATGAGCACGCCGGCTTGAGCACCAGCCGGGGGCCCCAGTTATCGACTCGACGCAGATTCATCGAACGCAATTCATGGCTCTTGAAGCTGAGGCTGGGCGGGCTGAATTCGGGAATCAGCGACAACACGCTGTGCTTGTGACTCAGCCAGGCCAGCACGGGGCCGGAGTACGCCCAGTCGAATTCCTTGGCCAAGGCTTCTACCAGAGTGAATTGCTCGTCGAACAGGCTGGTCACCGCGACTACCCCGTCGAAAGCGACCGGATGGACACGGATGTAGTTGATGACCTGTGGGATGGACGCGGTGTCGACTTCGTGGATTTCCAGCTCATCCAGGTAGTGTTGTATCTGCTCCGAGAATGCGCCTCGGCGCGCCAGCAGCACGGGCTGGTAGCCGAAAGGCTCCAAGGCTTGCACTAGGTACTTGAGGGCAACGCAGCCAACGCCGGTAATCAGGAGTTTCTTCATGGTAGTGATCTCCCGGGGCGCGCAAAGATCAACCGCGCGATCTGTGGGACGAATATGTCGGGTTGCAGGGTGATGCGGATCAGGCTCTGGCCATTGATCGTGGCCGGCTTGCTGACGCTGACACCCAACTCGAGCAAGGCCCACTGCAAGTGGTTGGCGGCCTCGGGGCTGGGCATGCACAGGGTGACGAAGTTGGTGGCGCAGGGCAGGCAGGTCAGCCCGGCTTCGTCGGCGAGCTGCTGGAAGCGCACTCGCAGTTGGAGAGTTTGCGCTCGTAACTGAAGGCTGTAGGCGCTGTCGTCAAGGGCTTGTTCGGCCAGCCACTGGGAAAGGCCGCAGACCGAATAATGGATACGCGCTTGCACGAGATAATCAAGCAATGTCACCGGTGCCATCGCATAGCCGATGCGCAGCCCGGCCAAGCCGTAGGCTTTGGAAAAACTGCGCAGGCGCAAGGTATTGGGCCAGAGGCGGACGGGGTGCAGATCGTCGACGGCGAACTCCAGGTAGGCTTCGTCCAGGAGCAGCAAAGTCTCCTCGGGCAGCGCCTGGGCGAAGGCCTGGATGGTCTGCTCGTTGTGGTAGTGCCCGGTAGGATTGTCCGGATTGGCGAGGTAGAGCACGTTCGGGCGAATGTCCCATGCAGCGGCTAAAAGCCCCGGCAGGTCGTTGCGCAACTGCATACCTTTACCTGCGTAGGGCATCAGCCTGACCTCCAATCCCTGTGCGCGGGCGAAGTATTCGAAGGTGGGATAGGTCCCTGTCGAGCAGAGCACCTGATCACCGGCTCGGGTGAAGGTGCGCAGGGCAAGATGGATCAGGCTGTCGGCACCCGCATCCACCAGCACCTCGTCGATACCGATGCCTCTGTGCCGACCCAGTGCCAGGCGCAGGCTATGGGCTGCGGGGTCTGGGTATTGGCGGCATTGGTCGAGGAACTCTTCGCGATAGGTCCGCAGCCATTGGTCGGGATGGATCGGCAGGGCTTCATTGCCGCTGAGGCGGCTGATGATGGGACGTCCCAGTTCGCGTTCCAGTGCCGGGATACCCGGGAATGGGTTCTCCAGGGTTTTATCGATGAATTGCCGAGCGGCGAGGGGCATGGCGGGCTCTCTGTGCAGTGGTCCAGGATTCAGTGCGGGTTGACCAGGTTGCGGTGCCAGCCGCTGAGCAGCAGTTGCAGCACGCATCGCGCCGCCTTGGTGCGCAACTCGCCTAAGGCGCGATCCGAATAGAAGGCGACGTGGGGTGACCACAACACCTCTTCACCTCGCAGCACAGCCGCCGGGAGGCGGGTTTCGTCGGCATGCACGTCCAGTCCCAGACCGCGCAGTTGTCGTCGTTGCATGGCGCTTTCCAGGGCATCGGGGTCGATCAATGCGCCCCGAGCGGTGTTGATCAGGAACTTGCCATGCAAGTGCTGCAAGCTGTGCTGGTTGATGAGGTGGCGGGTATCGGCGTTCAGCGGTGCATGCAAGGTGACCAGATCAGCGAAGTCGAGCAGGTCATGCAGGGTTTCGCAGCGTTTGAGCCGCAGGGTTTTCTCCCAGCCACTGCCAATGTGCGGGTCGTGAAAGGCGATATCGCAGCCGAATGCCCGGAAGCGCTGTGCAACTGCGGCACCGATCCGGCCAAGGCCGACGATACCGACGCGCAGGTCGCCCAAGCGCGGGATCGAGCCGACATCACGCCAGTCCCAACTGCCGCTACGCACCACGCGGTCGGCGGCCTTGAGCTTGCGCAGCAGCGCCAGTGACAGTGCCAGCGTGTGATCGGCGACTTCGTCGGTGCCATAGTCCGGCACGTTGGCGACCTGAATCTGACGGCTGCGGGCGTAATCGAGGTCGATGTTGTCGAACCCTACCGCCGCCCGCACGATGGCCTTGCAGCGCGTGAAGCGGCTCAGCGCAGCACGCCCCAGTGGCACGAGATGCCAGGAAATGATCGCATCGCACTCCAGCGCGCTGGCCGGCAACTGGTTGACGGTTTCGACGTGATATAGCTCAACCTCAGCGTATTCCTTGAGGTACTGATACTCGAGGTCCGGCTCGGTGACGTAAGCGTTGAGAACTGAATCCAGGATGATGATTTTCATGGGGGCTGTCCGGTCAAATCCGAAAGGATGGTTCACTGCGGGAACACGCAACGGGCATCCTGCCAATTGGTGAAGTGCATGAACTCATTGCCCGATTCATCCTGATGCAAGCGTGCCGCAGGCTTGTCGAGGTCCAGCGGTACGCTGTATTTGCCCTCGCGATGGGGCAGCACGAACTCGGGGACCGCCAGGTTCGACAGTCGCCGCTTCATCTGTGCAACCAGTGCGATGCCGCTGCGCAGCGGCGTGCAGAAGTGTTCGGCGCCCGGCGAAAAGGGCATGAACTGGTACAGGTAGTGGGGCACGATGCCCAAGCCATAGAGACGCATGCACAGGGTTTTGAGCTGCGGGTAGTTGTCGTTGATACCGGCCAGCAGCGGCATGTTGGCGAACAGCACGGGTACGGCCTTGCGCAAGCGCATGGTCGCATCGATGAAGGCTTCGCTGATTTCCCGGGAATGGCTGATGTGCAGGCCGAGCGCGTTGACGTTCCATTTTTCAAGCACCGCCAGCAGCTCGTCGGTGATGCGGTAGGGGTTGAAGGTCAGAGCGCGCGTATGCAAACGGATGATGATCTCGGGGCGGTGCGCGCGTAGCGACGCCAGCAATTCGTCGAGGCGGCGATCGGACAACATCAACGGCTCGCCGCCGCTGAGGATCACTTCATCGACCTCGGGGTGGGCGACCAGATAGTCCAGTGTCAGTTGCCACTCGCTCTTCCTGAATGCCTGTTTTTGGCTGTTGCGCTCCAGCGTGCGCAGGGCCTCGTAGCAGAACTGGCAATAGGCATGGCAGATATTGGCGGTACGCACCAGCACCCGGTTGTCGTATTTATGCTGGCAGATGGGGGTAACCATCTCGCCGGGCAGCTCCCAGTTTTCTGCCGTGCCGTCGTAGGCGAAGGCATTGCCGGGGACGTGCTGGTTGTGAGTGTGGGCTGGCCACAGCGGCGCTACTTGGCGCCAGAGCGGATCGTCGGGCAACGGGCAACCCAAGGCATCGGTCTCGATCAGGCTGGCGAAGTAGGGGGTAATTCCCACTTTGCGGGTGCCGAGATGTTGGACGATATTGCTCAGCTGTGCAGTGCCGCGCAGCCCAGGGAACGCCTTGAGCAGATCGTCGGCGGATTGCAGCGTGTTGCGCTGTTGCCACTGCCAATCCTGGTAATCGGCAGGCGCGCAGGTGGCGAGAATCTCCACTGGGGTCATGAGCAGGGCGTCCTTGTTCTGTGGGGCCAGTAACAGTGCCGATCAATGGCAAGGCCGTGAAAGTGGCAGGGAGAATATCGTCAAAGGTGGGGGGCTTTCCCTAACAGAGGGGCGCAAAAACTGGCGGCTGTTAGATAGGTTTTTCTAACAGCCCCGGCGGGGCGGGGGCATGTCGATTTCGAAACACTTGGTCTCAATAGCGCAGTTGCCCTGGGTACTGTGCCCCCCTAACGTGGTCCGGTCGGTCAATGCGAAAGGAGTTTCGCTCGTGCACTTCAATGGAAAGCCCCATTCAAAACCCCCCGCGCGTACTGCCCCTCTTTGCCCGGTCATGACCGTCGCCCGGCGCCCTTCGTTGGCTGCCGAGCAACTGGCGGCGCGGCTCAGCCAGGAGATCGCCGACGGGCGCCTTGTCTGCGGGCAAAAGATCCCTTCCATCCGGCAAATGGCCGCAAGCCTGCGCATCAGTTTTCATACTGTCGTCAGTGCTTATGAGCGGCTAGAAGCGCAAGGCACCATCAGGGTCGAGCCGGGGCTCGGCTATTTCGTCGCCACGGCGGGCGTGTCCTTGCCCGCATGCGCGAAGCCGGCAACCGAAGGGCCGCTCGACCCCCATGGCATCAAGGCATTCTGGCAGTTGTTCCATGGCAACGACCAATGCCTCAAGCTGGGGTGCGGCTGGCTCCCCGCAGGCTGGCGCGATACCCAGGCACTGGCGCGGGTAGTACGGCGAACGGCCAATTTTGCCCACAGTTCACTGGTCGACTATGGCGATCCGGCCGGTTATCTGCCATTGCGGCAAAAACTCGTTGCGCATCTGCAGCGCCGGCTCGGGGTAGCGTTGGCACCTGATCATTTGCTCACCACTCTGGGAGCGACACAAGCGCTGGATCTGATCATTCGCCAGCACATCGAGCCGGGTGACCGAGTGCTGGTCGACGACCCCTGCAACAATAATCTGGTGCAACTGCTCAGGCTGCGCGGCGCTATCATCCTGGGCATCCCTCGCGGTCACGATGGTCCTGATATTCCAGCGGTGGCGGCACGTCTGGGGGAGGGCCGGGTCAAGGCATTCTTCCTCAATTCCAGGCTGCACAATCCCACCGGCACCTCGCTCAGTGATCACGGCGCATTTCGCCTGCTGCAACTGGCCAACGAGCACGATCTGCTGCTAGTGGAAGACGACGTGTACGGCGATTTCTGCCCGGCTGGCCAAAGCCGTCTGGTCGCCCTCGATGGGCTGCACAGGGTCATCTACATCGGCAGCTTTTCCAAGACCCTCTCGGCCAATCTGCGGGTGGGATACATCGTTGCGCCACCGGCGGTGATCCAACCCCTGGCGGATCTCAAATTGCTGACCAGCGTCGCGGTGCCGGGGTTTTGCGAGCGGTTCGTCAGCGCCATGCTCGCCGACGGCAGTTACGAGCGTCATCTGCGCCGCGTGCGGCGGCAACTGCAAACCGCTCAGGTCACAGCGCAGAAGCACCTTCAGAGCTGGGGTTGGGAGCTGTTTCATACGCCAGTGGATGGCATGTTCCTGTGGATCAGGCACCCACAACTGCCGTGCCTTGCGGCCTTTATCGAGGCTGCTTTTCACCAGGGTATCCTGCTTGCTCCGGCCACGTTGTTCAGCGCCCAGGCGCAGGCCGGACCGTGGTTGCGAATCAATGTCGCACATTTTCACGCGGACCTCGCACGCCCCTTGTTTCATTGGCCCAAGACGCCGTCGTCGAGCACAAATATTTAAGTTGCCCTACAGGGAATGCTGCCCGGGCCGATAGCCTGTACAAGCAAGCAGAACACTGCAGTTCATTCCCTGTTATTCACTTTTCAAGGACTCAACATGGCCAAGTCCCTCGCCCCGATGACCGCATCCGAATGGTTCGATCTGTTCGAGCATGGCTTGCGTTCGCTGGGTGATCGGCTGCCTCAGGCGCTGCGGCTCAATGGTTCGGGCGAGCAGTGGATTCAGGCGCAATTGAGCCTGTATGCCTGGTACCAGCACGACATGGAAATCTGGAGCGGTGACCGCAACGCCCCGGACTTGCCCGGTCGCCTGTTCACCCATGACCAGCAAATGGCCGTCGAGATCAAGTACCTGCGCAAGCCCCAGCGCGCGCGCTTGACGGCCACCGCGCCGCTGGACCGCCCGTCAGCGGTCAATGATGCCAGCCTGTGCGACGATATCGAGCGCCTGAAATCCCTGCAGGGCTACCAGCACCGGTTCATGGTCGTGGTGTCCGCTGACGGCATCGACAACGCCGTCGACACCGACACACTCACTCATGGTGCGATGATGCAGCGCCAATTCGCGGTGGCTGGCGGTTCGATCCGCGTTTGCCAGATCTGAGCAATCGCTTCTACACCTAGCCCTCTGCAATGGCGGCGATCCGCGCAATGTTCTAGCCCCACCTACAACCTTCGGGGCAGAGCCCCCTGACGTATTCCCCTCAAAATCCCCTACCGGTTTGCTGGCGTCCACGGAACTCCCATTCCTAGAATGCCTTCAACAGCAGGGCTGACGGCGCATGGCGTTCATTGCCTTGCGACAGCCGTCTTCGCCTCTAAAACCAAGAAAGGAAGCCTCCTGTATGACGATCCCTGCCATCTCCCTCAACGACGGCACCACTATCCCCGCCGTCGGCTTCGGTACCTGCAAGCTCAACGGCTCGCCGGGCGTAGAGGCCATATTGCGGGCCATCGATTCGGGCTATCGCTTGCTCGACAGCGCCTTTGCCTACGAGAACGAAGGAGCCGTGGGCGAAGCGGTGCGCCAGACCACGATCCATCGGGCGGAACTGCGCGTCACCTCGAAGCTCCCCGGCCGCTACTACAAATATGAGGACGCATTGGCCACCGTCGAAGAATCCCTCTATCGCACCCGGCTCGATTACATAGACCTGTACCTGCTGCACTGGCCCAACCCGCAACAGGGGCTGTACCTCGAAGCCTGGAGCGCTCTGGTCGAGGCCCGTCAGCGTGGCTGGGTGAAATCCATCGGTGTGTGCAACTTCCTGCCAGCACACCTGGAAACACTGATTGGCGCCAGTGGCATCACGCCGGTCGTCAACCAGATCGAATTGCACCCGTACTTCCCGCAGGCCGAGCAGTTGGCGTGGGACAAAGCGCACGGCATCGTCACCGAGGCGTGGAGCCCGATCGGCCGCGGTAACGACCTGCAACACCATCCGCTACTGCAAGGTATTGCGCAGCGCACCGGCAAGAGCGTGGTGCAGGTGATCCTGCGCTGGCAGTACCAACTTGGCGCCGTCGCGCTGCCCAAGGCAAGCTCGGCCAAACGCCAAGAGGAAAACCTCGCGCTGTTCGATTTCGAATTGTCGGGAGAAGAGATGAAGGCCATCGCCGGATTGGCGAAGCCGGATGGGCGGATCCTGGGGCAGGATCCGGCGAGTTACGAAGAGCTCTGATCGATAAGGGGTGTGCTTGCGGGGGATTCAGGTCCCTCGCTGCTCGCGCTCCGCTGGCCTGGCCACAGCGTAAATACTCACCCAACGGAACTCCCCGGGCCCACAGCCTTCAATAGTTAAACCGCAGCTAAAAATATCGTCACAAAGCTTGAGGCGCAGGAAATCTATAGTTGACCTTCGTGTGCATGGCCTTCGGGCTTTTTTTTGCACTGGATCTGAAACCGGTTTCAGTCTTTTATCCACCCTCAACGAAGTAGGTCCGTACGTGAACAACCTGTCTTTGAAACCCCTGTGCCTGAGCCTCATGATGGCTATTGCGCCGCTCGCTGCCCACGCCGAAACCGCCGACCGCAGCCAGGTCCCCGTGGGCTCGCTGACTGAAGTGGCCGCCTTCGCCGGCCCTGGCCCTTCCGGCATTGTCGTCACCCCGCAAGGCCGCACCTTCGTCGGCTTCCCGCGGCACGCTATCGACCACCCCGGCATGACCCTCGGTGAACTGGTCAACGGCAAACTGCAACCCTATCCTTCGGCGCAGGTTAGCGAACCTTCGGCCCTTACCGACGCGCAACGCCTGATCTCGGTTCACGGCATGACCCTCGACACCAGCGGTATGCTCTGGTTGATCGACGATGGCAAACACGCCGGCCACGACGGTATCGCCCCAGGCGCCGCGAAAGTCGTCGGCATCGACCTGAACACCAACAAAATCGTGCACTCCGTCGTGCTCAAGGATGCGCTGCTGCAAGACAGCCACATGAACGATCTGCGCGTCGACCTCACCCACGGTGCCCAGGGCACCGCGTTTGTGGCTGACTCGTCGTTCGGCGACTCGCCGGCCATCGTCGTGGTCGACATCGCCACCGGCAAACAGCGCCGCGTGCTGAGCAACGATCCTTCAGTGGTGCCGCAAAAAGACTTCGTCACCCAGCTCGACGGCGTGCCGATGCGCTATGAGGGTGGCAAATCGCTGTTTCCCCATGGCGGTGTCGACAGCGTCGCCTTGGCCCCGGATAGCTCGCGCCTGTACTACTCGCCGCTGACCAGCCGTCACCTGTGGAGCCTGCCAACTGTGGCTCTGGCGAACTTCAGCCTGGATGACAAGCAACTGGCCAAAGAGATTCGTGACGAAGGCGAAAAAGTCATGACCGACGGCATGGACATGGACCGCCAGGGCCGCCTGTACCTCACCGACGCCGAGCACCACCAGATCCTGCGTCGCTGGCCCGACGGCCACCTCGACGTGGTGCTGCGTGATCCGCGGCTGGTCTGGCCAGATGGGCTGTTCGTCGCCGGCAACTCGGTATACGTCACCCTTGGCCAGTGGGACCGCCTGGGCAAAAACGTCGACACCCGCAAGCCACCTTACCTGTTGATCCGTACCTCCACCGACGGGACGCCGAACTTCAACGCGCAACCCTGAACCCCCTAGAAAAGGAAGCCTCGCCATGACCATTCCTGCCATCACCCTCAACGACGGAACTGATATCCCTGCTGTCGGTTTCGGGACCTACAAGCTCAACGGCGAAGACGGCGTGAGTGCCATCGTCAATGCCATCGACTCCGGCTACCGATTGCTCGACAGCGCCGTCAATTACGAGAACGAAGGTGCGGTCGGCGAGGCGGTGCGCCGCAGCCGTATCCCCCGAGAAGACTTGCGCATCACCTCCAAGCTGCCCGGCCGCCATCATGCCTACGACCAGGCGCTGACGTGCATCCAAGAGTCGCTGTTCCGCACGCAACTGGGCTACATCGACATCTACCTCATGCACTGGCCCAACCCCAAGCAAGGCCTGTATGTGGAAGCCTGGAGTGCCTTGGTCGAAGCGCAGAAACGCGGCTGGGTGAAGTCCATCGGCGTGTGCAACTTCTTGCCGGAGCATCTCGAGAAAATCATTGCCGCCAGCGGCGTGACGCCGTGCATCAATCAGATCGAACTGCATCCGTACTTTCCCCAGCACGCGCAGTTGGCCTGGGACAAGGCGCACGGCATCGTCACTCAGGCCTGGAGCCCGATCGGGCGCGGCAATGACATGGCCAAGGACCCAGTGTTACAGCAGATTGCCGACCGGGTAGGGCGTAGCGTGGTGCAGGTGATTTTGCGCTGGCACCACCAGCTCGGCGCCGTCGCACTGCCCAAGGCCAGCTCGGTGAAACGTCAGCAGGAGAATCTGGCGCTGTTCGATTTTGAATTGACGGCAGCGGACATGGCCGCGATCGCGACCCTGGCCAAGCCTGATGGGCGTACGGCGGATCAGGATCCGGCGCAGTACGAGGAGTTCTGATTCGGCCTGGATCTGTGGCTGCGCTGATATCTTTAGCGTTGCGGCTGACCCCTCCGCGGGCACGCTTTGCTTGCACAGGTGCACGGCGCAGTAGGAGCAAAGCTTGCTCGCGAAGAGGCCATCGGCCTCATCGCGAGTCATCAGGCTTACACCTTGAACCGCAACACCACCTGATTCAGCGCCACCGCCAACTGCGACAACTCCCCACTCGCCGCTGACGTCTGATTGGCCCCGGCCGATGTCTGGATCGACAGATCCCGAATACTGGTCAGATTGCGATCCACCTCTCGCGCCACCTGCGCCTGCTCCTCGGTTGCCGTCGCAATGCTCACGTTGCGCTCATTGATCTGCACGATCGCCTGAGTGATCTCGGTCAACGCCCGCCCGGCGGCTTCAGCCACATCCAGGCTGGCCCGCGCGCGCTCGCTGCTATGGCCCATGGCCGTGACCGCCTTGCTGGCACCGCCCTGGATCGAATCGACCATCTTTTCGATTTCAGCCGTCGACTGCTGCGTGCGATGCGCCAAGGCCCGCACCTCATCCGCCACCACCGCAAAACCGCGCCCGGCCTCACCGGCGCGCGCCGCTTCGATCGCCGCGTTGAGCGCCAACAGGTTGGTCTGCTCGGCAATCCCGCGGATCACATCCAGCACGCCGCTGATGCCCTGCACCTGCACCGCCAGGCCATCGATCTCGACCGCGGTCGCGCCCACTGCCGCATGCAGCTCGTTGATCACGTTGACGGTTTCACCTACACGCTGACGGCCGTTTTCTGCCGACTGGCTGGAATCGCGCGCGGCCGTCGAAGCCGCTGCCGCATTACGCGCTACTTCTTCCACCGCAGCGCTCATCTGATTGATGGCGGTCGCGGCCTGGTTGATCTCGTCGTTCTGACGCTGCACGCCGCGCAGCGAATCCTCAGTCACGGCGGTCATCTCTTCGGAGGTCGAAGCCAACTGGTTCGATGAATCGCCCAGCTCGCCCAAAGTGCGGCGCAGGTTCTGCTGCATCACCGACAGCGCCACCAACAAGCGGCCCGGCTCGTCACGGCCCTCGACATCGATCGGCTTGCTCAAATCGTTAGCGGCGATCTGCTCGGCCACTGCCAGTGCCTTGGCGATCGGCGCCACCAGGCTGCGGGTGAACAGCGCGGCCAAACCCAGGGTCGCGGCAAGGGCGACGATAATCGCGGCGATGGTCACGTTGCGCGTTTGCGTGTAGGTATCGTCGGCGCGGGCGTCGGATTCTGCCGACTTGAGATCTGCCAGATGGGTAATGTTGGCGATGTCCTTGGCCAGCGCATCGGCGGCCTGCGTCTGCTCGCCAGACGGCGCGGTCAAGCTGCTGATCAAGTCGTCACGCTTGTGCGCCACAGCATCCAGATAACGCGAATGCACCGCCAGGTAAGCGCGCATATGGCTTTCCATATCGCTGTACGCCGCCTGGCCACGCTCAGTGATCAGCAGCGGCTTGAGCTTTTGGGTATCGGCTTCCAGATCGCTACGGCCTTGGGTGATGCGCTTTTGCGCCGCAGCAATACTGTCAGCATCCTGCGCGGTACGCAGATTGGTATTGCCCAGACGGATGGTCAGCAGGTCGCTCTTGATCGCCGCGATGGCCTGAATGGTTGGCAACACGTTGTTCTGCAACGTCTCGCGCGCCTCCTTCAGACCTACAGCCTGCTGCAGCGAGAACAACCCTAGCGCCGTGATCAGCACGGCGAAAAAGCCGAAGCAAAGCAAAGAACGGGGAGCGATGTTGAGGTTTCTCAGATTCATGCGGGTGGCCCGTCAAGAAAGTAATTAACCCAAGGTATCGACATGAATCGTTTCACCTTTAGTCATCCAGATGAATATCTCTATGAAACTCGACCACCGCAGGTGAATTATTCTTTTTGGCAGGGCAAATGATCTGATGGGTTATTCGAACCTTTTCAAGTGGGTCCAGCCCGCCGGGTATCGAACAATCTATTCGATTGACTTTATTTTAGTTCAGCCAAGAATTGGAAAATGTAAATAAGAACTATCTGATTTTTGCTGAAAAACCTAGTTTTTACTAGATATTTCCGTGCTTTTTCCTGAGGTTCATTCCTGATATAGATTCCGCTTCCGTTAACGAGTGGCATTCAATCGAATGCACTTCGGCATAATAAATCCAATGGAGCGCAACCGATGAAACTCTTCTGTCACCTTCTAGTTGCCCTGGCGCTGTCCACCTTCGGCCTGGGCGCGCAAGCCGGCCCGACGTTTATCAACATCCTTACGGGCGGCACCAGCGGGGTCTATTACCCCATCGGGGTCGGCCTCTCACAGATCTACGGGCAGAACATCGCCGACGTGAAGGTGACGGTGCAGGCCACCAAGGCTTCGGTCGAGAACCTCAACCTGCTGCAGAACGGCCGCGGCGAGCTGGCCCTGGCCCTCAGCGATTCGGTCGGCGATGCCCGCCGCGGCGTTGCCGAAGCCGGCTTCAAGCAGCCATTGGACAAGCTGCGCGCCATCGCCAATGTCTACCCCAACTACATCCAGATTGTCGCCAGCCAGCAGTCAGGCATCACTCGCCTGGAGGACCTCAAAGGTAAGCGCATTTCGGTCGGGGCGCCGAAATCCGGCACCGAACTCAACGCTCGGGCTATCCTCGCGGCGGCGGGCATGAGCTACGCCGACATGGCGCAGGTGCAGTTTTTGGCCTACGCCGAATCGGTCGAGCTGATCAAGAACCGCCAGCTCGATGCCACCTTGCAATCTTCCGGCCTCGGCATGGCGGCGATCCGCGACCTGGCGGCCAGCGTGCCGATCCGCTTCGTGCCGATACCTGCCGAGGTCGTGGCTGCCATCGACGATCCGGCCTACCAGGCCATGCCCATTCCCGCCGGGACCTACGACGGCCAGGACGCCGACGTACCGACCGTGGCCATCAACAACATTCTGGTCAGCCACACCGGGGTGTCCGACGACACGGCCTATCAAATGACTCGCTTGATGTTCGAGAACCTGCCGCGCCTCGGCAACGCCCATTCCGCCGTCAAATCGATTGATGTAAAGAATGCCGCCCAGCACCTGCCGATCGAATTGCACCCCGGCGCCAAGCGTTACTATGAAGAAGTTGGAGCGCTGTGAGCATGACTGAAGTCGAGCAGCAGGCCCCCATCACAGCGCCGCCCTGGACGCGCGTGCTATTCATCATCGCTATCGCATTTTCAACTTTCCAGATCGTCACGGCGGCGTTCCATCCCTTCTCCAGCCAAGTGCTGCGCGCGCTGCATGTGGGCTTTCTGCTGGTGATGGTCTACCTCGCCGTACCGGCGGCGGGCCAGAGCGTCACTGCCCGTGCCTGGGGTTGGCTTTTGGCGCTGGCCGCCATTGGGACCGCCGCCTACCAGCAGTTTTTCGAAGCCGACCTGATCCAGCGTTCCGGCGACCTCACCGGCGCCGACCTGTGGATCGGTGCGGTGCTGGTGGTGCTGGTATTCGAAGCTGCCCGGCGGCAGATGGGCCTGGCCCTGCCGATGATTTGCGCGCTGTTCATCGCCTATGCGTTGTTAGGCCAGTACCTGCCGGGCGATCTGGCGCATCGCGGTTACGATCTAGACCAGTTAATCAACCAACTGGCCTTCGGCACCGAAGGCTTCTATGGCACGCCCACCTATGTGTCGGCCACCTATATCTTCCTGTTCATTCTGTTTGGCGCCTTTCTCGAGCAGGCCGGGATGATCAAGCTGTTTACCGACTTCGCCATGGGCCTGTTCGGCCACAAGGTCGGCGGGCCGGCCAAGGTGTCGGTGGTGTCCTCGGCGTTGATGGGCACCATCACCGGCTCCGGGGTCGCCAACGTGGTTACCACCGGGCAGTTCACCATCCCCTTGATGAAGCGTTTTGGCTACGGCGCCGGGTTTGCGGGCGGGGTCGAGTCCACGGCAAGCATGGGTAGCCAATTGATGCCGCCGGTGATGGGGGCGGTGGCGTTCATCATGGCCGAAACCCTCAACGTGCCGTTCATCGAAGTGGCCAAGGCGGCGCTATTGCCGGCGGTTCTGTATTTCGTGTCGGTGTTCTGGATGGTTCACCTCGAAGCGCGCCGCGCCGGCCTGAGCGGCTTGCCCAAGGCGCAGTGCCCTGGCCCTTGGGCGGCGGTGCGCCAGCGCTGGTACTTGCTGATTCCCTTGGGCGTGCTGGTGTATTTGTTGTTCTCGGGCCACACGCCATTGTTTTCCGGCACAGTCGGGCTGGCGTTGACGGCCATCGTGATACTCGGCTCGGCGGTGGCGTTGCGGGTCTCGGCATTCAAGCTGCGTTGTGCGTTCTGGATCGCCCTTGGCCTGCTGTGCAGCGGGTTCTTTCAGGTCGGCATCGGCGCGGTATTCGCCGTGATCGCGGTACTGATCGCGCTGTGCGCCTGGCATCGAGGCTCGCGTGCCACCTTGCGGCTGTGCTTGCAGGCGCTGGTCGAAGGCGCGCGTCATGCAGTGCCGGTGGGCATCGCCTGCGCCTTGGTCGGGGTGATCATCGGCGTGATCTCGCTGACCGGCGTGGCGTCGTCGTTCGCAGGGTTCATACTCGGCATCGGCGAGAAGAGCCTGTTCCTCTCACTGCTGTTGACCATGCTCACCTGTCTGGTGCTGGGCATGGGCATCCCGACCATTCCCAACTACATCATCACCAGTTCCATTGCCGCACCGGCGTTGCTCGAACTGGGCGTGCCGCTGCTGGTGTCGCACATGTTCGTGTTCTACTTCGGCATCCTCGCCGACCTCACCCCGCCAGTCGCCTTGGCTTGTTTCGCCGCGGCGCCCATCGCGCGGGAAACGGGGCTCAAGATCAGCCTGTGGGCCATCCGCATCGCCGTCGCCGGCTTCGTTGTGCCATTCATGGCGGTGTATGAACCGGCGTTGATGATGCAGGGCGGCGGCGCATTGGCGGTCATTTACGTGTTCGCCAAGGCCGCCTTGGCCATCGGGCTGTGGGGCGCAGTGTTCACAGGCTTTCTGGCGCAACCGCTGAGGCTTTGGGAGCGCTTGTTCGGCTTCGCGGCCGGGGTGTGCCTGGTGCTGGCACTGCCTTGGAGTGATGCGCTCGGCTTTGCCCTGGCCCTCGGTTTGATTGCCCAGCATCTGTGGCGCGCCCGTCAGTGCAGGGTCGCCTTGGCATGATCGGTGTGTGCCTGGGCCTGGCCGGCGTGATCTGGACGCAATTGCCCGCCAGCGATTTTTCGCTGGCGTGGCAACACAGCGTGGAAAAGGTGCGCTGGGAGGAGGACTACAGAGTCCAGCACCGCCAGCTGTACCTCGAACACGCGCGCGTCGAGGGCAGCGGCGCGGGGATGGAGGTCCCGGCGCAGGCACGTTTCGAGCACGGTCGGTGGCACTATCGGCCGGACATAACCTTGGACATCCTGCGGCTGGGGCGCACCCCCGAGGCGGGGGATTATCAGCTATGCCGGGCCGGTGGCTGCCTGCCGATGGCTCACTGGCTGGGGGCGCCTACCGCAGCGCAACCCGCCGTCGAGCTATGGGTGTGCGAACTGGGTTGAGGCCTGCTCAGGCCTCCCGCTCAAACCTCAACATCCCGAAAACCCCCGAACTCTTGCCATCCGCCGGATGCGCCACCCCATCCAGCACCTGTAGCTCTTCGAAATCGAACGGGCTGATCCCCAGGCACGCCACATTCACTCCGTATTGCTGCGGATTGGAGCGGCGTTGGTGATGGGTATAGATCCCGCATTTGCAACAGAAGTAATGCTTGGCCGTTTTGCTGTTGAATTCATACAGCGTCAGGGCCTCGGCCCCGGCGGTGATATGGATGTCTTCCAACTGCGCACTCACCACCACGGCCCCGCGCATTCTGCAGAATGAGCAATTACAGCGGCGCGCGGTGTGCAGGCCATTGGTGAGCTTGACGCTGAAACGCACCGTGCCGCAGTGGCAGGCGCCTTCGGTGGGGGAGAGGTCTTTGTTCATGGTTCGGCTCGAGTGGCATCAGGGGCGTCATTGCACACTAGAAGATTTTCGCGAATGCGGCAGTACAAGAATGTCAAAAAATCATGAAATAAATGGTAACAGTTTGCAATAACGCCTGATAACATGATTGCCTCTGAGACACATTCGTATTGCCAGGAAGGCACCTCATTCTTGTTGAGCCCTTGCTGGAGCCTCTTTGCATGCCACTTCGTTTCCCCTCACGTCCTACCCTCTTGGCCTTGTGCTGCTCGATCAGCGTCAGCGCCTATGCTGCTGACGGCACACTCGAACTCGGCGCCACGGCGATCAATGCCGAGGCGACCAAGCCCAGCGCCAATGAACTGCCCGAAACCTACGCCGGCGGCCAGGTTGCGCGCGGTGGCCAATTGGGTGTCCTGGGCACCAAAGACAACATGGACGTGCCCTTTTCGCTGACCAGCTACACCTCCAAATTGATCGAGGATCAACAGGCAGAAAACATCGGCGACGTATTGCTCAACGATCCGTCCGTGCGCCAATCCCTGGGTTACGCCAACCAGTCGCAAGTCTTTGTGATCCGTGGTTTGCCATTGAACAGTGACGATATTTCCTACAACGGGCTGTACGGCGTATTGCCCCGGCAGATCATTTCCAGCGATGCATTGGAACGTGTAGAAGTGTTCAAAGGCCCCAATGCCTTCATCAATGGCGCCACTCCGGGCGGCAGCGGCCTGGGCGGTACGGTCAACCTGGTACCCAAGCGCGCGACCGACCAGCCCATCCGCCGTTATACCCAGGACATCAGCACCGATGGCCGGGTTGGCGAGCACCTCGATCTTGGCCAGCGCTTTGGCGAAGACAACCGCTTCGGTGCACGGGTCAACCTGTCTCAGCGTGAAGGCGAAACGGCCGTCGATGACCAGCAACAACGCAGCAAGCTGTTCACCCTCGGGCTGGACTACCGCGGCGATGCGTTCCGCTTGTCTGGCGACTTCGGCTACCAGAAGCAGCGCGTCAACGACACCCGCAACACCGTACAACTGGGCGCGGGCCTGACCAGCATTCCCCATGCGCCGAGCGCCAGCCACAACTACGGCCAGGACTGGGCCTACGCGCAAAACGAAGACACCTTCGGCATGCTGCGTGGTGAATGGGACCTCAACGACAGCTGGACCGCCTACCTCGCCGGCGGCGCCAAGCACACAAACGAAGTCGGTGTGTACGGCACCCCGGTCCTGACGAATGCCAGCACGGGTGCCGCCACCATCGGCGGCTCGATGATCCCCCATAAGGAAGACAGCACCACCGTCATGACCGGCCTCAACGGCACCCTTCAGACCGGGCCCGTCAGCCATCAGATCAGCCTCGGCGCCTCGAGCATCTGGACCCAAAAGGAAAACGCCTACGAGTTCTATGTCCCGGCCGGCGCCACCAACATCTACCACACCCCGGCGCTGGCCAAGCCGAGCACCGTGACGTTCGCCGCCGGTGACATGAGCGATCCAGGCGTGACCTACAAGATGCGCAATCGCAGCGTGGCGTTCTCCGATACCTTGGGCTTTTTCGATGACAGGGTATTGCTGACCGCAGGCGTGCGCCGTCAGCAATTGCTGGTCGAAAACTATGCCTATGAGAGCACCACCGGGGAGGGCGGATCGCGCTCCGACATGTACGACAAGGGCATCACCACCCCGGTGTACGGCATTGTCTACAAGCTCACCGACAACGTCTCGCTGTATGCCAACCACATCGAAGGCCTGGCGCCTGGCCCGATTGCTTCGGGCACTGTGAGCAATATCGGCGAGTCTTTCGCCCCCGGCCGCACCAAACAGTCTGAAGCCGGCATCAAGCTCGACATGCAGACCTATGGCGCAAGCCTTGCGGTATTCCGTCTCGAGAAGCCCACCGATGGCTACGTCGATACCGCTCGCGCCCTCTATGTGCGGGACGGCGATCAGGTCAACCGTGGCGTTGAGCTGAGCATGTTCGGCGAACCGCTCAAGGGCTTGCGCCTGATGGCGGGCGGCACCCGCATGCAGTCCGAGCTGCAAAACACTGCAGGCGGCGCCGCCGACGGCAATCATGCCGTCGGAGTGCCGACCTTCCAGCTCAACGCCTCGGTGGACTGGGACGTACCCGGTCTCACCGGCGTTGCGTTGAACGGCCGCATGCTGCGCACGGGCGGGCAATATGCCGACCAGGCCAACACGCTGAGCTTGCCGACCTGGAATCGCTTCGATGTGGGCGCGCGCTACACACTCAAGGTCGAGCACAAGGATGTGACCCTGCGGGTCAATGTCGAGAATTTGACTGACAAGAATTATTGGGCGTCGGCGAACGGGGGGTATCTGACCCAAGGCGATCCGCGGTTGGTGAAATTCTCGGGCACGATTGATTTTTAAAGGTGGTGTGAGGAGCGCGCTGCTAACAGCGCGCTCTGTGCCATTACCCGTCTACTAAAACCCGCCGGCCCATTAGCGATCCTCGCGCAGACACGCTACCCTCAGCCCCCACTGCCTATCCACCGACCGTCACAGTGAGTCACGGCCCGCACTGAATCAGGATGATGAATCAATATTCTTTCAAACTAGCGAACTACTGGCGTACCTCTCTGGCCGATGCCGAAAATGGCAAAGGCGCATTGCAAGCGGCCCAGGTGGCCACGCTCACTCCCTTGTCCGTCGATGCGCTGCTGCAAGGTTGCGTGAACACTGAAATCCTTGAAGCGTTGTTTGCCGGTGAGCTCGCCGAGCTGCCCAGCGTCGAAGTCACCTTGCGCCCGCTGGTCTACAATCCGCGCCTCGAACACGGCAAGGCCCGCACCGGCACGGCGGCGGCCGTCACTCCGGTGGTCAGCCAGGTGCTGGTCACCCGCGATGGTCGGCTGTACCCGACGGCCAACACGCTGGTGCCCCGCGACATCCTCGAGCCCCAGGCCAACGGCGCATTGGTGGTGGGCGCACAGATCGAGCTGGATGCGTTTTTGTCCCGCCACGAAGTCCCGGTGTTCGAACCGGCCGGGGAGGGCGAGGCAACTAGCGCTGTCGAGCACGCCAAGCAATGGAACGCCTACCTGCAATTTTGCGCAAAAATGTTTCAGCACGTCGGCTGTGATTGGCAATTCGCTGAAGACGGCTTTCAGGTCGCCGACCACGCTTACCTGTTCAAGGAAAGCAATCCCACCGGCTTCACCCAGCACATCCTGCCGCTCTACGATCATCTGCGCACCAACAAGCCCGACGTCGCGCTGTTCGAGCGTTTCGCCCAGCGTGAGGCGAGCCGCGATGAGCCTTGCCTGGCCGCCAACAGCCAGTTCGCCGCGCGGCTCGCCCATGCTGGAGATCGCTATGCGTTGGCCCCCGCCCAACGGGATGCGCTGGGCCATCTGCTGGCCGGTCGCGACGGCGACATGCTAGCGGTCAACGGGCCGCCCGGCACCGGCAAAACCACCTTGCTACTGTCGGTCGTCGCCTCCCTGTGGGCCCGTGCCGCGCTGGCCGGCGGCGAGCCCCCGGTGATCGTCGCCAGTTCGACCAACAACCAGGCCGTCACCAACATCATCAAGGCCTTCGGCAAAGACTTCGCCACCGGCAGCGGCCCGTTCGCCGGACGCTGGCTGCCGGACATCGACAGCTTCGGCGCGTACTTCCCCAGCTTCAGCAAAGAAGCCGAGATGGCGCGCAGCTATCAGACCAAAAGCTTCTTCGAGCAACGTGAGACCGAGCAGTATCTGGCTCAGGCTCAAGAGGCCTATATCGCCGCGGGGGTTATCGCCTTCCCCGATGCGGGCAGCGTGGCCAGCATCGTCGACAAACTCCAGGGCGCGATCCGTCACAAACAGCAGCAACTGCTCAGCATCGAGCAGACCTGGGCGTCGCTTGAGCGCGCGCGTCAGGACTTGATCGATCTGTTGGGTGAAACGCCCTACACCGCGCTGGCGCAGTTGCAAGCCCGCCACGTCGAGTTGTCCGCTCAGCTGGCGCAGGCACAAGCGCACGAGAGGCAGTTCAAAGAGTACCTCGCCCACGAACCGCTGTTGTACAGCCTGTTCGGCTGGCTGCCGCCGGTGGCCAACAAACGCCTGCGCCTGGCCAAACTGCAGCTCGACCAGAATGCCCCGGCAGTGCAAAACGCCGGCAGCGTCAGCGACATCGAACAGCTGCTCAACCTCGCCGTCGCTCAGGCCGCCCAGGCGGTGCAAGACCTCGATGCTCAAGTGCAACGCGCGCAGTTATTGGTCAAGACCGAGCAGCAACGCACCGCCGAATGGGACAGGAGCCTCGCGCCATTGCCGCGGCCAGCCAACACGCCCGCCGAGGCAGTGCGGCTGAGCGACTGCGACGCCTGGGCCGACACCTCGCTGCGCTTCGAGGTGTTTTTGCTGACCACCCATTACTGGGAAGGCCGCTGGCTGCTGGAGGTGGGCGACACGCTCAAGGAGATCCTCGACAGCCGCAAAAAGAATGGCCGCAAAGCGCTCGCCAAAAACTGGCACCGCTGGATGAAACTGACCCCCTGCGTGGTCGCGACCTTCTTCATGTTGCCCAAGGAAATGGCCTGCACTGGCAAGGACTACGCCAAAGGCTACGCCCTCAACTTCATTGATCTGTTGATCGTCGACGAAGCCGGCCAGGTCCTCCCCGAAGTCGCCGCACCAGCTTTCGCCCTCGCCAAGCAAGCCCTGGTGATCGGCGATACCTTGCAGATCGAACCCATCTGGTCGATCCCCGAGGCCGTGGACATCGGCAACCTGATCGGCGCCGACGTGCTGACACGCGACCACGACATCGACGATGCCTACGAAGCCTTCCGCGCCAGTGGCCGCAGCGCCGCCAACGGCAGCGTCATGGCCATCGCCCAGAGCGCCAGCCGCTACCACTACGACCCGGACATGGCCCGCGGCATGTTTCTCTATGAACACCGGCGCTGCTACAACACGATCATCGAGTACTGCAACGCCCTCTGCTACAAGGGCAAACTCATCCCCAGCCGCCCCGACCAGCCCAAGCCAGGCTTGCCGCCGCTGGGCTACCTGCACGTCGATGGCCGCTGCGAACCGGGCAATGGCGGCAGCCGCCACAACCTGCTCGAAGCCGCCACCATCGCCGCCTGGATTCAAGCCAACGCCGCCGACCTGCTGGCGCGCTACGACGGCAAGCTGAAACTGTGGGAAATCCTCGGCATCATCACCCCCTTCGGCGCGCAAACCCAAGCCATCAGCCAAGCCTGCGACGCCCTGGGCCTGAAGACCGGCAAGGGCGAAGGCGAAATCACCGTCGGCACCGTGCACTCGTTCCAGGGCGCCGAGCGACCCGTGGTGATCTTTTCGGCGGTGTACTCCAAACACGCCGACGGCGGCTTTATCGACCGCCGCGACAGCATGCTCAACGTCGCCGTTTCCCGCGCCAAGGACAGCTTTCTGGTGTTTGGCGACATGGACCTCTTCGGCCAAGTGCCGGCCAACAAACCCCGCGGGTTGCTCGCGGAGTTTTTGCTGCGCGATCCGGCGAGCGAGTTGACCTTCGACTATCAACCCCGCCAGGACCTGCACACCGCACGGACCGGCCTTGAGCACCTGCACCAAGCCCACGAGCACGACCGCTTCCTGGCCGCGACCCTGCAAACCGCTCGCCAGCAAGTGCAGATCGTCACGCCTTGGGTGAAATTGCACTGGATGGAAAAGAGCGGCGCCATGGCCGAAATGGCCGCCAGCGTGGCGCGGGGGGTGCAGGTGGTGGTGTATACGGATTTTGGTTTCAACACCGATGTATCCCGCGACAAACCGCAGGGCGATCCGGCCAAGGTTGCCGAGTTCAGAGTGGCGATCGAGGCGTTGCGGGCGCTGAATGTGCAGGCGTTGGTGGTGAATAAAGTGCACAGCAAGATCGTCATGGCGGATGACGAATTGCTGTGTATCGGGTCGTTCAATTGGCTGAGCGCTTCGCGGTCGCACAAGTGGATGAACCACGAGACATCGATGGTCTATCGCGGGCCGGATGTGACAGGGGAGTTGGTGACGCATCGGGCGAGTTTGGCGGCGCGGGTGATGACGCGTCGGTGACTCCACGCTGGAGCGCCACTTTTTAAACACCAGAGATAGCCTCTGTGGGTGCGGGCGCTGCCCGCGAAGGCGATCTAAACACAGTGACCAGCCATTTAGCGAGGGGGCATGCCCCCGATTGGCCAGCCCAGCCACGCGAGCCGCATCAGATCGCCGCGCCAACTGTGCAAGCATCTCCACCATCAAGGCGTCGGCAACGCCGCCTCATATCGCTTGAACGCCTCGGGCCGCATCACTTCAATCGTTGCATCCCCCAGCTTGAGGATTTTCATTTGCTTGGGTTGATACAGTGCCACCCGATTATCAGACGTCACAATCATGAAGCCGACACCCAGAATTTTGTCCTTGTCGATGACTGCCTTGCAGTACACATGATCTGCGTTTTCGACCCCGCATCCACCTTCATAAAGTTTGTGCTCTCGCTCGAATGAAATCTCGGCGCCGAAGTTTCCGACCTTTGCCGGCAGAGCGATAAGGGGATAAAGGGCCAAGGGAAAACTGGCTACCATACCTGTTATAGCAGCGCTCAACACAGTGACGCCGAAGAGCAGTTGCGCCCATTTTGATTTAAGTCTGCGATTGACGGCATCGTCTATTTTGGATGATCGACCCATCCATATCAGGCCAATTATTTCTGCAGAAAATAGAAAAACGCAGAAAAATACCAGCGGCATGATGTACGAATGGGTGATGAACGTTTTCCAGTTCGCGGCGACTTCCAATACCGCCTGGTAGGCATAAATAAACAGCTGCCGTGGTTCGCTTTCAAACAACCCCGGTGGTACGTCATACAGACTCAACAGGTGCTGGTGATAAGCCAGGCCAACGACGTACGGCGCGTAGTAGCCGAGAAAGCTCATCACCGGAACCAGGATCAAGGCGATTCGAGCGAGTGAAAACAGGGACGTTTGTTTAGTGGGCGAGGGTGTTTCTGGCGCAGCTTCCATGCGAGTGTGGTCCTGAAGGGGGAGCGGGCGATTTTCGGTGAGACGTAGCGCCAGCACAACCCTATCCGATGGGTATGATAGGTAAAGCTTTCATGCAGAGCGAGATACCAGGATCACATTCATGAACGCTCAGGCAACGTATTGCTGATATCCAGCGGTGGTTCGTTTTTGAGCAGCTTCGCACGCCAGGCAGTTATGTCGCTGTCATCCACGTCGAGACGTTTGAGCCATTGGTCTGCTGACCACCCCACCAGTCTCAATTCGCCTGTATGGGTATTGCCATGCAGCGACCCGACTGTGTCGTATCGAATCGATTTGAGCGCGTGATTGGTCAATACATACGCAGCGGGTTTCGGGTCTTCAGCGTCCCCGGCGACATAGGGGTAGGCACCAGATTGAATGATCAGGCCTTCGCCGTAGGCGTAAAATGCAAAATGGCTTGGGGGTAGTTGAGCGCGTATTGCATCCGGCCCTCCGACCAGCTCCAGGCGTTCATTGTCCAGGAGTGTGAGCCAGCTGATTGTTTTGATCTTAGGGTATCGGAAGGTCGCCCGGTTTGCTAACAGGTACGCGACTCCAGCATCTAACCCAGGCATCTGTGCCGCCATGAACGCTTCAGTAGGCTGGTTGTTATCTTCTTCTGTAGCGGACAGGTTGAAAGCATGGCCGGCGTATCCCTGCTCTGGATTCAGCTGGCGAGCGAATCCATAGAATAGCTTCAAAAAACTCAAAGGGTTTTTTTCGTGAAACAGGATAGGTACCGAGAATTCCAAGACACTCAAGTTCCGACCCATTTTTGCCTGCCATCCGCGTTTACCCATAATATTAAACAGCCACGGGCTGGCATCTTTGGATTGTTTCCCGCTAGTGAAATAGAAGCTCAATAAATCGTTTTCCTTCATGGGCAGCATCAACTCGCGCAAGCTGGGTGCCTCAGCATACGAAACTATGGGCTTACCTTCCGGCGGTTCTTCCCGTAATAGCCAAGTCAGATCAGGTTCGGCTAGTGCCCTGAAATCATCAAAGCATTTGCACAAAGCCTCACGTACCAGCACCAGCCTTCAGTCGCGCCCAGTAGCCACGAGGTGGGGTGGGGATCTGTAGCCGCTTGCAGAGTTTCTTTAGGCCAGCGTCAGACAGCTGGTAGCGCGGTGCAACAATCGTCACCGCTTCGATCCAAACGTCGTTTAGCAGTTTGGCTCGATCGTACTTTTCTAACATGACGACTGTCCTCTCAGCACGTCGAATCTTAGTTCGAATGATATCCTAGGTGCGCGACTATAAACTCGTACTCATGGTCAACCCTCAACTAGGCAGGTGTTGGTTCTGTGCTTTCACGCAGCTGGACTACAGCAGCGACAGCGTGGTGGAAGAGTTTATCAGTCGGTAGCCCATTGCCTTGTAACCCGCCTTGCGTTTCTCCCACATCCTCAGCAGGGCGACGTTACCCTCATCCACGAAGTCTATAATCTGCACGTCGGACTTGGCGGTGTGCACGCGGTGCAAACGTCCGGCGTACTGCTGGAGGATACCGCGCCATTAAATGGGCATGGCCAGCACCAGGGTATCCAATGCCGGATGGTCAAAACCTTCGCCTATGAGTGTCCCGGTGGCCAGGAGGACCCGAGGTGCATCTTCGGCCAAAGACTCCAATTTACTGATCAGCAACGCCCGCTGTTTCTTGGGTATGCGGCCGTGGAGCGTATAAAGATTGGCGACGTGCTCACGGAGCGCGACGTCTATCACCTCGACGTGCTCGGTGCGCTGAGTCAGTACTAGGATTTTTCTTCCTTGCTGATAAGCCTTTACCACGGCAGAGACGATGGTTGCCGTGCGCTGGGGGGGCTTCGGCCAAACGTCTGAATACTTCCTGAATGCCCGAGCCTTCAGGGACGATGACGGGGCCGGACAGTATGCGAGGGCTCACGGACAAATAATGAGGGGCGCTGGCTATGCGCGCGGCGGTATGGCGGATAGGTCCGCACTGCATGAAAATGATGGGCTGCTGCCCATCGCGGCGGATCGGGGTCGCCGTCAGCCCGAGCACGTAACGCGCGGGCGAACTGCGCAACAGGGCCTCGAAAGACACCGCCGAGAGGTGATGGCATTCGTCAATGATGATCTGGTCGTAATTTTTCACAAGGTCACTGATCTCGCCTTTGCGCGACAGCGATTGCATGACAGCTATATCGATCTGGCCGGTGAGCTTGGGCTTGCCGCCGCCCAAGGTGCCGACGACTTCTTTGCCGACGCCGAGGAACGCCTGCAAGCGTTCTTGCCACTGCCGGAGCAGCTCGGTCCTGTGCACAAGCACCAAGGTATTCACACGCCGCCTGGTAATGAGCGCTGCGGCACTCACGGTTTTACCGAAGGCCGTTGGCGCGAAGAGGATACCGGTGTCATGTGCTTGCATGGCGGTAACGGCCGTTTCCTGGTCAGGACGCATAGTGCCGAGGAAACTGACATCCAACGGATGGCCCGCGAAACGCTCGTCTTCCACCAGTGGCGAGATCTTATACTCCGCCAGCAGCGCCTGCACGGCGTCCCAGCAACCACGTGGCAAGGCGATATGTTGGGGAAAATTCTGCGCGCAGCCAATGACTCTGGGTTTGTTCTACACTGACAGGCGTAGGGCCTGCGCTTTATAAAACTCGGGATTCTGAAACGCCGCGAGGCGGATCAACTGGTTGACCAAGGGTTGAGGCAGCTGGGCCTTTTCAAAGTAGATCAGGTTCGCCGGGTGATGCTGAGTTTGGCAGGCATCGGGCCGTTGGGCTTCTGTGGTCGAGGCGAGGGGACTTTCCATGGCTGGGCACCTTCGTCTTCATCGACGTAGGCAACGGCGACCGGGTCGCGGTTGCCCGTGGCCTGAGTAATGACGGGGTGGATGCGCTCGGGGTTCATGCGTTGGAGTGTGGCGAGGAACTCCCACTGATCGGCATAGGGCACCATAGCGTCATCGACAAAGACGCTGTGATGCTGTGCCCTGGAGCGTTTTTGCAGCGGTAACGCGATCAAGTTGCCGAAACCGCCTTTGGGCAGGGTGTCCTGGTTCGGAAACAACCTGTCGTAGGAACTGAGCGATAATTGCCGCGTGCGTTCACAGGCATGACTGATGATGGCGGCCCCGAGACGGGTTGCATCGCTGGCCAGTACCTTGTCCTCGAAGAAGATCTATGCATGCGCGCCGTTGCCTGAGCGTGAGACCTCCAAGGCGACGGGCACACCGAGGGCCTTGCAGGACTCCACGAATGCGCGGGCGTCATCGCGCCATTCGGCCTCGTCGAAATCGGCGGCCAGAAAGTAGCAAGTATCATCCTTGAGCAACGGATAGACACCGACCACTGCCGCGCCTGCCTGATGGCGAAAGATGACGTCGTCGGTCACCTCCAGCAGTTGGCGCTGGTGGCAGTCGCCGCATTTGATCCGTGGTTTCTCGCAGATCTCCGGACGCCACTCGTTCGCGCAGGCAGGTGCATAGCCGGACTTGCCGCTTTTGCCTTCCCAGCGCAGCGGGTAGATGTCGGTACGCCCTCTGAAAAAGCTACGAAAGAGGGCGAGCTTGCTACGGGTGTCCAGGGCGGATGACGTATCAACGTGCGCCATGGGAATACGGGCAGGTTCGACAGGCGGTTGCCAGTCGATGCCGTGCGCATCGAGTAAGGCAATTAAGCGCGCGTTCTCCGCCTGGAGTGTCGCCAGCAGCTGGGAGTCGGTCACCGCATCGAGCCTCGGTGTTGGGGAATGGCCTGTGGGGTTAGGCTATCAGTCGGCGGGGGGGCGGGATCAAACCGTAGGGCCGGTGGCCGCGCCACGCCGCGAGTCGTCCGGCGTTTAATCGATACCGTGTTATGCGCAGCACGTTCGACTTCGTCTGCCCCGCGCATGCCGGCCCACCTGGGAAGGTGCTCAGCTACCTGCGGATCTCGCGTCAGCGCAGCCTTACCTTACGCGTCGGAGGCTGAGTACTACGCCTCTGTAGGTCAAAGTGTTGATATCCAGGTGTTGACAGTCGTCAGCTACTCACGTAGCGTACAGACCATATCAATAGTTTACCCAACAGGGCAATGCCATGGTCGACGCTATCCACGCCGCACTGAGCCAACTCACCACCGAGGGTGATCTGATCCACGGCACCGAGGCCTTGGTCGAGAGTATCAAAAATCATACCCACCTATCCTACAAAAAAATCGGTGAGAAGGCCAAAGTCACCGAGCAGGGTGTGCGCCGCTGGCGCGAAAACAACTCGGGCCAGGCCTCGCGGGTCCAAGCTTTGGTGGACTTTGCCCAGACCCTCATCACGGCCCCGGTGGGGGCTGTAGTCCTACCCGCTGGTAACGCCGCCGATGCCTTGCGCGCCGTGACCCCACTGGCAGTCCAAACCTGCGTCAAAGAGGGATTGGAGGCCCTGTTGGGCATCGGCCTCAATACGTGCACTATCGTAAAGCTTGAAACCTCCAATGGTAAAGTCACCATTGAGTTGGCACTGGAATAAGCGCAGTCGCTCACGGCACGGTGTCCCCGGCCCACGCTCACGCGAGGACGAACCCGTGCTGCCCCCTCAAGACCCTTCAAGGAACACACCATGGCCCGTACATTGCTGGATGTCCAACTCGCCCGACTGCTGTACCCGCTGCTGATTGAACTAGTCACCGCCCGACAGATCATGACCTATGGCCAACTGATCGAGCATGCCCAAACCCGTTACCCGGATGATCAGCGGGTGGCCAACCTGATTCCGGTGCGAATGGGTCGAATTCTCTGGGTGATCTACGATTTCGTGGCGGAGCTCGACCTGCCGCGTTTGACCCTGATCATCGTCAGCGCTGGGGATCAGTACCCCGGCAGTGCCATGTGGCAACACGATTGCGCGGCTGAACAACAACGCTGCTTTGCTTTCGACTGGTCTACCGTCGATCAGGCCTTTGACTTGTACGGCCAGCACAGCGAAAAAGCGGTCACGCCCCTTCGGCGCGTAGCCCGTGAGCAGGCGAAACAGCTGATGGCCGCCCACTACCACGACCCGGCCAATATTTATCCGAGCGGTATTCGCGCCCTGCGCGAAACCATTATCGAAAACATCATGAACGGCCTCTCGGTGGAGGATGCGTTTCAAATCGAAGCGCAATTGCTGACACCCATGACGCCTGCGTGAAGCCCAGGTGCTTACCGTCTTGCTAGCAGCCCCAAGGCTTTTTCACTCCACAACAAACAAATTCGCAATGAACCCTCTGCACTGGAATAGCTTCACTCTCACCCGACTGGGCCGTATTGTTTTGCGCAAGGTCATGAAAAATCTGCGCTCCGTTGACGGCGCGACCTTGCAGTTCGGTGAAATGGGCCAGGGCATAGCGCTGTTCGGCTCAACGCTACCAGGTGTTCATATGTGTGGCATCGCGACTGAATCGTTAGGCATCGTTATTTTTTAGGCATGGCCGCGAAATTTTTTCCGAGAGAGCGTAGATGTTCCTAATCATTTATCCGTTACGAGTAATCGGGGTTGTTGCAGTCGCGTACTGTATATGTGTTATAGGACTTCATTTTCTGTTCAGTGAATGCTGCCCTGAATACGCGCCCGAATTGTTCGGTATGGTGCTACGTGGCGGGGCACTTCTCAATTTTGTATTACTAGTGTTTGTTTACTGGGGCTGGGGGAGGCTCTGGGCATCGTTTCATGCCCTGAATAGCTGGTTGTTCCCTGACCTCAATGGTGAATGGGACATGACGATACACTACCGCAACAATTGTCTAAGTGGCGAGGTTCGTACCACCGCCGTGATCAAGCAGAGTTGGCTGAGCATGAGCATGAGCATGGAGGTGTTGTCGCACGACTCGGATTCACAGACGCTGGCTATAGTACCCAAGAAGGATCCTGAATCAGGGCGTGCTCAGATCTTCTATTTCTATCGTGTGATACCCAAGAAGACCGGTGTCGGGCGAGGGAGCCTTATGAAGGGTCTGCCAATTTGGGGTTCTCCGTAGTAGGTCCTTCTTAGTTGGCTGGAAACTATTACACAAGCGTCTCTACTGATGGATACTTCAAGTTGGCAAGGCCGGTTCGGAATAGTGAATCGCAGTAGGTTGTTGGGGGTGAAAAACGAAAAGATGAGGCCTTCGATTGAGCTGTCACGTCGTTCAAGCCGGGCTGGCGTCTCAGATGGGGCTGGTCGCGGGCGCTCAGTCGCCGGTCGGCCGGAAATACTTCCCTCAGCTGGTTGATGCCAGATTCGGACACAAGGCTTACTGCTCTGGTGCGCTTTTGCGGAGACGTGGAGACGTCAGTTTGGTTGGCGGCTCACAAACTCTCCTGCATTTCGTTCTGAGTTTGGCATCTCAACGCCCCAGGGGTAAGGGTTTTCAGTCAGCGCTCGTTGATACTGATAGACCACCAGTTCTGGCATGTTTCTTCCTGCATAGCTCGTCCCTAATCGCATTGAAAGTACGCTTGGTGCTGCAAGCACTAAGTGGATCTTCCGAATCCCTGTCGCTTGAAGTCTGGCTAGTGTCTGCATGAAGTCCTGCATGATTTGCTGAATGGACGCGTCGCTGACCACTAGACCAGGGAAGGCACCATCAATCTGCATTTTCACTATAGGTATTCCAGGAAATGCTGTTTTTAGCTCACTAACATCCACTGGATAAGAGATTGATACGGCAAGAACCGCTTCGGTTTTTGTGGCTGGCGTGTAGTCCACTGTTTGTATGGGTGGTACGTCAGTTCCAGAAGACGGAGGAACCCACTTTAGGGTCTTGCGATTCCAGTCAAGCCAGTGAATTTCGCTTTCTGCGGCAAGCAAGTTCCCTGCAAGGAATAGAAGCGGTACTGGTGCCAGCCCCCCTGCATACAAAATCAAATCATCACGATCACAGCCATCTTTCAGCTGCTTAAGCCGTTGAGGGATGAGGTTAACGGCGCTAACGGCCTCTCTTCGCAGACGCTCAGTTCCATCTACCATTTGGCGCACATCAATGAAAATCGGCTCACGCCGTCCCAGAACCCTACTGGGAATAGCATTTTGCATCGGAGCATCGAGTGTTTGATTGAGACCTCTTAGCTCTATCGCTACTACGCGCTTGCGACGTTGATCATGAAATAGTAACCAAGCGAAATACAAACCGACCAACACCAGAACAGCACCTAGAGCTAAGCAGGTTGCATTTATCCACCACTCCGCGTCAGTAGTGCTTACCTCGCCTATCACATACTCATCATCAGAATTTTTTTTACTAAAGACCAGCTTTATGGCCAAAGTAGGGCCACCCAGCATTAGCGCAATTCCTCCGCTGATAAGTACTCCTGCGGGGCTTCGTCGAACGTAAGTCTCTATTATGTTTAACAGGCGTTCCTGCGTAGCGGATAGTGTCATGGTTCAAAATGCCCAAGGAAATTCAGAGATTTTCTAGGTCGCGCGTACCAACAACCTATGGTACTTGTCCCAACGATGAGATAGAGCAGGCCTCCAGAGTAAAACGTACCGTTCTTGAGCGCTTTATCGCAATCGTTTAAATCAACACCTGAAGGGGTTGGTTGGGGTTCTGGATGGGTATGCCAGAGTCCAAGTTGAGTGCCTCGACCGCCGTTCTCTTTATTCCATTGCTCGGCCTCGTGTTGATGTCTGGCACTACGGAAGAAGCTGGTTCTGGAACGCTTATCTCCACGGCCAGGCACTGTGAGTGACTCGGCTAATAACCCGTCTGTATTTAAATCGATAAAGCCGAGTATTAGACCACCGGCCTCATTGGAGAAAGTTTCACGCTGAGTCCAGCTAGTAAGCATATCGATCACCTGAGGAGAGAGAGAGCCGCATGCCCCGTCCTCAGTCTTCCAAATAACATGGCCGGTACTCAGACGCCGCAGCATGGGCACCTCGGTTGAGCAAACACTGACGAATCTAAGTCCGCAGCAATACGTCCTGCTCGCAAAGCATGGTAGGTATCAGAGGGCTGGATACTTTCTGCTTTCGCCAATGTCCCTTCACCTGCCCAGCGAGAGTAGACGGGAGTATTAGCCAGCACGCGCTCTGCGGCCATAAGAGCGGTACGCGTAGCGTCTATAGAGGAGTAGGGGGTAAAGGCACCGCAGCCTGTTAGCTGCCGCGTGATTCTCTGGTCAGGCGCTATAAGGGCCGTTCGCAAACCAGCCAATGGCTGCTGTGTGTCGGGATCGATATAGAGACAATCGAGACAGCCTCGGACACCAGGGCGCATCGCTATTGCGTGGCCGCCTAGGCCGCCCGCTTCAACGCTGGTTGAGACGATCAAGGATGGCCATCCCTCTTGGAAAGCCCGTCTTACTATCGACCTTTCAAGCACTGAATTGCCTGTTGCCAGCACGATGGCATCTGCTGTCGCAAGGGCACCCTTTGCCAACAATGGCTGTACGTGCATAGCTTTTGATTCAACATCGATGCCTGGCATCCGCTCTCTGAACAATTGAGCCAGCTCATCTACTTTGGGCTTAGATATCGATTGCTTGCCTAGAATATGCCTGCCCAGATTATCGGCACTAAACGTTTCACCATCGACCAAGGTAAGTTTCTCGATCCCCGAGAGTGCTAGGTGCTCGGCAACCCTTGAGCCAACGGAACCGCACCCAACCACAATCGCGTGCCGCGGTAACGGCTCTCCACCGGTACGTTGAATCAAATAGTCGCGGTCTTGACGCTGTAAAAAATAGATGGCCCCTTTTTTTGATGGGCGCACCCCCCAGTACAGCAAGAACAATGCGTATCCATACTCATTAGGTACACGAAGTAGCAGGCCCCTGTATTTTGCTGAAGTTGCTATATCCCGTTGGGAGGTTGATAGGCGTTCAATGAATGAATTCCACCAGACAACGCCCCATTCGCTTCGAAGATCAGGCAGCTGATGAATTGATAGGTCTACAAGGCCGAGGCGCTGCTGTTGGCAATTGGTTAGTTGAGTGTCGCCCTGATTGATCCGGCGAACTACTGGATAGACAAGGTTCATCTTACCTTTCTTCACCTGCTCGACTTCTGCGTAGAGCGCTTTCGAGGTATCCAAAGGTTCATCAATAGCGACTGCTTTTGCTCCGCAATTTCGGAGATAGCCCTCTAACTCGTCAGCAAAAAGTTCTTTACGGGCTATTTCGGGCATCGAGTGGTTTTGTGCCAGCATTCGCACTGCTTTATGCAGTAACCAGTCGAGGACACCTAGAATATCCTCTGGGTTATACTCCAACCCCTCTCTGTCACTAATGCAGACATCACCGCTCAGGCTGATGTGCGGCCATCCCCAGATAGGGGTCTTAACTCGCCAGTAGATTGCTGGGAGTTCGTGGATATTCCATCCGTAAGTCTGGATCCGCAATGGCCACTCCATGCCCTCACCAATGAAGGAAAAATCCCACGTTGGTAGAACATTCTTGCATTCGAACGAAATGATTTTCGCACCAAGGTCTCGCAACACATGCTCGACCTTGTTAACGAATATCATTTGGTCATCAGTCACGCCGACCGCCCGGAAGTGCTGACCCCGGCCGACGCGAGTTTAGTAGTGTCGGATTTTTCAGGTACCGGGAAGTCGTCACCGAACTGTTTTTGTAGTGTTTTACACGCCTCGTGCGTATCAGGTTGGGCTTCAGCCTCGGCAAGGGCATCACGCAATGTTTCAAGACGCCCTTTGAGGTCTCTCATTTGGACATCAGACATGCGTTCGAATAGATCCGAATATGGAGCTACAGGCAGATAAACGTACAGGCGTGACCCTGCCCATCTACCAAGCATGGCATTTACAAAGTCATGCATGGCCGTTAGATCACGCGGCTTTCCGTCAGTGGCGTCGTAACGGGCTACGAACCAGTTGTAGGCAGCTACGGTCAGTCCAATACTTGGCGTATTTTTATGGCCAACCTTCAGGTCGCGCCAACGTTTGAGTGCTCGGACACAACGACGGAATTGATCACGGTCATTGCCGCTGAAACGGTTTGTGATGGTGTCGGTTAGTTCACGAGCCTCTGAAGGTTTCCAAATACGCTCTTCACGAGGCGTACTATCCCGGCCCCAAGCCAATTGGGTTTGATCCGCTGCATTGCTGCTGTATACGGCCATATCAATGTGGTGAGTTGCCTCGTCGCCCCTGTGGTAAGTCGCGGTTACGCAGGGGCTGCGGATATCTACAGTACGGTTATGTCGCTCTAGCGCATCACGCACGTATTTTTTGAGTTTCAAAGGGTCGGGATAATCTTCCGGAGAGCATTCGAACAGAATTCCGATGTCCATGTCCGGATTGCCGTCGTTAGGATGGGCGCCCGTATTTAGCGCATAGCTACCTTGCGTGAAGTGGATGTAAGCCGGTGCATCCTTACTGATGTTTTTCTTAAGGTCCGCCAGCAGGGTGTCACGGCGATCCCGTAACTCTTGGCTACTGTCATAGCCGAACAAAATTTCTTTATGAAAGTTTTCAAACTGTATTTGAGCATTGGCCATACGAATCAATCCCTAGGGTGGGTGACAATGGAGTTTTATTCAATGCATCTCAAAAGCGGTGGCGTGAGCGGTGTAATGCAGGATGAGCAAAATTTATAATTACTCATCTCGTATCGTGCGTGCTACGTACGCTAGGAAACCTTGGAATCCATAAATCTTGTAAAAAGGGCCACCTAGTGGCAGCCCTTTTGGCAGCGCTAACTTCACGCTTAGTGAGAAAGTTTCACGATCTAGTGGTTTTGAGCGGCGGGGCTGTGTTTTTTTTGGCCACCCTGCCCACCAGTTTCATACACGGTCACCCTGCGTTGAAGAAATTGTCTGGTTGAAGCATTCAGTTGAGCAGTGTTTATAAGTAACCCCTGCCTTCCATTTCTCACGTGGCAGAGGCCTCATCTTGGCGCGCCATTTCATTTTTTAATGAGACGGTTTCAGCTTTCGATGCGACTCCACGCTCCTTACCATTAATCCCAGCTCAACGCCCCACCCGTCTGATACTCAATCACCCGAGTCTCAAAGAAGTTCTTCTCCTTCTTCAAGTCCATAATCTCGCTCATCCACGGGAACGGGTTCACAGTCCCTGGATACTCTTCCTTCAAGCCAATCTGCGACAACCGACGGTTAGCGATAAACTTGAGGTAATCCTCCATCATCGCCGCATTCATCCCCAACACCCCACGAGGCATGGTGTCGCGCGCGTATTCGATCTCCAGTTGAGTCCCTTGCAGGATCATCTGGGTCGCTTCTTCCTTCAACTCGGCATCCCACAAGTGCGGGTTTTCGATCTTGATCTGGTTGATCACGTCGATACCGAAGTTCAGGTGCATCGACTCGTCACGCAGGATGTACTGGAACTGCTCGGCAACGCCGGTCATCTTGTTGCGGCGGCCCATCGACAGAATCTGGGTGAAGCCGCAGTAGAAGAAGATCCCTTCCAGCACGCAGTAGTAGGCGATCAGGTTGCGCAGCAGTTCTTTGTCGGTATCAACGGTGCCGGTTTCGAACTTCGGATCGGAGATCGCACGGGTGTACTTCAGACCCCAGGCGGCCTTTTTGGCGACCGATGGGATCTCGTGGTACATGTTGAAGATTTCGCCTTCGTCCATGCCCAGCGATTCGATGCAGTACTGGTAGGCGTGGGTGTGGATCGCCTCTTCGAAGGCCTGGCGCAGGATGTACTGGCGGCACTCGGGGTTGGTGATCAGGCGGTACACGGCCAGTACCAGGTTGTTGGCAACCAGGGAGTCGGCGGTGGAGAAGAAGCCCAGGTTGCGCATGACGATGCGGCGTTCGTCGTCGGTCAGGCCGACCGGGTCGCGCCACACGGCGATGTCGGCGGTCATGTTGACCTCTTGCGGCATCCAGTGGTTAGCGCAGCCGTCGAGGTACTTTTGCCAGGCCCAGTCGTACTTGAAGGGGACGAGTTGGTTGAGGTCGGCGCGGCAGTTGATCATGCGTTTTTCGTCGACGGCGACGCGGGCGGAGGCGCCTTCGAGTTCGGCGAGGCCTTCGGCGACGTCGAGTTTGTCGAGGGCGGCCTTGGCCTTGATGATCGCGGCAGAGTCGCTAGCGGTGACGGCGCGGGCTTCCTGGGCGGCTGCACCGCCGGCGCTGTCGAGCTTGTCCATGGCGGCTTCGCTGGCGTGGCCGGCGTTTGCGCCTTTGGCGGGTTCTGCTGCGTCTTCTTTGTCGAATTCGTCCCAGCTCAGCATGAGGTTCTCCTGCTTGAGGGCCATATGGGGGGTGGCCGGTGTTGCTTGAATGTAGGGTGTTTGTTGCGGTGCAGCGTATGTGCGCGCAAGAAACTGGATTCTTTTACTGGGCCTTTGGGGCCTCTTGGGGCGGTGCTCGGGCCTACGGTTGGGTAGGTTTTGAGGGCCTCTTCGCGGGCAAGCCTTGCTCCTACAGGGGCAAGGCGTGGCTCTGCGGATGTTGCGTCAATCCCCGTGCCGGGCACGGGGAAGGGGTGTTACTGGCAAGCCTCGCAATCCGGCTCATCAATCGCGCAGGCTTTCGGCACTGGCGCTGGGCCGGCGGCCTGGATCGGGCTGGTATCGCTACCGCTCGATACGGCGTTGAGCTTGTTGGTGCTGATGGTCGACTTCTCGGTGCTGGTTGCGGCCAGGGCACGGAGGTAGTAGGTGGTTTTCAGGCCACGGTACCAGGCCATGCGGTAGGTCACGTCGAGCTTCTTGCCCGAGGCGCCGGCGATGTAAAGGTTCAGCGACTGGGCCTGGTCGATCCATTTCTGGCGGCGGCTGGCGGCGTCGACGATCCACTTGGTGTCTACTTCGAACGCGGTCGCGTAGAGGTCTTTGAGCTCTTGCGGGATGCGTTCGATCTGTTGCACCGAGCCGTCGTAGTACTTGAGGTCGTTGATCATGACCGAGTCCCACAGGCCGCGGGCCTTGAGGTCGCGGACCAGGTACGGGTTGATCACGGTGAATTCGCCCGACAGGTTCGATTTCACATAGAGGTTCTGGTAGGTCGGTTCGATCGACTGCGATACGCCGGTGATGTTGGCGATGGTGGCGGTCGGTGCGATGGCCATGATGTTGGAGTTACGGATGCCTTTTTGCACACGGGCGCGGACCGGGGCCCAGTCCAGCGACTCGTTGAGGTCGACGTCGATGTACTTCTGGCCGCGTTGCTCGATCAGGATCTGTTGCGAATCCAGCGGCAGGATGCCTTTGGACCACAGCGAACCCTGGAACGTCTCGTAGGCGCCGCGCTCGTCGGCCAGGTCGCAGGAGGCCTGGATGGCGTAGTAGCTGACCGCTTCCATGGACTTGTCGGCGAACTCGACCGCCGCGTCCGAACCGTATGGGATGTGCTGCAGGTACAGGGCGTCCTGGAAGCCCATGATGCCGAGGCCGACAGGGCGGTGCTTGAAGTTGGAGTTCTTCGCCTGCGGCACCGAGTAGTAGTTGATGTCGATCACGTTGTCGAGCATGCGCACGGCGGTGTTGACGGTGCGCTCGAGCTTGGCGGTGTCCAGCTTGCCGTCGACGATGTGGTTCGGCAGGTTGATCGAGCCCAGGTTGCAGACGGCGATTTCATCCTTGTTGGTGTTCAAGGTGATCTCGGTGCACAGGTTGGAGCTGTGGACCACGCCGACGTGCTGCTGCGGCGAGCGCAGGTTGCATGGGTCTTTGAAGGTCAACCATGGGTGGCCGGTTTCGAACAGCATCGACAGCATTTTGCGCCACAGGTCTTTGGCCTGGATGGTCTTGAACACCTTGATCTTGTTGTACTCGGTCAGGGCTTCGTAATACTCGTAGCGCTCTTCGAAGGCCTTGCCGGTCAGGTCGTGCAGATCAGGCACTTCGTTCGGCGAGAACAGGGTCCACTTGCCGTCGTCGAAGACGCGCTTCATGAACAGGTCAGGGATCCAGTTGGCGGTGTTCATGTCGTGGGTACGACGGCGATCGTCACCGGTGTTTTTACGCAGCTCGATGAATTCTTCGATGTCCAGGTGCCAGGTTTCCAGGTAGGCGCAGACGGCACCTTTGCGCTTGCCACCCTGGTTGACGGCGACGGCGGTGTCGTTCACGACCTTGAGGAACGGGACCACGCCCTGGGACTTGCCGTTGGTGCCTTTGATGTACGAACCCAGCGCACGGACTGGCGTCCAGTCGTTGCCCAGGCCGCCGGCGAATTTGGACAGCATGGCGTTGTCGTGGATGGCGCCGTAGATGCCCGACAGGTCGTCCGGGACGGTGGTCAGGTAGCAGCTCGACAGCTGTGGACGCAGGGTGCCGGCGTTGAACAGGGTCGGGGTCGAGGACATGTAGTCGAAGGACGACAACAGGTTGTAGAACTCGATGGCACGGTCTTCTTTTTGCTTCTCTTCGATCGCCAGGCCCATGGCCACGCGCATGAAGAAGATCTGCGGCAGTTCGAAACGCACGCCATCCTTGTGGATGAAGTAGCGGTCGTAGAGGGTCTGCAGGCCCAGGTAGGTGAACTGCTGGTCGCGCTCGTGGTTGATGGCGCGGCCGAGTTTTTCGAGGTCGAAGGTGGCCAGGATCGGGTTGAGCAGTTCGAACTGGATGCCTTTGGCGATGTACGACGGCAGCGCCTTGGCGTACAGATCGACCATTTCGTGGTGGGTGGCGCTCTCGGCCACTTCCAGGAAGCTCAGGCCTTCGGCACGCAGGGTGTCCATCAGCAGGCGGGCGGTGACGAACGAGTAGTTCGGCTCGCGCTCGACCAGGGTCCGGGCGGTCATCACCAGGGCGGTGTTGACGTCCTTGAGGTTGACGCCGTCGTAGAGGTTTTTCAGGGTTTCTTTCTGGATCAGGCTGCCATCGACTTCGGCCAGGCCTTCGCAGGCTTCGGTGATGATGGTGTTCAGGCGGCCCATGTCCAGCGGCGCGAAGCTGCCGTCGGCCTTGGTGATGCGGATGCTTGGGTGGGCTTCGACTGGCGCGTCGCCAGGGGCGCGGGTGGCTCGCTCCTTGGAGCGGTCGTTGCGGTAGATCACGTAGTCGCGGGCGACTTTCTGCTCGCCGGCACGCATCAGAGCCAGTTCGACCTGGTCCTGGATTTCTTCGATGTGGATGGTGCCGCCCGAGGGCATGCGACGCTTGAAGGTGGCGGTGACTTGTTCGGTCAGGCGCGCGACGGTGTCGTGGATGCGCGACGAGGCGGCAGCGGTGCCGCCTTCAACTGCGAGGAACGCTTTGGTGATGGCGACGGTAATCTTGTCGTCGGTGTAGGCGACGACCGTACCGTTACGCTTGATCACGCGCAGTTGGCCTGGGGCGGTGGCGGACAGATTCTGCTCCGAGTCTGTGGCCTGAGGCGCCTTGGCCTGCGGGTTCTCGCGAGTTGTGTCGGTTTGCATAGGGTGGTTTCTCCACGATCTCTAATTTGGTTAGGCACTGCTGTACTGCTGGCGTTGCGTCCTGAATCACAGCACCGACAAACGGGGTGGGCGACTGCAGGGCGGCGCGCGCGTGGGGCCGTAGACTGCGGTAACGCGTACACCCCGGTAGGCCGGGTAAAGCGACTTCGGGACACTGCAGGAATAGGCTTGGCTGGCAAGCCGCTCCCTGGCCGAAGTGGTCTGGCGGCGGGATAGTGCTCCGCTGCCGGCTGCCATGTACCGGGGTACAAAGCAAGGAAATGTCTCTCGAAAAGCTGCTAAAAAAGCGCTGATTGGCGCTTGAGTTTCGGCTTTGAGTTGTGCTTGGTATTTTCGCTAAAACCCAACATGTAGTGTTTTTCGGCGCTGGGGATACAAGATAAAGCGGTATGGGGGGTAATGCAACCAGTCGTGTCTGTGGATAACGTGTGGGTAAAGTGTGTGTGCCGGGTGGGTGAAACGCTGTAGCCCTTGACCTATCTGGTGTAGGACGTTTCGCCAGCTTTGTAGGACGGGGGAAATGCAATCTGCAAAATTTTCCGCTTGCTTTTTCGGCTCCTCGACGCTCGCTGACGATGGGTAGAATAGCCCGCGCATTATTGCAAATCAGGTGCAAATTTCAGACCGTGAGCAGGGTCTGAGTCTTCACATTCGAGTCTGGAGTCAGGTATGGCGTGGCGTAGCGGGCCTTACGCGGGGTTGATCGAGACGTGGCTGGCCGACGATGACCCGCGCTTGGCGGTGTCGTTGCCGGAACTCATGCAGCCAGAGGTGATGGATCAGCTGTTATTGCGCATTTATGGCGCACAGTTGTTGGCCGACGAGCTGCCGGTGCTGGTGTCGCAGTGGTCGCGCTTCTACTTTATGCAGTGGCTGCCGGCGTTGCTGGTGACGCAGTTGGGCTATGGCTGGTTTCTGCCGCTGGAATTGCGCGCGGTGGGGCTGGTGCTGGATGAGCGCGGGCAGCCGACGGCGATGAAGATGCTCGAAGCCGGTGAGCCAGGGGAGAAGGGTGCTTCGCTGGAGCCGTGGATTGCGGTGAACATGCGCCCGTTGGTGGAGTTTCTGGCGAATTACGGTGGGGTCTCGCCGCAGGTGCTGTGGGGCAATGCCGGGGATATTTTCGAGCGGACCGTGCGCAGGCTTGAGGCGTTGGGCATGACCGGGTTGGAGCCGGCGCTGGGGATCCTGCAGACACGCAAGCTGGCGGATGGGCGCGCTAATCCGCTGTATGCGCCGGTCAAGTACGTGGGGGATGGGCGGCGGGTGTTGCGCAGTTGTTGTCTGGCGTATCGGGTGGTGGGGCCATGTGAGGATTGCCCGGTAGGGTAGGTGTCTGTGACGGCCTCTTCGCGGGCAGGCCCTCCCACAGGCATACGGCGCTGGGACTGTTCAAACTGTGGGAGCCGGGCTTGCCCGCGAAGAGGCCAGTCCTGCCAGTCCAAAGATCAGATGTGCACCAAGGTAAGCATGCGCCCCTCGCTAACGTTGAACTGCCCTGTGAACTCCACCCCCGTGTGAAATTCCTCCGACAGATCCGTCAGCAAACGCAGGCGCACCTGACCGGTTGCGGTCCAGTCGAGCACTTCGGCATGTTCGAAGTAGAAGCGTTTCAACACCAGCGGATAAAGCGCCTTGAACAGGCTCTCCTTTATAGAGAACGTCAAGGTGATGAGCTGTGCTCGCTGATCGGCAGGGAGCTGCGCCAGGCGTTGCAGTTCGGCGGGGATGAGGATTTCGCCGGCCAGGCGTTCGGCGCGGTTCGCCTCCAATAATGTCTCGGCATCCAGGCCCACTCCGCGCCAGGCGTTGTTCGGCGCGACGATGGCCGCGGCCCAGCCATCGCTGTGGGTGATTGAGCCGGTGATGTGCGCCGGCCAGATCGGCGCGCGGTCTTCGCCCAGGTGGGGGGCGATGCTCGCGGCTTGCACGCCCAGTTCGGCGTTGACCTGTTGCAGCGCGGTGCGGGCGCACAGGCGGCCCGCCAGGTATTCGGCCTGGCGTTTGGCCACCGAGCGCTGGATCGAGGCCGGGGCGTCGATGGCGCTGACGGTGAAGTCCGTAGGGCTCAGCTCGGTGGGTTTGAAGCGGGTGCTGAAGAGTACGGCACCGGGCATGGCGCCGGGGAACGGCCAATGGCGTGTGGGGGCGGTGCAGCAGGCGGGGAGGGAGGTGTTCATAGGCGGGCATATTGCCGTGGAGTGAGAGGGGATTCCATGGTTTTGTGCGCGTTGTGCTGGCCTCTTCGCCGCCGACAAACGGTTCAGCTGAGGTTCAGTGGGGGTTCAGGGGAGGTTCAGGACCGGCTAGGTATGCTTCATCCCACACACAAAACGCACCACTGGAGATAACTAAAATGGAAAATTTCAGCAAGCTGCTCATCGCTGCCGGCATCCTCGGCATCAGCTCCCTGGCCCAAGCCTCCGATAGCAACTTTGTCGGCCTGAGCTACGGCAAGACCAGCGATAACATCAGCAAATCCAGCGCTCTGAATAGCAATCTGGGTCGCCCTGACGCCGACGCGGTGATCGCTCGCGAAGGCACCTGGGGCATTCGCGCCGGCCAGCAGAACGACGCCGGCCGCTACTATGCGACTTATGACTACACCTCCGGCAGCCACGATGGTATCAAGCTGCGCCAGCAAAACCTGCTGGGCAGCTACGACGTGTTCATGCCGGTAGCCCAGCAGACCAAACTCTTCGGTGGTGTTTCCGGTGGTATCACTCGCCTGACCCAGAAGTCCGCAGGCTTCAGCCGTAATAGCGATACCGGCTATGCTGTCGGCTTCCAGGGCGGTGTGCTGCAACAGGTCGCGCAAAATACTCAGTTGGAGGCAGGCTATCGCTATCTGCGTAGCAACGCGGGCACCGAGATGTCCATCAACGGCAGCAAACAGGGTTCCTTGAGCCTGAAAAGTGCTGGCCAGTTGTATGTGTCGGCCAACTACGGGTTCTAACCCCGCGCCGTCCGTATAGCGAGGGGGCTCGCCCCCGATAGCTGAGTGTCAGGTATATCTTGGGTACTGACACACCGCCATCGGGGGCAAGCCTCCTCGCTACAGGTTTTTTGCAGTATCCGATCCGGAGTGCTTGATGAAACTGCTGGTGGTTGAAGACGAGGCGCTATTGCGCCATCACCTGTTTACTCGCCTGACCGACAGCGGTCACGTGATCGAAGCTGTCGCCAACGCCGAAGAGGCGTTGTATCAGGTCGGCCAGTTCAACCATGACCTGGCCATCATCGACCTGGGCCTGCCGGGGATGGGCGGCCTGGAGCTGATCCGCGAATTGCGCACTCTGGGCAAGAGTTTCCCCATCCTCATCCTCACCGCGCGGGGAAACTGGCAGGACAAGGTCGAAGGCCTGGCTGCCGGTGCCGACGACTACGTGGTCAAGCCGTTCCAGTTCGAAGAACTCGAAGCCCGGCTCAACGCCCTGCTGCGCCGCTCCAGCGGGTTTACCCAGTCGACCATCATCGCCGGGCCCCTGACCCTGGACATCAATCGCAAGCAGGCGCAGCTGGACGCAGAGCCCCTCGCACTGACGGCTTACGAGTACCGCATCCTCGAATACCTCATGCGCCATCACCAGCAGGTGGTGTCCAAGGATCGCCTGATGGAGCAGCTCTATCCGGATGACGACGAGCGTGATCCGAACGTCATCGAGGTGCTGGTCGGGCGCTTGCGGCGCAAGTTGGAGGCAGCCAACGGCTTCAAGCCGATCGACACGGTGCGTGGCCTGGGCTACCTGTTCACCGAGCGCTGCCGATGATTCGATCGTTGCGGGTACGCTTGATTCTGGCGGGCGGGACGTTGTCGCTGTTATTCATGATCGGTTTGTTGCCAGCGTTGCAGAGCGCCTTCAGCCTGGCTCTGCGCGAGGCCATCGAACAGCGCCTGGCCTCGGACGTGACCACGTTGATCTCCGCCGCTCAGGTCGAAGGCAATCAGCTGCGCATGCCCAAGCTGTTGCCCGACGAGGAGTTCAACCTGCCAGACAGCCGCTTGCTCGGCTTTATCTATGACCGCAACAGCAATCTGGTATGGCAGTCACGCGCCACGCACGAGAGCGACATTCATTACACCCCGCGCTATGACGGCCTGGGCACGGTGTTCACCCATATCCATGAAGTCGACGGCGTCGAGTACTTCGTTTATGACGTCGAGGTCAAGCTGCTGGCCGGCAAGGACGCAGCCTACAGTTTCGTCGCGGTGCAGCCGGTCGAGGACTACAAGCGCACCATCCATGGCCTGCGTGAGCGCTTGCTGTTGGGCTTTGGCGCCGCGCTGGTGGTGCTGCTGCTGTTGCTCTGGGGCGGCCTGACCTGGGGCTTTCGTTCGTTGCGGCTATTAAGCGTGGAGTTGAACGAGATCGAATCCGGCGCCCGCGAAAGCCTCAGCGAAGAGCACCCACGGGAATTGCTCCGCCTCACTGGTTCCCTCAACCGGCTGCTCAGCAGCGAGCGCGAGCATCGCCAGCGTTATCGCGACTCCCTGGGCGACCTGGCCCACAGCCTGAAGACGCCGCTTGCGGTTTTGCAGGGCGTCAGTGAAGTGATCGCCCAGCGCCCGCAGGATCTGGAGCAGGCCCGCGTGCTGCAAGCGCAGATCGAGCGCATGAGCCAGCAGATCAGCTATCAACTGCAACGCGCCAGCTTGCGCAAAAGCGGCCTGGTACGTCATCGCGAGGCGTTATGGCCGGTGGTCGACAGCCTGGCCAGCACGCTGGACAAGGTCTACCGCGACAAACGCGTACGGGTGACCATGGAAATCGCCACCGACGCCTTGGTACCGATGGAGCGCAACGCACTGTTGGAGATGCTCGGCAACCTCATGGAGAACGCCTATCGTCTATGCTTGAGTCAGGTACGAGTCAGTTTGCGCGACAGCAGCCAAGGGCTGGATTTGTGCATCGAAGATGATGGCCCAGGGGTCCCCCCCGACCAGCGTGCGCGGATTCTGCAGCGGGGCGAACGCCTCGATCGGCAGAACCCGGGGCAGGGGATTGGTCTGGCAGTGGTCAAGGACATCATCGAGAGCTACGACGCGCAACTCAAGCTGGAGGACTCCAGTTTGGGAGGGGCGGCGTTCAGGGTGCGTTTCAGACCAGTCTGATTGACAAGGTTGGCGGATTTCCGCCTGCCTGCGCCGTCTCAGGCCATCTGATGGCGGATTCTCGCCAGATTTACAGGTTCATCACGGCTCGTTGCCTATTCGCCAGCCCCGTCACCACGCCTTGTGAAGCAAAACCGAGGATGTGGCACGGGGTTTGCGATGAAGCCAGCAGGACTGCCATCGTGCAGCCGCCTAAAACAAATCCCTCCGCTAACAGGAGGGTTCGTGGTGTTGTGTCGTGAGCGTCCGAGGAAGGATGCCGGACGACGCGCTTGAGGAACCTGCTATGACGACTCGTCAGCCGCTCTACAAATCGCTCTATTTCCAGGTGGTCGTCGCGATCATCATCGGTGTCCTGCTCGGCCATTTCTACCCAGATACTGCCAAGGCCATGAAGCCGCTGGGTGATGGCTTCATCAAACTGATCAAAATGGTCATCGCGCCAATCATTTTCTGCACCGTGGTGAGCGGTATCGCCGGTATGCAGAGCATGAAGTCGGTCGGCAAGACCGGCGGTTACGCGCTGCTGTATTTCGAAGTGGTCTCGACCATCGCGCTGATCTTCGGCCTGATCGTGGTCAACGTGGTGCAGCCGGGCGCCGGCATGCACATCGACCCTGCCACCCTTGATGCCTCCAAGGTCGCGACCTATGTCAGTCAGGGTGCGGACCAGAGCGTCGTCGGCTTTATCCTGAACATTATTCCATCGACCATCTTCAGCGCCTTCGCCACCGGTGATGTGCTGCAGGTGCTGATGTTCTCGATCATCTTCGGTTTCGCCCTGCATCGCCTGGGTGCCTACGGCAAGCCGCTGCTGGACCTGATCGATCGCTTCGCTCATGCGATGTTCAACATCATCAACATGATCATGAAGCTCGCGCCGCTGGGTGCCTTCGGTGCCATGGCGTTCACCATTGGTGCTTATGGCGTCAGCTCGCTGGTGCAGTTGGGTCAGTTGATGATCTGCTTCTACATCACCTGCGTGGCTTTCGTGCTGATCGTGCTGGGCGCCATTGCCCGCGCTCATGGTTTCAGCGTGTTGCGCGTGATCCGCTACATCCGTGAAGAACTGCTGATCGTACTGGGTACCTCGTCCTCCGAGTCGGCGCTGCCGCGCATGCTGCTGAAGATGGAACGCCTGGGTGCGAAGAAGTCGGTCGTTGGCCTGGTCATCCCGACCGGTTACTCGTTCAACCTGGACGGTACCGCGATCTACCTGACCATGGCTGCTGTGTTCATCGCGCAGGCGACTGACACCACCATGGACATCACTCATCAGGTCACCCTGCTGCTGGTGCTGTTGCTGTCGTCCAAAGGCGCTGCCGGCGTGACGGGCAGCGGTTTCATCGTGCTGGCAGCGACCCTGTCGGCTGTCGGTCATCTGCCGGTGGCGGGCCTGGCGCTGATCCTGGGTATCGACCGCTTCATGTCCGAAGCCCGCGCGCTGACCAACCTGGTCGGTAACGCTGTCGCCACCCTGGTTGTTGCCAAGTGGGTCGGCGAGCTGGACGAGAAAGTCATGCACGAAGAGCTGGCCTCGGGCGGTTCGCCGCTGCTCGAAACCCGCGTCGAAGACGACCTGGGTGTGGCTGAAGGTCAACCGGTGATCACTGAGCACCGCTAAGCGTTAGCCGCAATAGCAAAAAGCCCATCTTCGGATGGGCTTTTTTCGTTGTGGGGCGGTTTCCCCTTCGCCGCCGAACGAGCACGCTCCACATCGATAGCGTACCCACTGAGGGAGCAGGCTTTGCCCGCGAAGAGGCGGGCTATTCGACGCGCGTCTCGCCAGTGAACACCAGCATGTTGCGGCAACGCCGGCACAGGTAGCGCCGCCCTTGGCGCACCAGGCCATGGCGTTGCGCCGAGAAAGGGAAATCGCTGTCAACGCAAGGACAGCGATAGATATAACGGGTCACCCGCCGGCGCTTGACCTCATAATTGTGGCAGCGATGGGGCGGCAATTCGTACACGCCGCGCATGATCAGCTGCCACTCTTCGCCATGGGGCTGAATGCTGTCGCCGAAAATCTGATGGGCGACCAGGTGCGCGACTTCGTGGGGGACGGTCTGTTTGAGGAAGTCTTCGGTGTTTTCACTCATCAACTGCGGATTGAAGCGCAGCATGTTTTCGTGAAGGTGAGCGACGCCTGCCTTCTGACCGCGCAGCTTGAGGCTGACCACGGGGCGTTTGAATGAGCGCTTGAAGAAGGATTCGGCTTGTTGAAAACAGGATTCGACGCGGGTATCGAGCAGTTCGGACATTCGTGAGGACACTCCAGATGGGGCGATTATGCCCCAAGCCAGAGTCGTTGCCGAGCCGCTCGTCGTCTGGTTTTCGATCCTGATGGATGGGGTGCGTGTCCGCCCACGAAGAAGCCGGTCATCTCACCTCGTCACTCAAGGGCATACACCGGCCCCACACCCAGCCCCCAGATGATCACGCTCAGAGCGATGATCGCCACCAGCACGATCAACCCCACCGCCAGCACTGAGCTGGAGAACAGAAACCCCTCGTCCTCGTTCAGCCCCATGAAGGTCGGCAGCCCGACATACAGCAAGTACACGGTGTAGGCCACAGCGGCGAGCCCTGCCAGCATGCCCAGCCATAAATGCGGATAGAGCGCCGCCACACCGCCGATGAACAGCGGCGTCGCGGTGTGGGTAGCAAAGGCAACGCTGCGGGCCATGGTAGGCATCTTGTCGTAGGTGCGGGCCATCCAGTGGATGAAAGTACCCATCACCGCGACGCCACCGAGCATCGCCGCGTAGGACATCAACGCCATCCAGGCCGCCGCATGCTGAGTGAGCACGACTGGCGCGCGGTTACCGATTACCCAGCCCACTTGAGTAGTACCGATAAAGGCAGCAACAGCAGGGATGGCCGCCAATAACAACGTGTGAGTGAGGTACAGATGGCGGATCGACTCGTCTTCGCTGCGAATCTGCCGCCATTCCTGGTCGGGGTGGGTGAACAGCCCGACAACGTGGTGCATCATTGCCGATCCTCCGTGTGCGGTCTTGCGACCTGTCCTTGCAGTGTAGATCACTCTTCGCAGGCGCTCACGAACAGACAGGACGCCTGCACCGCGCCCGCATTTATGCGTAAAATAGCCGCCTTTTCGTCATACCTCGCGGATCTGCTAGCGCTATGGGCACCCTTTCGGTCAGTCAGAACAAATTGCAAAAACGTCTTCGCCGGCTGGCCGGTGAGGCCGTCGCCGACTTCAACATGATCGAAGACGGCGACAAGGTCATGGTCTGCCTGTCCGGCGGCAAAGACAGCTACACCATGCTCGACGTGCTCATGCACCTGAAGAAGGTGGCGCCGATCAAGTTCGATATCGTCGCGGTCAACATGGACCAGAAGCAGCCCGGCTTCCCCGAGCACGTGTTGCCGGCCTACCTCAAGGAGCTGGGTGTCGAGTATCACATCGTCGAGAAGGACACCTACTCGGTGGTCAAGGAGTTGATCCCGGAGGGCAAGACCACCTGCTCGCTGTGCTCACGCCTGCGCCGCGGCACGCTGTACACCTTCGCCGACGAGATCGGCGCGACCAAGATGGCCTTGGGGCATCACCGCGACGACATCGTCGAGACGTTCTTCCTCAACATGTTCTTCAACGGCAGCATCAAGGCCATGCCGCCCAAGCTGCGCGCCGACGATGGTCGCAACGTCGTGATCCGTCCGCTGGCCTATTGCATCGAGAAGGACATCCAGGCGTATTCGGACTTCAAGCAATTCCCGATCATCCCCTGCAACCTCTGCGGCTCACAGGAAAACCTGCAGCGTCAGGTGGTCAAGGAGATGCTGCAGGACTGGGAACGCAAGACGCCAGGACGTGTAGACAGTATTTTCCGCGGCCTGCAGAACGTGGTGCCATCGCAACTGGCGGACCGCAATCTGTTCGACTTCACCAACCTGAAGATTGACGAGACGGCGGCCTCGCGGTTTGTGAACGTGGTGAATTTGTAGGTGATCCTGCGGGCCTCTTCGCGACCCGTCTTTGCGCTCACAGGTGTACGCCCGTGGGCGCAAGGCTTGCTCGCGAAGAGGCCATCCGCTACGCCAAAAAGCCCTATCGCTGCTGCTCGATAAATGCCACCACCCGCTTGCCCAGGGCATCCGCCAGCGGCAAGTCAGGGTTGCGGTACGAAGCCACCTGGGCCTTCATGTCCATCGGCACGATGCGCAGCACGTGGTTCATCCCGCCGATCAGCGCCATTTCGGCCTTGGGCTGGGCGGCGTGCAGTGCTTCGGCATCCTTGACACCCACCTGAATATCGTTGCGTCCCTGCACGATCAGCACCGGCATGCGCAAGGCGGCGTAGGCTTTGGCCGGGTCCTGGCGGAACAGGCTGATCAGGTATGGCTGCACGCTGGGGCGGAACACCACCTGCAGCGGTTTGGGCACATCGGTGTCCAGATGCCCGGCCTTGAGGCTGGCGATGATCTGCTCGCTACGCGGCAACAAGCTCGGCGCCACGCGCGCCTGCAATTGCTCGCGCAGTACCTGATCCACCGGCCGGCCGCTGCCCGCCACCGAGATCATCGCCTTCGCGCCCGCCTCGGGAGCGGCCAGGCCACCGACCAACGAGCCTTCGCTGTGGCCGAGGATAATCAGCGTGCTGAAGCGCGGATCCTGCTTGAGCTGCTTGCCCCAGGCCACCGCATCGGCCACATAGGACTCGACATTGAGCATGCGTTCATCGGGCGCCAGCGGCAGCCCTGAGGCCACGCCGCGTTTGTCGTAGCGCACGCTGGCGATATTGTTGGCCGCCAGCAACAGCGCCAGCCGGCGCAAGTAATCGTTATGGCCGCCGTCGGGGTTGTTGCCGTCGCGGTCGGTCGGCCCGGAACCTGGAATGATCAGCACCACTGGCACTGGCTGCCTGGATTGCGGGAGCAACAGGCTGCCGTGCAACTGACCGCCTGGGACGTCAAGGTCGATGGGCCGCTGCAAGACGACGGGGCTGGCGGCTTGCGCCAGTGAACTGCAGAACACCACAAGCAGGGCCAGGGCCCGAAACATCGGAAATTGCCGTAACATCATCAAGCCAGTATCGGTAAAGGTTCCGGTTGGACTCTACCCCGCTCGCAACGTTCGCGTGATGAAACCTCTTGTCACCAAAACCCGTTGTTGCTCGATGCCCACCCTGCGGGGGCGTGCGCCGTCAGGCCAGCCTGCGTATACTGGCGCATCGTTTCTCAGGTTGATTCGCGGAGCCTTACGCATGTCCGGCAATACCTTCGGCAAGCTGTTCACTGTCACCACCGCCGGCGAGAGCCATGGCCCGGCCCTGGTCGCCATTGTCGACGGTTGCCCACCGGGCCTCGAACTGTCGCTGGACGACCTGCAGCGCGACCTCGATCGCCGCAAGCCAGGCACCAGCCGCCACACCACCCAGCGCCAGGAAGCCGACGAAGTCGAAATCCTCTCTGGCGTATTCGAGGGCCGCACCACGGGCACCTCCATCGGCCTGCTGATCCGCAACACCGATCAGAAGTCCAAGGACTACTCGGCCATCAAGGACCTGTTCCGCCCAGCCCACGCCGATTACACCTATCACCACAAGTACGGGGTGCGCGATTACCGTGGCGGCGGCCGCAGCTCGGCGCGCGAGACCGCCATGCGTGTCGCGGCCGGTGCCATCGCGAAAAAATACCTGGCCGGTCTGGGGATTCGGGTGCGCGGCTACATGAGCCAGCTGGGCCCGATCGAAATTCCCTTCAAGACCTGGGATTCGGTCGAGCAGAATGCGTTTTTCTGCCCCGATCCGGACAAGGTCCCGGCGCTGGAGGCCTATATGGACCAACTGCGCCGCGACCAGGATTCCGTGGGAGCGAAGATCACCGTCGTGGCCGATGGCGTGATGCCGGGCCTGGGCGAGCCGATTTTTGATCGTCTGGACGCTGACCTGGCGCACGCGCTGATGAGTATCAACGCGGTCAAAGGGGTAGAGATCGGTGCCGGCTTCGACAGCATCGCCCAGCGTGGCACCGAGCACCGCGACGAGCTGACCCCGCAGGGCTTTCTGAGCAACAATGCCGGCGGCATCCTCGGCGGGATTTCGTCGGGTCAGCCGATCATTGCGCACCTGGCGCTCAAGCCGACCTCGAGCATCACGACCTCGGGGCAGTCGATCGACGTCAATGGCGCCGCCGTGGACATGATCACCAAAGGCCGCCATGACCCGTGCGTCGGCATCCGTGCCACGCCCATTGCCGAGGCCATGATGGCCATCGTGCTGCTCGATCATCTGCTGCGCCACCGCGGCCAAAACGCCGATGTGCGGGTGACCACGCCAGTGCTCGGTCAGTCGTGAGGGCGGCGTGACCGCCCAGGCGCCAATTCCGTACTGGCGCCTGTCGACCTTCTATCTGTTCTACTTCGCTTTGCTTGGCGCCACTGCGCCGTTCCTGGCGCAGTACTTCGATCATCTGGGTTTCAGCAGCGCGCGCATCGGCGAGCTGGTGGCCATCCCCATGCTGACCCGCTGCGTAGCGCCCAACCTGTGGGGCTGGTTGGCAGATCGCACCGGCCGACGCTTGACCATCGTACGCTTTGGCGCCATGTGCGCGCTGCTCAGCTTCAGCCTGATCTTTTTCGACAAGAGTTACGCCGCGCTGGCGCTGGTCATGGCCATGCATGCGTTCTTCTGGCACGCCGTGCTGCCGCAATTCGAAACCATCGTCCTGGCCCATTTGCGCAGCGAGCCACAGCGTTACAGCCAGATCCGCCTGTGGGGCTCGATCGGGTTCATCCTCACGGTTGTGTTGTTCGGACGTCTGTTCGGCTGGTTCGGCCTCGACATTTATCCCTATGCGGTAGTGGTGATCCTTTCAGGCATTCTGCTGGCCAGCTTCTGGATACCCGTGGCCCAGCCCATCAGTGCGGGCAAATCGCTGCTGGCTGGCGGCTTCGTCGCGCAATTGCGCCAGCCAGGGGTCATGGCTTTTTACACTTGCGTCGGGCTGATGCAACTGAGCCATGGGCCTTACTACACCTTTCTTACCTTGCACCTGGCTTCGCTCGGCTACAGCAGTGCGCTCATCGGTGTGCTCTGGGCCGTGGGCGTGGTGGCCGAAGTGCTGATGTTCATGCTCATGAGCCGGATATTGGCGCGGTACTCGGTGCGCCGGGTGTTGGCGGTCAGCTTCGCCCTGGCGGCATTGCGCTGGTGCTTGCTGGGCAGTTTTGCCGATCATCTGTGGATATTGCTGATTGCTCAGGTGATGCACGCCGCTACGTTCGGCAGCTTTCATGCAGCGGCCATTCACTTCGTGCAAAGTAGCTTTGCTGCACGACAGCAAGGGCAAGGCCAGGCGCTGTACGCGGCGCTGTCCGGCATCGGCGGTGCGTTGGGCGCGCTGTACGCGGGCTATACCTGGAACAGCCTGGGGCCAGCCGTCACTTTTGCGATTGCCAGCGCGGCGGCGTTGGCAGCTACCCTGTTGATACTGATCACCCTGAAAGAGGAACACGCCTGAACCCCAGGCGTCCAACTTCAGGTTTTTCCATATTGAACAAATTGTGCTGAACGCGCGATCACCCACTGATCGCCGACCCTCAAGGAGTGGCCCGATGAGCAGTTTGACCGTTTACCACGTTGATAGCCCTGATGTCCCCAACAAGGTCCTGACCCACGCCGAGGACATCACCAGCACCCTCAAGGCACATAACGTGCGCTTCGAACGCTGGACGGCCAGCACTTCGATTCGTCCTGGTGCGAGCGAAGAAGATGTCCTCGGTGCTTATCAGCAGCGCATCGACGAGTTGAAAAGCGAAGGCGGCTATATGACGGTCGACGTGATCAGCCTGGACAGCGACCACCCGCGCAAAACCGAGCTGCGGGAAAAGTACCTGCGCGAATACCGGCATGGCGAAGATGAAGTCAGATTTTTCGTTGCGGGGAGGGTGTTGTTCTACCTGCATATCGACGATTACGTGTATGCGGTGCTGTGTGAAAAGGATGACCTGATCGCTATACCGGCGGGTACCCGCCACTGGTTCGATCTGGGCGAGAACCCATACATCGTGGCGATTCGGTTGTACAACAATGCGGGCGATGCGCCGGCTAACTTCACAGGCGATCCGATTGCCGAGCGTTTTCCGCGTCTGGAAGACGCCATCTGATCAAGCGCTGGAAACGACTGTGGGAGCGGGCCCTGCCCGCGAAGCCTTGGCAAGCTTCGCGGGCAGCGCCCGCTCCCACAGGAGTATTACCGTATTGATCAAGCCGAATGATAAGTCGGCAGGGCGAAGCGATTCTGGCTCTGCAGCATGTTGATCGCTGGCAGGTCACTGGCCTCGGCAGCCAGGTCGCGGCGGATCGCACTGATCACCCAGGACAGCTGTTCCGGTGTGTTCAGTTGGGCGTAAGAGATCGAACGACGGATCTGTTTGCCGGCCTGATCGCGCAGGGTCAGGAGCACGGCGCCGTCTGGACGCGGTTGAGCAGTAACTTCGTACTCGGAAAACAGCGAAGTGAATTTCTCTTGGATAAAGTTCATGTCAGCTCCTCAGGTCTTGCGTAGGCAGGCTTTGCAAGTAAGGAGTGCAGTGACTGTGCCAGTTTTGGCTAAATAAAAATTCCCTTTAAAATCAATGATTTGAAAATATCAGGATTTTTTTGTTTCGTGCAATTTGCAAGATCGTCGCAGGAGGGGGATGCAAATTGAGCGGGTCGGGGATAACGCGGGAAGGGAATTTGTACGCACGTACACAATCTATGACCATGATTCGCCGATAAATTCCCTTGCCACCTACCGATAGCCGCAGTCTGTTGACCAACGGCGCAATCCTGCACAGACTCGCCCCACTTATTTTTTGACCAGGAGCCGCACCGCATGTCCGACCAACCCCAAGGCCCGCAGATGACCCCCGACGAAGCCGCCGAGTTTGCCGCGCAGGTGTTCGATGTGGCGCGCCAGGGCGATGCCCAGATGCTTGCTCGTCTGTTGGAAAAAGGCCTGCCAGTCAACCTGCGCAACCACAAAGGCGATACCTTGCTGATGCTGGCCAGCTATTACTGCCACGTCGATGCGGTCAAGGTGCTGCTCGAGCACGGCGCCGATCCGGAGATCCGTAATGACAATGGTCAAAGCCCGGTGGCTGGCGCAGCGTTCAAGGGCGACCTGGGCGTGGTGCAGGCGTTGATCGAGCATGGCGCCGATATCGAAGGCGCCTCCGCAGATGGCCGTACGGCGCTGATGATGGCGGCCATGTTCAATCGGGTAGAAATCGTCGATTATCTGCTGGGCAAAGGCGCCAACCCCAGCGCCCAGGACGCCAAGGGCGTGACCGCGCTGGGCGCCGCGCAAGCCATGGGCGCGGCCGAAACCACCGCACAGCTGCAAAAACTCCTGGGCTGAAACTGCTGGAATGTACTCCTTATGGGAGCGGGCTCTGCCCGCGAATTCTGTTAAAAGCTTCGCGGGCAGAGCCCGCTCCCACAAGGTTGGATAGTGTATTCTTCGCGACCCTTTTTCGATCCCCGCGCAGGTCACCGTCATGAAAGCCACTCTCGTTGAACTCATCGGCAAAATCAGCTCGGGGTGCATGACGGCGCCGGACATCGAACGCATCGCCGACGAAGCCGCAGCGGCCTATGCCGATCCGACGGGCTTTCTGGCCGCCAACCCGGACATCAACTACGACGACACCTTTCCTATCCCGCTGGGTGAGTGGATTGTCGTCGGCAGCCTGCCCGACACCGTGCTGTTTCAGGCCGACACCTACGCCGACCTGTTCGCGCAGATCGTCGCCTCGTTCGGCCCGGCAGTGGCCTTCAACCTCAAGGCCAAGCAGTTGGCCAAGACCGAAGCGCTCACCGCGCTCAATCGCATCCAGCTGCAGATGAGCGCCATGGCCAAGGAAGACGGTGGCTACGTGCTGATGAACTTCAGCCAGTTGCTCGACGACGAACTGCAAGTGGTGCTGGTCTATGGCAACGACGTGCCGCGGGTGCTCGAGTTGTGCAGCACCGCGGGCATTGCCGCTGCGCCGGCCCTGGAAGCGCTGAAGGTAGCGGTCCATCAATAACCCCGCCTTGCCACCGGTGTGTGGCGCAGTACGGAACCTCTGCCCCCCGCCAATGCTCATACCCATAGCGACTCTTCCCTCAAGGAGCATCACATGGGTTCTACCTTCAATGGCTTGATCGGCCTGATCATTCTTGCTCTGGATATCTGGGCGATCCTTAACGTGATCAAAAGCGGTGCCGAAATCGGTGCCAAGGTGCTGTGGATCCTGTTGATCATTCTGTTGCCGGTTCTCGGCTTGATCATCTGGGCCATTGCCGGGCCGCGTGGCAACGTGCGGGTCTAGCCCGCAGCGGGGGAATTCACCATGGATTCCCTCAGGTTTCATCCGCAACGTTCGACCCTTCCTCTTCCTCCACGTAGAATGCGCGCCGTTACAGGGCGCATTCGTCGTGCTGCTTAATGTGTTGCAGAGTGTAAGCAAGTATTCCGGTGCGTACGCGTGCCATTCGCGGGCGGAGTCCGCTCCCACAGGGGTTAAGTGCCTCTCCAGGGGCGGGCTCTGCGCGCGAAGCGCTTGATCCTGCCAACGCAATTTTGACAGCCCGTTGCCGACAATCCGCGCCCTACACATCCAATCGAAATCCAAGGGATCATCACACGCTATGGCCAACCCGGACGCCTCCAGCCCACCGCTAGCCAAGCCTCGGCTGCCGCAACCCACCGTCAGGTCACACATCGCCTATATGCTCCTCAGCGGCCTGGCCATCATGGTCATGCTCAGCCTGCTGCGTCTGGCGCTGCTCGCTTACAACCGCGAGATGATTCTCACCACGCCCGCTTCGACCTTCCTCGAAGCTTTTGGCAATGGCGTGCGCTTCGACTTGCGCCTTACCGCTTACATCCTCGTGCCGGTAACGTTGGGCCTGCTGTTCCAACGGCTGATGGCAATGCGTTGCATCTGGCGCCTGTGGCTGACGGTCACGTCCAGCATTGCCCTGTTCCTCGGGCTGATGGACATGGACTTCTACCGTGAATTTCACCAACGTCTCAACGGCCTGGTGTTCCAGTACGTCAAGGAAGACCCGAAAACCGTACTGAGCATGATCTGGTACGGCTATCCGGTGGTCCGCTACCTGTTGGCCTGGGCCTTGGTGACCTGGCTGCTGAGCCTGGTGTTCAAGGGTATCGATCGCTTGACCCGGCCACATACCCCACGCGTACCTGCCAAGTGGTTCCTGCGCCTGGGCGTGCTGGTGATCTGCGCGGCCGTGCTGGTGCTGTCCGCCCGCGGCACGCTGCGCCAAGGTCCGCCGCTGCGTTGGGGTGATGCCTACACCACCGATTCCAACTTCGCCAACCAGTTGGGCCTCAACTCCACGTTGAGCCTGATCGAAGCCGCCAAAAGCGAATTCTCCGAGCAGCGCAGCAACATCTGGAAGTCGACCATGCCCCCTGATGTAGCTCGGGACGTAGTGCGCAAGATGCTGCTGACGCCGAACGACACCCTGGTCGAGCCTGATCTGGCACCGGTGCGCCGTGATAACACGCCGCCGGCCGAGAACACCCTGCCGATCAAGAACGTCGTGGTCATCCTCATGGAAAGCTTCGCCGGTCACTCGGTGGGCGCGCTGGGGGCGGATACCAACATCACGCCGAACTTCGACAAGCTGGCGAAGGAGGGCGTGCTGTTCGACCACTTCTTCTCCAACGGCACCCATACCCACCAGGGCATGTTCGCCACCATGGGCTGCTTCCCCAACCTGCCGGGCTTCGAATACCTGATGCAGACGCCAGAGGGGTCGCACAAATTGTCGGGCCTCCCGGCTCAGCTGAGTGCGCGCAAGTACGACGACGTGTATGTCTATAACGGCGATTTCGCCTGGGACAACCAGTCGGGTTTCTTCGGCAACCAGGGCATGACCACCTTCATCGGCCGCAACGACTTCGTCAATCCGGTGTTCTCCGACCCGACCTGGGGCGTGTCCGACCAGGACATGTTCGATCGCGGCAACGAGGAGCTGGCAGCTCGGGGCGACAAGGGGCGGCCGTTCTACGCGCTGCTGCAAAGCCTGTCCAACCACGTGCCGTACGCCTTGCCGAAAAAACTGCCGGTCGAGCCGGTCACCGGCCAGGGCAGCCTCGATTTGCACCTGACCGCCATGCGCTACGCCGACTGGTCGCTGGGGCAGTTCTTCGAAAAGGCCCGCAAGTCGCCGTACTTCAACCAGACGCTGTTCGTCATCGTCGGTGACCACGGGTTTGCCAACAACAACCAGGTCACCGAAATGGACCTGGGGCGCTTCAACGTACCGTTGCTGCTGATCGGCCCGGGCATCCAGCAGAAGTTCGGTGCGGTCAACCACACCGTGGGTACTCAGGTCGATATCGTGCCGACCATCATGGGCCGTCTCGGTGGGACCAGCCGCACCCAGTGCTGGGGGCGCGACTTGCTCAACCTGCCGGCGGGCGATCCTGGTTTCGGCATGATCAAGCCCTCGGGCGGTGAGCTGGAAGTGGCCCTGGTCACCGGCAACCGCATCTTCATCGAGCCGGCCGAGAAGGACATGCCGCCCAAGCTGTATCACTATCAGCTGGGCCGTCAGTTCAGCGCCGAGGCGATCCCGGATGGCGACCCTGATGCCGCCGACAAGGCCGACCTGCGCCAGCGCCTGGATGCCTTTATCCAGACCGCCACCCAAGCGCTGATCGATAACCGTGCCGGTGCCGAAAAGGCCGCCAAGGACAACTGATCCAGCGCAACCCCTTGTGGGAGCGGGCGCTGCCCGTGAAGCTTTCAAAGGCTTCGCGGGCCGTGCCCGCTCCCACAGTTGTTTTGCGCATCGCAATCGCGCTGAACGATTGCCAACCCCATCCGGTCTACTGCTCCACAAGCACGTATCACACAGCTTCTTGTGCCATCAGCTGAGGAGATACCAATGAAAGAGTGGGTGATCAACTTCATCGATCAAACCGGCATGCCCACCAGCATTACGGTGAGCAAGGATCAGGAGCCCAGCAGGGAAGATGCTGCGGTGCTGATTCGTGCGCAATTGTTCCCGGTGATCGACAAAGCCAACCTCAACGATTTCGAAGGGCGGGTCGACAAGCCCACCGAACGTTCGCTCGAGGAACATGGCGGGGTGAAGATCATTTCCATCACAGCGGCTGCCTGAAAGACCCACTGGTACACCGTTGCCCTTCGCGTTACTCTGCAACTCAGGCCCTGGCGAATGTCCTGTTCGCTACGGTCTGTCTGTTCGCTACATGCTGTTCCCAGGTGACCGTTTGCGTTGCGCTGTCCAACCCGCTTATCAAGAAGGGAGGTCCTGGAACACTGAAAGTCTATCCATCAATCTGAGGAGGACGATCCATGAGCACAGCCTATCAAGAAGACATCAGCATCTCCGTACTGCGCCGCATGAAGGAAGGCGGCTTCGATTTCGCCCGTATCCATCCCATCGAGTTCTACGCGGTCTTCCCCGACGAAGACCGTGCGCGGGTGGCTGCCGGCAAGTTCCAGGGCGAGTCGCTCAACGCGCAGGTCTGCGAGCGTGACGACGGCGGCTGGGGATTGGAGCTGAGCAAGGTGATGTACGCGACTTATGGTGGGATCGGTGAGTTCGAACAAGAACTCGAAACCTTGATAGAGCCACTGGGGGGCGAGGTGGAAGGCTGGGGAGTCAAGCACGAAATCAAGCGGCAGCACGCTTGACTCAGGCAGGTCCTCGAAAAGGGGCGGGTGGCGACACTCGCCCCTTTTGGCAACACCCGACGCCTTCGGCGTCAAAAAATACAGCGACGCATCTGGCAGTTCTGCTAAGTGCGTTCACCTGCAAGGATTGCCGGTCACACGCAGTAAAACAGTCATCCTTATGCCAATGAATTCTCTACCGGCTAAGCTGGTCATAATCGATGGGCTGCATCGTGATGAAGCGTTGGCGATTCCATTGGAGCGTTTGCCGCACAGCTTTGGTGCGAGGCATTTGGCGCTTGGCTCCAAAGGGTTGATTTTCAAGCGTTTATGCCGATGGCACGGGCCTTGCGATGGTTCTTGTGTCCGGGTGACAAGGAGTACGGCATGAGCCGCACCAATTATGATGAGATGTACGATGCCGACGGCAATGTCCGCCCGCATTATCGCGAGTTCGCACGCTGGCTTGCCGACACGCCTGACGACCTTCTGGCCCAACGGCGGCGTGAAGCCGACCTGCTGTTCCATCGCGCCGGTATCACCTTCACCCTATACGGGGACGAGCAGGGTACCGAACGGCTGATTCCTTTCGACACCATCCCGCGCAGCATTCCTGCCAGCGAGTGGCGAGTGGTGGAAAAAGGCTGTATTCAGCGGGTCAAGGCGTTGAACATGTTCCTTGCCGACCTGTACCACGATCAGCGCATCATCAAGGCAGGTGTCGTGCCGGCCGAACAGGTACTGGCCAACGAGCAGTACCAATTGGCGATGCAGGGCCTCAACCTGCACCGTGACATTTATTCGCATATCTCCGGGGTCGACCTGGTTCGCGATGGTGACGGCACTTACTACGTGCTGGAAGACAACCTGCGCACGCCGAGCGGCGTCAGCTACATGCTCGAAGACCGCAAGATGATGATGCGCCTGTTCCCCGAGCTGTTCTCCGCGCAGCGCATCGCTCCCATCGATCATTACCCCAACTTGCTGCTCGATACCCTCAAGAGCTCCAGCCAGCTGGATAATCCCAGCGTGGTGGTGATGACCCCTGGGCGCTTCAATAGCGCGTTTTTCGAGCATGCGTTCCTGGCGCGGGAGATGGGTGTCGAGCTGGTAGAGGGTGCGGACCTGTTCGTGCGTGACGATCGGGTATTCATGCGCACGACCTCCGGGCCCAAACCGGTGGACGTGATCTACCGCCGGCTCGACGACGCTTTCCTCGATCCGCTGGCGTTCAATCCGGATTCGGCGCTGGGCGTGCCTGGCCTGCTGTCGGCCTATCGCTCAGGCAACGTGGTGTTGGCCAACGCCATCGGTACCGGGGTAGCGGACGACAAATCCATCTACCCGTATGTCACCGACATGATTCGTTTCTATCTGGACGAAGAAGCCATCCTCAAGAACGTGCCCACCTGGCAGTGCCGCAAGCCCGACGAGCTGTCTCACGTACTGGCCCACTTGCCGGAATTGGTGGTCAAGGAAACTCAAGGATCGGGCGGCTACGGCATGCTCGTGGGCCCGGCGGCCAGTGCTGCCGAGATCGAATCCTTCCGTGCCCGCCTGAAGGCCAAGCCCCACGCCTATATCGCTCAACCGACGTTGTCCCTGTCGACCTGTCCGACCTTTGTCGAGAACGGCATCGCTCCACGTCACATCGATCTTCGCCCGTTCGTGCTGTCCGGTCGTGAAACCCGCGTGGTCCCTGGCGGCCTGACCCGAGTGGCGCTGCGTGAAGGCTCCCTGGTGGTCAACTCCTCCCAGGGCGGCGGAACCAAGGACACCTGGGTGGTTGAAGATTAAGGAAGCCTGCCAATGCTAAGTAGAACCGCCTCGGATTTGTACTGGATGTCGCGTTACCTGGAGCGTGCCGAAAACCTCGCACGCATGCTCGACGTCAGCTATTCGCTGTCGCTGATGCCGCAGGATGGTCGTGAAGGCCTCGACGAGATGGCCATGCCGTTGCTGATTACCGGCACGCTGGATGATTACCTGGAGCGTCACGGCAAGCTGCACGCCGAGCGTCTGTTGTTCTTTTTTGCCCTCGACGCCACCAATCCCGCCAGCATCTACAGCTGCCTGGGCGCGGCGCGTGCCAGTGCCCATGCCGTGCGCGGGCGGATCACCGCCGACATGTGGGAGAACATCAACTCCACGTGGCTGGAAATTCGCGGAATCGCTGAGCAAGGCCTGAGCCGCTATGGCATGAGTCGCTTCTGCGAGTGGTTGAAAGAGCGTTCGCACCTGTTTCGCGGTGCCACCTACGGCACCCTGATGCGCAATGATGCCTTCCGCTTCATTCGCTTGGGCACCTTTATCGAACGCGCCGATAACACCTTGCGTTTGCTCGATGCCAGATACGAAATGCTCGGTGATGAAGCCGACGCCGTCAGCGACAGTTCCGCCCGCGGGTACTACCAATGGAGTGCCCTGCTGCGGTCTCTGTCGTCGTTCGAGGCGTACACCGAGATCTACCGCGATGCGCCCTCGGCGCGCAACGTTGCGCAGATGCTGCTGTTGCGTGCCGATGTACCGCGTTCGCTGCGTGCCTGCACTGAAGAGATCGACCAGACCCTGTCGCAACTGCCAGGCACCAATGGTCGGCCGGCTCAGCGCTTGGCTGCAGAGCTCGATGCCCGCCTGCGCTATACCGGGATCAGCGAGATCCTCGAAGAAGGCCTGCATGAGTGGTTGAACGAATCCATCCCGCTGATGGCTCAGCTGGGCAACGAAATTCACAGCTCTTACCTGGAGGCTCTATGAGGCTTTCGATCAGTCACGAAACCGCTTACCACTATGACGACGAAGTGCGTGCCAGCATCCAGTATCTGCGCCTGACGCCCCACGACAGCGATCGCCAGCATGTCCTCAGCTGGGAGTTGGACCTGCCTCGCCAGGTGCGCGCGCAGATCGACCCGTTCGGCAATATCTTCCATGTACTGACCTTGGACGAGCCCCACGAGAGCATCGTCATCAAGGCCCGCGGTCAGGTCGATATCGATGAGAAGAGCGAGTCGGAACATGAAAGCCAGTCTGCGTTTCCGTTCTTGCGGATGACCCGCCTGACGGAGCCGGATGCCGCCTTGCGCGAGTTCGCGGCCCAGCAATGCAACCAACGCCGGGATCGCAATGCGCTGATCGATTTGATGCATGGCCTCAACCAGCACATCGCCTATACCCCTGGGGTGACCAAGGTCGACACCAGCGCCGCCGAGGCCTTCGAGGCCAAAGCCGGCGTCTGTCAGGACCACACCCACGCGTTCCTGGCCTGCGCCCGCAGCTTGCACGTGCCCGCGCGCTACGTGTCGGGTTATCTGTTCAGCGAGAACAGCGAGCACCTGGCCAGCCATGCTTGGGCTGAAGCCTGGATCGACGATGCGTGGTACAGCTTCGATGTGACCAATGGGCTCTCCCGGCCCGAGCGCCACCTCAAGCTGGCCGTGGGCCTGGACTACCTGGATGCCTGCCCGGTTCGCGGCATGCGTCGTGGCGGTGGCTTCGAGCAGATGCATGCCAAGGCCGTGTCGATGCCGAGGATTCAGGTGCAGCGCCAGTAGATTGGAGGGCAAATAGCATCGCGGGCAACGGCTGCTCCCACAGGACAGGGTCTAATGTGGGAGCGGGTGTTGCCCGCGACGCTGTTTCAACCAATCAACCTGGTCAGATTGGGAATGATCAGCAGCAACGTCGTTGCTACCACGATGAGTCCGGCCTGACGAATTTTGGGATGTCTGAACATGGCTCGGTGCCTTTGTTGTTATTGCGATGTGCCGACTGCTTGCCGCGTAGCCCGGGCAACGGCCAGAACTGCGAAATCGATCGTCGACCTCCGGCTCCGGCAAAACCCGGCAGCGGAGGTACAGGGTTAACAGTAGAAGCCACGCGGACTATGACTTAGAACCATTTTGTATGAACGACTTGAATTCTAATCTTTCATGGGAATAAGCCCACTGGCGCACGCGTCACCAGCCGCCAGCTAGAGGCGTTGGAGGCGAGTAGTAACGATTCAGCATGGGATTGCCGTTCGTCAGAGGTGATTTTTTCGCGCTCCCCTTGCCTTGAGGCAATCTTTCAAGGCAAGGTTTGGCCAATGCCTTCACCTTCTTCCCAGTGTCGAGAATTTTTATGTCGTTACGCATCTGCATTCTGGAAACGGACTTTCTGCGTCCGGAGCTGGTCGATCAATACCAGGGCTACGGCCAGATGTTCGAGCGCTTGTTCGCACAGCAGCCGATCCCTTCCGAGTTCGTCCGCTATAACGTCGTAGACGAGCATTACCCGGGTGATGACGAAAAATTCGATGCCTATCTCGTCACTGGCAGCAAGGCCGACTCATTCGGTACCGACCCCTGGATTCAAACCCTCAAGACGTACCTGCTGGATCGCTATCAGCGTGGCGACAAGTTGCTCGGCATCTGCTTTGGTCATCAACTGCTGGCGCTGCTGCTCGGTGGCAAGGCCGAGCGCGCCACTCAAGGGTGGGGTGTCGGCATTCATGATTACCAGGTCGCTGCCCATGCACCCTGGATGAGCCCGCCAGTGGATGACCTGACCATGCTGATCAGCCATCAGGACCAGGTCACCCAATTGCCACCGGAGGCGGTGGTAGTGGCCTCCAGCGAGTTCTGCCCCTTCGCGGCGTATCAGCTCAACGATCAGGTGCTGTGCTTCCAGGGTCATCCGGAGTTCATTCACGACTACTCTCGGGCGTTGTTGGACTTGCGCCAGCAGCACCTCGGCGAGGCCATCTACAGCGCCGGTATCGCCAGCCTCGACCGCCCGCACCATGGCACCACGGTGGCGGAGTGGATGATGCGCTTCGTCGCGCACCAGGCTTGAGGGGGGCGTCGCTCATGCGGTCTTGGTGAAGAGTCAGTGACGCTTCAAAGCCAGCCCGAGCGGCGGAAGCTGACATACAGCGTGGTACACACCGTAGCGATCGTCCCCAACACGACAAAATATCCATAGCGCCATTCCAGCTCCGGCATGTTATGGAAGTTCATACCGTAGATCCCCGCCACGGCTGTCGGGAACGCCAGGATTGCGGCCCAGGCGGCGAACTTGCGCTGGGTGATGCTCTGGCGCGACGACTCCAGCAGCAAACCGATCTCGATGGTCTGGCTGGCGATCTCGCGCATGGTGGTCAGGTCTTCCATCTGCCGATTGACATGAATCTGCACGTCACGAAAGTACGGCCGCATGTTCTTGTCGATGAACGGAAAATCCAGGCGCTGCAGCTCTTCGCTGATTTCCACCATCGGCGCCAGATAGCGGCGCAGTCGTAACAGGTCGCCGCGCAGGCTGTGAATATGCTGGATGTCGGACTCGTGCAGCGCGCCGCCGAGCACATTGGCCTCCAGGCGTTCGATATCGGCATGGATGGATTCGGTCACCGGCTGGTAGCTCTCGGTGACGAAGTCGAGCAAGGCGTAGAGCACAAAATCCTCACCGTGTTCGAGCAACAGCGGCCGCGCCTCGCAGCGCTGGCGCACCTGCGCATAGGAACGCGAATGGCCGTTGCGCGCGGTAATCACATAGCCGCGGCCGGCAAAGATATGGGTCTCGATGAACTCCAGCTTGCCGTCCTGGCGCACGGGCGAGTAGGTGACGATGAACAAGGCGTCGCCGAAGGTTTCGAGCTTGGGCCGGCTGTGTTTTTCTGAGGCGTCTTCGATGGCCAGTTCATGCAGGTGAAACTGGCATTGCAGGTTGGCCAGTTCCTGTGCATCGGGCTGTTCAAGGCCGATCCAGACGAAATGCTTGGGCTTGCTGGCCCATTGGCTGCCTTCTTCGAGGCTGATATCCGCGACTTTCTTGCCGGCGGTGTACACCGCAGCTGCAACGACTCGACCCATGTGTTTGGCTCTTTGGCAGTAAAAAAGACAACCGCTGCGCCTCCCCTGTCCCCAGGGGCCTTGCCCCCCGAAAGACGTGTCAGTTCGAGTGGATGGCTCGGCTGTACTCTTTTTCGGGGCCAGCGCCCTGTCTACATTGGTGTCACAGCGACCGTGCGACCCAGTATGCTGCGCCTGGGTTTATCGTCATGAGACAACGCTTGTGCTGAATTATCTATGGTTTTTTCTGGCCGCCGTGTTCGAGATCGCCGGTTGCTATGCGTTTTACATGTGGTTGCGCCTCGGCAAGAGCGCCCTCTGGGTACTCCCGGCGTTGCTCAGCCTGACATGTTTCGCGCTGTTGCTGACCCGCGTCGAGGCCGGCTACGCCGGGCGCGCCTATGCGGCCTATGGCGGGATCTACATCGTCACTTCGCTGGCCTGGCTGGCGTTGGTCGAGGGCGTACGGCCGACGGCCAGCGACGGCTGGGGGGCGTTATTGTGCGTGATCGGCGCCACAGTGATTTTGCTGGGCCCACGCTTGAGCCAAGGCTGAATTTAGCGAGTGACACTACAGGCTGTAGGACCCTTCTGACGGGCGTTTCCGTCGTCCTTGTAGGAGTCGCCTGATTCGCTTGTACCCGGTTGAAAACCACCCTGAGCCCCTGCAATCTGGGGCTCTTATTGGTTTCGACGGTGGGCAGGGACATGCTGGTACTGACACGAAAAACAAGCGAACGCATTCACTTGGGTGATGACATCTGGATCGAGGTGTTGGAAATTCGCGGCGGCACCGTGCGCCTGGGCGTCATGGCACCCAAGGACGTCGAGGTCTATCGCGACGAGATCTATCAGCGGATCCGCAAGGGCAGGGCGATCAGAGAGGGGCTCAATCAAACAACTCCTTCGGAATGTCGTGTTTGAGCATCAGTTGGCATTGCTGACTGTCAAGGTCGAAGACGATAAAGGCCTGGGCCTTGGTCAGCGCCTGACGCACTCGTAGGACACGGGTCTGCAGCGGCGTATCGTCGCCGTTGTCGGTGCCGTCACGTGTGACGAAATCTTCGATCAGACCGGTGAGGGTATCGGGCGCCAGTTGATCGTAGGGGATAAGCATGGTGGACGGTCTCGCAGGGTAAAGGGTGCATGCTACCGCAGAACCACCGTGGGAGCGGGCTCAGCCCGCGAAGAAGTGCATACGGTGTGACTGATGGCCTCTTCGCGAGCAGAGCTCGCTCCCACACGATTCCACTGTGCCCCGTTATTTGCCCACCAACGACTCGACCGTCGGCACCCGGGTATCACTCTCCATCTGTGCATCGTGCTCGATCTGGTGGCTGAATTTCTCCAGTGAAGCATTGCCCGGTTTGGCATCGCTGGCGAACACCGGCGGGCTCAACACATAGGCCACCAGCAGCCGGCTCAGGGCGTTGAGGCTGTCGATGTGGGTACGTTCGTAGCCATGGGTGGCGTCGCAACCGAAGGCCAGCAGCGCCGTGCGGCTGTCATGTCCGGCGGTGATCGCCGAATGGGCATCGCTGAAGTAGTAGCGAAACAGGTCGCGGCGCACTGGCAGTTCGTGCTCGCTCGCCAGTTTGAGCAAGTGCCGGGACAGGTGATAGTCGTACGGTCCGCCCGAGTCCTGCATGGCCACACTCACCGCATGCTCGCTGGACTGCTGTCCGGGGGCTACTGGTGCGATATCGATACCGACGAATTCGCTGACATCCCACGGCAATGCAGCCGCCGCGCCGGAGCCGATCTCTTCGGTGATGGTGAACAGTGGATGGCAGTCGATGGGCGGTTGCACACCACTTTCCACGATGGCCTTGAGCGACGCCAGCAGGGCAGCTACGCCGGCCTTGTCATCCAGATGGCGGGCGCTGATATGGCCGCTCTCGGTGAACTCGGGCAGGGGATCGAAGGCCACGAAGTCGCCGATGTTGACGCCCAGCGATTCGCAATCCGCCTTGGTCGCGCAATAGGCGTCGAGGCGCAGCTCGACATGGTCCCAGCTAATCGGCATCTGATCCACGGCGGTGTTGAACGCGTGCCCCGATGCCATTAGCGGCAACACGCTGCCGCGGATCACGCCGGTGTCGGTAAACACACTCACGCGGCTGCCTTCGGCAAAGCGACTGGACCAGCAGCCGACCGGCGCCAGCGACAGCCGACCGTTGTCCTGGAACGCCCGCACGCTAGCGCCGATGGTGTCCAGATGCGCCGATACGGCGCGGTCGGGGGAGTCCTTGCGGCCCTTGATCGTGGCGCGAATGGTGCCTCGGCGAGTCAGCTCGTACGGAATGCCAAGCTCCTCGAGGCGCTCGGCCACGTAGCGCACAATGGTGTCGGTAAAGCCAGTGGGGCTGGGAATGGCGAGCATTTCCAGCAGGACTTTCTGCAGATAATGAATATCCGGTTCGGGAATTTTGTCAGTCATGGAAACTCCTGATTTGGATAGAGAGGTGGATAGCTTTTGTGGGAACGAGCTCTGCCCGCGGAGGCTTTCAGGCCTGACCCAGTCAAAAGCTTCGCGGGCAGCGCCCGCTTCCACAGGAAATGTGTGCACAGAGGGCGCGCAGGGTGAAGCTCAACGCGGCCCACTGTGAGGAAACAGCAGATCGACGAAACGCTCGGCGGTCGGCTGTGGTTCGTGGTTGGCCAGGCCCACGCGTTCGTTGGCCTCGATGAACACATACTCGGGTTGATCGGCGGCCGGCACCAGCAGGTCCAGGCCCACCACCGGAATGTCCAGCGCCCGGGCAGCGCGCACAGCGGCGTCTACCAGCGTCGGATGCAAGATGTCAGTGACATCTTCCAGATGGCCGCCGGTGTGCAGATTGGCGGCTCGCCGCACCGGCAGCACCTCACCGCTCGGCAGCACCGACTCGTAGTCGTAACCCGCAGCCTGCACCGTGCGCAGTGTCTCGTGATCCACCGGAATCCGGCTCTCGCCTCCGGTGGCTGCCTGGCGGCGCCGGCTCTGGGCCTCGATCAGGAAGCCCACGGTGTTCTGGCCATCGCCCACCACCTGAGCCGGGCGGCGTATGGCCGCCGCCACCATTTCGAAGCCGATCACCACGATGCGCAGGTCCAGGCCTTCGTGGAAGCTTTCGAGGAGCACCCGGCTGTCGTACTGCCGCGCGGCCTCGACCGCCTCCTGGACTTCTTCCAGGTTCGACAAATCCACAGCCACACCCAAGCCCTGCTCACCGTCCAGCGGTTTGACGACGATGCGCCCGTGCTCGTCGAGGAAGTCCTGGTTGTCGTCCGCGCTACCCGCCAGTTGCTGCGCGGGCAGTTTCAGGCCGGCCGCCTTGAGCGTCTTGTGGGTCAGGCTTTTGTCCTGACACAGGACCACGCTGATGGAGCTGGTCAGGTCGCTCAACGACTCGCGGCAGCGCACCCGGCGACCGCCATGGCTGAGGGTGAACATACCGGCTTCGGCGTCGTCGACCTGCACATCGATGCCGCGGCGAAACGCTTCGTCGATGATGATGCGTGCATAAGGGTTGAACTCGCCTTGCGGTCCCGGGCCAAGGAAGAGTTTCTGGTTGATGCCGTTCTTGCGTTTGATGGCGAAGGTCGGCAGGTTGCGAAAACCCAGCTTGTCGTAGAGATTCTTGGCCAAGCGGTTATCGTGCAGCACCGACAGGTCAAGGTACGCAAGGCCGCGGCTCATGAAGTGCTCCACCAGGTGGCGCACCAGCACTTCGCCTACACCGGGGCGAGTGCAACGCGGATCGACCGCCAGGCACCAGAGGCTGCTGCCGTGCTCGGGATCGTCGAAGGCCGTGCGATGGTTGAGGCCCATGACGCTGCCGATCACCTGGCCACTGTCCTCGTCCTCGGCCAACCAGTACACCGGCCCGCCTTGGTGGCGCGGGGTCAGCAGCGTCGGGTCGATCGGCAGCATGCGGCGCTTGAGGTACAGCGCATTGATCGCCTGCCAGTCGCCCTCGGTGTGGGCGCGGCGAATCCGAAAGCCACGAAACACCCGCTGGGCAGGACGATAATCGCTGAACCACAGGCGCAGGGTGTCCGAGGGATCGAGAAACAACTGTTGTGGTGAATGGGCCAGCACGTTCTGCGGCGCCGCCACATAAAGGGCAATGTCGCGCTCGCCCGGTTGCTCGTTGAGCAGCTCTTGCGCCAACGCGTCCGGGGTCGGGTAGGTATGACCGATCAGCAGCCGGCCCCACCCGCAGTGCAATTGCCGCGGTTGTGCCTGCTCGCTGCCGTCCTCGGCCAAGCGTGCCTGGAGGCGCTCGTAGGACGGTGATTGGCCGCGCAGCCAGCGCTGGCTGTAAGCGGTCGCTGAAGCTTTCATCGATCAGATTCCTTGTTCGCTGAGCCACAGATTGAGGGCCGCCAGTTGCCACAGTTTCGAGCCGCGCAGCGGCGTCAGCTGGCCTTGGGGGTCAGTGAGCAGGCGATCGAGCATGGACGGGTTGAACAGGCCGCGGTCCTGGCTCGGGTCCAGCAGCAGCTCGCGCACCCAGTTCAGGGTGTCGCCTTGCAGGTGCTTGAGGCCAGGGACGGGGAAGTAACCTTTTTTGCGGTCGATGACCTCGCTGGGGATGACCCGGCGCGCGGCTTCCTTGAGCACTTGCTTGCCGCCATCAGGCAGCTTGAACCGCCCCGGCACGCGCGCCGAGAGCTCTACCAGGCGGTAATCAAGGAATGGCGTGCGCGCTTCCAGGCCCCAGGCCATGGTCATGTTGTCGACGCGCTTGACCGGGTCGTCGACCAGCATGATGGTGCTGTCCAGGCGCAGGGCCTTGTCGACTGCTGCGTCGGCGCCAGGTTGGGCGAAATGCTCGCGAACAAAGTCGCCCGCCGCGTCATTGGCGGTCATCCACTTGGGCATGACCGTGTCCGCGTAATCGGCATAACTGCGATCGAAAAACGCATCGCGATAGGCGCCGTAGGGATCGGCCGCACCGTCCACTTGCGGATACCAGTGATAGCCAGCGAACAGCTCGTCGGCACCTTGGCCGCTCTGCACCACCTTGCAGTGCTTGGCCACTTCCCGCGACAGCAGGTAGAAGGCGATACAGTCGTGGCTGACCATCGGCTCGCTCATGGCGCGAAACGCCGCGGGCAGTTGCTCGATGATCTCGCGTTCGTCGATGCGCAGTTGGTGGTGCTGCGTGTTGTAGTGTTTGGCGATCAGGTCCGAGTACTGAAACTCGTCGCCACGCTCGCCACCGGCATCCTGAAAGCCGATGGAAAACGTCGACAGGTTCTCGACCCCGACTTCGCGCAGCAGGCCCACGAGCATGCTCGAGTCGACGCCCCCGGACAGCAGCACGCCGACATCCACCGCGGCACGCTGGCGAATGGCGACCGCCTCGCGGGTGCTGTCGAGGACGCGGTCGACCCAGTCTTCCAAGCCCAGGTTCTGCTCATCCGGGTTGGGACCGTAGGGCAGGGTCCACCAGGTCTGTTGCTCGGTGCGGCCATCGGCGTCGATGCGCATCCAGGTCGCGGGCGGCAGTTTTTCGATGTTGGCCAGCAGGGTGCGCGGAGCCGGCACTACCGCGTGAAAATTGAGGTAGTGATTGAGGGCGACGGGGTCGAGCACCGGGTTGATGTCGCCGCCTTTGAGCAGCGCTGGCAACGCCGAGGCGAAACGCAGGCGGCTGCCGGTGCGCGACAGGTACAGCGGCTTGACGCCGAGGCGGTCGCGGGCCAGAAACAGCCGGCGGCTGTCGCGCTCCCAGATGGCAAAAGCGAACATGCCGTTGAGCTTGGGCAAAAGGTCGGCGCCCCAGGCGTGATAGCCCTTGAGCAACACCTCGGTATCGCCGCCGGAAAAGAAGCTGTAGCCCAGCGCTTCGAGCTCGCTGCGCAGTTCCGGGAAGTTGTAGATGGCGCCATTGAAAGCCAGCGACAGGCCTAGATGGTTGTCGACCATCGGCTGCGCGGAGCCATCGGACAGGTCCATGATTTTCAGTCGACGATGACCCAGGGCAATCGGCCCTTGGCTGTGGAACCCCCATGCATCCGGGCCGCGCGGGGCCAGATGATGGGTGATTCGTTCAACCGCCGCGAGGTCCGGGGGTTGTTGATCAAAGCGTAACTCTCCAGCTAATCCGCACATAAGTCCTTACCGGTTGTTCCGTTGGGGAGAGGCCTGCGCTCGTGGTTGAGGCGGCATCAGGTGCGTTGTGCACCCTATGAGATGACCGGTGCAGGATGGCTGAGTTTTAGATCATTAAGTTATAAGGACGGGCGGCGTGCTTTGCTGCGGGATGAGCGCTGCGCAGGAAGTCAATAGCCGGTAGACATCCAGTTATATACTGTTTGGGTTGGCCAGTATGAAATTAATGAATTCTTACATTTTAGACTGTAATCCGATTTACATTACGTAACTAAGGAAAGTATGTTGGGGGATAGCGGAATTTTTATCCTGAATGCAGTTCATGTTGGTGATGTTGTTGTCCGCTGACCTCTCTGCGTATCATAAATGGGTAAGCATATTATCTGTGCGCTATAACCAACTGAAAAATAAGGATTTAAAATCTATAGGCTGTGATTTTCTGGCGCTTTGGCGATCGTAACATTTTGTATTGATTCGGTTTTATTTTCTATCTATGCGTGAAGGCTCATGTTTTTTATTTATGTCTTGAGCGATTTTGGATGCTTATAATTACTCACGCTTTGCAGTAGACGCGGATCGGGTAATTTGCTTGGCATGGCCATTTTATTCAAAGGAGCTGATTTAATGCCGCACTGGAGTGAAGCAAGACGCAAGGCGTTGGTAGACCAGGCGCAGCGTCTCGAGCCGATGTTCGAGAATCTGTCTACCACTGTACGTGATCTGGGCTTTGATTCTTGGCGATTCACGGTCCTTGATCCCAATCCTTTGAGACCGCCGTTGTTGATGAAGACGACGCTGGATGATTCATTCGGTGATCGATACGTCGAGCAGCGGCTCTATGTTGAGGATCCTTGCTATCAACACGGGCGGGTATCGCTGCAACCCTTGCACTGGCAACCCGCTTTGTTCAACCAAACACCTGTGTTGTGGCAAATGATGCGCGATGTCGGTGTGAACCATGGGATGAGTCAGGCCTGCCATCACACCAATGGATGGGCGGCCGTGTTGTGCGTTGGACGCTCGCGCCCTGAGCTCGGGGTCGATGAGTTTCAGGATAAAGCGAGCACCCTGCTGTCGTTGACCAGCCATCTGGCAGTCGCCACTGTCGAGCCGGTGGCCAACGATGGGACGATTGGCTTGCCCATTCGCTATACGGACAAGTTGCTGACCAAGCGCGAAATCACCGTACTGGAACAGACCGCCACAGGGCATACCGCAGCGCAGATTGCGGCGGACATGTCGCTGGCCGAGCGCACCGTGCAGTTTCATATTTCCAGTGCGATCACCAAGCTACAGGTGCCTAACAAGACAGCGTTGGTCGCCCAAGCGATCTTGCGGGGGTATATCGATTGGCCTTTGCCAGACCTGGATCGATAGTCGGGCCTGACTCGATCAATAGCCGGTCATTTCCAGATAGCCAACGCCCTGCTGGCTGCCGCTGAAATGCACGGGGCCTTCCCAGTAACCGGTACTGAGTGCCATCCAGGCGTTCGGGTTGAGGGCTTCGATATCGATCTGCAACTGCTTGCTCGGGATGCTCAACGTCCAGCGGGTCGGCACGCTGTGGCCTTGCACCTGAGTGTGGGTCTGCGGCGTCAGTTGCAAGGCATCGGCACCGAGCAACTGGTTGTGGCCATCGGGGTCGATCCAGTTGGCCGTCAGGTAGTGTTTGCCGTCGTTTTGCCGTAGGCGATAAAGCATCAATTGGCTGCCGTCCTGCAGATGCAGCGCCAGCCAGTCCCAGCCGGGCTGATCGTCAGCAAGGGGCTGGCTGCTCCATTCGCGGTCCAGCCAGGCAGTGCCGGTAACCTGATAGCGCTTGCCGTCCAGCTCGATGTCGCCACTGGCTTGAAAGAACGGCTGACTGTAGTAATACGAGGCTTGGCCTTGGGTGGATTTCTGGCTGTAACCCGCGTCGCCTTGCAGCACAGGTGCATGTTTGGTGCGCAATTGCAGGTGGTAGCTGAAGTCCTTGCCGGTGCCGTCCAAGGCCATGTGCGCCAGCGGGTCGGGGCTGTCCGGGGCCGTCAGGCTGCGCAGCGAGTTGTTGTCGATCCAGGCCGCGAAAGGCTGCAGGCTGACACCCGCCTGGCCGACGCCACCGCGGCCGACGTACTGCACCGAGCGTTGTTGATTGGCGCTGGTGAGGCCGATGTGACCCAGCCACAGATTGCTGTCGGCCCAGCCGGTGCCGCTGCTGTGGGCACGCAGAGCGTTGCGAAACAGCGTCCACTGGATGCCGAACGACTGGCCCTGGGCGTCCTTGAGATTGGCGGTCACGTACCACCATTCGATGCGAAAGTCCGGGTGCGCGGCGTGATCGCGCGGGAACACGAACGGCCGCCCGCGGCTGACCTGGGCGTAGTCCTGGCTGGGCTTGGCCAGGCCGGCGAAGCCGCTGTTCGGTGGTGTGCTGTTGTCGCAGGCGCTCAGCAGGCTGAATGCGCATAAAACGAGGCCGATCAGGGTCAGCTTGGCTTGCACAAATCTATCGCTCATCGGCAAATACTCGCAGCAAATCCGTAGGCTGGCTCTGGCGCAGTCGCCACAGCGGCCAGGCCGACGCCAGGGCTGTGGCCAGCGCCGCCAGCCCCAGCAAGCGCAGTATCTGCAGCGGGAATACCTGCAGCGGCAGGCGCCAGCCAAAAGCCTGGACGTTGATCACCGCCACCAGACACCAGGCCAGCAGCAAACCCAGCGGCACGGCGCACACCAGGGTGAGGGCCGCCAACAGCCAGGTCTGCCCCAGGTTGAGCAGCATCAGTTGGCGGCGGCCGACGCCCAGGGCCCACAGCGGCGCCAGTTGTCCGAGGCGGCTCTGGCTTTGCGTCAACAGGGCGATGAACAGCGCTACGCCCGCCACCCCGAGGGTCAAACTGTTGAGGGCCGCCGTGGCGGTGAAGGTGCGTTCGAACACCTGAGTGGCCCATTGCTTGAGCTGGGCCTGATCGACCAGCCGCCCGTCATCCAGCGTGAATGATTGCTGCAAGCGTGTCTTGAGGGCCGACACCTGGGCGGGATCGCTGCGCACATTGAGGCGCGCGATCGGTGCACTCGGCCAATGGCGATGCAGGCGATCGCCCGCCACCAGCAGATGGCCCTTGGGATTGCCGTAGTCGGCGTAGATGCCAACGATGGTCAGCGCCCAGGGCCCTTGGTCGGCGGGCAGCGTCAGGCGGTCGCCGAGCTTGACCTGCAGGTGTCGCGCCAGTTGCTCGCTGAGCATCAGGCTGTCGCTCGTGAACAGGCTGTCCCAGGCACCTTGGGTTTGCTCCAGCAAAGGCCAGTGCTGACGGTACAGGGGATCGTCGACTACACCGCTGATGCTGGCCGGCCAGCCTTGCAGGCGCAGCTCGACATCGCGTACCGGCAGGGTAGCGCGAACCTGTGGCTGGGTGTTCAGCCACTGGGCGATGGCGTCTGCCTGGCTGGCCGAATTGGGCCGTACATACAACTCGGCAGACAGGCGCTGGTCGAGCCATTGCAGGAAGGTCTGGCGAAAGCCCTCGGTCATGCTCGCCGCGCCGATATTGGCGGCGACCGCCAGCAACAGGGCCATCAGCGCCAGGCTCAGGACCGGCAATTGCTGCCGACAGTCCGCCAGAAACCACTGGCCCAGGGCCGAGCGCACGCCTCTCGCAGCGAGTGTCAACAAGCCACTGAGCAGCAATGGTAGGCCCAATGCAGCGGCCAGCAACAGCGCGCCCATCAAGATGAAACCGATTGCCAGGCTGTTGCCCCACAGCGCAGCGGCGCTCGCGATCAACGCCGCTGCGCCCGCCACCCAGGCCTGATGCCGCAGCCAGTTGCGGTGGGCGCGGTACCAGCTGTCGTTGCCTGCCAGGGCCAACAACGGCAGGCGCGCGGCCCGCCAAAGGCTGCTGGCACCGGCCAGCAAGGCGCCGCCCAGGCTCAGGCCCAGCCCGGCCAGCCACCAACTTGGGCTCAGGCTCAATTGCCCGGCGACTTCGGCGCCATAAAGGCCGCGCAGGCTGGCGGCCACATCGGGCAACAGCAGGCTTGCCAGCCCGTAACCACTGACGACGCCGGCGAGGCCGCCGAGCAAGGCCATGGCCAGCAGTTCCAGGGTCAGGGTGAGGATTAGCGTACGGGCACCGACACCGCAGGCGCGCAGAGTGCGCAGCAGGCTGCGGCGCTGCTCCAGGGCCAGGCCGATGGCGGCGTGGACGATAAACAGGCCGACGGCAAAGGCCAGCAGCCCGAGGGCATCGAGGTTGAGGTGGAAGCTGGCGGTCAAGCGCTGCAGATCACTGTCTGCCGTGTGTTGCACGATGTGCAGGCGTTCGGTCCAGGGCCCAGGCAGGGCTTGATCGAAGCCGCCGGGCAACACCAGCGCGCTGATCTGTTGATCGGCTTGCAGCACGCGTTGCGCCGCGCCGATGTCCAGAATCAGCAGGCCGGGGGCCATGCGCGGCTGGATCTGCAGGGGTGGCAAGGGCTCGCCATTGCTCAGTTGCGGTCGCTCGCCCTCGTGCCAGTGCTGCTCGCGCAGGGTGCTGAGGGCAATCCAGGTGCGCCCTGGGCTGGCGATGAAGTCGCCGATGTCGGCGGCTTGCAGGGCTTGCCCGGCCACGGCGGTGTCCTGGGGCAGGGTGATCGGTTCCAGACCCAGGACCTGCAGGCGCCGCGGTTCATTGCTGCTGGTGCCGGCGTCGCGCAGTTGCACGCGGCCTTCGAGCAATGGCGACACGGGCCAGCCCTGGCGGCGCAGGTCGACGAACGCTTGCTGCTCGAAGCGCCCGCCGTTGCGCGCTTCGATGCGCGTGGCGGCCTGGCTGCCCAGCGTTTGACTGGCCAGCGCATAGCTTTCGCGGGCCTGACTGTTGAGCGCCTGCACGCCGGTGAGCAAGGCGGTGGCCAGCCACAGCCCGGTGAGTACGCTGAGCAGCTGAACCGGATGCTTGCGCCAGTGGCTGAGCAGGGCGACCAGGGCCCAGCGCATTACCATGTCGGATCTGCCACACGCCCGGCGCGCAACACCACGCGGCGCTGCAAGCGGGCAGCGATCAGCGGGCTGTGAGTGACCATCAGCAGCGTGCAGCCGGTGCTGCGTTGCAGTTCGAGCAGCAGGTCGAGGACTTCGGCAGCGGTCGCTTCGTCAAGGTTACCGGTGGGTTCGTCCGCCAGCAGCAAGGCCGGGCGCGATGCCAGCGCTCGGCCCAGCGCTACCCGTTGTTGCTGGCCACCGGAGAGTTGCTCGGGATAACGCTGGAGCAAATCGCTCAGGCCCAGGCGCCGGACCAGTTCGGCCTGCCACTGGGTGTCGTGGCGCCCGGCCAGGCGCGCCTGGAACGCCAGATTATCGGCCACCGACAGGCTGCCGATCAGGTTGAACTGCTGGAAGATCAGACCGATGTGGGTACGTCGCCAGTCGGCCAGTTGTGCTTCGCTGAGGCGATGCAGGGCGTGGCCGTCGATGTCCAGGCTGCCCCGATCAACCCGATCAAGCCCGGCCAAAAGGTGCAACAGGGTGCTTTTGCCACTGCCCGATTCACCCATCAAGGCCAGGCTGGCGCCGCGCTCGACCTGCAGTTCCACGCCTTGCAGCACCGGTAGAGGACCTTGTGGGGTGGGATAGCTTTTGTGCAGGTCGTGGACGTTCAGCATCTGCTCAGGCTCGAAGGGATGGCTGTTCTTTGTAGCACACACCGCCTCGCTACAAACGGCGCGCGTAGCCGGATCATTTTTTACCGCGAATCAACTGACGCAAGGCGAAGCGATTCGGGTGGCAGGCTTCGGCGATGGCGCGCGGCACCGGCAGGGGTTCGCCTTCCAGCCACGCGGCGATCAGTTCACCCGACAACGGCGCGGTGATCAGCCCCCGCGATCCATGGCCGCTGTTGATGTACAAACCATCGAGCCAAGGGCAGGGCAGGTCGGGGACCTGGCGAGCGTCGCGGGCCAGTGCCGCGTAAGTGCTGGCGAACGCCTCGGCATCGGCCAGCGGCCCGACGATGGGCAGGTAGTCCGTGCTGGTACAGCGGAAAGCGGCACGGCCCTGGAGTTGTGCCGCAGGGATGTCGGCGCTGTGCAAGGCGGCGCTCAGCGCGGTGGAAATTTCACTCAACAGCGCCAGGTTGCCTTGATGTTCGGCGGCCGTGGGTGTGAGGTCGTCGTTGGTGAAGTCGAAGCTGGCGCCCAGGGTGTGCTCGCCCAGGCGCGCCGGGGCCACGTAGCCTTCAGCGCACACCACGGTACTCAGCAAGCGGCTCGCGGCGGTGGCCGGCAGACAGGTGATCTGGCCGCGGATACGCTTGAGCGGCAAGCCCGCTGCCGGGGCGAAGGCCTTGACCTCGGCGGCACCGGCCAGCACCACCACCGGGGCCGTGGCGACGCATCGATCGGCGTCCCAGGCTTGCCATTGGCCGCTGTCGGGGCAGCGTTGCAGGGTGACGATTTGCCGATGGGGCACCAGGGTGATGTTGGCGTGGCGAGCCTGCCATTGGCACAGCGCAGGAGGATGCACCCAGCCGCCCTCAGGGAAAAACAGCCCGCCCGAAGGCAGCGAGGTGCCCGCGCGGGCTTCGGCCGTTGGCTGATCCAGTAACTGCAGCAGGTCCCTCGGGAAGGCCTCGGCCAGTTGCTGCTGGCGGGCGGCCTCCTTGGCATCGAAGGCCAGTTGCAGCACACCGCAGCCATCCCAGTCGACGCCGCGCTGCAGCTGCTCGAGCAACCGCCGCGTGTAGCCGAAGCCAGCGACGATCAGTTGCGACAGGGCGGTGCCATGGGCCGACAGCTTGAGGTAAAGCACGCCCTGGGGGTTGCCCGAGGCTTCCTCGGCGACGCCGGCGTGGCGCTCCAGCAAGGTGACCTGCCAGCCACGAGTGGCCAGGCTGGCGGCTGTGGCGCACCCGGCCAGGCCGGCGCCGATGACCACGGCGTGCTTGGCGCTGGGCCTGGGCGGCCGCGCGTACCAAGGCTTGCATTGCTCCCTATGGGAGTGGGCTCTACCTGCGGCGCTTTCGGCGTCGCCGCGTGGCGGCGCCATTCCCGGGTCGACGTTGCCAGTCGAGTGCGGCTCCTGGCCCCCTTCTGGGCAGAGCCCGGTTGCACAGGGTTCGGTGGGGTGCTCTGGCCCCACAAACACGCCCCGCAATACCTCCCATTTATGCCCGATACCAGGCACCCGCTTCATCTTGAAGCCTGCCGCCTTGAGGCTGCGTCGCACCCAGCCGGTACTGGTGAAAGTGCCCAGCGTCGCCTGTGGCGCCGATAGTCTGGCCAGCTGCGCGAACAGCTCTGGGCTCCACATTTCAGGATTGCGCGCCGGCGCGAAGCCATCGAGGAACCAGGCATCTACGGCAGCGTCGAGTAACGTCAATTGCTCGATGGCATCGCCGATCAACAGCGTGAGGGTCACCCGGCCGGCACTGAATACCAAGCGCTGGAAGCCCGGATGGATGGCCACGTACTGTTGCAGCAGCGGTTGCGCCTGCGCCGTCAGTTGCGGCCACAACGCCAGGGCGCGTTGCAGATCGGCGGCGGTCAGGGGGTATTTCTCGACACTGACGAAATGCAGCCGGGCGGTGCTTGCGGCGCATTCCTCGAACAGCTGCCAGGCGCACAGGAAATTCAGCCCGGTGCCGAAGCCGGTTTCGCCGATCACCAGCCGCTCACCGGGGGCCAGTTGACGGAATCGTTCGCCCAGGCGGTTCTGTTCGATAAATACGTGGCGCGTTTCATCCAGGCCCGAGGCGAGGGAAAAGTACACGTCGTCGAAGGCTCTGGAGCGTGGGCGACCTTCATCGTCCCAGTCCAGATCGGCGTGGGCAACAGCGGCGTGAGGCAAGGAGGGCGCAGGGGGCCGATCGGCTGGCATGACAGCAGGGTTCCATGAAGACTTGCGGTGCAAAGCACACCGGACGCAACATTTTGCCAGATACCGGGGTCCAGATGCCCGCGAGTGTTGTTCATTCAAACTACAGGAGCAGGGAATGTTCGAATCCGCCGAGATCGGCCACGCCATCGACGACGACACCTATGAAAAACAGCTGCCGGCCCTGCGCGAGGCGTTGCTCGACGTCCAGTACGAGCTCAAGCAGCAGTCGCGCTTCCCGGTCATCATCCTGATCAACGGCATCGAAGGCGCCGGCAAGGGCGAGACGGTCAAGCTGCTCAACGAGTGGATGGACCCGCGGCTGATCGAGGTACGCACCTTCGACAAGCAGACCGACGAGGAGCTGGCCCGCCCGCCGGCCTGGCGTTATTGGCGGCAGTTGCCGGCCAAGGGCCGCATGGGCGTGTTTTTCGGCAACTGGTACAGCCAGATGATTCAGGGGCGGGTGCATGGCGACTTCAACGACGCTGTGCTCGACCAGGCCATCGGTGATGCCGAACGCCTGGAGCAGATGCTGGTCGACGAAGGCGCGCTGATTTTCAAGTTCTGGTTTCACCTGTCCAAGAAGCAGATGAAGGCGCGGCTCAAGGCACTGCAGGACGACCCGCTGCACAGCTGGCGCCTGAGCCCGCTGGACTGGAAGCAGACCGACACCTACGACCGTTTCGTGCGTTTTGGCGAGCGCGTGTTGCGCCGCACCAGCCGCGACTATGCGCCGTGGCATGTGATCGAGGGCGTGGACCCGAACTACCGCAGCCTGGTGGTGGGCAATATCCTGCTCGAAGGGCTGCAGGCGGCGCTCAAGGCGCCGATCGAACCGGTACGCCAGCCCATCGCGCCGCTGGGTGAGAGTATCGATGGCCGTAGCCTGTTGGGCAGCCTTGACCTCAGCCAGCGGCTGGAAAAGGACGACTATCACCAGCAGTTGATCGAAGAACAGGCGCGCCTGGCCACCCTGCTGCGGCACAAGCGCATGAAGGCCCACGCGCTGGTCGCGGTGTTCGAGGGCAACGATGCGGCCGGCAAGGGCGGTGCGATCCGGCGGGTGGCGGCCGCGCTGGACCCGCGCCAATACGCCATCGTGCCGGTGGCCGCGCCGACTCAGGATGAATTGGCCCAGCCGTATCTGTGGCGCTTCTGGCGGCATATACCGGCGCGCGGCAAATTCACCGTGTTCGATCGTTCCTGGTATGGCCGCGTGCTGGTGGAGCGGGTCGAGGGCTTCTGTTCGGAAACCGACTGGATGCGCGCTTACAGCGAGATCAACGACTTCGAAGAGCAGTTGAGCGAGGCCGGCATCATCGTCGTCAAGTTCTGGCTGGCCATTGACGAGAAGACCCAGCTGGAGCGTTTCAAGGCCCGAGAGAAGATCCCTTTCAAGCGCTACAAGATCACTGAAGACGACTGGCGCAACCGCGACAAGTGGGGCCTCTATCGGGATGCGGTGGGGGACATGGTCGATCGCACCAGTACCGAGATCGCCCCGTGGACGCTGGTGGCGGCCAATGACAAACGCTCGGCGCGGGTGCAGGTGCTGCGTACCATCAACGACGCGATCGAGGCGGCGATCAAGAAGGATAAAAAGGGCGGGAAGGGCTGATCATAGAAAGTATTGCCATCACTTGTAAGCGACATGGACCGGCCCTCCGGGAGGGTGACAGGAGGGCGGGTCAGAGCAGAACGTAGAGTGCGCTGCAGTAGTTGTTTCGGTTGCAGGGCCAAGTGGCGGTGGCCAGTGCCAAGGTTGCACTTGCTGGCGCCCGCTTGGCCGGTGTCAGGCCTGGCGTTTCGCTAGTGCGCACAAGCGCGGCTGTCGCGCGCTGTACCCTCAATGCCGGCGCTGAATACGCTCCACATAAGCGGCCATTTCCCGCTCGGCATCTGCGCGAGTGGCGAAGGGCCCCTCGAGGGTGTTCTCCCGAGTACTGAAGTAGAACTGGCCATTGACCAGGCTGAAACGCCCTGCACGAAAGTGCGTTGCTTCATCGGCGTCTTGGGTGCGTTTACCAAACATGACAACTCCCTGGTGAGGTTGACTGACTTGTGCATCAGACTAGCCATCCCCATTGTCCGTGCCTGCCATCCGACCAATGGTCATCGTCATACAGTCACGCGCTGATGTAGTGCACGATTGTGTCTGTCTGTGCGCTCGATGGGCGACTACACTGCACGCTCCCCCCGCCATAGGGCATGAGGCTCTACATGCATATCACTTCCGGACGCTGGGCTTACGGGCTGTTCCTGGCGTTGCTCACCGCTCTGCTTTGGGGCGTTCTGCCGATCAAACTCAAGATAGTCCTGCAGGCCATGGATCCGATCACGGTGACCTGGTTTCGCCTGGTGGGCGCCGGGGGAGTGCTGTTCATCTACCTTGGCCTGACGAAGCGCTTGCCGGCTTTTCGCCCCCTAGGACGCAAAGGCTTCGGCCTGGTGACGCTGGCGGTGCTCGGGCTGGTGGCCAACTACGTGCTGTACCTGTTCGCGCTGCGATTGATCAGCGCGGGTACCGCGCAGTTGATGATCCAGGTAGGGCCGATCTTCTTGATCCTGTGCAGCCTCTATGTGTTCAAGGAGCGTTTCAATCGGGCTCAGTGCATTGGAATGGTCGTGCTGCTTGGCGGGTTCGGGTTGTTTTTCAATCAGCGTATCGGCGAGCTGCTGGGCTCCATGGGTACTTACACCACCGGGGTGCTCCTGGTGTTGCTGGCCTCGGCGGTGTGGACCTTCTATGCGATGAGCCAGAAGCAACTGCTCAATCAATGGAATTCGCTGCAGGTGATGATGGTGATCTACCTGGGCTGCGCGCTGGTAGTGACGCCTTGGGCGCATCCGCTACAAGCCTTGAACCTAAGCCCCCTGCAGGGCTGGCTGTTGCTGGGATGCTGCTTGAATACACTGATTGCCTATGGCGCCTTTGCCGAGGCGCTGGCGCACTGGCAAGCGTCGCGAGTCAGCGCAACCTTGGCATTGACCCCGCTGGTGACCTTTGCGTCGGCGGCCCTGGGGTCCAGTCTGTGGCCAGATCTGGTGCACAGCGAAGACGCCAATGGGCTGGCGTATTTCGGGGCTGTGGTGGTGGTTGCCGGGTCGGCGGTGGTCGCGCTCGGCCCAACGTTGATGGCGAGCTGGCGAGCGCGTCAGGCTGGGGCGAATGCGCCGCAGCCCTCCTGACATCGTTGGCTCGCAGTTCTGCTACGTATGAGTGATCGCTTGCGCGGGCAGGCCTTGCTCTCACACGGCGATGGCTCAAGCGCTGACCAGCGCTGTGAGAGCAAGGGTGCTCGATCCGGGGCCAGGGGCCAGTTCTGCTGGCATTGAATTCAGCCCAGCATATTCTCCGGCCGCACCCACTCATCGAACTCGGCTTCGGTCAGGAATCCCAACTCCAACGCGGCTTCGCGCAAGGTCTTGCCTTCGCCGTACGCTTTCTTGGCGATCTGCGCGGCCTTGTCGTAGCCGATATGCGGGTTCAACGCGGTGACCAGCATCAGGCCACGCTCCAGATGCTCGGCCATCTTCGCCGTATCCGGTTCCAGACCAGCGATGCAGTGGGTCTGGAAGTTGCTGCAGCCATCGGCCAGCAGTCGCACCGATTGCAGCAGGTTATGGATGATCACCGGCTTGAACACATTCAACTGCAGGTGCCCATGACTCGCTGCCATGCTGATCGCGAGGTCGTTGCCCAGCACCTGGCAGGCGAGCATCGACAACGCTTCGCACTGAGTCGGATTGACCTTGCCGGGCATGATCGAGCTGCCTGGTTCATTCGCCGGCAAGCGCACTTCGGCGATGCCGCCGCGTGGCCCAGAGCCCAGCAGGCGCAAGTCGTTGGCCAATTTCATCAAGCTCAGCGCCAGGGTTTTCAAGGCGCCGGCGAGGGTGGTCAAAGGCTCATGGCCCGCCAACGCGGCGAACTTGTTGGGCGCGGTCACGAACGGTAACCCCGACAACGCCGCCAGTTCACCGGCGATCGCCTCGCCAAAACCATGGGGCGCGTTGAGCCCGGTGCCCACCGCCGTGCCGCCTTGAGCCAGCTCGCACACGGCTGGCAGGGCGGCACGAATGGCGCGCTGGGCATGTTCGAGCTGGGCCACGAACGCCGAGATTTCCTGGCCGAAGGTGATCGGGGTGGCGTCCATCATATGGGTGCGGCCGGTCTTGACCAGGTGCATGTGCTTGGCCGACAGCTCGGCCAGGCCGTCGCTCAGCTCCTTGATCGCCGGCAGCAGGTCACCCTGGACTGCTTGCACGGTGGCGATGTGCATGGCCGTGGGGAAGCAGTCGTTGGAGCTTTGCGAGCAGTTGACGTGATCGTTGGGGTGCACCGGCGATTTGCCGCCGCGGCCTTTGCCGGCCAGCTCGTTGGCGCGCCCGGCGATGACTTCGTTGACGTTCATGTTGCTCTGCGTGCCGCTGCCGGTCTGCCACACCACCAGCGGGAACTGGTCGTCGTGTTCACCGGCCAGCACCTCGTTGCTGGCCTGTTCGATCAGCCGGGCGATATCCGCAGGCAGGTCGCCGTTACGGTCATTGACCCTGGCGGCTGCCTTTTTGATCAGTGCCAGGGCGTGCACCACCGCCAGCGGCATGCGCTGATCGCCGATGGCGAAGTTGACCAGCGAGCGTTGAGTCTGCGCCCCCCAGTAGGCCTGTTCCGGAACTTCAACCGGGCCGATGCTGTCTGTTTCCGTGCGGCTCATGCTGCTCTTCTCCTGTCGACGTACTCGTGGCCAAGGCCCGAGACGTGCATTGTCCTTTTCAAGGTCTCGCACTGGCTTTTGCCAAATGCCGAGGTTGAGCAGTTTAGGTGCTCATTGACGACCTGGGTTCCATCCCTGCCGATGAGCCGTCCATACGTTCTGTACCCTCCGGGCTTGAGCCACATGCCGGGTTGGGCGCAGAATGGTCGATTCCGGGGCCTCTGCCTCAGCTGCTAATTTAAGGAAACTCGATGACACGTCTTCGCGCCCTCTGTACCGCGGCCTTTTTTGTCTGCGCCAGCGGCCAGGTGCTCGCTGATACCGCCAGCCACAACGCCAGTGCTGAATCGTTCCTGATGATGGCGCACGCCGACAAACTCGGTACCCCGGTGTACATGCAGGTCCAGCAAATGTTCGCCCAGCGCTTCGAGCAGGCCAACGCGCCTGACTCCAAGAAAGCCGTACTTGAAAGCTACCAGGCCAAGGCCAATGCCGCCCTGGACCAAGCCATCGGCTGGCCGAAACTCAAGCCCGACATGGTCAAGCTGTACACCGACAACTTCACCGAAACCGAGCTCAAGGACCTGGTCAAGTTCTACCAGTCGCCACTGGGCAAGAAAGTCCTGGAAAAAATGCCGCAAGTCACCCAGCAGTCGGCTCAGCTGACTCAGGCCAAGCTCGAAAGCGCCGTGCCTGTGGTCAACAAGCTGCTGCAGGACATGACTACCGAAATCACCCCGGCCAAAGCGGCTGCACCCGCACCTGCAGCACCGGCTAAAAAGCCGTAACGGAGCCGGTCATGTCCATGCACCAACGGATCGAACAGACCCTTGCCTTGCTGCAGCCCAGCCACTTGCAGGTGCTCGACGAGAGCCACATGCACAGCCGGGGCACGCAGACGCACTACAAGGCGGTGGTGGTCAGTGAGCGCTTTGCCGGGCTCAATAGCGTCAAGCGCCACCAGTTGGTGTACGGCACGCTGGGCGAGCTGATGGGCGAGTTCCACGCCCTGGCCTTGCACACCTACACCCCTCAGGAGTGGGAGCAGACCGGCGCCGCGCCGGCTTCCCCGACCTGCGCCGGTGGTGGGCATTGATCCAAATGCGCTAGAATATCGGCCGCCATTTTCACCTTGAAGGTGGCGCCGAATGCACAACCTGTGGGAGTGGGCTCTGCCCGCGAAGCATTCAGTTCGGTGGTCGTGTCCTGCACGGTTCCGGATGACGCCTTCGTGGGCAGCGCCCACTCCCACAGTGATTTCTGCCACATCATTACCCGGTCCGCCCTTTGCGAGGGTGACCACCAGGAGCGTTATACCCATGGCTCAACCTATAGTCGTGGCGGCCTTGTACAAGTTCGTCACCCTCGAAGATTACGTGCAACTGCGCGAGCCGCTGTTGCAAGCCATGACCGCCAATGGCGTCAAAGGCACCCTGCTGATTGCCGAAGAAGGCATCAACGGCACCGTCTCCGGCAGCCGTGAAGGCATCGACGGTCTGCTGGCCTGGCTGCGGAGCGACCCGCGCATGATCGACATCGATCACAAGGAATCGTACTGCGACGAACAGCCGTTCTACCGCACCAAGGTCAAGCTGAAAAAAGAGATCGTCACCCTCGGCGTGCCCGGCGTCGATCCCAACCGCAAGGTCGGGACCTACGTCGAGCCCCAGGACTGGAACGCGCTGATCGATGACCCTGAAGTACTGTTGATCGATACCCGTAACGATTACGAAGTGTCGATCGGCACCTTCGAAGGCGCCATCGATCCCAAGACCACCTCGTTCCGCGAATTTCCGGACTACATCAAGGCCAATTTCGACCCCGCCGTGCACAAGAAGGTGGCGATGTTCTGCACCGGTGGCATCCGCTGCGAGAAAGCCTCCAGCTACATGCTCGGCGAGGGCTTCGGCGAGGTCTATCACCTCAAGGGCGGCATCCTCAAATACCTCGAGCAAGTGCCTCAGGAGCAGAGCAAGTGGCAGGGCGACTGCTTTGTGTTCGACAACCGCGTGACCGTTCGTCACGATCTGACCGAAGGCGACTATGATCAATGTCATGCCTGCCGCACGCCGATCAGTGTCGAGGATCGTATGTCGGAGCACTACGCCCCCGGTATCAGCTGCCCGCATTGCTGGGATACCCTGAGCGACAAGACGCGCCGCAGCGCAGTCGATCGGCAAAAGCAGATCGAACTGGCCAAGGCGCGTAACCAGCCCCATCCGATCGGTCACAACTACCGCAAAGCCTCCGAGGTCTGACATGCCCAGCCGCCTGCTCTACGTGATGGACCCCATGTGCTCATGGTGTTGGGGGTTCGCCCCCGTAGCGCAGGCGTTGATCGAGCAGGCCGAGGCTGCGGGCGTCAAGACCCACCTGGTGGTCGGCGGATTGCGCACGGGGGCCGGCGCAGCGCTGGACCCGACCAAGCGCGCCTATATTCTGGAACACTGGCAGGCGGTCAAGGAGGCCACCGGCCAGCCGTTCAACCTCGATGATCCACTGCCGGAAGGCTTTGTCTACGATACCGAGCCGGCGTGCCGGGCGGTGGCCACGGTGCGCGAACTGGACGCCGACAGCGCCTGGCCGATGGTGCAGCGGATTCAGCAGGCGTTTTACGCCGAAGGCCGCGACACCACCCGCGCCGACGTGCTGGTGGAACTGGCCGAGGCGGCCGGTGTGCCGCGGATCGAGTTTGCCGGGGCGTTCGACACTAAACCGATGCACGCTGCCACGGCGCAGGATTTTACCTGGGTGCAGGATCTGGGCATCGCCGGCTTCCCGACCCTGCTGGTGGAACGCGATGGCCAGATGGCCCTGCTGACCAATGGTTATCAACCCCTGGAGCCCCTCGCTGCGCTGCTCGGCCGTTGGCTGGAGCGCGGCCAGGATGCGTAAACCGCAACCACCGCAATCCCCTGTGGGACTGGGCTCTGCCCACGTAGCTTCGCGGGCAGAGCCCCCTCCCACAGGGGATCAGGTGGCGCGCTCCGATCGCCTGACATGGGCTGAAATCCGCCGCCTGGCCCTGCGCCATCGCCGATCCCTGTGGTTGGCCAACGGCGTCGCAGTACTGGCGACGCTGTGCACCGTGCCGGTACCGCTGCTGCTGCCATTGCTGGTCGATGAGGTGCTGCTCGGCCATGGCAACGCGGCCCTGCAATGGATGAATCATCTGCTGCCCGCCAGCATGCAGAAGCCGGTCGGCTACATTGCCCTGATGCTGACGTTCACCCTGTGCCTGCGCCTGTGCTCGCTGGTGTTCAACGTCATTCAGGCCCGGCAGTTCGCGCGGTTGTCCAAGGACATCGTCTACCGCGTGCGATTGCGCCTGATCGAACGGCTCAAGCGCATCTCCTTGAGCGAGTACGAAAGCCTGGGCAGCGGCACCGTGACCACTCACCTGGTCACCGATCTCGACACCCTGGACAAATTCATCGGCGAGACCCTGAGCAAGTTTCTGGTCGCCGTGCTCACCCTGGCCGGTACCGCTTCCATCCTGATGTGGATGCACTGGCAGCTGGCGCTGTTGATTCTGCTGTTCAACCCGTTGGTGATCTACGCCACGGTGCAAATGGGCAAGCGAGTCAAATCGCTGAAGAAACTCGAAAACGACAGCACCTCTCGCTTCACCCAGGCGCTCACCGAGACCCTCGATGCCATTCAGGAGATCCGTGGCGGCAACCGCCAGGGTTTTTTCCTTGGGCGCCTGGGCCTGCGAGCGCGAGAAGTACGGGATTACGCGATCGCCTCGCAATGGAAGAGCGATGCCTCGGGGCGCGCCAGTGGCTTGCTGTTTCAGTTTGGTATCGATATTTTTCGCGCGGCGGCCATGCTCACCGTGCTGTTCTCCGATCTGTCGATCGGGCAGATGCTGGCGGTGTTCAGCTACCTGTGGTTCATGATTACGCCGGTCGAGCAGCTGCTGAACCTGCAATACGCCTATTACGCCGCCGGCGGCGCGATGACTCGCATCAACGAGCTGCTCGCGCGCGCCGATGAGCCGCAGTATGCCGGTGGCGTCGACCCGTTCCAGCAGCGCCAGACGGTCGGTATCGATGTGCGTGGGCTGTGCTTCGGCTACGGCGACGAACGGGTGCTCGACCAACTCGATCTGTCGATTCTGCCGGGCGAGAAAGTCGCCATTGTGGGTGCCAGCGGCGGCGGCAAAAGCACTCTGGTGCAACTGCTGCTGGGACTTTATACCCCCAGCGCGGGGACCATCCGCTTTGGTGGCGCGACGATGCAGGAGATCGGCCTGGATACGCTGCGTGAGCACGTGGCGGTGGTGTTGCAGCATCCGTCGCTGTTCAACGACAGCATCCGCGCCAACCTGACCATGGGCCGCGAGCGCACTGACGACGCCTGTTGGAACGCTCTGCAGATCGCCCAGCTGGACGCCACCGTGCGTGCACTGCCCCAAGGGCTGGACAGCGTGGTGGGCCGCTCCGGGGTGCGGTTGTCCGGTGGTCAGCGCCAGCGTCTGGCCATTGCGCGGATGATCCTTGCCAACCCAAAGGTGGTCATCCTCGACGAGGCCACCTCGGCTCTGGACGCCGCCACCGAGTACAACCTGCATAGGGCCATGACCCACTTCCTGCAGGGGCGCACCACCTTGATCATCGCTCACCGACTGTCGGCGGTGAAGCAGGCCGATCGTGTGGTGGTGTTCGACGGCGGGCACGTCGCCGAGGATGGCGATCATCAGCAACTGATTGCCGATGGCGGCCTCTATGCGAAGCTGTATGGACATTTGCAGCAGGTGTGATAATTGTGGAGCGTGGTCCATCGTGCGGGAACGCGCACAGCCTGCGAAGGCGCTGATGGCATAGGCGGCAAGGCAGCCAGCGCTTTCGCGCGCAAAGCCCGCTCCCACGGATAATTGTGAAACATTTCAAGCCGATAGCAATAAGATGGCTATGTGCTTTGACTCATGGCCTACGCTGTGCTGATGTGAGCGAAGTTTTACCTGACGCTGTCTGACTGTGCTGATGCAAGGGACCTCATGAAGCAAAATCGGACACTCGAAAAGCCGCGCCTGTTGGGTATCGTCTGGCCGTTTATCGCCGTCGTCATCCTCTTGGCTCTGCTGGGGTGCGTAAGCTTGTATGCCTTGTCGGCGGTACGCGGCTACGTTGCTGGCGAGAGCCTGTGGTCCAAGGGCCAGAAAGATGCCATCTACTATCTGAGCCTGTACGCCGACCACCCCGACGAACAGATCTTCGCCAAGTACCAGCAGGCGATCGCCATCCCTCAGGGCAGCCACGATCTGCGTGTCGCCCTCGACCAGCCGGTGCCCGACATCGAAAAGGCGCGTCGCGGTCTGGCGCAGGGCGGCAATCATCCCGATGATTTTGACGGGGTGATCTGGTTCTTTCTCAATTTCCGTCATTTCAGCTACTTCGCCCAGGCCATCGATCTGTGGACCATTGGTGACGGTTATCTGGTGCAACTCGATCGCGTGGCGCAGCAGATGCACGCCAGCCTGCAGGCGGGGGACGCGACCGTGCAGGACCTGGGCCGCTGGAAGCAGCAGATCCTCGAGATCAACGACGGCGTGACACCTGCCGCCGTGGCCTTCAGCGAGGCGCTGGGCCAGGGCTCGCGGTTCATGCTCAAGTTGCTGGTGGCAGTCAATCTCGGTACCGCACTGGTGTTGATCGCCCTGGCGTTGTGGCGTACCAGCAAGTTGCTGACCCAGCGCCAGGCGTTCGCGGTGGCGTTGCAGGCTGAAAAGGACCGGGCGCAGATTACCCTGGCATCGATCGGCGACGGAGTGATCGCTACCGACGTCGATGGCTCGATCGTCTACATGAACCCGGCCGCCGAGCACTTGACCCACTGGAACGCTGGTCAGGCCAGCGGATTGCCTTTGGCGGCGCTGTTCAATCTACTGGACGAAAACGCGGAGAAAGACGCTTATACCCTCATCGAACGCATTTATGGCGGGCAGCTCAATGGCGGCAGCGAGCATGCCAAGCTGATCCAGCGCCTGGACGGCAGTACGGTGTCGGTGACCTTGGTGGGCGCACCGATCATGACCGAGGGCAAGATCGGCGGCACGGTGCTGGTGCTGCACGACATGACGCAAGAGCGCCAATACATCGCCAACCTGTCCTGGCAGGCCACCCACGACGCCCTCACCGGGCTGGCTAACCGTCGCGAATTCGAATACCGCCTGGAGCTGGCCCTGAACGGGCTGATGCGCCAGCCAAGCCGCCACTCGTTGATGTTCCTCGATCTCGATCAGTTCAAGCTGGTCAACGACACCAGTGGCCACGCCGCTGGCGACGAACTGCTGCGACACATTTGCGCCTTGCTGCAATCGGGCCTGCGTGAAGGGGATACCCTGGCGCGACTGGGTGGCGACGAGTTCGGCATTCTCCTGGAGAACTGCCCGCCAGAGACCGCCGAAAAGATCGCCGAAGGCCTGCGCGAAACCGTGCAGAACCTGCACTTCGTGTGGAAGACCCGGCCGTTCATGACTTCGGTCAGTATTGGCCTGGTGCACATCACGCAAATGCCGACCAGCCTGGAGGCTTCGCTGCGGGCCGCCGACATGGCATGTTACATGGCCAAGGAAAAGGGCCGTAATCGGGTGCAGGTCTACCACGCCGATGATACCGAGCTGTCGGTGCGCTTCGGTGAAATGGCCTGGGTGCAACGCCTGCACATGGCACTGGAAGAGAACCGTTTTTGCCTCTACAGTCAGGAGATCGCCGGTCTTGACCCCTCAGCGCAGCGTGGCGGGCACATCGAGGTACTGTTGCGCCTGCAGGACGAAAACGGTCGAATCATCCTCCCGGACAGCTTCATCCCGGCTGCCGAGCGCTACGGGCTGATGACCACGCTGGACCGCTGGGTGGTGCAAAACGTCTTCAAGGTCATTGCCCAATGCATCAGCGAAACACCCGTCGACTCGGCGACGCCGTTGGCGCTGTGTGCGATCAATCTGTCGGGCAGCAGCATCGGCGATGACGAATTCCTTGATTACTTGCAGGAACAGTTCCACCGCTTTTCGATACCACCGAACATGATTTGCTTCGAGATCACCGAAACCAGCGCCATCGCCAACCTGGGCAGCGCCATTCGTTTCATCAATGAGCTCAAGGCGCTGGGGTGCCAGTTTTCACTCGACGATTTCTGCGCTGGCATGTCGTCTTTTGCGTATCTCAAGCACTTGCCGGTGGATTACCTGAAGATCGACGGGAGCTTCGTCAAGGACATGCTCGACGACCCGATCAACCGCGCCATGGTCGAGGTGATCAACCATATCGGGCACGTGATGGGTAAACGCACCATCGCCGAATTCGTCGAGACACCACTGATTGAACAGGCCCTGATGGAGATCGGGGTCGATTATGCGCAGGGGTACCTCATCGAGAGGCCTCAGCCTTTTACCTGTGACAGTTTGCGACGGATCGATGAACGCCTCAGGCCCTTACTTTTCAAGGCACCGGGTACTTTCCGTTGAAGACTGCCACTGCGCGGTTTTTTACCAACGGAAAGGAAAGTGTCGATGAACGAGGTCTTTGAAGGTTTCACCAGAACCGGCCCACTCATGGAAGCCGCGAGCTACCCGGTGTGGGCGCAGCAGCTGATCAGCGATTGCGCACCGAGCAAGCGCCGGGTGGTCGAGCATGAGCTGTACAGGCGCATGCGCGATAACACCCTGAGCCCCAGAACGATGCGCCAGTACCTGATCGGTGGCTGGCCGGTAGTCGAGCAATTCGCCTTGTATATGGCGCAAAACCTGACCAAGACGCGCTTTGCCCGTCATCAGGGTGAGGACATGGCGCGTCGCTGGCTCATGCGCAACATCCGCGTCGAACTCAATCACGCCGATTACTGGGTGCATTGGGCCAACGCCCACGGGGTCAGCCTTGAGGATCTGCAGGCGCAGAAGGTCTCGCCGCAACTGCATGCGCTGAGTCACTGGTGCTGGCAGAGCTGTTCGACCGATCCGTTGATGATCGCCATGGCCGCCACCAACTACGCTATCGAAGGGGCGACCGGAGAGTGGGCGGCGATCGTCTGTAGCCAGGACACCTATGCCAATGCCTTCCCGGAAGAGGGCCGCAAGCGCGCCATGAAGTGGCTTAAGATGCACGCCCAGTACGACGATGCCCACCCGTGGGAAGCCCTGGAAATCGTCTGCACCCTGGCGGGCCCCAACCCGTCGCGGATCATCCAGGCGGATATCCGCAAAGCTGTGTGCAAGAGCTATGACTACATGTTTTTGTTTCTGGAGCACTGCATGGAGATCGAGCGCGGCGGCACGAAGGAGGCTGCGGCGCAGCTTCAGCCTAGTTATGCCTGAAATCCCGTGGTCTGCAGGCTCGGCTTATGCGCCGCCGAAAGCGCAACCTTGCTCCCACGGGTGTTCATCGCAGAATCTGCCAACACTGTGGAAGCGAAGCTTGCGCGCGAAGAGGCCCGCCAGATCACCCATGACTGACTGAACTACTGCGCATTGAAAGCCTGGCCGGACACCCCGGCGCTGTCGGGCCCCAGCAGGTACAGATACACCGGCATGATCGCTTCCGGGCTCGGGTTGTTGCTCGGGTCCTCCGCGGGATAAGCCTGCGCGCGCATATCGGTCCGGGTCGCGCCCGGGTTGATGCTGTTGGCGCGTACCGGCGCGACACCCTGCAATTCGTCGGCGAGGGTCTGCATCAGGCCCTCGGTGGCAAACTTCGATACTCCATACGCGCCCCAGTAGGCCCGCCCTTTGCGGCCGACGCTGCTGGAAGTGAACACCACCGAGCCGTCCTGCGAGCGCTTGAGCAAGGGCAGCAGCGCGCTGGTGAGCATGAACATGGCATTGACGTTGACCTGCATCACCTCCATGAATTGTGCACCACCCAACTGCTCGAGCGGTGTGCGCGGGCCAATTATCGAGGCGTTGTGCAGCAAGCCGTCGAGGTGGCCGAATTCGGTTTCAAGCATCGATGCCAGGGCCTGGTACTGGTCGGGCTGCGCCGTGGCCAGGTCGAACGGGATCACCGCCGGGCGCGGATAGCCAGCGGCTTCGATCTGATCGTACACAGCGCTCAGACGCGATTCGGTCTTGCCCAGCAACAGCACTGTGGCGCCATGGGCTGCAAAGCTCAACGCCGCTGCTGCGCCGATACCGCGCCCGGCACCGGTGACCAGGATGATGCGGCCTTTGAGCAGGTGGGGGCGGGGGGTGTAGTCGAACATGGGGATTCCTCTAGTGATTACGCCCGCCAAGCGCGTCCACAAAATCCCTGCGAGAGCAGGCTCTGCCCCCAGGTTCTTGTGGCGTCATTGCGGGCCTCTTCCTGGGCAGAGCCCAGTCCCATAGGGGCAGCGGCCTACCAGACGGCGTTATCAACAGCCACACACCGCCTGATCCAGCAACGCGCGCAGCTCCAGCGGGTGATCCACCACCGCATCGGCCCCCCAGTGGTTGGGGTTGTCGTCCGGATGGATGTAGCCGTAGCGCACGGCCACGGTCTTGGTCCCGGCATCGCGGCCCGACTCGATATCGCGCAGATCATCGCCCACGAACAGCACGGCGGCCGGGTCCAGGTTCAGCTGCTTGCAGGCCAGCAGCAGGGGCTCTGGGTCCGGCTTGCTGCGGGTCACATGATCCGGGCAGATCAGCACCGCAGAGCGTTCGGCCAGGCCCAGTTGCTGCATGATCGGCTCGGCGAAGCGCACCGGCTTGTTGGTCACCACGCCCCAGATCAGCCCGCCTTTTTCGATGTCGGCGAGCAATTCGGCCATACCGTCATACAGGTGGCTGTGCACTGCGCAGCCCACCTGATAGCGTTCCAGGAACTCCAGGCGCAAGGCTTCGAACTCGGGCGCATCAGCGCTGATCTCGAAGCTGGCGCAGACCATTGCCTTGGCCCCGCCCGAGACCACATCGCGGATCAGTTTATCGGCGATCGGCGCCAGCCCGCGCTCGGCACGCATGGCCTGGCAGATGGCGATGAAATCCGGCGCGGTGTCGAGCAGCGTGCCGTCCATGTCGAATAAAACCGCTCGTAACCGCATGCCGCTTACTCCTCGCGCAGAGTCTGGATCATGTAGTTGACGTCGACATCGGACGCCAGCTTGTAATGCTTGGTCAGGGGATTGTAGGTCAGGCCGATGATGTCCTTGACCTGCAGGCCGGCTTGACGGCTCCAGGCACCCAGCTCCGAAGGGCGGATGAATTTCTTGAAGTCGTGGGTGCCGCGCGGCAGCAGCTTGAGGACATATTCAGCGCCGAGGATCATCAGCGCGTAGGCCTTGGGATTGCGGTTGATGGTGGAGAAGAACACCTGGCCGCCGGGCTTGACCATAGCGCAGCAGGCGCGGATCACCGAGGAAGGGTCGGGCACGTGCTCGAGCATTTCGAGGCAGGTGACCACATCGAACTGCGCCGGCATCTCTTCGGCCAGGGCTTCGGCGGTGATCTGTCGGTATTCGACGGTCACACCCGACTCCAGCTGATGCAGCTGGGCTACGGCCAGCGGCGCTTCGCCCATGTCGATGCCCATGACCGTGGCACCGCGCAGGGCCATGGCTTCACTGAGGATACCGCCGCCGCAGCCCACATCCAGGACCTTCTTGCCGGCCAGCTTGACCCGTTCGTCGATCCAGTTGACGCGCAACGGGTTGATATCGTGCAGCGGCTTGAACTCGCTCTCGCGGTCCCACCAGCGATGGGCCAGGGCCTCGAATTTGGCGATTTCTGCGGTGTCGACGTTGCTCATGTGTATTCCTCTAAAGCTTGAAAATTCGTGGCGGAACGCGCGCCCTCGTTACTGGGGCGGCCGTGATGAATCTTTGATGCGTTTCCCCCATTGCACCGCGCAGGCGTGCAGGCGGCCTTCGTCCAGGCTGGTCAGGCGCCGATCATCGAGCAATTGCCGGCCCTCCACCCAAACGTGGCGCACGCAGTGGCGGCCACTGGCATAAATCAGTTGCGAAACCGGGTCGTAGATCGGCTGCTGCGCCAGGCCAGACAGGTCGAAAGCGGTGATGTCTGCAGCCTTGCCCAATTCCAGCGAGCCGATGTGTTCTTCCAGGCCCATGGCCCGGGCCCCATTGAGCGTAGCCATGCGCAAGGCGCGGTGGGCATCCAATGCAGTGGCGGAGCCGGCCACGGCCTTGGCCAGCAGCGCGGCGGTGCGGGTTTCGCCGAGCAGGTCGAGGTCGTTGTTGCTGGCCGCGCCATCGGTGCCGATCGCCACATTGACGCCGGCCTGCCAGAGCCGCTCTACCGGGCAGAAGCCGCTGGCCAGCTTGAGATTGGACTCGGGGCAATGCACCACGCTGCAATTGTGTTCGACCAGCAGGGCGATGTCCGCATCGGTGATCTGAGTCATGTGCACGGCCTGGAAGCGTGGGCCCAGCAAGCCCGCGCGGGCAAGACGAGCCAGGGGGCGTTCGCCGGTCTGCTCCACGCCCTGTTGCACTTCGAAGGCGGTCTCGTGCACATGCATATGAATGGCCGCGTCCATTTCGTCGGCCAGCACGCGGATCTTCTGCAGATTCTCGTCGTTGACGGTGTAGGGCGCATGGGGGCCGAAGGCAATGCTGATGCGCGGGTGATGGCGCATCTCGCCAAAAAGCTCGACGCCCTGGTGCAATGCTTCGTCCGTGGTGCGCGCGCCCGGGATCTCGAAGTCGAGCACCGGCACGGTGATCTGCGCGCGCATGCCGCTGAGGTTGACCCGTTCGCAAGCCACCCACGGATAGAAGTACATGTCCGAGAAGCAGGTGATACCGCCCTGCAACTGCTCGGCGATGGCCAGGTCGGTACCGTCGGCGACGAAGCTTTCGTCGACCCAGCGGCCTTCAGCGGGCCAGATGTGGTGTTCGAGCCAGGTCATCAGCGGCAGGTCGTCGGCCATGCCGCGAAACAGCGTCATCGCCGCGTGGCCGTGGGCGTTGATCAGGCCGGGGCTGAGCAGCATGCCGGGCAGTTCGCGAACCTCGGCAGCCGTTTGCCGCAGGGCTTCTTCGCGGGGGCCGATAAACGCGATGCGGCCATCGCGGATGCCCAGGCCGTGATCATGCAGCACGACCCCGGCCGGCTCGACGGGCACCAGCCAGCTTGGCAGGAGCAACAAGTCGAGAGGGGCGGCGCGGTTGGGCATGGTCAGGTTTCCGAGGCTTTTGATCGATGATGGCGAAGTATACCCGAGCGTCTGCGACGGGGGCTCGCTATAATCGACCGCTTTTGATGTCCGAGTACGGGGTGTGGCATGCGCGATCGACTGTTGGCTGCAGAGAAAGTAAAAGCCATCGATTGGCGGGACGGCGCCTTGTACCTGCTCGATCAACGGGTCTTGCCGTTCCAGCAGACCTGGCTGCGCTACGACGACGCCCGGGCCGTGGCCGAGGCAATTCGCTCGATGGTGGTGCGCGGCGCCCCGGCGATCGCCATCAGCGCGGCCTATGGCCTGGTCCTCAGTGCCCGTCGGCACCTGGCTGCCGGCGGCGACTGGCAGGCAGCGCTGAAGCAGGATTTCGCCGTACTTTTGCGTGCGCGCCCGACTGGCGCCAATCTGTCGTGGGCCCTTAATCGCCTGCGTGAACGCCTGGAGCGCTTGCGCCCTCAGGAAGATCCGCTGGCCGTGCTCGAGGCCGAAGCCATCACCCTCCATGAGAGCGACCGCGAAGCCAACCTGACCATGGCCCAATTGGGCGTCGACCTGATTCGCCGCCATCAGGGCAATGTGCAGGCATTGCTGACCCACGGCAATACCGGCGCTTTGGCCACGGGCGGTTTCGGTACGGCGCTGGGTGTGATTCGTGGCGCCTGGCTGGAAGGCATGGTCGAACGCGTGTACGCCGGCGAGACCCGACCCTGGCTGCAGGGCTCGCGGCTGACGGCCTGGGAGCTCGCCAACGAGGGCATCCCGGTGACCATCAATGCCGACTCCGCGGCGGCGCACCTGATGAAAACCAAGGGCATCACCTGGGTGATCGTCGGTGCCGACCGCATTACCGCCAATGGCGACGTGGCCAGCAAGATCGGCACCTACCACCTGGCGGTCGCGGCGATGCACCACGGCGTGCGGTTCATGGTGGTCGCGCCGAGTTCGAGCATCGACATGAGCCTGGCCAGTGGCGAGGATATTTTGCTCGAAGAGCGCGATACCCGCGAGTTGCTGGATATCGGCGGGCAAACTCTTGACCTGGACGCCATCAACCCGGTGTTCGACGTGACCCCAGCGGATTTGATCGATGTCATCGTTACCGAGAAAGGGATCGTCGAACGGCCGGATACGGCAAAGTTGACGCAGTTGATGTGTCGCAAGCGGTTGCATTGATACTGCTGAAACCGCCAAAAGCTTCGCGGCACAGCCTGCTCCAACAGGTGGGTTGTGCAGCTTTTCTATTTAGCCGCGCGTAAATACATATTAAGCGCAGGCCAAAACAGCACCAAAGCCCCTCAGAGCCGCCTCAGGCTGATTGCCCCATCGATTAATGGGAAACCAAGCCCTCTGGGGGATAGGTGCCTGGCGGCGATTGTGATACCATCCGGCGGTTTACGGGACCGCTCCAACGAGCCGTGTCGCGTGCCCAGTTGCAGGGCATAACGTATTGATTTGTCGTAAGTCGTTGCATGGCACCGGTCTGCAGCGGCAAGCCTTGCGCGTCCCATGAGGTCAGCGCGGGTTTCACCAGAAAAAGGAATCAGGCTTCTCATGGGCGAACTGGCCAAAGAAATCCTCCCGGTCAATATCGAAGACGAGCTGAAACAGTCCTACCTCGACTACGCGATGAGCGTGATTGTCGGGCGGGCACTGCCCGATGCACGCGATGGCTTGAAGCCCGTGCACCGCCGCGTACTCTTCGCAATGAGCGAGCTGGGCAACGACTGGAACAAGCCGTACAAGAAATCCGCCCGTGTGGTCGGTGACGTGATCGGTAAGTATCACCCGCACGGTGATACCGCGGTGTACGACACCATCGTCCGCATGGCGCAGCCGTTCTCGCTGCGTTACCTGCTGGTCGATGGCCAGGGCAACTTCGGTTCGGTGGACGGCGACAACGCTGCGGCCATGCGATACACCGAAGTGCGCATGACCAAGCTGGCCCACGAGCTGCTGGCCGACTTGCACAAGGAGACCGTCGACTGGGTGCCCAACTACGACGGCACCGAGCAGATCCCGGCGGTCATGCCGACGCGCATTCCCAACCTGCTGGTCAACGGCTCGAGCGGTATCGCAGTGGGCATGGCCACCAACATTCCGCCGCACAACCTCGGTGAAGTCATCGACGGCTGCCTGGCGCTGATCGACAACGCCGAGATCACTGTCGATGAACTGATGCAGTTCATCCCCGGCCCGGACTTCCCCACTGCCGGTATCATCAACGGTCGCGCCGGCATCATCGAGGCTTACCGTACCGGCCGTGGCCGCATCTATATGCGCGCCCGCTCGCACATCGAAGACATCGACAAGGTTGGTGGCCGCCAGCAGATCGTGGTCACCGAGCTGCCGTATCAGCTCAACAAGGCCCGTCTGATCGAGAAGATCGCCGAACTGGTCAAAGAGAAAAAACTCGAAGGCATCACCGAGTTGCGTGACGAGTCCGACAAGGACGGCATGCGCATCGTCATCGAGCTGCGTCGCGGCGAAGTGCCTGAGGTGATCCTCAACAACCTGTTCGCCCAGACCCAGATGCAGGCCGTGTTCGGGATCAACGTCGTTGCCCTGATCGATGGCCGTCCGCGCATCCTCAACCTCAAGGACCTGCTCGAAGCCTTCGTCCGTCACCGCCGTGAAGTGGTCACGCGTCGTACCGTGTTCGAGCTGCGCAAGGCCCGTGAACGTGGCCATATCCTGGAAGGTCAAGCGGTCGCGCTGTCCAACATCGATCCGGTCATCGCCCTGATCAAGGCCTCGCCAACGCCGTCGGAAGCCAAGGAAGCGCTGATCAAGATGCCGTGGGAATCCGAAGCCGTGGCGACCATGGTCGAGCGCGCTGGCGCCGATTCGTGCCGCCCCGAGAACCTTGATCCGCAATACGGCATGCGCGACGGCAAGTACTTCCTGTCGCCCGAGCAAGCCCAGGCCATTCTGGACCTGCGTCTGCACCGTCTGACCGGCCTGGAACACGAGAAGCTGCTGGCCGAATACCAGGAGATCCTCAACCAGATCGGCGAGCTGATCCGCATCCTCAGCAGCGCCACGCGCCTGATGGAAGTGATCCGCGAAGAGCTCGAACTGATCCGCGCCGAATACGGCGACGTGCGCCGCACCGAGATCCTCGACGCGCGCCTCGACCTGACCCTGGGTGACATGATCCCGGAAGAAGAGCGCGTGGTGACCATTTCCCACACCGGTTACGCCAAGACCCAACCGCTGGCTGCCTATCAGGCTCAGCGTCGCGGCGGCAAAGGCAAATCCGCCACCGGCGTCAAGGACGAGGACTACATCTCGCACCTGCTGGTCGCCAACAGCCACACCACGCTGCTGCTGTTCTCCAGCAAGGGCAAGGTGTACTGGCTCAAGACCTACGAAATCCCCGAAGCGTCCCGCGCCGCCCGTGGTCGTCCGCTGGTCAACCTGCTGCCGCTTGGTGAGGGTGAGTACATCACCACCATGCTGCCGGTCGAGGAATACACCGAAGGCCACTTCATCTTCATGGCGACCGCCAACGGTACCGTCAAGAAGACCCCGCTGGAGCAATTCAGCCGTCAGCGCAGCGTTGGTCTGATCGCCCTGGAGCTGGACGAAGGCGACATCCTCATCAGCGCCTCGATCACTGATGGCGAGCGTGAAGTGATGCTGTTCTCCGACGGTGGCAAGGTCACCCGCTTCAAGGAGTCCGACGTCCGCGCCATGGGCCGTACCGCCCGCGGTGTGCGCGGCATGCGCCTGCCTGAAGACCAGAAGCTGATCTCCATGATCATCCCTGAAGAGGGCAGCCAGATCCTTACCGCTTCCGAACGTGGCTACGGCAAGCGTACCGCGATCACCGAGTTCCCCGAGTACAAGCGTGGCGGTCAGGGCGTTATCGCCATGGTCAGCAACGATCGCAACGGCCGTCTGGTCGGTGCGGTGCAAGTACTCGATGGTGAAGAGATCATGCTGATCTCCGATCAGGGCACCCTGGTGCGCACCCGCGTCGGCGAAGTCTCCAGCCTGGGCCGCAACACTCAGGGTGTGACCCTGATCAAGCTGGCCAGCGACGAGAAGCTGGTGGGCCTTGAGCGCGTGCAGGAGCCATCCGAAGTCGAGGGCGAGGAATTGCTCGAAGGCGAGGAGGGCTATGAAGCCCCTGCAGCGATCGACGGTGATGGGTTGGACGGTGACGTGGCCGAAGGCGATGCCGATGGCGATGTGATCCAGGACTAATATAAGCAGGTGATGTCGGGCTGTTGGGGGCTGGCTTTTGAGCGATGGTGGTCTTGCCGACCTCTTCGCGAGCAAGCTTGCTCCTGCAGTACCAACAGGCCCTGCGGCACACACCTGTAGGAGCAAGGCTTGCCCGCGAAGGGGTCCCCAAGCCTTGTGCAACACTCTCAAATTTTCTCAGGCCAAAGCGAGAACCAGACGTGAGCAATCGAGCCTTTAACTTCTGCGCAGGCCCAGCTGCGCTTCCTGAAGCCGTACTGCGCCGCGCCCAGGGCGAGATGCTCGACTGGCATGGCAAGGGCTTGTCGGTCATGGAAATGAGCCACCGCAGCGACGAGTACGTGGCCATCGCCGAGAAGGCCGAGCAGGACCTGCGTGACCTGCTGTCCGTGCCCAACAACTACAAGGTGCTGTTTCTGCAAGGCGGCGCCAGCCAGCAGTTCGCGGAGATCCCGCTCAACCTGCTGCCCGAAAACGGCACCGCCGACTACATCGAGACCGGCATCTGGTCGAAAAAGGCCATCGAAGAGGGGCGTCGCTACGGCAACATCAACGTCGCCGCCAGCGCCAAGCCCTACGACTACCTGAACATCCCCGGCCAGAATGAGTGGAACCTCACTCCCGGCGCGGCCTACATTCATTACGCCTCGAACGAAACCATCGGCGGCCTGGAATTCGACTGGGTTCCGCAGACCGGCGACGTCCCGCTGGTCGTGGACATGTCCTCGGACATCCTCTCGCGCCCTGTCGATGTCTCGCAGTTCGGCATGATCTACGCCGGTGCGCAAAAGAACATCGGCCCCAGCGGCCTGGTGGTGGTGATCATCCGCGAAGACCTGCTCGGCAAGGCCCGCAGTGTCTGCCCGACCATGCTCAACTACAAGGTCGCCGCCGACAACGGCTCGATGTACAACACCCCGGCCAGCTACTCCTGGTACCTCTCGGGCCTGGTGTTCGAGTGGCTCAAGGAGCAGGGCGGCGTCGACGCCATGGAAAAACGCAACAGGGCGAAAAAAGACCTGCTCTACGGCTTCATCGACAAGAGCGCGTTCTACAGCAACCCGATCGCCATCAACGTCCGCTCGTGGATGAACGTGCCGTTCCGCTTGGCGGACGAGCGCCTCGACAAGGCCTTCCTGGCCGGTGCCGACGAGCGCCGTCTGCTCAACCTGCGTGGCCACCGCTCGGTCGGCGGCATGCGCGCCTCTATCTACAATGCCCTGGGCCTGGATGCGGTTGAAGCGCTGATCGCCTACATGGCCGAGTTCGAGAAGGAACACGCCTGATGTCCGAACACGAACTCCAGGCACTGCGCGTGCGCATCGACAGCCTCGACGAGAAAATCATCGAGCTGATCAGCGATCGCGCACGCTGCGCCGAAGAAGTCGCCCGCGTGAAAATGGCCGCACTCAAGGAAGGCGAAGTGCCGGTGTTCTATCGTCCGGAGCGTGAGGCGCAGGTGCTCAAGCGCGTCATGGAGCGCAACAAGGGGCCCCTCAGCAATGAGGAAATGGCCCGCTTGTTCCGCGAAGTGATGTCCTCGTGCCTGGCGCTGGAGAACCCGCTCAGGGTTGCCTATCTGGGCCCGGAGGGGACCTTCACCCAGGCTGCGGCCATGAAGCACTTCGGCCACGCCGTCATCAGCGCGCCTATGGCCGCCATCGACGAAGTGTTCCGCGAAGTGGTGGCCGGCTCGGTCAACTTTGGCGTCGTGCCTGTAGAAAACTCCACCGAGGGTGCAGTCAACCACACCCTCGACAGTTTTCTCGAACACGACATGGTCATCTGCGGCGAAGTCGAACTGCGTATTCACCATCACTTGCTGATCGGCGAAAACACCAAGTCCGCCAACATCAGCCGCATCTATTCCCACGCCCAGTCGCTGGCCCAGTGCCGCAAGTGGCTGGACGCACATTATCCCAACGTCGAGCGCATCGCCGTGGCCAGCAATGCCGAAGCGGCCAAGCGGGTCAAGAGCGAGTGGAATTCGGCAGCGATCGCCGGTGACATGGCGGCCAGCCTCTACGACCTGCAGCGCCTGGCAGAAAAGATCGAAGACCGCCCCGACAACTCGACCCGGTTCCTGATCATCGGCAACCAGGAAGTACCGCCCACTGGCGACGACAAGACCTCGATCATCGTCTCCATGAGTAACAAGCCGGGCGCGCTGCACGAGTTGCTGGTGCCGTTCCACGAGAACAACATTGACCTCACTCGCATCGAAACGCGGCCCTCGCGCAGCGGCAAGTGGACCTATGTGTTCTTCATCGATTTCGTCGGTCATCACCGCGATCCGTTGATCAAAGGCGTGCTCGAACGTATACGTCAGGAAGCCGTGGCGCTGAAAGTGCTGGGCTCCTACCCCAAAGCTGTGCTCTGAGGCCCCGACATGACTGATTTCCTTGCCCTGGCGCAATCCAGCGTGCAGCAGCTCTCGCCCTACATCCCTGGCAAGCCGGTGGACGAACTGGCACGCGAGCTGAACCTCGACCCCGCCAAGATCGTCAAGTTGGCCAGTAACGAGAATCCGCTGGGTGCCAGCCCCAAGGCGCTGGCGGCCATCGCCGCGGAACTCGCCGAGCTGACCCGCTACCCTGACGGCAACGGTTACAACCTCAAGGTCAAATTGGCCGAGCGCGCCAAGGTGGGGATCGACCAGGTCACGCTGGGCAACGGTTCCAACGATATTCTCGAGCTGGTGGCCCGTGCCTACCTGGCACCGGGCGTCAACGCAGTGTTCAGCCAGCACGCCTTCGCGGTGTATCCGATCGTCACTCAGGCCGTCGGCGCCGAGGCTCGCGTGGTCCCGGCCAAGGAGTGGGGGCATGACCTGCCAGCGATGCTGGCGGCTATCGATGCCAACACCCGCGTGGTGTTCATCGCCAACCCCAATAACCCGACCGGCACCTGGTTCGGCCCGCAGGCGCTGAGCGACTTCCTTGCTGCGGTGCCGGCGCACGTCCTGGTGGTGCTGGACGAGGCCTATATCGAGTACGCCTCCGGCAGCGAACTGCCGGACGGCCTGGATTACCTGACGGCCCACGACAACCTGCTGGTGTCGCGCACCTTCTCCAAGGCCTATGGCCTGGCGGCGCTTCGGGTCGGCTACGGGATTTCGTCGGCCGTGATTGCCGATGTGCTCAACCGTATACGCCAGCCGTTCAACGTCAACAGCCTGGCGCTGGCGGCGGCCTGTGCGGCGCTGGACGATGTCGATTACCTGGCCCATAGCCGCTCGCTCAACAACGCTGGCCTGCTGCAGTTGCAGGACGGTCTGCTCGCGCTGGGGCTGGGCTGGATCCCGTCCAAGGGCAATTTCCTGGCCGTCGACATGGGCCAGGACGCGGCGCCGATCAATCAGGCGTTGCTGCGCGAAGGTGTGATCGTGCGCCCGGTCGCCAACTACGGCATGCCCCGGCATCTGCGGGTAACCGTGGGTACGGCGGCTGAAAACAGCCGTTTCCTCGAAGCGCTGGGCAAGGTCTTGGGTCGTGGTTGAACAGCAAAAACCGCTGATCGGTCGCTTGGTGGTGGTCGGTCTGGGGCTGATCGGTGGTTCGTTTGCCAAGGGCCTCAAGGCTCGTGGTCTGTGTGGTGAGGTGGTGGGTGTCGATCTGGATGCCCATTCCCGTGAGCGCGCCGTGGAGCTGGGCGTGACTGATCGCTGCGAGGCCGACTTGGCCGCAGCCTGTGTCGGCGCCGACGTGATCCAGCTCGCGGTGCCGATTCTGGCGATGGAAAAGGTCCTGGCCAGGCTGTCGCGGTTGGAGCTGGGCGACGCGGTGATCACCGACGTCGGCAGTGCCAAGGGCAACGTGGTGCGTGCCGCGCGGGATGTGTTCGGTCGCCAGCGGATGGCGCGCTTCGTGCCCGGCCATCCGATTGCCGGCTCCGAGCAGAGCGGGGTAGAGGCGTCCAATGGCGAGATGTTTCAGCGCTACAAGGTGATCCTCACGCCGCTCGAAGAGACCGACCCCAGCGCGCTATACCTGGTGGATCGGCTGTGGCGTGAACTGGGTGCCGATGTCGAGCACATGGCGGTCCAGCGTCACGACGAAGTGCTGGCCGCCACCAGTCATTTGCCTCACCTGCTGGCTTTCAACATGGTCGATTCCATGGCCAAGCGCGACGAAAGCCTGGAAATCTTTCGCTATGCTGCGGGTGGTTTTCGCGATTTCACGCGGATTGCCGGGAGTGATCCGGTGATGTGGCATGACATCTTCTTGGCCAACCGGGATGCCGTGTTGCGCGCCCTGGATATCTATCGCGGCGATCTGGATACCTTGCGCACAGCGGTGGAAGCGGGCGATGGCAAGCAATTGCTGGACGTGTTCACCCGTGCCCAGGCGGCGCGCGAGCACTTTGGCCGCATCCTGGCGCAGCGGGCGCCAGCGCCGGGGAAGTGATTCGACGGTGCTGGCCCCTTCGCCAGCAAGCTGTGCTCCCACAGGTGTACTACTCAACTTTGGTTAGCACTGTGGGAGCAAGGCTTGCCCGCGAAAAGGCCGGAACCAACGCTCCATATATCGCGGCAATCCTGCACAGCACTGTCAGTTGTCACCTTTGAGCATTATCATGTCGCGTGCTGTTTGGGTGGGTGCCTGGAGTCTCTTCTGGGCGCGACCTTTCACTTTTCAGAAACAAGCCCACGGATCGTCTCCAATTTCGAGTTTCCTGGCACTCAACGGCCAGGTCGAAATCCGTGTGGCTCACGAGGAATACGTGTGAACTTTCAAGCACCAGTCATCACCATCGACGGCCCGAGCGGCTCTGGCAAAGGCACCATTGCCGGCCTGCTGGCCAAGCGCCTGGGCTGGAACCTGCTCGACAGCGGCGCACTGTATCGGCTGCTGGCGTTCGCCGCCGGCAACCACGGTGTCGACTTGAGCAACGAAGCCTCGTTGAAGCTGCTGGCCGCTCATCTGGACGTGCAGTTCATTGCCGCGACCGGTGGCAAGGCGCAAACGATCATCCTTGAAGGCGATGACGTCAGCCAGGCGATTCGCAACGAAGCAGTCGCCGCGGGTGCTTCCGCAGTTGCCGCGCTGCCGGCGGTACGCGAAGCCCTGCTGCAGCGCCAGCGCGCTTTTCAGGAGGCGCCGGGTCTGGTCGCCGATGGTCGCGACATGGGCACCGTGGTGTTCCCTGACTCACCGCTGAAAATATTTCTCACCGCCAGTGCCGAGGAGCGTGCCCGTCGACGTTACTTGCAGTTGAAGGCCAAGGGCGATGATGTTAGTCTGTCGAGTCTGCTAGATGAGATACGTGCTCGCGATGAGCGAGACACCCAGCGCGCAGTGGCCCCGCTCAAACCGGCGGCCGATGCCATACAGCTGGATTCCACGGAATTATCCATCGATCAGGTGCTGGAACGCATCTTGAGTGAAATCGCACTCCGCGATATCGCCGGATGACCAAGAAAGCGTGCGGGAGACCAGTCGAGTCCTGCAGGCTTTCTTTTACTTGAACGAAACCCACGTTGGCTGGAACGTGGCAGATGGGCGTCTCCTTCGCCCACATCTACCAGGAATTAAAATGAGCGAAAGCTTTGCAGAACTCTTTGAAGAAAGCCTAAAGACACTGAATCTTCAGGCTGGCGCGATCATCACCGCGATCATCGTCGACATCGACTACCAAGCTGGCTGGGTAACCGTCCACGCTGGTCTGAAGTCCGAAGGTCTGATCCCGCTGGAACAGTTCCACAACGACGCTGGCGAACTGACCATCAACGTCGGTGACGAAGTTCACGTGGCGCTGGACGCAGTCGAAGATGGCTTTGGCGAAACCAAACTGTCCCGTGAAAAAGCCAAGCGCGCCGAGTGCTGGATTGTTCTGGAAGCAGCTTTCGCCGCTGAGGAAGTGGTCAAGGGCGTTATCAACGGTAAGGTTAAAGGCGGCTTCACTGTCGACGTTAACGGCATCCGTGCGTTCCTGCCTGGTTCCCTGGTTGATGTCCGCCCAGTGCGCGACACCACCCACCTGGAAGGTAAAGAGCTCGAATTCAAGGTCATCAAACTCGACCAGAAGCGCAACAACGTTGTCGTTTCTCGTCGCAGTGTCCTGGAAGCCGAGAACTCCGCCGAGCGCGAAGCTCTGCTGGAATCCCTGCAGGAAGGTCAGCAAGTCAAAGGTATCGTCAAGAACCTCACCGATTACGGCGCATTCGTCGATCTGGGTGGCGTCGATGGCCTGCTGCACATCACCGACATGGCCTGGAAGCGTATCAAGCACCCATCGGAAATCGTCAACGTTGGCGACGAGATCGATGTCAAGGTTCTGAAATACGATCGCGAGCGTAACCGCGTCTCCCTGGGCCTGAAGCAACTGGGCGAAGATCCATGGGTCGCTATCAAAGCCCGTTACCCAGAAAGCACTCGCGTAATGGCCCGTGTTACCAACCTGACCGACTACGGCTGCTTCGCTGAGCTGGAAGAAGGCGTTGAAGGCCTGGTACACGTTTCCGAAATGGACTGGACCAACAAGAACATCCACCCTTCGAAAGTCGTACAAGTCGGCGACGAAGTGGAAGTCATGGTTCTGGACATCGACGAAGAGCGTCGTCGTATCTCCCTGGGCATCAAGCAGTGCAAGTCGAACCCATGGGAAGACTTCTCTGGCCAGTTCAACAAGGGCGACAAGATCTCCGGCACCATCAAGTCGATCACCGATTTCGGTATCTTCATTGGTCTGGACGGCGGCATCGACGGTCTGGTTCACCTGTCCGACATTTCCTGGACCGAAGTGGGCGAAGAAGCCGTACGTCGCTTCAAGAAGGGCGACGAGCTTGACACCGTCATCCTGTCGGTAGATCCAGAGCGTGAGCGTATCTCCCTGGGTATCAAGCAACTGGAAGACGACCTGTTCTCCAACTACGTTGCTGTCAATGACAAAGGCGCTATCGTCAAAGGTATCGTTAAAGAAGTTGACGCCAAGGGCGCTATCATCACCCTGGCCGAAGACGTCGAAGCTACTCTGAAAGCTTCTGAAATCAGCCGTGACCGCGTTGAAGACGCGCGTAACGTTCTGAAAGAAGGCGAAGAAGTAGAAGCCAAGATCATCTCCGTAGACCGCAAGTCGCGCGTGATCCAGCTGTCGGTCAAGTCGAAAGACGTTGAAGACGAGAAAGAAGCAATCCAGAGCCTGCGCGACAAGCCAGCTGCTTCGGATATCGCTGCAGGCCCAACCACTCTGGGTGACCTGCTGCGTGCTCAAATGGAAAAACAGAACTAAGTTCTGATTTACCATTCAAAAAGGGGCGACTTCGGTCGCCCTTTTTTTCGCAAATTTTTTACACCGTTAATGAGAAGCTCTTCTAGGTAAACTCATGATGGCTCACTAAGAATTTGTGTATTCGGTATAAGGCAGCAACATGAAGACTGCAGTTCCCATGCTCATCGGTTTGACGGCGTTCGCTGTGCTTTCAGGATGCAGCACTGCATCGGTCAAGGCTCATTCGGTGGGTAACGTCCGGGGCTTTGTCGTCAATTGCTCTGGCATGACGACGGATTGGGAGTCCTGTTACACCAAGGCGCAGAGTGTCTGCACTCATGGCTATAAAACAATGTCCAAGACCACGGACGTCAAGGAAGAAGAGGGCGACAGTTTTATGGGTTTCAGCCCGGGTCGTTATAGCCGCACGATGGTCATCGCCTGCAAAGTCCCAACCGATACGTAATAGTGTCCCTAATTCCAATGTGAGAGCGGGCTTGGCGAAGTCTTCGAAGGCTTCGCCGCTGTACGCGCAAGCCCGCACTCGACCGCCAGTCAGTGCCACCATTGACGGTCCCACTCCTGTTGTCTTTGATGAACCTCGTACTAGAGCGTTCCGGGGGCAGCAGGATGAAAACCACGGGCATCGTCAAATGGTTTCGCGCCGAGACCGGCTACGGCTTCATCCAGCAGGATGGCGGCGTGGACATCTTCGTGCATGTCCAGGCCATCCAGGGCGACGGCTACAAGACGCTCAGGGAAGGCCAGCGGGTCGCCTTCGAGATCGAAGCTGGGCCTAACGGTCCGCAAGCGTGCAAAGTGCAAGTGTTGGCAAGCTGAATGCATGCAAGGCAGGGTGCGACGTCGATGTGACTGAATTCCGCCACCCAGACGCCTCGCTGCGTGCACGACCACCTTCCACTCGAGTAAAGCGGCCGCATTATGACCCCTTGTACTGCCCCTGCCACCTGCTTGCGCTTGGCGCCCAACACCCTTGGCCGCGACTTCGTCGTGGGCGATGTGCACGGTCACTTTGAACTGCTCGAAGCCTTTATGCGTACAGTCGATTTCGATACCGACGCCGACCGTTTATTGGCAGTCGGCGACCTGGTCGACCGCGGCCCGGCGTCTCATCAGGTGCTGCAATGGCTCGAGCACGCCTGGTTTTATTCGGTACGTGGCAACCACGAACAAATGATCCTCGACCACGACCTGGGCACCGGCTCCGTGGAAAAACACCGCAACAACGGCGGTGCCTGGTACCACGATGCCGAGACCGAGTTGCGCCAGGCCATCGCCCTGCGCCTGCAGCAGTTGCCCTTCGCCCTCGATGTGGAAACGGCCCGCGGCCGCTTCGGTGTCGTCCATGCCGAGCCGCCATTGCTGCCGGGCCAGCATCACTGGGAAGAAATCCTCATGAACCTGGCAGGCGAGCAGGGCGGCGACGTCCAGCAACTGACCCAGCGCCAGGTACTCTACTCGCGCAACCGCATCAACAACCGCGACAAGACCCCGATCACCGGTGTCGATACTGTCTACGTCGGTCATACCAGCGTCCCATCCCCCACCCGTCTGGGCAACGTGGTGTATCTCGACACCGGTTGCTCGTGGCCAGACGGCCATCTCAGCGCGATCGAAGTCGCCACCGGCAAAGTGATCACCCTCGAATACGGCGCGGCCTGACGGGTGGTGCTCAGTTCAGGACGAACCAGCACACCGACAGACTGAATAAAGAGAGCAGGCTGCCATGCAGCAACATGGCCGGCCAACGCTGCTTGAAGGCCGCCAGCGCGGTATCCTGATAGAACTGCCGAGCCCGATCATCCGATACGCCCAGCGCCCGAAACCTGCTCGCCTTCGCCAACGTCGCACTGCGTGTGAGATTGAACTGCGACGCCACCGCCGCCCCAAAACAGCCCAAAGCGATCAACCAGTACATTGCGTATTCCCAAGACCTCAGATCGGCACAATCCTACAAACTCCGCGCGGCCCGATCCTCCCCATTTGGTACCCCGGTAGATACACGTGGTGTGCTGATTGGCCAGGGTGCGGTGTTGCCCTTGTAGCGAGGCGGCTCGCCTCGGAATGATATTTGAGGCCTTGCAAATGTCCCGGAAGAAATTTTTTGCGGCCAAGCTCTTCGCTCCAGGTCGTTGATAAACCCACCAAAACCGTGCACTGCGCAGCCCTGCCATAGTGCATCCGCCATAAAACGCCCCCCTACCTGCCATATTCCTGCAAAAAAACTCTGGGCCACTAAAACTTTTCCACAGAAGTCAAGACTCAGGCTGTTCAAATCCGTCGGGTCATGCTAAAACCTTCACAGCGGTTATCTAGCTGCTTGATACAGAAGGGAAAAATATGACGAAGTCGGAACTGATCGAACGTATTGTCACCCATCAAGGTCTACTCTCATCCAAGGATGTGGAGCTGGCCATCAAGACCATGCTTGAACAGATGTCCCAGTGCCTGGCCACCGGTGACCGGATCGAGATTCGCGGCTTCGGCAGCTTCTCGCTGCACTACCGCGCGCCGCGAGTGGGGCGTAACCCCAAGACTGGCCAATCGGTCAGCCTCGATGGCAAATTCGTTCCGCATTTCAAGCCGGGCAAGGAGCTCCGCGATCGCGTCAATGAGGATGAAGAGCTCGCCTAAGCGCTGCCTCTTCAGGCTTCAATACTGAGGAGAGCAATATGCGCAATGTAAGAAAACTACTGCTGGTACTGATCGTGCTGGCCGTCGTCGCAGTGACACTTCTATTCGTGCTGGAGAACCAGCAGGCGGTAGCTTTGGCCTTCCTTGGCTGGGCTGGTCCGCAGTTGCCAGTGTCGGTACTCGTCATATTGGCGTTCCTTCTGGGCCTGATCATCGGCCCGCTGCTCGGTACTTATGTGGCCCATCGCAGCAAGCGTAAATTTCGGCGTGAACTCAAACGCCAGCGTGTGGCAACGCCCTGATCGCCTATTCCTGTATTCTTTCATCCAGCAGCTTGCAATCCAGTGCTCCAAAGCGCCTGGTTGCAGGTTTCCCATAACCGGATGAAGTACAGTCGGGCCGCATGAAAATTCTTCTTTTAGGCAAAAATGGCCAAGTCGGTTGGGAGCTGCAGCGTTCCCTCACGCCTTTGGGCGAACTGGTATCCCTTGATCGCCACAGCACGGATTACTGCGGCAACCTGGCTGATCGTGACGGCTTGCGGCACACTCTGCAAACCCTCAAGCCTGATGTAATCGTCAACGCTGCGGCCTACACCGCGGTCGACAAAGCTGAAACCGATCGTGATACGGCAATGCTCATCAATGGCCTTGCCCCGCAAGTCATGGCACAAGAGGCGCAGCGCTCGGGCGCGCTGCTGGTCCATTACTCCACGGACTACGTCTTCGACGGTCGCGGTGTCGACCCATGGGCAGAAAGCGCGGTGGCTTCCCCGGTCAATTACTATGGCCAGACCAAGCTTGCCGGGGAGCAGGCGATACTTGCCAGCGGCTGCCAGCATTTGATTTTGCGCACCAGTTGGGTCTATGGCGCCCGGGGTAGCAACTTCGCCAAGACCATGCTGCGATTAGCTGCCGAACGCGACACCTTGAACGTGATCGCCGACCAGCATGGCGCCCCGACCAGCGCTGAGCTTCTGGCCGACGTCACCGCCCATGCGATCACTGCCACGCTGCGGCAGCCGGCACTAAGCGGCCTTTACCACTTGGTCCCCAGCGGTGAAACCAGCTGGCATGCCTATGCGCAGTTCGTCCTGGATTTCGCTCGCGCGCAGGGCAAGCCCTTGAAGACAGCCACCGTTACCCCTATACCCACCAGCGCCTACCCTACACCAGCCGCCCGACCGCTGAATTCACGTCTGAGCAATCAAAAGCTGCAGCAGGCATTCGGCTTGCATCTACCGCAGTGGCAGGGCGGTGTCGAACGCATGCTCGCCGAGCTGTCCTAGTGGGCAACGTATTCGGCATATGAATGGGAGGAGGTGACGAGTATTCGAGATTTTTTCTCGACTGGGCCGAGCACCGATCCCGTTTTTCGCTGTCATATCGCTGGTGCTGCACAACCGGGATCGTCATGTCGATCTGACAGGCTACCTGCATCAGCTATTGTCAGCGCCCTTCATCGAGGGACCTCCAACCCGTATTTTCGGCCAACAGAGCGAGTGAACGCTATGCATTCTCCTATCCAGACCCGTTGCTTCAAGGCCTACGACATCCGCGGTCAAGTCCCGGCCGATCTCAACGACGACATTGCCTACCGGATTGGCCGCGCGCTGGTTTCCGAACTGCACGGCAAGACCTACGTGGTAGGGCGCGACATGCGCCTGGAGAGTCCGGGCCTCGCAGCGGCTTTGATAAAGGGCCTGACCGAGGCGGGCGCCGATGTGCTCGACCTTGGCCTGTGCGGTACCGAAGAAGTGTATTTCGGCACCAGCCACCTCAAGGCCGATGGCGGCATCATGATCACTGCCAGTCATAACCCTAAGGGCTATAACGGTATGAAGCTGGTGCGCGAGCACTCCAAGCCCATCAGCGGCGACACGGGCCTGGAAGCCATTCGCACGCGCGTCGAAGCCGGGGACTTTGCCGACAAAACCGCTACTGCGGGCAAAGTCATCGAAGCCTTCGACAAAACCGCCTACATCGATCACCTGCTGACCTATATCGACGTCAAGACCCTCAAGCCTTTGAAGGTCCTGGCTGACCCCGGCAACGGCGCCGTCGGCCCAACCATCGAACTGCTGAAGAAAAAGCTGCCACTGGACATCATCGTCATCAACGGGGAGCCGGACGGCAATTTCCCCAATGGCGTGCCCAACCCGCTGTTGCCGGAAAACCGCGAACTGACTCGCAGCGCGCTGCTCGAGCACGGTGCTGACCTGGGGATCGCCTGGGATGGCGACTTCGACCGTTGCTTCTTCTTCGACGGCACTGGCCGTTTTATCGAAGGCTATTACCTGGTTGGGCTGCTGGCTGAAATGCTGCTCAAAAAGCACCCAGGCAGCAAGATCATCCACGACCCACGCCTGACCTGGAACACTATCGAGCAGGTCGAAGCTGCCGGTGGTGTAGCCATTCAGAGCAAGACCGGCCATGCCTTCATCAAGGAGCGCATGCGGTTGGAAGATGCCGTGTATGGCGGCGAGATGAGCGCTCACCATTATTTCCGCGATTTCGCCTACTGCGACAGCGGCAATATTCCGTGGTTGCTGGTGGCTGAGCTGATGAGTGTGAGCGGTAAATCCCTGGCCCAGCTGGTAGATGAGCGGATCGAAGCATTCCCATGCAGCGGCGAGATCAACTATCAGGTGGAGGACGTCAAAGGTTCGATCGAGAAGATCCTCGCCCACTATTTGCCGCAAAGCCCACACGTGGACCGCACCGATGGTATTAGCGTGGAGTTCAAGGAGTGGCGCTTCAGTCTGCGCGGTTCCAACACGGAGCCGTTGCTGCGCCTGAACGTCGAGAGTCGTGGCCAGCAAAGCCTGGTGAACGACAAGGTGGCGGAAATCGAAAGCCTGATCGGCGGTAAAGCGGCGAGCCATTGATTGCTTCGTGGTATTGCCAAGGATGGCTATCGCACTTGAACCGAGCTAACCTCACGCCGTCCAGTGGGGGGCAGGGGCGGATCGTGCAGCACTTGAACACCCTCGCATCGCCTTGTACACGGAGTGTTGCGTTGATAGTTCATGCCATCCTGCAGATCTCGGGTGTCCTCGCTTCATGACGGCATCCGCTCCCTCGGTTCCACCGCGCGTAGCTGTCCTGCTGGCCGCCTGTAACGGCGAGCGCTGGCTGGATGAGCAGGTACAGTCAATTCAGGCCCAACAGCGCGTTGCTGTTCATCTGCATATCAGTGTCGATGAAAGCCTCGATAACACTTGGGGTTGGTGCGAGGCCTATGCAGCCGCGCATGCCAACGTCACGTTGTTGCCCTCAGGTCGATCGGGCAGTGCCGCTGGCAATTTTTTCCGATTGTTGCGGGATGTCAGCCTGGGCGAGCTCGATCATGTCGCATTCGCCGATCAGGACGATATCTGGCTACCCGGCAAATTGCTGCGGGCCATTGAGCAGCTCTCTGCGCACCGCGCCAGTGCCTACTCCAGCAATGTGCTTGCGTTTTGGGCGGATGGTCGTCGTCAACTGCTCGACAAGGCCCAGCCACAAGTGCACTGGGATCACCATTTCGAGGCGGCCGGCCCCGGTTGTTCCTATGTATTCGCTCCAGCGTTCGCTCAAGCCCTGCAGGGCTTCGTTCGTCAGCACCGGCATGCGTTGCAAAACGTGGCATTGCACGACTGGTTGGCCTACGCCTATGCGCGGCAGAACGGCTGGGTGTGGTTTATCGACCAGCAGCCGGGGTTGCTCTATCGCCAGCACGGTAATAACGAGTTTGGTGCCAACACCAGTTGGCGGTCGATGTTTCACCGCCTCAAGCGTATTCGCCAAGGGTGGTGGTTCGAGCAGGTCAGCCTGATCGCCCGGCTGGTTGGCGTCGATGCCGCTGCGCCCGTCACCGGCGCTGCCGTCGATCGTCGGCAACTGGCGCGAATGCTGGTCAACGCCCGGCAATGTCGGCGGCGTCCACGAGATCAACTGCTGTTTGCAGCACTGTGCGCTGTTGCCTGGATCACAGGAGGCGCCAAATGAGCCTTGCGTTGAAAGTCATGGTAACCGGAGCGGGCGGATTTGTTGGCGGTGCGCTGGTCGAATACCTGCGTGGCCAAGCAGGTGTTGACGTACTGCGCTGTGTACGCGACGGCGACGCCGGCCCCGACGATTTCGTCTACGACCTGTTGGGCAAGACCCCAGTACCATCGCTGCAAGGCATCGACGTGATCGTGCATGCCGCCGCGCGCGTACACGTGATGCACGCCGAGTGTGATCCGCTGCCTGCCTTTCGCGCCGCCAATGTCGAGGGCACGCTGCGCCTCGCCGAAGCGGCCGCAGCGTCGGGTGTGCGGCGCTTTGTGTTCGTCAGCTCGATTGCGGTCAATGGCAATGCAACCCCTATTGATCGGCCTTTCACCGCCAGCGACAATCCCGCCCCTCACGACCCTTATGGCGTGTCCAAATTCGAAGCCGAGCTAGCGCTTCAGGACTTGGCCGAGCGAACCGCCATGGAAGTGGTGATCGTGCGTCCGACACTTGTCTATGGTCCTGGCGCGGCCGGCAACGTGCAGCAGATGCTCAAATGGTTGCGCCGCGGCGTGCCTTTGCCCTTGGCTGGCATCAACAACCGTCGCTCGTTTGTCAGCCTGCATAATCTGGTGGACTTCCTCGCGCTGTGCGTCAGTCATTCGGCGGCGGTGGGGGAGGTGTTCTTGGTCAGCGATGAAGAGTCTGTATCCACGCCTCGATTGCTGTCGGCACTGGCACGTGGTTTAGGTCGCGGGCCGCGCTTGTTCTGGGTGCCAGAAGCACTGCTGCGTGGCCTCGCGGCGGCGGTGGGCAAGCGCGGCTGGGCTGAGCGGCTATATGGCTCGCTAGTGGTCGATATCAGCAAGAACGCCAGTCTTCTGGGCTGGTCACCGCCGCAAAGTTTTGAGGCTGGCATTAAAATTACTGTAGATCCGTCCGTCAGGAATTCAGTTTCATGATCGTGTTGCTTGCTGTCGTCGTCGCTATTCTTTCCTGGCTCGGCACTGCCGGTGTCAGGCGTTATGCCTTGGCTCATCATCTGATGGATCATCCGAACGAGCGCAGCTCGCACACCGCGCCTACACCGCGGGGCGGCGGGGCGGCGATCGCTGGGGCCATGTTTGTTGGCCTGCTGGTCGGTTATGGTTGCGGCTGGCTCGGTGGCGCACAGCTGCTGGGGTATCTCGGTGCGGGGACGATGGTGGCGCTGCTGGGGTTTCTCGATGATCACGGTCATGTAGCCGCCCGCTGGCGCCTGCTTGGGCACTTCATTGCCGCCAGCTGGTTGATGTATTGGTTGGGAGGGCTGCCGGTGCTGGAGCTGGGCGGCGGACGATGGGACTTGGGTGTCTGGGGCTGGCCGCTGGGTGTGATAGGCCTGGTGTGGTTGCTCAATCTATATAATTTCATGGATGGCATCGACGGCATCGCTGGGTCTCAGGCGGTCTCTGTGTGCGGTGTTGCCTGTGTGATTTACCTGGTCGGTGGGCATGGCTCACTGTTGTTGGCTCCGTTGTGCATGGCTGGCGCGGCTGCCGGATTCCTCGGCTGGAACTGGCCGCCGGCGCGGATCTTCATGGGCGATGTGGGGAGTGGTTTTGTCGGTTTGATGATCGGCGGTATGGCGTTGCAGGCGGGGCATGAAGTGCCGGGGTACCTTTGGGTGTGGGCGATTTTGATGGCAGTGTTCATCTGCGATGCGACCTGGACGTTGTTGCGGCGATTACTGCGGGGAGAGAAGGTGTATCAGGCCCATCGGAGTCACGGGTACCAGCATGCAGCGGCGAAGTCGGGCAGTCATCTGAAGGTGGTATTGGGTGTGGTTGGAATCAACCTAGCGTGGCTATCGGTGTGTGCGTACGTTGGTACGGCACACCGTGAATATGGGTTCGCGCTGCTGGTAGCCTACATCCCTATTTTGGTCATAGCGTATGGCTTGCGCGCCGGAGACATAGATTCAGCATGAATTTTTCTCCATATTTTATTGATCACAACCTTTTTTTTGAGTCCGATCGGCCGAAAGGTTTTGATGATCTCTATTCAGGGCTGAACACAAATTCAGGAAATGGATTGATCACCACCAGTTTGGCGAAAATTCTGGGGTTGAGCGAGTTCCCTGGCGGCATACAGAACTTCTTTACCTGTCGCGAAGCCAGTGTCGATTTTGAGTACGTCAATTCAAGCTACTCCCATGCCTTATTGGTGCTGGAGGACCATTTAGGGGGGCAATGGAATTTTCTCGAATGGTCACGGATGCAGGCCATCCTCGAAAAAATCGATCTGCCACTCATTGTGTTCAGTCTAGGGAGCTGTGGGTTCCATAAAACCCCTGAGCAGATAGCATGTGAGATTTGTGAAGAGGCTCGGAATTTTTTTCGATACTTGTCCGGTCGTGCCGTTTCTATGGGGGTTCGGGGGAAGACCAGTGCAAAAGTGCTGGATATTTTAGGGGCCAGTAATTATCAAGTGGTCGGGTGCCCCACCTACTTTGAAGCTGGACCGGGTAGGTGGGTAGTCACGCCGAAGGTGACTGCGGACTCTAAGGTGGTCGCGAATGGTTGGTTCGTGTCTAACACTTTGAACAACGTGCACTACGTGCTTCAAAGTGAAATTGAGCTGTTGAGAGCGCTCATCGACCTCGCGCCTTATCCGCAGGCTGATGCGATCGCTTTCATGGAGACGGCGTGGCCGAATCTCCCGGAAAAAACCTTGGAAGCATTAGAAGTCGATCGGGTCAGATTTTATACAAATCCACTTGAATGGGCCGATTTTTTTGATGATTCAGTGGCGCTGACCGTGGGAACCCGGATGCACGGCGGAATAGTGTCGATCAACCGATGCCGACCTACGATTGTCACTAACCCGGATGTGCGGGCCGCCGAAATGTGCGCGCTTTTCAAAATTCCACTTTATCCAGGCGTGAATCTTTCCAATGCTTCGCCGGGTGAGCTTGCGGAGATGGCAGATCCGAGTGACTTGAATTTCGCCTATGGGGAACTGTACGAGAATTTCAGATCGTGGCTCATCGATACCTGTCACCTGCCAGTGCCTCCTGAGCCCCTTGCTACCTTGGCTTGGGATATTCACCAGGTCAAGATGCTTCCCGGACCCATCGTAGCGGAGCGTATCCGCGGGGCGGCCACTGCTGCCAAGGCTAAGGTTGGTCAATTCCAATTTGATCTGGAGCAGTGCGAGAAGCAAAAAGCTGAGGCGCAGGATCAGTTGGCTGCGTTACGGCAAAGCTATCAAGCGGTGCTTTCCGAGCTAGTTACAGTGCAATCCCAGCACGAAGGAGGCCAAGTGAAACTGAATGCCATGCAGCAAAGCCGAAGCTGGCGTATTACTGCGCCGCTGCGGCGAATCGGGGCGTGTCTGAGAAGACTGCATTGGTAAATCTAGGCGGGTGTGATTTTATTTAGCGAATGTGGTGAAGATCAGCGGTTTTCTGCTGGCTTGACGGGGAGGTCCTAGGACGATTGTAGGTATCATCCTGATTTGTAAGCTTTCGTTTTTGGGCGTTTTATTGCGAAAAGCTCCACTGCATGCTTCCAGAATTGGAATTGGCGCTGACGGACGCCGTCAATTTGGATGAGACGGGAACGGAGCCCTGACTTTTGTTGTCGACTGCCGCGACGATACAAATGTTGATATAAGCTGCCTTGAGGGGCTGATGTAATGGCATTCGGTGATCAATAGGGGAGCAAGCGGGCGGGATGATTTTTTTTAATATGGGCCGTACCGGTGGATCGGCCGTCTGGAATGTCCTCGCCCCTCTGGCGACCAAGCACGCAGTCCGGGTAATTGATCTCTATGAGCAATCGCTGAGTGACTTCGATACGCCTTTTCTTGCGCAACAAGCAGTGCGCAAGGCTCAGCTAGAAGCGCCAAGTCTGAAATGGGGGAATGAATCGCCTTTTTTGCATCACCGTACCCGTCAAAACATCGAGGCCGCGCTGCCGTCGGAGGCCCGTAATTACGTGACGCTCTTGCGTGACCCCGTGGAGCGTTTCCTCTCGGATGTTTTCCATGTTCGTAAACTCATGGGCGAATGCGCCGATCTGCCCGCAGCCTCGTTGCGTTCGCAAGCTGAAATTTCCTGGTATAGAAAGGTGTTTGGCGAGTCGCTCTATGCGCTCTTCATACAGCCAGATGCAGATCTCGATGAACTGGTACTTGAGGCATCTCGCTGCCCGTATTATGAGAATTTTTATTTCAACGCTTTCTGGTCTCTACTGATAAGTCCTGCGATAGGCGAGGTGCCTGAATACTTTAGCGGAGTCATAGATGATCAGGCGAGGCTTGAGTTGTTGGGAGCCGTCCATCAGCGATTTGCCTTCATCGGTATCTATCCGCAGTTGAAACAGGCGATCTCCTCTATCAGTTTTTTACTCGGCGTGCCGTTGGATCCTGGGGTTGATTTTTTCAAGACCCATGCTGCCAGTAGCAAGCCTGATCTGCGTCGCGAAACGTTGGAAAAGCTTCGCGTGGCAAATCAGGACGAGTATCGCTTGCTCGCCATGTTTAAAACGCCCAATTCAGTCGTTGCCGGTCTGGAGCGTGCTGGTGAGGTTCAACAAAAGCAAAAATTATTGGTCGAGTCTGTACAGCGAATGCAGCGCGCTACGGACGGGGCATTACGGCACGCAGAATTTGCCATGGCGGAAGCGAAGCGCGAGTCAACAAAAAGGGCGAAGGGGCTGGAGCATCAGTTGCTCGGGCTTAAGGGCGATCTGTCAGTCTGCAAGAAAGATGCGGCGTTGGCCGGCGCAGAACTGTGGACTGCCCAGAATCACATCGAACGATTACAGAAATCCACTTCATGGCGCATCACGGCCCCGTTAAGAGCCATAAAGAATATCTTCGCTTCATCGGTCCCGACGGCCACGGCAGTCGAAGTTCCGGAAAAATCTGAAGAGCCTGAATCGGTTCCCTACATTTTGCATGAGCCCACATTGACGGATGGCCCAGCTGCAGTGGTAGTGATCCTGCCAACGTTCAACTCCGCAAGGTATGTCGCCGAGGCAATCGAAAGTGTTTTAGAACAGTCTTGGCAAGATTTGGAGCTGGCGGTACTCGATGGCGGCTCAACCGATGCCACGGTGGATATCGCTAAAGCCTACGCCGTTAGGGATCCACGAGTTTCGATTCGAATTTACCCTGGTGTGCATCCTACGTTGCGCGTCGACGATTTTTTTCGTACCACCCAATCACGCTGGATTGCGATACAACATTCAGATGATGTCAGTTATACGCACCGACTTGAACGGCAGATTGATGCCTTCCTCGAGGACCCGGAGCTAGGCGTCAATAGCGCCATGTATCGGTCGTTTTGGCACGTTCGCAGCCATGCCACCGAGAACGAGGGGCATCATATCCATGGGAAACCGCAAAGCCACGAGCAGATCAGGGCAGGGTTGTTGTTCTGGTGGGTTATGCACGCGCCCACGCTATGCTTTGATCGGGAAAAAGCACTCGCGGTTGACTTGCGCTTTCATAATTCTTATTCGTTTGCCAATGACTATTGGGTCACTGCGCTTAATATCGATAGATTGCGCTACGGCAATGTGCAGGAAGAGCTGTCAGCGACGAGGATTCATTGGGAGAGTGATGGTAGCTTGCATCTCGCGGAGATCGATCAAGAAACTAATTGTCTGAAAAGAGCTATTCTGGAACGATATGGTTTTACATTCACCGAAGAGCAGCTTGCCTTGCACTGTGGAATCACGCTGGTTCCCGCTCGCACTTTGCAAGGACCCGCCAAGGATTTCTCGGCGACCCTAGCCTGGCTGGACAATTTGCGAGAGCAGAATCGCAGTATCCGAGCTGTTGACATCCCGGTATTTGAGGCGTTGCTCGACCACCTCGTGGAGGAGACACAGCGGCTGCGCGATTTATCAGAGCCTGGGTGAGCTAAAGCTGTGCTGCGTCCGTCAGTGGTGTCCTATTGCCGTTGCGGTGAAGGAGAGGTGCTGCTAAAGCGGGCTCATCAAGTGCAGAGTGCTTTGGGATGGTGATTACAGCTATAGCGAGTCTAGCCACTGAGGTTTCTATGCGGCCTGAGTTTCACTTCTCGCAGTCAGGCGTTACAAATTGGCGGCAGACGCTGAAAAAAAATAGGTGAATTTCCCTCCAGGTTCCGACAAGATGCGTTGCCACGTTTTTGTGAACGGCTCAGGATGCCGAAACCAGCAGTTGGCTTGGGATGGAATACCTTGATACGCGAGTACCTTGCTACTGTAGGTCAAAATTTGTTAACTGCTAGTACCGCTTCGCCATCAATTTTTTCACCTTATCCGGTGCACAATGTACCGCTTTTGTGTGCTTCTGAAATGCCAGCATGCTTTTGGCTAAGTGCCATCATGTCTGAGGCGTTTCTATTCCCGACCAAGATCTTGAGTTCCCAGCGCGGAGTTCAGGCAGGCTGTATCCTGTTGCGTCGTGGCGTTTTAACTGAAGCGAGCTCGCCAAGTCAGCTCGTCTGAAAATATTTGAGTAAGGAGTGCTAAATGAACAGTCGTGAACGCAAGATGCTGGAGCTTCTCAAACGCGGTAAAGAGGAGTACGGCTACCTGGCCGTCAAGGCCGAGTTCGAAGCCGAAGGCACTCGTGTAGACGAACTGCTGCGTCTGATCGAGCTTGCCCGGCGTGCCGACTTGGGCATCGCCCTGAAGATCGGCGGCTGCGAAGCCATTCGTGACCTGCTCGAAAGCAAGCAGATCGGCGTCGAGTACATCATCGCGCCGATGATCGAATCCGCTTACGCGGTGAAAAAGTTCATCGAAGCGAAGAACAAGATATACACCAAGGAAGAGCAAGAGGACACCAAGTTCCTGTTCAACCTCGAGACCATTACCGGGTTCAACAACCTGGATGCGCTGATAGAAGCTGCCAGCGTCTCTGATGGTCTGGACGGCGTGGTGTTCGGTCGTGTCGATTTCTCCCTGTCCAACGGCTACAGCCGCGATGACATCAACCATCCGAAAGTCACCGAGTACGCGCTCAAGACCGGTACTGCAGCCAAGGCTGCCGGCCTGGAACTGGTCGTTGGCGGCGGTGTTTCCAGCGATGCGATCGAAGAATTGAAGAAGCTCGAAGCCAATCATTTGGCTCGCTTCGAAACCCGTAAGGTCGTTTACGCAGCTGACTCGGTGCGCACTCGCGACATCGAAAAAGGTCTGCTCAACGCAGTGCATTTCGAACTGCTGTGGCTGGAAAACAAACGCGAGTACTACGGTCTGATCGAGAAGGAAGATGATAAGCGCATCGCCATGCTCGATGCCCGCTGGAAACTGCTGGGCGGCCAATAAGGCATGGTCGTGGCAACGACTGCGCGACCGCGCATAGCGATCTTTGGCGCCTCGGGCGCCATTGGTTCCGGGCTGGTGGAGTGGTTCGCCACCCGCCACTGGGATGTCACTGCGATCGTACGGCAGGTAACTTCGACGGCTTCGGCGCATCCACAGGTGACCACCCTGGTGTGGAACCCTCTTGCCGAAGAGCCAGTGCCGGCCGCGCTGGGCCAGTTCGACGCCGTGGTCTGGGCGCAGGGTGACAACTGCACCGATAACATCACTGACCTCGACTACCAGCGGCACATGCGGATGTACGAGGCCAACGTAGGCCTGGTGCTGGTGTCGCTGAACGCTTTGCTGACCGCTGGCGCGCTGGCCAAGGGTGGTGCACGGTTGTGCGTCATCAGCTCTATCTGGCAAAACATTGCCCGGCAAAACAAACTCTCCTACTGCGTCACCAAAGCTGCCTTGCAGGGGTTGGTGCGTTCGGTATCCCTCGATCTGGCCGCAGAAGGCCACGTGATCAACGCGGTACTGCCTGGCGCGCTGGATACCCCGATGACCCGTGCCAACCTCTCGGCCGAGCAGATCGGCCGCCTGGAAGCCGCGACACCGGGCTCCAGGCTGGCGGGTGTGACCGATGTGGCCGCGGTGGTGGAGTTTTGCTGTTCGCCAGCACACAGTGCCATTACTGGCCAATTCCTGACCGTCGACAAGGGTTTCACACATGCACGCATCGTTTGATATAAACAGCTCGACGGGCGTGTACCGTGTGTCGTTGGGCGAGGGGCTGGTCAAGAACGTGGTGGCCAGTCAAGCTCACCGAATTTTTATCGTGGACACCAATTTGCTGGCTCAGGTGGCGTTCGTCACCGATCCAATCATTGCCGTGGATGCGACCGAAGAAAACAAATCGCTGGAGCGTATCGCCCCGATCATCGAAGCCCTCAAGGGCCATGGCGCCACTCGGGAAACCGAGATTGTGGCGGTAGGCGGTGGCATCATCCAGGACATCGCTACCTTCGTGGCATCGATCTATATGCGAGGCCTGCGTTGGCATTATTGCCCAACCACTCTGCTGGGCATGGTCGACTCCTGCATCGGCGGCAAATCGTCGATCAACGTCGGCGCGCTCAAGAACCTCGTAGGTAATTTCCACCCGCCGGCCAGTATTCTGATCGACCTCGCTTTCGTGCATAGCCTCAGCGCCGAGCAACAAACCAGCGGGCTGATGGAGTCGGTGAAGATCTGCTACGCACGGGGCGGCGAAGCATTCGATGCATACCTCGCTCTGCAACCGACCGCACCACTGAAAACCGAAACCGCTTTTGCCATCATCGAGCAAAGCCTGACAACCAAAAAGTGGTTTATAGAAATCGACGAGTTCGACCAAGCCGAGCGCTTGTTGCTGAATTTCGGCCACACCTTCGGCCATGCCGTCGAGTCGGCCACGCATTTTGCGATCCCTCATGGTATCGCCGTCGGCGTTGGCATCCTGATGGCCTACCGGTATGCAGAGGTGGCCTCGATTCTGACTCCCGCAGGTCTGGAGCGTGCTGGCCGCTTGGTCGCTCACGTGCAGGCATTGCTGCAACCCATGCGCCACACCTTGGCGCCGCTGGTAGGTATCGACGCGGAGGTGCTGCTCAAGCATTTCGGTAGCGACAAAAAGCACTCCCAAAGCCACTACCGCGTCATTGTACCGGTCGGTGATGGTGATCTGCAGCGCCTGTCGGTGGAACGTTCTCCATTGATTCAGGCGCTGATCCGTAACGCCTTCGCCCAAGGCGCGGACCTCGCTGTGAACGGCGGTGCCTGATGGAAGGTTTTGACCAGGTCGATTTCGTCGTCATCGGGGCCAGCGGTTGGTTGGGTCAGGCCACCCTGGAATACTTGTTCCGCCAGCTACCTCCGGCGCAGTGGCCCCAGGTGCATGCCTTCGCATCAAGTGCTCGGGTCCTGATGCTACGTGATGGCTCAGCCGTACAGGTTCAGGCACTGTCGTCCTTGCCGGCGCTGCGCACATCGCGGCCAGCCCTGGTGTTCCACTATGCCTTCCAGACCAAGGATCGCGTAGGCGCCAATACGCTTGAGGACTACATACTCCTCAACCGCAGTATTCGCGACGCTCTGGCGCAGTTTGTGGACGCCAATGCGATTGCCGGGTTGTTTGTGCCGTCCAGTGGCGCGGCTTATGCGGGGCTTGATGAAACCAATCAAAGCGATGGGGCGATCTACGGTCGCTGCAAGCTCGATGACGAGCGCGCTTTCGAAGCCATGGGCAAGCAGTATGGCTTTCCGGTCGTGAGCCCTCGGGTATTCAACGTCAGTGGGCCTTACATCAACAAGCACAATCTGTATGCGCTAGCCTCGATCATCGCGTCGTGTCTGCGCAACGAGCCAATCAGCGTACGCGCGACTCATCCCGTGATCCGCTCCTACTACAGTGTCACGGACCTGATCGAATTGTGCTGCCGGCTGATGCTGGCGGGGCGCGATCAGGGGGCAGCGTTCCACGCATTCGATACGGCTGGCACCGAAGCGGTCGAAGTGGGCGAGTTGGCACAGCGCTGCCAGCAACTGCTTGCGCCGCACCTGGTCATCGAGCGTGCGCCGATGAGCGGCACTGCGGCAGACCGCTACGTTGGCGATGCCAATGCCATTCGTGAATTCGAACGCGCGTTCGAAATTTCTCCGCTCGGGCTGGATCAGCAAATCAAGCTGACCGCCGACTACATGAACGCTTTGCTGCAAAGTGGCAGGTCATGACCGAAACTCGATCTCTATTCATGCCTGTACGGCGTAACCCTTACTACATCGTTGCTGCTCGATATGTCAGGACTTCAGCCGGGATCAAGGCGCTGCATTTTCTTTGTCATGCCTTGAATCGGATGGGTGAGCAGGCTTTCCTGATCATTCATCCGCACTTTCCGCCTTACCTGTCGACGCATCCGGCCCTTAACACCCCGCTGTTGACCAAGCGCACCATGGATTACCACCGTGCTCAAGGGCTGACGCCGATCACCATTTACCCCGAGAGCATCAAGGGCGACCCGATGAACGCTCCGTTCATCGTCAGGTACGTGCTGAACTATGCGGGATTGTTGGGTGGCGATTCCCAATTTCCGGTATCGGAATATTGCATTTCCTACAGCGGGGCGATTGCGGCGACAGTGCCGACTTCCAAGCAGACGATCTTTATTCCTGCTTCGGATCCAAACTTCTTCGTACCGCCTGCTCCGGGTACTCAGCGCAAGGGCGCATGCTTCTACGCAGGTAAATATAAAAATTACCACGGTGGCAAGACGTTCCCAATCACCGAGGGTTTGGCCGAAATAGTTCGGGATCGCGATGACGAGCAGACGCCAGAGCAGATTCGTGATCTGTTTCAGCAGTGCGAGCGGTTCTACTGCTATGAGAATTCGGCACTGGCTATTGAAGCGATGTTGTGTGGTTGCCCGGTAGTATTTTTGCCGAATGAGTTCTTTACCGATTTGATCGGTAAGGACGAGCACGGTACGGAAGGCTATGTATGGGGCGCCGATGATCCTGAAGGCTTTGTACGGGCGAAAAACACTGTAGCACTCGCCCGCGAGCGCTACTTGAGTCTTTTTCTGCGGGCAGAGCAAGCGCTGGCCGACTTTGTTGTCTCTACCCAGGCATTGGCTGATGTCACGCCTTATAATGTTCAGATGGTGGACACCTATGTCGAGAAAATGACCAAGCCGTCGCGCTACATTGGTATCATCAAAACCATTGTGCTGATGATTCGTGAGCGAGGGATTGGTTATACGACCCGTTTGATAGTGGCTCGGGTTAAAACTGGTCGTACTCGACTGAGCGATGCTTGATAATAAGGTCGGATTCTAAATATGGAAATGGTATTGCCCAGAAAGCCAGCGCTTACAATCTGTATTCCCACTTATAATCGTGGTAAGCGTGTGCATGCTTTAGTGTTGTTTCTGAAGCAGAACCTTATGCCGCTGACCGACGACATCGAGATAGTGGTTGTCAATAATTGCTCCAATGACAGCACCCGCGAACTCATTGAGCCTCTCATCGGGGGAGGCATCAAGCTCTACAATCGCAAAGAGTTTCTCGAGACTGCGGAGCTGAATATGTTTCACTCTCTGGAGTTGTGCGCTGGGGAGTTTGTTTGGTATCACGGTGACGATGATATACCTACCGTAGGTACTATTCTATACCTGATTTCCATGATCAGGGAGAATGCTGCGGATCTTTATGTCTTCAATTCGCCGGTCATTGACGACGACGGCCAGGTGTTGTGCCCGAAGATGGTCTCCATGCGCAACGCTTATATGGATGTATCTGCAGACCAACTGATCGAAACAGCTGGTTTCGGGTTTATGCTGGCAGGTATTTCTAATGTGATTTTTCGGCGTGAATATGCTGATATTGAAATCGCTTGGGAAGCTCAAGCTATTCAGCCGTTGTATTCCCATGTTTGCTGGTTCCTAGCTTGCTTCGCGCATCGTAGGAGTCGCATTGTCAATATGCCACTTGTGTATTACCGGAATTCTGACGGCCTTAAACAGGTCGCGCACTTCAAAAAGGTAGCCGAGCGCCTAAATGTCGCAGATCACCATTTCTGGGGCGTTGGCATGGCCTTGCAGTTCAAGTGGTTGGTTGATAGGGGTGTCATCACAGGCGGAAGTTTACCGAGGATTTTCGAAAGTCGCCGCGATGGATCACGGTTTAAGCTCTTGAATGAATGTATTCACAAGGTTTATACGCAGGTTGTGGCGTCTATCCACTTCTCGGAGGAAAGGTTTCAAGTCGACGCCGAGGTGTTGGCGGAGATCCGAAATTTCTTCGTGTCCTGTGATCTCTTCACCTATGACTTGTTCGAGCCTATTTTACAGCTGCACCAAATAGCAACCGGGCAGCGCTCACGGGAAGAGTTGGAGGAGCTGCAAGCGACTTTTGATCGTATTCATCGGCTTCATGATGCTGATGTTTACCGCAATAATTGGCAAGGGGATCGGTACGGTTATCACATTTACCGTATGGCGTGCCATTGGGTCGCAGTGCAGCCGCAGATCGATGGTGGGGTGATCGCCGCTCTTTCTGTAATTGATCTTGAAGAACACGCGCCGGCGCTGCTGCTAGCTGACAATCTGGATTCCTTGGTGGCCAAGGCCGCTGATCAGGCCAAAATGGGCTTGGCCCGTGCGTCGCGAAGACGGCCAGTGGATCTGATGCAGCGCTTTCTAAGCGAATATACGAGTTCAGTCGAAGTGCATCGGCAAGCTGTCACAGCCGGCAACCGGGCCATGGTTGATATGCACCACCTTGCCACCCGGGCGGTGGCCGATTTGCATCATCTCGGTGAGCAGCACATCAGCGTGATGCACCGCGTAGCGCATGAGTACTCCGGGTCCGTCCAGATTTATCGCCAAGCCACATTGTGGGTGCGTAAATTTACCTACCTGTTTACCTATCCCATAGGGAAATGCGTACGTTTAGGCAAGCGGCTGTTGGCTAGATGATCCGTTCCTTAGCTGGGGTTGCTTCGTGATCCAACCCCGTTGAAACTTATTAGAGATGACGCAGGAGCAAACGATGAAAGCAGTAATTTTGGCAGGCGGGCTGGGTAGTCGTCTGAGTGAAGAGACGAGCACTCGCCCGAAACCTATGGTTGAAATAGGTGGCCGACCGATCCTCTGGCACATCATGAAAACCTACTCCCACTACGGCGTGAACGATTTCGTGATTTGCCTGGGCTACAAGGGTTACGTGATCAAAGAGTACTTCGCCAACTACTTCCTGCACATGTCGGACGTAACCTTCGACATGGCCAAGAACCAGATGGAAGTCCACCAGAACAACGCCGAGCCTTGGCGTGTGACGCTGGTGGATACCGGTGCCGACTCTCAGACCGGCGGCCGCCTGCGCCGTGTGCGCGAGTACCTTGAGCCAGGTGAAGACTTCTGCTTCACGTACGGTGACGGCGTGGCCGATGTCGATATCGGCAAGTTGGTGGCCTTCCACAAGGCGCACGGTAAAAAGGCGACGGTCACGGCCACCCAGCCGCCAGGCCGCTTTGGTGCCCTGAACATCAACAACCATTTCGTCGAGAGCTTCCGCGAGAAGCCCCACGGTGACGACTCCTGGATCAACGGTGGCTACTTCGTGCTCAAGCCCGAAGTGATCGACCTCATCGCAGAAGACGAAACCATCTGGGAGCGCGAGCCACTCGAAGCGCTCGCCAGCACCGGCAACCTGTTGGCCTATGAGCACGGCGGCTTCTGGCAGCCGATGGACACCCTGCGCGAGAAACAACAGCTGGAAGACCTGTGGGAACGCAAGGTCGCGCCGTGGAAAGTATGGTGATAGATCGCGGATTCTGGCAGGGCAAAAAGGTCTTCCTGACCGGTCACACGGGCTTCAAAGGCGGCTGGCTGGCGCTGTGGCTGCAGGAAATGGGCGCGACTGTCACCGGTTTCGCTCTGGCTCCGTCGACCACACCGAGCCTGTTCGAGGTCGCTGCAGTGGGGGAGGGCATGACTTCCCTTATCGGCGACATCCGCGACCAGGCAGCGTTGACCGCGGCAATGGCGCAGGCCAAGCCGGACATCGTCCTGCACCTGGCCGCGCAGCCGCTGGTTCGCTACTCCTATGACGCGCCGGTAGAAACCTTCGCCACCAACGTCATGGGCACCGTGCACCTGCTCGAAGCCATGCGCTCATGCGGTGGCATCAAGGCCTGCGTGGTTGTCAGCTCCGACAAGTGCTACGAGAACCGCGAGTGGGCCTGGGGCTATCGCGAGAACGAAGCCATGGGCGGCTACGATCCTTATAGCGCCAGTAAGGGCTGCACGGAGTTGGTCACCTCAGCCTATCGGAACTCCTATTTCAACCCCGCGCGTCATGCCGAGCACGGCCTCGCGTTGGGCAGTGGCCGTGCGGGTAATGTGATCGGTGGTGGTGATTGGGCGGCCGACCGTCTGATCCCTGACTTGCTGGGCGCCTTTGAGCGCAAGGAAGTCGCTATCATCCGCAACCCAGGGGCGATTCGCCCGTGGCAGCACGTGCTTGAGCCGCTGTCTGGTTACTTGGTGCTAGCCCAGCGCTTGTATGAAGATGGGGCACAATTCGCCGAGGGCTGGAACTTCGGCCCTGCGGATGCCGACGCGCAACCGGTCAGCTGGATTGCCGAGCGCATGACTCAGTGCTGGGCCGATGGCTCGCAGTTCCGCATCGAGGCCAATGCCTCGGCGCCCCACGAAGCCCATTACCTGAAGCTCGACTGCTCCAAAGCCCGTGCCGACCTGTCCTGGACACCACGCTGGTCCCTCGCCCGAGCGTTGGATGAAGTCGTTGGATGGCACCGGGAATTCCTGGCCGGCAGCGACATGCGACAAGTTTGTATTGATCAAATTTCACGCTTCTCGCAAGCGTGACCACAACGAACGCGGATTACCTGATGAACACCCAAGACGACCTCAGAAAACAGATCGACGATCTGGCCCAGCAATACTCCAAGACCGCTTTCGCGCGCCGCGAATTCGTGCCCGGCGTGACCGCAATTCCGCCGTCTGGCAAGGTCATCGATGGTGCCGAAGTCGGCCTGATGATCCAGGCCTCGCTGGATGGCTGGCTGACCACCGGCCGCTTCAACGCCGAATTCGAAAAACGCCTGAGCAAGTTCCTCGGCGTCAAGCACGTACTGACTACCAACTCGGGCTCTTCGGCCAACCTGCTGGCGTTCACCGCACTGACCTCGCCGACTTTGGGCGCCCGTGCCATCAAGCCCGGTGACGAAGTGATCGGTGTGGCTGCGGGCTTCCCGACCTCCGTCAACCCGATCATCCAGAACGGCGCGATCCCGGTGTTCGTCGACGTCGATCCGACCACTTACAACATCGACCCGGATTTGATCGAAGCCGCCATTTCGCCGAAAACCAAAGCGATCATGCTGGCCCACACTCTGGGTAACCCGTTCAATCTGCGCAAGATCCGTGAGCTGTGCGACAAGTACAAGCTCTGGCTGGTCGAAGACTGCTGCGATGCACTGGGTTCTACCTACGACGGCAAGATGGTCGGCAACTTCGGCGACATCGGCACCCTCAGCTTCTACCCGGCCCACCACATCACCATGGGTGAAGGCGGTGCGGTGTTCACCAACAAGTCCAAGCTGCGCCTGGCCGTTGAATCGATCCGTGACTGGGGCCGCTCGTGCTTCTGCCCGCCGGGCGAAGACAACACTTGCAAAAAGCGTTTCTGCTGGCAGCTGGGCGATCTGCCCTACGGTTACGACCACAAGTACACCTACTCGCACCTAGGCTACAACCTCAAGATCTCGGACATGCAAGCCGCTTGCGCGCTGGCGCAGATGGACAAGCTGCCGTCCTTCATCGAGGCACGCAAACGCAACTTCGCTTATCTGAAAGAAAAGCTCGCCCGCTGCCAGGAGTTCCTGGTGCTGCCAGAGCCTACCGAAGGCAGCGATCCCTCCTGGTTCGGTTTCCCGATCAGCCTCAAGGAAGGGACTGCGTTCACCCGTCTCGACCTGCTGACTTACCTGGACGACCACAAGGTCGGCACGCGCCTGCTGTTCGCCGGCAACCTGCTGCGCCAGCCATACATGATTGGCCGTGAATATCGCGTTTCGGGCACCTTGGAAAACACTGACCGGATCATGAACCAGACGTTCTGGATCGGCGTGTGGCCAGGCCTGACCCCTGAGATGCTCGACTATGTCGTGGATCGCATCGAAACCTTCTTCGGCATCAATCAAAAATAAATAGGGCACCCTTTGAGCAAGCGCTTTTCTATACGAATGGCCGAGGCCTGGAGAGATCTGGTCGGGGCGTTGACCGCAACTGAAACATGGGCATTCCTTGGCAGCCACGATATTCGCCAGCGTTATCGCCGGTCGGTATTAGGGCCTTTGTGGATTACTCTCAGTACTGCCGTATTGATCGGCGGCCTGGGGGTGATGTACGCCGGGTTGTTCAAGATGGACGTGCACGACTACATTCCGTACCTGGCCGCAGGCATGATCACCTGGAACTTCATGTCCATCGTGATCAACGAAAGCTGTTCGGTGTTCACCGGTGCTGAGGGCGGTATCAAGGCGGCGCGGATACCCCTGTCGTCCTATGTGTTGCGCCTGGTATGGCGCAACATCCTGGTATTTCTTCACAACGCTGTGGTGCTGATCGGGGTGGTGCTGTGGTTCCTGCCGTTCAATCCAATGGGCCTATTGCTGGCAGTGGTCGGGTTGGCGGTGATAGGAGTCTTTCTGTTCTGGCTGGCACTGGCTGTCGGATTGCTCAGCGCGCGCTTCCGTGACATTCCGCAGATCGTTGCCAACATTCTGCAGGTGGTGTTCTTCATGACGCCCATCATGTGGAAGGCGGATGTCCTTAACACTCGTATGTGGATCGCGGAAATCAACCCGTTCTACTACTTGCTCGAACTGGTACGTAACCCGCTGCTGGGCCAACCACTGACCCCAGCCCTCTGGGGTCATGTGGGCTTGATTCTGCTGGGGACCGCAGCGGTCTCGTTTCTTTTGTTTGCGCGGTTTCGTACGCGCATCGTTTATTGGTTGTAGCCCATGGCCCATATTATTGCGAAGGACCTGGTCGTCGAGTTTCCGATCTACCAAGGCGCGCAGCGGTCGATGCGCAAGACGTTCCTCAAGGCCGCCACTGGCGGCAAATTGGCTGGGACGGACTCACGGGTTACAGTCCGTGCGGTCGACGGTTCAAGTTTCACCATCAACGATGGCGAGCGCGTTGGACTGCTGGGGCACAACGGGTCCGGCAAGACGACTTTGCTTCGCGCACTCAGTGGTGTCTATGAGCCGGCCAGCGGGATTCTGGATATGGCTGGCTCGGTGACCTCGCTGCTGGATATCGGCCAGGGGTTCGATTTCGATTCCAGCGGCATCGAGAACATTACCCTGCGTGCTATCACCATGGGGATCTCGCCGAAGCGCATCAAGCCGCATATCGACGACATCTGCGATTTCTCCGGGCTTGGCGATTACCTGAAACTTCCGGTTCGTACCTATTCAAGCGGTATGATGATGCGCTTGGCGTTCGCGATTTCAACCTCGGTAGGGGCTGATATCCTGCTGATGGACGAATGGCTGAGCGTAGGCGACGAGGATTTCAAGGAGCGGGCCGCGGAGCGACTCACCCATTTGATCAACCGTGCGGCGATCGTCGTGATCGCTTCGCACGATACGGCGCTGCTAGCGCGCACCTGTACGCGAATCTTGCACGTGGAACACGGCAAGATCGTTCGCGAAGAATCCGTTCAAGAGCTCACCGGGAGTGATCATGCAGAAAAAGTACAGTGACTGGATCAGCAGCTGGCTGGCAGAAGCAGGCTATACGCACTGTTTCTTTGTGGCCGGCGGCAACATCATGCACCTGCTGGAAAGCCTCAGTCACAACCTGACCTGCATCCCCGTGGTGCACGAAGTGGCAGCGGGCATCGCCGCCGAATACTTCAATGCTACCTCGGCGGACGGCAGCAAGGCCCTGGCGCTGGTCACGGCCGGCCCTGGCCTTACCAACATCGTGACCGCCCTGAGTGGCGCGTTCCTCGAAAGCCGTGAGTTGCTGGTGATTGGTGGTCAGGTCAAGACCGCTGACCTCAGCCATGGCCAGCTGCGCCAGCGCGGCATCCAGGAAATCGACGGCATTGCCATTGCTCGCCCGATCACAGTGGCCGCAGAGCGCCTGGACACTCAGGTGTCCCGCGAAGCTTTCCTGGCCCTTTGCGCTGCCACCGAGCGTGGTCGCCCAGGCCCGGTGTTCATCGAGCTGCCGCTGGACGTACAAGGCCGCCTGATGAGCGCCGAAGAGCTGCCGACTACGCCAGCCGCTGCTATCACCGGCAAAGCGCTTCCAATACCTGCTGGCGTGCGTACCGCTGACAACTCCCTGGAGGAAGTCCTGGCATTACTGCGTAGCGCCCAGCGCCCGGCGGTACTGATCGGTGGCGGCGTCAGCCGCGAAGCTGCCGCGGCGCTGACCGCAGTCGCCGAACAGCACTCGCTGCCGCTGTTCACTACCTGGAACGGCCTGGATCGCATCCCTGCCGATCACCCGTGCTATTTCGGCAGGCCGAACACCTGGGGCCAGCGTTACGCCAACCTGTTGCTGCAACAGGCAGATGTGGTGCTGGCTTTGGGTACGCGCCTGGGTCTGCAACAGACAGGCTTCAACTGGCAGGAATTTGGCCGTGGCGGCAAAGTCGTGCAAGTCGATGTTGACGTTGCCGAGCTGACCAAGGGCCATCCTACCGTCGATGTGCCGATCTGCGCTGACGTCAATCCTTGGCTCAAGACCCTGGCTGGCAAGATCGAGGGCCAGTGGAGCGAGTGGCATGGCTACTGCCGTGAAGTGCAAGCATCCGTGCCACTGATCGAAGATAACGTCACTCACGACGGCTACCAGTCGCCTTTCAAGCTGGTCGAGCACCTGTCCACCTTGCTCAAGGCCGACGACGTGGTCGTGCCATGCAGCAGCGGTGGGGCTTTTACCGTGATGATGCAAGTGTTCGCCCAAAAGGCTGGGCAGCGCGTGGTTACCAACAAGGGTTTGGCGTCCATGGGTTACGGCCTTAGCGGAGCCATCGGCGCCGCGTTTGCCAACCCTGAGCAGCGGGTCATCCTGGTTGAAGGTGACGGCGGTTTCGCCCAGAACCTGCAGGAAATCGGTACTGTGGGCGTCAATCGCCTGAATTTGAAGATCTTCATCTTCGACGACTCGGGTTACGCGTCCATCCGCTCCACCCAGCGCAGCTACTTCGGTGGCCGCTATGTGGGTTGCGATATCGAGACTGGCCTCGGCCTGCCGAACTGGGCAGCGCTGTTCGCGGCCTACGGTATCCCAGTAGTGCGTGTAGAGCCGGGCTTCGAGAGCTCGACTGACTTTGCCGCGCTGCTCGAGAGTGATGGCCCGGGTGCCTTTATCGTCAAGGTCGACCCAGAGCAGACCTACTTCCCGAAAATTACCAGCCGTGTCACACCGACCGGTATGGCTTCCAATCCGCTGCATCAGATGTCTCCGGACTTGCCTGAAGCGGTGGTCGGGAAGGTTGCACGTTATCTGTAATAACTGAACGACCCGGCACCCTGCCGGGTCGATCATTGAAACACCCGCCGCGAGCTAGTCTCGCGGCCTCATTTTTCAATCTTGCGAACGTTCGCAAGGTGACCGCCAGTCCCATCAAAGGTGGCGAGGTCGAGTACCGATGAACGCCTTCAAAATGAAACTGTTGGGCCTGTCACGCCGTACCAAACGCACACTGCAACTGGGTGTGGACGTATTGGTGCTATGGCTGTCCTTGTACCTGGCCTTTGTGGTTCGCCTGGGCTTCGAGGACGCCCACAATCCAATGGTCCGGCATAGCTGGCTGTTCGTCGCCGCGCCTTTGGTATCGTTGCCCATTTTCATCCGAGTTGGCATGTACCGCGCGGTCATGCGCTATTTCGGCAATGATGCTTTGATTGCCATCTGCAAGGCAGTGACCTTGGCTTCCTTGGTACTCGCTTTGATCGTTTACTGGTACAGCAACCATCAAGTGCTGGTTCCACGTTCGATCGTGTTCAACTACTGGTGGTTGAGCCTGGTCCTGGTCGGTGGCTTGCGGCTGGTCATGCGCCAATACTTCCATGGCGACTGGTTCATGGGCATGCAGAGTTCCCCCCTGCTGCGTCGTGATGAAGGCCTGACCCGTGTGGCCATATATGGTGCCGGAGACGCCGGCAACCAATTGGTGGCGGCGCTGCGCCTGGGTCGTCAAATGCGCCCGGTAGCGTTCATCGATGACGATGGCAGCATCGGCAATCGCATCATCGCCGGCCTGTTGGTCTACCCGCCCAAGCAAATCGAGCGAATGATCCGCGAGACCGGAGCCACAGAAATTCTTTTAGCGTTACCTTCGGTCAGTCGCTCCCGGCGTCGGGAGATTCTTGGATTGCTCGAGAGTTTTCCGCTGCACGTGCGCAGCGTCCCGAACTTCTCCGACCTGGCCACCGGCCGGGTCACCGTCCAAGACCTGCAAGAGGTCGACATTGCCGACCTGCTGGGCCGCGATTCGGTCAGCCCTGATCAGGAACTGCTGTCTCACTGTATCGCCGGCAAGACGGTGCTGGTCACCGGTGCCGGTGGCTCGATCGGTTCAGAGCTGTGCCGCCAGATCGTGGCGCTGCAGCCTAAGCAGTTGCTGCTGTTCGAGCACAGTGAATACAACCTGTACGTCATCCATCAGGAGCTTGAAGCCTTGGCCGATCGCTTGGGTGGGGGGGTTAAGGTGTTGCCTATCCTGGGCTCCGTGCGCCACGCGGACAAGCTACTGGATGTAATGCTTACCTGGAGCGTCGATACTGTCTATCACGCCGCCGCCTACAAGCACGTGCCCATCGTCGAGCACAATATTGGTGAGGGCGTGCTCAATAACGTCATGGGTACGTTGAACACCGCGCAAGCGGCGGTACGGGCCAACGTCGCGAATTTCGTACTCATCTCGACCGACAAGGCAGTCCGTCCTACCAACGTGATGGGCAGCACCAAGCGCCTGGCCGAGATGGTCTTGCAGGCGCTGAGCAAAGAGGTTGCTCCGGTATTGTTCCAGGACTCCGCACGGGTTTCCCACGTCAACCGTACTCGTTTCACCATGGTGCGTTTTGGTAACGTGCTGGGCTCCTCAGGCTCGGTAATTCCGTTGTTCCACAAGCAGATCAAGAAGGGTGGGCCGTTGACCGTGACCCATCCGAACGTCACCCGCTATTTCATGACCATTCCCGAGGCGGCGCAGTTGGTCATCCAAGCCGGCTCGATGGGCAAGGGCGGGGATGTGTTCGTGCTGGATATGGGCGAACCGGTCCGCATTATCGAACTGGCAGAAAAAATGGTGCATTTGTCCGGGCTCTCGGTACGCTCGGAGAGAAATCCTCAAGGCGATATCGCCATCGAGTTTACCGGGCTGCGGCCAGGGGAAAAGCTGTATGAAGAGTTGTTGATTGGCGATAACGTCTGCGCGACTAACCATCCGATGATCATGAGTGCCAATGAAGATTTTCTGGCATGGGAAGTCTTGAAACCTGGATTAGTGTCGTTACTCGATGCTTTGAAGGTTGATGATTTTGCGCGCGGGCGCCACGTGATGTGCCAGTTGGTCAGTGGTTATTCGCCCGCCTGCGATATAGTCGACTGGAAGCATCTGCAGCAGCGGCGCGAGCCATAACTATAGACGAACGAAGTTGCGCGAATAGGGAAAGCAAGCGCATTGTTACCCTTTGAAAGTTTTGAAGCGCATTTGTTCTGACTGGCATCCCACGTCTTGGGCTTTTATACGCAAAACGAGTATAAAAGCCCGAAGCCCATAGTCCTCTTTTAAAGTGGTCTACCGTCATTTGTCGATTGAACACCTCGTAGCTTCAATGCGTGGTAGTTGCCAGTGGCAATTTTTAGTGGGCGGTCTTTCGGGTCTATAACAGTATTGTCTTGACCACGTAGATGAGCCAGTTCTCTCAGCTTCGATTGTGTCAAACGGAGAAAGTGAAGTTTCCAACTGGCGGGAGGGGTTTGCCAGTTGAATGCTGCAAGTGCCTTTGAACATGCGTCATGCAGATCGATATCCCCAAAGCTCTCGATAATACCCATTATTTCATTGGTTTCGGAGCGAACCAAATGGCCGAACTCTGGACGTGGATACATGACATTGTGCTGTTCGCGACAAAGTTGCTCCAGAAAGAAAAAGCCCACAAAGTAAGCTAGAGAGGTCGGATAAACTTGCATTTTATCCTTGTCAACCTCATCTTCAAGTGCGGAACCGATCTCCGCAATCGAGATTTCCGTCGTTCGTGCCGCTTCGCGAATCAGGCGTATCAATCCTAATGACTGATGATAAAATGCGATTCCCGCTGGGGCTTGCTTCAGCAGCTTGTGAAACTCTTCCTTTCGCTCATTCAGCGTGAAACTGACGATAGGTGTGCTTACAAATAAAGCAGGTAGATCTTTAAAGGCGCCGAACAGTGTAAAGGTATGAGAGTAGACAGTAGCAAACTTATTCAGGTCGTGCAGTCTATGATAATCAACGACTGGCGCTGTCTTTCCTAACAAGCAGGGGAAGGTCGTCGTAGAGGTGACGAATCCAAAGTCATAAAAAAGGTCCCTGCCTCGTTCATAGTAAACAGTAGGGCTTGTCGTGTGCAGTGGCACAAAACTTTGCGCGATTTTTTCCTTGTTGATTCTTGGGTTCAGTAAGATAAAGCCTAGGTTCGAATCGGCGATGAGAGATAATACGTGTCCAACACCATCGATGGAAATTTGATCATCGTTACCCAAAAGCCAGAAATACTCGCTTTGCACATGATGGAGAGAGGTTAGGAATGCAGTTTCAGCATTTCCGCACTTTTTGTCCTGAAGTAAAAATTTAAAATTTGGATGATGGCTGTATTTTTCAACGATTTTGGATAAATCATCAGACGAGAAATCATCGACCACCAATACAGAACACATCTCTGCTGCGTTTGCTTTCTCGATTGAGGCGAATGTGCTTGCCAGCAGGCGAGCGAGTGCGTCGACCCGATTATAATTAGGTATCAAGATCGTGATTTTGTAAGCCATCACTCCTCCCCTTTTGGCGGACGGCCAGAGAGGATACGCAAAAACCCTATGGGCCCGTGATTTTTCAAGCCTACGACAGCACGACGGGCTATTCCGCTGAGCCCTCGTGTTTTCAAGGTATCAATTATCAATATTCGGGTGAAACGAACGATAGTTGGGGCCCTATCGAGAACTTTTTGAGTGATAACTCCTGTATCAAACTCATCTGCACCTGTCAGCGAGAATGACGGAGGTAGTGGTTGATCGAAAAGTACAATCCTGGGCTCTAGCGGCAGTTTGATGGTCCCTGCATACGGCTGCTCTACCGCTAGCGCTCGCCATTTGAGGCCGAGTTTCGCAATCTGCGATGGTATATCATGCAGGTAGCTATTGATGTGTTCGGCAAATTGGCCGATTGTTGCCTTGGCTTGCTCCAGGCCGCCCTCATCATCTGACATACACCATCCAGACTTCCCTGTTTCATTGGCGCCTAATGGTGGGCCGGCAAAGTGCTTGTTACGCACGAACACTGTTGGACAGCCGCACAATATCGCCTCGATTGCGAGGGCGGTATCCTCGTAGCAATAGAAAACCTCGGTACGCCAGAACAGATCGCGCACTTCCTCGGTGGTCATCTTGTCGCTGCGCAAGATCTCGATGGAGTCAGCAGGGACGTTCTCGGGCGTCTCACCATGGATCCCTTTAAGTTTGCCTGCATAAAAGCAGCTTCCTGATCTCTTTTCAGCGCGATCCGGAGCGCGCCAAAATTCCAAGTCAACCGTAGGGACAAACAAGATGTCTTCGATACGTGCGTGATCTGGATACTCGGTCGCACAAAAATCCGCCAGCGTCTTTGCGTAAGCAACGCCAAAGTCAGCGGCTTCGGTGTATTTTGTGTTCAGCTTGCCAGGGTAGTTCAGAATGTAGCGGCCAAAAAATTTGGCGCGGAGTGGATTGTCAAAAACTTCGGGGTAAACAACAATGGGCGTCAACTTGCGGCGGTCGTAATGCTCGATAATATCCAGGGTCAACGGTGGGACAATCATCCCGCCCGGATACTCGGTCTGACCTTGCAGCGTCACGTAGGCCGGCAAACTTCTTATCGGCACTTGCGCGGCAGGGTACTGAACAATATAGGCAGATTCGCCTGCCAAATTGAGGTAGTGGCAAAGTAGATGAAGTGAGGTTACGCCAGCGGATACTTTAGTGTAAGGTGGAGTGACAATGTAAAAAGGGTTTTTCTCGACAGGGATAATTGATTTCATGGGTGACGTAAATAATCCATCGCTATATCACTACACATGTTTCCGGGATGGATAACCGCTGCTGATCCACACCGACCGATTTTTGTGGCGGACTATCGATGTTGATTCGGTTTCGTCTAGTCCGCCAGGTCGCACCACTTTACCCGAAAAATCCGAACGTGGGGAACCTAGGATTGCATCTTTCATATCTTTGTCCTCATCAGATCTCATTTTAGGGGGCCACTCTTTTTCTCCAGCTAACCGCCGGGCCTTGACTGTTTCCTGCGCTCATGTCTGCGGGTTTTGCCTACCACCCCGTTGTGCTGAGGAAATCACCGCGCTGCGGTCAAGCCGATGGGTAAGGGGATCCGTCAGGCTGATCGATTCAACTCCTTCTAGCCAGCCTGCCATTTGGGATATGACGACGATGGCTCACTCTGTGACTGGGCCCCCGCTGTCATTCTGATTTACGAGCCGCAGCAGCACGAGCCATGAAGTAGACAGGTGGCCGGAACAGGACAGTGAGGTTTTTTTGTGACTGGAGCCTTGGAGGCATGGGTAAAATTATCTTAATCTGTTGGTTTCATCCGCTTTTTTACAAGTATTGTAAATGTACTCGACAGCGAATATTATTGCTGCCAACTTTTGACGAGGCTTGGCGCTAGTCTGCGCTAATGTAATCGTATAAGAAAGTCCATCGACAGGATAGTCAGGGAGCCTACATGAGAGAATTGTTGAGCGTTGGAACGCCGTCAGAGGCTCATCGAAGGCATCCGGTGGTATTTCGTATGCCGGTATTATTTATGCTGGTGTTGATGTTCGTAGTGCCTAAGTTGCTGGGTTATTCGCAACTTGTTCAGATGACGCCTGTACAGAAATGGATATATATAGTTGTAAGTGATATTGTGCCCGGTATATTGGTGTTTCTATGGGTTCGGAGAAACTGTAGCCGGCGAGACTCGTCAAGAACTGATTCTCTTTATCCCGGTATGGACCCTTTGCTGACTATAAGATTTTGCGCATGTCTTATGGTATTGTTTGGTCATTTCTTCTTTGTGATTTTTGCCCCGCCGGTTCAGCTCACAAGCTCGGGCATTATTTATCGTCTGGCTATGTCTTCGCCTTGGGCAGGGGTGTGGATTTTTTTTACATTGTCAGGATACCTGATGGGCAAAGGCTTTTTTTCAGGGCGGTATATAACTGACCAAAATGGCATAGCTAAATTTTACTTTAATAGGGCGATACGCATTTACCCGATCTATATTTTTGCATTGGGGGCTCAGTGGGTTTTTCTCTCGCCAGAAATTTTCAGGCCTGAAAATCTTTGGGGTTTATTCCAGTCTGCAATGCTTGACGACAATCGCTGGATAGCGGTTGGCGCGTTGTGGTCGGTCACTACTGAGTTCCAATTCTATTTGCTGGCTCCTTTCATAGCTATGGCGATAGATGCGTTGGCTGCGAAGAGGGGGGTGGGCGTTTGGTCTATCCTCATTGTTGTCATGCTCGGGTTGTCCATATCGATAGGTTTGGCCAATATTCATGACTGGGATATGAATGTGCTTGTTCATGGCGTCTATTCGCCGTTGGGTCCTAATCTGTATATGTTTGTCAGTGGGATGGTATTGGCGAAAATGATCGCTCAGAAAAAAACTCATGTTGGCCACCGATGGGCATTCCTTGGTATTCCGTTTTTTATCACGGTCGTGTTGGTGTTGACCCTTTGGATTTCATACACCGGCTATGGGAAACCATTATTGGCCTTAGGTAAATACTGGGTTTACGCACCGCCGCTCGCTGTCTTGGGGACGCTGGCAACGATATGGATATTCGAGACCGGAGAAAAAATAGAACGGGGTTTCACTTTCTACGTTGTACGTTCGACACAGTATGGCGGTACCATCACTTATTGCTTGTATGCCTTCCATTCTCAGCTGATGGAACAGGTCAGGAAGATAGCACCTGCGACACTTGCACCCCATTCAGAGCTATTTTATCTGCCGTTGGTTATCGCGCTGGTCTGGGCTGTTAGCCACTTCTTTTATAAAATGGTCGAAGTCCCGCTTTCTGCAAACCGCCGATAATAGCGGGCTCAGTACTTACGTGGCCGAATCTACAGGGTGGTGGGGGCTGGATTTATCAGCCCGATCTGGCCCGGCAGATTCAATCCACCACCTCAATCCCCATCACCAACAACCCCGCCCCCAAACACTTCCCATGCGCATCCAGGGCCAACGCCCTGGTCACGCCACCGCGCAAAATCCCCGGCAGCACAAAATTCAGCGCCCCCAACCCCGGCAGCTCATACCGCGTCACCACCGCTCCCGCCGGCAGCAATTCAGCAAAAAACGCCTGAACCCGCTCCACCGTCACCTCCGCGCGCAACACCGCATAATCCTCCTGCCGATAAGCAATCACTGAAATATTCGAGGTATCGCCCTTGTCCCCCGTGCGCGAGTGCGCCAATGTCCTGAGCATTACGGTAGCCATCACACATCCTCCAGATGAACACGCGCCGCCACCCGGCCGCGATCAACCAGCAGCGACGCCACTGCCACCACCTGCCGTACGCTCTTGGTCGCGCCACCACCACCCGCCGGGCCGTTGGTGTAGAGCGTTTCCACTTCATTGCCAATCTTCACGGCGGTGGCTTTGTCCGTACACCGTGCCGAGACGCGCAGCCGTACTTCCCAAGGCTCGACACCCGCGCGATTGCCGATAACTGCTCCATGCAGGGAGTCGACGCCCATCAAGTCGGCCCGTACCTCCTCGCACTCCACGGCCACCAGCCGCAGCCGTTCCAGCACCACGGCGCGGGCGAGCTCGGCGCGGGCGAGGGCGCCTGGCCCGCCGTAGGAGATTTGCCCTTCGCCGATCCAACCATCCAGGTAGCCCACCGATACCTTCAGTTGCGGCGGCCGCAAACGTCCGGTCGCACCACTGACGGCCACCCGGTCCGGCCCCACCTGCGCGAAGCGCACATCACTGAAGTCCGCCGTTACGTCCGGGGTCAAATACGCCGCTGGGTCGTGCACCTCATACAGCAACTGTTCGCTGCAAGTCGCGGGGGTGACGCAACCGCCGCTGCCCTCGACCTTGGTAATCAACACACTGCCATCGCTGCCCACCTCGGCAAGCGGAAAGCCCAGGCGCGCAAGGCCCTCGACATCCTTGAGCCCAGGGTCGGCGAAATAGCCGCCAGTGATCTGTCCGGCGCACTCGAGCAGATGTCCCACCAGGGTCGCGCGCCCCAGCAACGGCCAGTCGTCCAGCGCCCAGCCAAATTCGAATACCTGCGGCGCGACGAACAACGAGGGGTCGGCCACACGACCGGTGATGATCACATCGGCGTCGGCCTGCAGCGCTTCGACCATCCCTTCGACGCCCATGTAAGCATTGGCGGAGATGACTCGATCGCCCATCTGCTCCAGAGTCACCTGATTATCCAGGCGCGACCCCGTTGCCAGTAAAGCGAGCACATCATCGCCCGTGACCGCAGCGATCTTGAGATGCTCACCGCCCAGTTCCCACGCAATGCGCCGCACCAGCCGCGCCGCCGCCACCGGGTTGGCCGCGCCCATGTTGGTGATGACCCGCAAACGCCGTTTACCGCGAGCGCTCAGTACATAGGGCAGGATTCGCCGCATGCGTTCTTCCAGCAACGGGTCGAAGCCCGACTCGGGGTCGGCCAGGCGTGCCTGTTGCGCCAGGGCGATGGTGCGCTCGGCCAGACACTCGAATACCAGGTAATCCAGCTCGCCCTTGGCGGCCAGCTCCACAGCTGGCTCGATGCGGTCGCCGGAATAGCCGGCGCCGGAGCCGATGCGTAACACTTTCATTCAAAACACTCCCAGCAGCAGGGCGGTGAAGGTCATCAACACCGAGGCGGCGAACAGAAAGGGGATGGTGAAGCGCTGGTGGTCGGCCAGTTCGACTTTGCACAGGCCCACCAACAGGAAGGTCGCCGGGGTCAGCGGGCTGACCGGGAAGCCTGTGGTGTGCACGCCCAGCAGTGAGGCCTGGGCGACCTGCAACGGGTCGACGCCCAGCGAGCGGCCGACTTCGGCGATCACCGGCATGACCCCGAAGTAGTAGGAGTCTGGGTCGAACAGCAGGCTCAGCGGCATGGACAAAAAGCCGACCACAGCCGGGATGAGCTTGCCATGGCCAGCAGGGATGCCCGCGACCGCGACTTCGGCCATGGCCTTGAGCATGCCAGAGCCTTGCATGATGCCGGTGAACACCCCGGCAGCAAGGAGGATGCTGGCCATGGTCAAGGCGGTTTTTGCATGGGCGTCGATACGGGCGCGCTGGGCGTCGACGTTGGGGTAGTTGAGGCACAGCGCGACCACGGTGCCGAGCATGAACATCACCACGGGGTCGACCCAGCCGGCGATCATTACCGCCATCACCACCACGGTCAGCAACAGGTTCGGCAAGAACAGCCGCGGCCGACGCAGGGCTTCGTCATCGACGCCGAGCACGCGTTTGGGCGTCGACTCACTGCCCAGACTGCCAGCGCCCAGGCCCAGGCGGCGTTCTTCGCGCAGGCCCAGGCCCCAAGCGCAGGCAAACACGAATGCCAGGCCCACCAGTTGCACGATGATCAGCGGCTGAAACAACTGGCTGACAGGCACATGCAAGGCGGCGGATGAGCGCAGCACCGGGCCGGTCCACGGCAGAAAGTTGACCCCGGCGGCCATCGCAGCCACGCAGGCGAGGATCCGCCGATCCATGCCCAGGCGGGTGTACAGCGGCAGCATGGCTGGCACGGTGACCAGGAAGGTCACCGCGCCCGAACCGTCCAGATGCACCAGCAAGGCCAGCAGTGCGGTGCCGAAAACGATGCGCGTGGGGCGGGTGCCGACGGTGCGCAGGATGCGGTCGATGATCGGGTCGAGCATGCCGGCGTCGGTCATCACGCCGAAATAGAGGATGGCGAAGACGAACATGCCCACCACCGGGGCGACGTTCTTGATGCCTGCGATGATGAAGGTGCTGGTCTGCAGCCCGAATCCGCCAATCAAGGCGGCGACGATGGGCAAGGCGATCAGGGCGACGAGAGGAGAAAGGCGTTTGCTCATGACACTTACGAGCAGGCACAGAATGGTGATGACACCGAGTATTGCGAGCATAGCGGCTCTCCGCGTAGCCACGCCGGCATGGGCGTAGCGAGTTTTGTTGTTGTTTGGTGAGTATCGAAAGATGCGGCGCTCGGTGTAAATTGAAATATACCTGTGGTCACGTTCGGTAAAACAGAATGAAGAACGCCCTTCAGCACATCCGTGCCTTTATCGCCGTGGCCCATGCTGGCAACTTTGCCAAGGCCGCCACCCAGCTGCACCTGTCGCCTTCGGCCCTGACCGTGCAGGTGCAGCAGTTGGAAACCTGGTTGGGCATCACTTTGCTCGATCGTGGCCCGCGGCACTTGGCGCTGACGCCCGCCGGGCGACAGAATCTGGCCCCCATGGAAAAACTGCTGATGGACCTCGACAATATTGTCGAGCAAAGCCACGACCTGGCAGGCTTGCGCCGTGGAGTGGTGGAACTGGCCGCGTTACCGTCGTTGTGTTCGGGGGTGTTGCCCAGGGTGATGGGTGAGTTTCAGCAGCAGTATCCAGGTGTGGAAATACGCCTGCGTGATGTGGTGGCGCACCGTATCGACGACTTGGTGCGCAACGGTGACGTGGAGTTCGGCCTTGGAGGGCGGGGCAAGGGTGGCGGTCTGGACTTTCGATTCTTGCTCATGGACCGGTTGTGCGTGTGTGTTCGCGATGATCACCCATTGGCGCGCAGGCAGCCGCTGACGCTGGCCGATCTGAGCGGCCAGCCGATGATCCTGACCGGCCGCGACAGCAGCGTGCGTGAGCAGGTCGAACGCGTATTCGCCGACCACGGCTTGCGGCTGATCGCCCGTGCCGAGGCCAATTACATGTCTACGGTGCTGGCCTTGGTGCAGCAGGGGCAGGGCATCAGTCTGCTGCCGGAATCGGCGGCGCAAGGGCAGGTCGGGGTGTCGTGCCGGGTGATCGACGGGCCGCACATGAACCGCGAGATTGGCCTGATCACTCGCGCGGAGCAGGGCCTGAGCCCGGCGGCATCAGCCTTCGTAAAACACTTCGAGGGGCGGGTGCAATGAGCCCGCTGCATGAGCGCGTACACTACTGCAAACGTCCTGTTCCTGAGGTGAACGAGCAATGCCCATGATCCATAAACTAGCTGACGTCGCCAGTGCTTCCATCGGTGCCGGGACCCGCGTGTGGCAGTTCGCGGTCATTCTCGAGGGGGCCGTCATCGGCGAAAACTGCAACCTCTGCGCGCATACTTACGTAGAGAACGATGTGGTGATCGGTCACAACGTTACCCTCAAAAGTGGCGTCTACCTGTGGGCGGGGACACGTCTTGAAGACAATGTGTTCATCGGTCCGAACGCGACCTTCACCAACGATAGAATGCCGCGGTCGAAGGTGTACCCCGATGCTTTCGAAGGCATTACCGTGCGGACGGGGGCAAGCATCGGCGCCAATGCTACGTTGCTGCCAGGCATCACTGTCGGCCAGGGCGCGATGGTGGGCGCGGGGGCCGTGGTCACGCGGGATGTCCCAGACTACGCCGTCGTAGTCGGTAACCCGGCTAAAGTCACCCGGTATCTGAAGTAGGCTCAGTCAGCGATCCATGCCTGGCGCCAATCGACCGTTTAACTGCGCGTCGGTGGCGCGACCTGCCTGTTCAGAGCTGCTAGCATGATTAGCAATGAAGTCAGGATGCTGAATAGTTTTCTTCAGCCGCTAAGGAGTTTTATGAGCAGGGCTGGCCAACGATCATCCAATGCCAAGTATTTGTGCCCTACCAAAAAAATGGCCTTTCTGCTGCATGAGCCAATGATGCTCAATCATTATGAAAGTGTCTGGCAGGCCTTGGGCAAGTCGCAGTTTTCCATCGTCCTGACGCAATATTTTTATCTGGATCAGAACGGCCAACAGAAAGAAGGCATCCCTGCATTTTTCAAGCATGTCCAAGCGCGAGGCTATCAGGTGCTTGATATAGAGCAGGTGATAGACAGCGGCATCAGGTTCGACTATTCCGTCAGTAATCATCCTATCTCGGGCGGTAGCAAGACTCGCAAACCCGAACAAAGACACGATCGCTACAAAAAGCTGTGGAATCGAATCCTCATCGCGCTGGGGCGTCGAGCCCGGTGGCATTACGGGGTGGATATCGACACGCTGCTACCCCTGCAAGTGGGCAGAAAGCAGATCCGCTACATGTACGGGGCCGATCTCAGCGACGCCTGGAGTTTGATGGACTGGAACGAGATCTACGATATCTTCCTGTGCCATGGCGTGAATGACGAGCGGATCATAAAGGAGCGGTTTGCAGGCGAGGTATTCGTCATGGGCTATCCGCGTTATGACGAGTATTTCGAGGCAGATCTTGATGTGGCCAGCATCAGCAAGGAGTTTGACCTGACTCCAGGCAAAAAGACCTTGTTGTGGATGCCGACATTGGGAGGCGAAAGCTCTTCCATCCCGGTGTATGCGCATGCGATCGCGCGATTGCACGACCAGGTCAATATCATCGTCAGGCCTCACCCGCTCTCGTTCGTGCAGGAGCGGGAATACATTGCGGCACTGGAAGCCTGCGATTTTAAAATCGATCGTACCTCTACCCGTAATATGAATCAGCTGTATGGCGCTGCGGATCTGGTGCTGGCTGACTACGGCGGCACACCGTTCTCTGCGGTGTTCCTGGGCAAGAATACGGTGCTGCTGGATGTGCCAGGAGGAGACGAGTCGCCGATGAATGTTGGCTCTTCGGTGCTCGAACTGAAAAAATCGCTGCCGGTGTATACGCCCGATACTGTCGAGCAGTTGCCCGAGGCGCTGTCTTCGCCAGCATTCATGCAACGTAATGACGCTGCAATCGAACACCTCTTTCAACAGTACTTTGGCTCGCCCCGAGGTCGTAACGCCGCCCGGGTTGCCAAGTATCTTGAATCACTTTAAACCGCTGCTTTTTGAACGGGCCTGAAAAATGAGTAGTGAGCTGATGCAAACCGGCGGACTGATCTGGATCACTGGCTACTCCGGTGCTGGCAAGACGACGGTTGCGCAAATCGTCAGTCAGGCGCTCAGAGAGGAGGGGCTGCCTGTGTTGTTGCTGGATGGCGACGACCTGCGCAGCATCCTCGGTGAAAAATTCGGCCATGAGCTGGACGAGCGTAAACGCTTGGCCTATGTCTATTCGAGGCTGTGCAAGCGCGTTAGCGAGAACGGCATTACCGTGGTCATCGCGACCGTCGCGATGTTCGAGTCGGTGCGTGTCAAAAACCGTTTATCCAATGATCTCTACGTCGAAGCCTACCTCGACGTGCCACTGGATATCAGGGCCGAGCGCGACCCCAAAGGCATCTACCGTGCCCAGGCCAAGCAGAACATATCGCCCACGCCCGCTGGATTCGAAGAGCCCGAAAACCCCGATCTCATCCTCAAGAATTATGGTGACACGACCCCGCAAATGGCGGCGGGAGAAATCGTTCGGCATTTTCGGCAGGCGGTGCAGCTTCGCCAGCGCAAGCAAATACCCGTGCCGGCCGTTTATCAGGACAGGGCCAGGTATTGGGATGCCTACTATCAAAAGCGCGGCGCACCGATCCCGCCGTCTTCGTTCGCGATTTTTTGTGCTGAAAACTTTTTCAGTAACGATTGCCACTTGTTGGAATTCGGCTGCGGGAACGGTCGGGATGCCTTTTATTTCTCGAAAAAATTCCAGGTCACTGCCATTGATCAGTCTGCCGTCGCGATCAACATCAACAGGCAGCGGGCGAAAGACGAACAGATCCTAAATATTGATTTCGTCGAAGGAGATTTTGCGGGCGATGTAAGCGGACTGCCGACAGTGGTCGATGCGGTGTATGGGCGATTCGTCATGCATGCTATGTCGCTCGACGACGAGGGCAACGTGCTGGGTCATGCCTACAAAATATTGAAAGCCGGGGGCAAGCTCTATCTGGAGTTCCGTACCGACAAGGACGCCCTGATGCAAGAAGGGATCGAGGTCGGTGAGAATGAGCGGGTGACCGACCACTACCGGCGCTTTATCAATGTTGCCGATTTTTGCAAACGGCTCGTAGCGATCGGGTTCACGGTTGACTACTGCATCGAGCGTGATGGACTGGCCAAGCACGGTGACGATGATCCGATCGTCGCACGAGTGATCGCTCGCAAGTAGCGTCTATCACGCGACGCATTTTTTCGGCGGTTCCGGCGCGGCGCCTTCCCTGCGGGGGAGGTGCTGGTATCGCGTCAGCCAGGTGCATCCATGTTGCCGATCAACGCCTTTATCCGCCCCGCATCCGCCGCCGACACCGGGTTATAAACAATCATCCCCAAATCCGGCCGCCCATCCACGGCAAACCCCGAATACTCCAACTCGATCAACCCCAGCACCGGGTGATGCAGCTTCTTGGTCCCTTCACCGTGCACACGCACATCGTTATCTCGCCACAACCGGGCGAAGTGGTCGCTGGCGGCGCACAGTTCATCCACCAGCTTGTTCACTTGCAAGGTTGCCCCGGCCCGCGCCGCATCGGCCCTGAACGCCGCCACCACGAAGCGCGCGATGTCGTCCCAGTCGTCCTGCTTGGCGCGCATACGCGGGTTACAGAACATCAGCCGCAAGATGTTGCGCTGCGCCACCGGCAGCTGCCCGTAGTCGGTAAAGACCACGGTCGCGGCGCGGTTCCACGCCAGGACGTCCCAAGTGGCCGTCTTGATGATCACCGGGCTGGACTCGAAGCTGTCGAGCAGGCGTTGCAAGCGCGGCGTCACGCCGTCCGGGGCTTTGTAGACGACTTCGGGTAGATGGCCGAAGGCGAGCATGAACAGATGCTCGCGCTCCGGTTCGGTCATCAGCAAGCCTTGGGCGATGCGATTGAGCACCTGCGCGGAGGGCGCGCCGCCGCGGCCCTGTTCCAGCCAGGTGTACCAGGTGGCGCTGATATTGGCGCGCTGGGCGACTTCTTCACGGCGCAGGCCGGGCGTGCGCCGGCGCGTTGCAGGCAGGCCGAAGGCGGCCGGGTCGAGGCGGCTGCGGCAATCTTTGAGGTAGACCCCAAGGGGGTTCGCGAGCTGATCCGGCATGTTGATCCTGTTAGTGCGTATACCCTGATAACGTCCCTACTTTTACAGGATAGAGACTAAGCGCAGGCTGCTGCCATATCAACGACAGGGGACAGGATCATGCGTGTATTTCTTACGGGTGCTACAGGTTTTATCGGTTCCCGGGTGGCGGCCGAGTTGATCGACGCCGGCCACCGAGTGCTGGGCCTGACTCGCTCGGATGCGGGCGCGCAGGCGCTCAAGGCGCTGGGGGCCGAGGTGCTGTATGGCGATATCGAGGACCTGCCGGGCCTGCAACGGGGGGCGGCGGCTTGTGAGGCGGTGATCCATACGGCGTTCGATCATGACTTCACCCACTTCGCCGACAACTGCCAGAAGGACTACCGCGCGATCATCGCCCTGGGCGCGGCGCTGGAGGGTTCCGAGCGGCCGTTGATCATCACTACTGGCGCTGCTGCGGGTTCGCCAGGTCCCGGACAGGCGGCGATCGAAGACCACTTCGACCCCGAGCACCCCAATCCGCGCGTGGCCTCGGAGCTGGCCGGGCGCGAGTTGTCACAGCGTGGCGTTGACGTCAGGGTGATACGGTTGACGCAGATTCACGACACTCTGAAGCAGGGGCTGGTGAGTTATCTCATCGCCCACGCCCAGCGCACCGGCCGCTGCGCTTATGTCGGCGAGGGCCTGAACAGCTGGTCGGCGGCCCATGCCGCAGACACCGCACGCTTGTATCGCCTGGTGCTGGAGAAGGGCACGGCGGGCATGCGCTATCACGCTTCGGCCGAGGTCGACGTGAGTTTCAAAAGCATCGCCCAGACCGTGGCACAGCGCCTGGACGTGCCGTTGGTGGCGTTATCCGCAGAAGAAGCCGTTGGGCATTTTGGCTGGTTGGCGACGTTCGTGGACAAGGACTTGAAGGCCACGAGCGCCAAGACCCGCGCCGAGTTGGGCTGGGACCCGACAGGGGCGGGGCTGCTGGAGGATTTGCAACGCGCGCAGCTATAGCGAAGGGGCTTGGCGCCGATTCGGTGTGTCAGCCACGGATGGTGTTCTGACACGACGCTGTCGGGGAAAATCCCTCTCGCTACAGGGATTTCAGCGAGGGGTGCTGCGCAGTGAGGAGGGGCCGCCAGCGACCGGGATGCGCTTGCCGGTATCCACCAGTTTCTGCCCTTCGATGCTGTACAGCCCCAACTGGTGTTCGACGTTGAACTGCACGATGACGTGCTTGCTGTCGGCGCTGAAAACGACGCCCTGTGCTGCGACACCATCGGCCACTTGCGACACCTGCGTGGCCTTGCCGTTCTTGATCGCGAACAGGGTTACGAGGCCGTGGGGGCGGGCGCCGGGGTTGTCGGGGGTGAGGTTGGAGCCGTCGATCGATTGGGCCGCGATCCATTTGCCGTCGGGGGAGATTGCCACGCCTTCGGGGGTGGCCGGTACGGTGAGGTGCTGCACCGCGCGGAATGGGGCCTTGGACACGTCGATCAGGGTCACGCTGTCCACGTCCGCCGCCAAGCGCCCTTTGTAAGCCAGGCCGGCGAGGCCGACGTTGCTGACCACGGCCCAGTGGCCATCGCTGGAGGCATCGACGGTGTACGGCGCCACACCGGTGCTGACCCGGTCGCCGCTGTCGACCCATTTGCCGTCCTTGAGGTCCAGCACCGCGACGCCTTGTTCGTCACGCATGGCGGCCAGCGCGTGCTGGCCATCGTGGGTGAACACTACGCCGGCCAGGCGTTTGCTGCTGATGTTGATGGGGTCGAGCAGTGTCACCTGCTGCCCTTCGATACGCAGCGGCCGCACGCTGCCGTCCACGCAGGTCACCAGGCCCCAGGTGCCGCTACGGTCAAACGCGACGGCTTGCGGATGGCTGCCGAGTTCGATGTGGGTGACCTTGGCAGGTTTGGCGGAGAGGTCGACCACTTGCAGGAAAGTGTCCATCAACAGCTTTTTGTTCGCCTGGTCATAGCGGGTGGGCGCAGCGATCAGCGCCAGTTTGCCGTCCGGGCTGATGGCAGCGGCCTGGGGTGGGCCTTGAATACCGTTTTCGATCTCGACGGTCTGGTTGACCTTGGGTGGGAAGACGCTGGCATCCAGCACCGTAAGGGTGTCCGGGACAGGGTTGGCGGGGTAGGTGTCGAGGCCTTGAGCGCGCTGGTACTTGCCGTCGTTCGAGGAAACCACCCAGTCGGCAGCGAAGGCAGAGTGCGCCGCAAACAGGGCCAGAAGGCAGACTGAAACCGGTTTCAAGGCGAAGCGAAAAGAAGGTGTGGTCATGTGCTTTCCAGGTCCATCCAGGGTTGTCGAGAAGTGAGAGACCTCACTATATACATCGCTGGATGGCCCGAACTTAAAACATATTTCAGTGGTAATCACGTTCGCGGGGCCCTATCTGCAGCGCTTGGTTCACACTGCTGCGCAACCCTGGTGGTGCTTCAATCCAGCCGGTCGTAGAGGCGTTTGCCCATGCTGACATGGTGCTCGACGCTGTAGCCCAGTGACTCGTAAAACGGCACGATCTCGGTATTGGTATTGACCACTTGCAGGTTGATTTTCAAGCAGCCGAGGCGCACCAGCGCTGCCTCTGCGTGGTGCACCAGGGCTTCGCCGATGCCTTGGCGGCGGTGGCCTGGATCGACGCTCACCGAGTACAGCCAGCCGCGGTGGCCGTCGTAGCCGGCGAGCACCGTGCCGACCACCTTGTCGCCGGCGAGGGCGACGAAGAACAACTGATCCGCGTGGGCCAGTTTCATGTCGATGGAGCGGCTTGGCAGGCGGTGTTCGGTGGGGTGATCGAAGACGTTGTCCCACAGGGCGATGACGCTGGCCCGGTGCAGAGAATCGGAGTAGTCGACGATAGCGTCCATAGTCAGGCCTCTTGGCAAAGAGGTGGACGCTAGCGTCTGCGGGGGGTGGTTGTCCAGCCAGGAGGCGGCTGGATGCTGCTGGATGTATTCAGTGGCTGATGTGTGGGGGCATAGGGCCCTTTCGCGAGCAAGCTTTGCTCCCACAGGTGTACGACTCAAGACCGCTCGACTCTGTGGGCACAAGGGTGCGCGTTCGCGGTGAAGAGGCCCTGAAGCACATCGCAAATCAGCCCCGCCAGACAGGCCGGCCATCGCCACCCATGGCCCAGTGCGGCTCGCGAGTTTGAATACAGACCCCGCCAATCCACCGCGGCGCATCCGCGTGGTCCGGCCAGTAGGCTTCACCTGCCAGTACTTGCTGCCCCAAGCTGGTCAATTGCAGTGGCCGCAGAGGCCGGTCCAACTCTTTTCCTGTTTCGCTGATCAAGGGCCTGGCGCCATCGATCAGCGGCCGCATCATGGCGTAGAACATCATGTCGCCCAGATATGGCAGCGGTTCACGTATCTCCATCAGCGCGGCAAACACTCGCCCACAGGGCATTTCGCCGCCCTCAAGCAACGTCTGCAAGGCCAGGCGCTCGGTCAGTGACAGGCCATCGCGCACACCGGGCAGCTCTTGCAATTGTCGGCGCAGTGCGGGGGCAAGCAGCGGCAGGCTGGGGTGTTCAGCGCCGGCGATATCCGCCAGCGCCAGCGGTGAAGCCGCACAGTAGGCGGCCCAAGTGCGGCGTGCGAGCGCTAGTGCTTCGGCCGTTACGGCCCGGCGTTGCGGCCATAGCCACGCCAGCAGGTCGGGGGCCAGTTGGCCGATGCCGATAAAGCGCTGCACCCCCGGCACGGCGTTGATCTGCACCAGTTCCAGGCGGTGCTCCGGCAGGCGATCGAGACCTGCCAGGGCGCGCACCAGAAACAGCTGGTCGTAGGCATCGGCTTCGCACCACAACACTCCAGGTGTGTCGCCCAATTGCGCCAGCCGGTCGTATTCGTGGTCGGTGCGCCGTTGCACATCGGCCAGCGGCAGGTTGAATACCTGGCTGATGTACTGGCTGCGTTGCGCGCGATACGCCTCAACCGGCAGTGCTTGTACCGGGCCCATGCACAGCGGGTCGGCCATCATCTGGAAGCCGCCCTTGAAGCCGGCCAGGCGCAGGCTGTGTTCGATATCGTTGCCGCAGCGCCAGTGGCAGCTGTTGGCCTCGTCGCTGGCGGTGAAATCCGGTTGGCGGGCGGCGAAGTCGATGGCATCGACATGCGCCTTGAGCTTGGGCCAGGTGGCGAAACCATAGCCGCGAGCGATCAGCCATTGGGCATCGGTCAGGGTGGCGGGCGATCGCTTGAGCTGGGCCTGATGCTTGGGCGCCGAGCCTGCGTGAAGTTCACGCAGCAGTTCCTTGGCTTGCTTCTTGAGCTGCTCGAGGTTGAGGCGGCCGTGGTGGGGCGAAAAAATGCGCGGTACGGACATACGAACTCCTTGAATGAACCTTGTCCGCTTTAAGGTCGGGAGTCGTAGCGAGAATGAGGGTGAATCAGGTCCTGGGCACAGCCCTTTCCGCGGATGGAGGCGCAGAGCACGCCTGGTCCGGGATGATACGAGGGTGAATGAGGGAGATCAACCGTGTCGCAAGGGGCTTGCCCGGAAAGATGCCAGGTCGGCGCTAATGCATGCGACCTGATATTTTCCGCGGCAAGCCCCTCGCTACAGTGGGGCGGCGCGATCAACTGGCCTTGATCCGCTCCACCGCCACTGGCGTAAGCCGTGGGGTAAGGAAGTGAATCACCACAATCGCTACCAGATACATACTGCCGGCCACGATAAAGATCGGCTGATACGACTTGAACACTTCAAGGATGTAGCCGTTGTAAGTGGTCATCAGCATGCCGCCCATGGCACCGGCCATGCCGCCGATACCGATCACCGAAGCCACCGCCTCTTTGGGAAACAGATCGGAAGGCAAGGTCATCAGGTTCGCCGACCAGGCCTGATGCGCCGCCGCTGCCAGGCCGATGATCGCCACCACCAGCCACAGGCTGGAGACGAACTGCGCGGTCACGATCGGGGTCACGGCCAATGCACACAGCAGCATGGTGGTCTTGCGCGACACGTTGGCCGAGCGGCCCAGTTTCATCTGCTTCGACGAGCCCCAGCCACCCAACACCGAGCCGACATCGGCGAGGATATACACGGCAATCAGCGGCGGGCCGAACGATTTGAGGTCCAGGCCGTAGGTCTTGCCGAGGAAGTCCGGCAGCCAGAACAGGTACAGCCACCAGATCGGGTCGGTGAGGAACTTGCCGGCCGCATAAGCCCAGGTCTCGCGAAAGCCCAGCAGCTTGACCCAAGAGATTTTCACTGGCGGGGCGCCGGCTGAAATGACGCTGTCATCGGACTGGATATAGGCCAGTTCCGCCGGGCTGACTTTCGAGTGCTCTGCCGGGCGACGGTACATGATCACCCAGGCGATCAGCCAAAAGGAGGTGACGATACCGATGGAGATGAACGCCGCGCGCCAGCCCCAGGCCAGGGTGATGGCCGGTACCAGCAGCGGGGTAACGATCGGGCCGAAGGCCGTACCGGCGTTGAAGATCCCGGTGGCCAGCGCCCGTTCCTTTTGCGGAAACCATTCCGACACGGCCTTGAGGCTGGACGGAAAGCTGCCCGACTCACCCAGCCCGAGGGTGAAGCGTGCCAGGGCGAACTGAGTGACCGTGGTGACCAGCCCGTGACCGATGCTGGCAATGGTCCAGATAGTGAAGGCCATGGCATAGCCGATGCGCACGCCGACCTTGTCGATGATGCGGCCGAACGTCAGGAAGCCGATGGCGTAGGCGCACTGGAACCAGAAGACGATGTTGGCGTAGTCGGTTTCCGACCACTTGAGTTCAGCGGCGAGGGTGGGCTTGAGGATACCGATCATCTGGCGATCGATGTAGTTGATGCCGATGGCGATGAACAGCAGGGCGCAGATGATCCATCGGTAGCGGGTCAAGCGTGATTGCGGCACCGCTATTTGCGGCTGGAGCTGTGGAGGGACCTGTATTGTCATTATTGCGGCTTCCTTTTTATTGTTATTGACCGTGTCGAGCGCGGCATCCATTTCATCGAGAAAGCGACAGCTTGAATGGACCTGTAGGACATCCTATGACGGGGTCCTGAGGCTGTCAACGCGGCTCACGACAGGACGAAATCCACTATTTTTGGCATTTTTACCTCAACAAGTAGTGCAACCGCTCTAGCTCGCGGATTTGCGGCTTGGCATCGTTCAATCGGATAACACAGCAGCTCGTCGGTACGACTCCAGCGCCGCTATCGCTCCCTCGCGACTGTGCTCCGGCAGGGTGCAGGGATGCTCGCTTGGGGGGCATGAACGACGTTGAGCCTCGCGCAGTTACCTGTCTGCCCCAGTACGACCGCCCATCGCCGACCATGGCGCGACCTTTGCATCGTCCTCACTCAGGTAATCCCCACAACCCGAACCAGACACGACAAAGGCGCCGTGTTGCCCCGCTCATCGAGCGTAGGCAGCTGGCGCCTTTTTTGTTTTGCACACCGCCACAAAGATGAGCGAGAGCCCATGAACAGCACCCACGTTCGTAGCGTGTGCCCCTATTGCGGTGTCGGCTGTGGCATCGTCATGAGCGTGGCCGACAACCGTGTGATCAAGGTCAGCGGCGACAAACTGCACCCCGCCAACTTTGGCCGCCTGTGCACCAAGGGCAGCACCTGTGCGCAAGCCCTCACCGCACCGGGTCGGATGAACGCGGCATTCATGCGCCACGAGCGCCAGCGCGAGCCCGTGCAGGTTGCCATCGATGAGGCCATCAGCAGCACCGCACGGCGTTTGCGCGCGATCATCGACGAGCACGGCCCGGACGCGCTGGCGCTCTACGTATCGGGGCAGATGTCGCTGGAAGCCCAGTACCTGGCCAACAAGCTCGCCAAGGGCTTCGTGCGCACCCGCCATATCGAATCCAACTCGCGGTTGTGCATGGCCAGCGCCGGCAGCGGCTACAAGTTGTCGCTGGGCGCCGATGGGCCGCCGGGCTCGTATGACGATTTCGATCACGCCGATGTATTTTTCGTGATCGGCGCCAACATGGCCGATTGTCACCCGATCTTGTTCCTGCGCCTGCTCGATCGGCGCAAGGCCGGGGCGCGGTTGATCGTCGTCGACCCGCGGCGCAGCGCCACCGCCGACAAGGCCGATCTGTTCCTGCAGATAGCGCCCGGCAGCGATCTGGCACTGCTCAACGGGCTGCTGTATCTGCTGGTCGAGAACGGCCATGTCGACGCCGACTTCATTGCGCGTCACACCGATGGCTGGGAGGCCATGCCGGCCTTTCTGCAAGCCTATACACCGGCCCACGTAGCGGAGATCACGGGCCTGAAGGAGGACGATATCCGCACCGCCGCGCAATGGATCGGCGAGGCTGGCGAATGGATGAGCTGCTGGACCATGGGCCTCAATCAGAGCACCCACGGCACCTGGAACACCAATGCCCTGTGCAACCTGCACCTCGCGACGGGGGCTATCTGTCGGCCGGGCAGCGGGCCGTTTTCCCTCACCGGCCAGCCCAATGCCATGGGCGGCCGCGAGATGGGCTACATGGGCCCCGGCCTGCCTGGCCAGCGCTCCAATCAGGTGGCCGCCGACCGGGCCTTCATCGAGCAACTCTGGCAACTACCCGCCGGTCATTTGCGCAGCGAGGCGGGGGTCGGCACCGTGGCCATGTTCGACGCCATGGCGGCGGGCAGCATCAAAGCCTGCTGGATCATCTGCACCAATCCGGTGGCCAGCGTCGCCAATCGCCAGCAGGTCATCGAGGCCCTGCGCACGGCCGAGCTGGTGATCACTCAGGATGCCTACCTCGACACCGAGACCAACCGTTACGCCGATGTGCTGCTGCCCGGCGCTCTGTGGGCCGAAGCCGAAGGGGTGATGATCAACTCCGAGCGCAACCTGACCTTGATGCCCAAGGCAGTCGACGCGCCCGGCGAGGCCATGGCCGATTGGCAGATCATCGCCCGCATCGCCTGTGCCATGGGCTACGTCGAAGGGTTCAGCTACAGCAGCGCCGAGCAGGTGTTCGAGGAGATCAAAGGCGCCTGGAATCCCGGCACCGGTTATGACCTCCGCGGTGCCAGCTATGCACGCTTGCGCGAGGCGCCGCTGCAGTGGCCCTGCGCGCCGGACAGTAGCAGCACCCGAGCGCCGATTCGTTACCTTGAAGGTGATGCCAGCCATGCCGGCCTCTTCGCGAGCAAGCTTTGCTCCCGCAGTACAAACAGTGCTGACGCCGTACACCCGGGGGAGCAAGGCTTGCCCGCGAAGGGGCCGTCAGATAGTGCAATGATCCCAGGCACAACCCGTGCTCTGCGCTTCGCCACCGCCAACGGCCGCGCGCAGTTCTTCGCCCGCCCCCACATGCCACCCGCCGAGCTGCCAGACGATGACTACCCGCTGGTGCTCAACACCGGGCGGGTGCAGCACCAATGGCACACCCTCACCAAGACCGGCAAGATCGCCACCCTTAACAAGCTCAACCCCGGGCCCTTTATCGAGGTGCATCCCGAGGATGCCCAGGCCTTGGCGATCGGCGAGGGCGACCAGGTCGAGGTCCGTTCACGCCGTGGCCTCGCGGTGCTACCGGCGCGCATTACCGATCGGGTCCGGCAGGGCAGCTGTTTTGCGCCGTTCCACTGGAACGATGTGTTCGGCGAGCAGTGGGCGATCAACGCGCTCACCAGCGATGCCGTCGATCCGCTGTCGTTGCAGCCGGAATTCAAATACGCCGCGGTGGCCTTGCAGCGTGTCGGCTCGCCACTGATCGCGACCCGCGAATGGCAAGATCACCCCGCCATCCCCTTGGCGTTACCGAGGGTCGCTGAGCACGCAGACGCGCAACAGTCGCAGGCACTTGGGCAGGCCGCTGCGCAACGGTCGTGCCCGGTAGAAGAGCCCGCCGCGCAGTGGGTGCTGTGGGCGTCGCAGACCGGCAACGCCGAAGCACTGGCCGAGCGCGTGGTTACCCAGTTACGTGACACCGGGCATGTGGTGCGCAGCGGTGCCATGGGCGAGGTGGCATTGAGCGACCTCAAAGGCGCGGCCAGCCTGTTGTTGATTGCCAGCACCTTTGGTGACGGTGATGCTCCGGACAACGGCGCGGGTTTGTGGACGGCGCTGCACGGCGAGGCGGCCCTCGACTGCGCCCAGTGGCGTTATGCGGTGCTGGCGCTGGGCGATTCCAGCTACGATCAGTTCTGCGGCTTTGGCCGCAAGCTCGATGAGCGTCTGCACGGCCTCGGCGCCCGGCGCTTGCTGGAGCGGGTGGAATGCGAGCCCGATTACGAGGAGTCGGCCAGCGCCTGGCTGGCCTCGATTCGCGTCGCTCTTGAGGTCAGTGCGATCGCTCCGTTGTTCGAGCCGACTCGTCAAACCTCTAACGAGAGGGCTCGCCCCCGAACAATCTCCCAGCCCCCACAACCTTCCGCGCCTCTGTACAGCAAGCACCGCCCCTACAAGGCCCGCCTGCTGCACAACCACCGACTCAACAGCCCCGGCGCGCAAAAGGAAACCCGCCACATCGCCTTCGACCTCACCGACAGCGGCTTCGATTACCAGGCCGGCGACGCCCTGGGCGTCTGGCCGAGCAACTGCCTGACGCTGGTCGAAGACCTGCTCGGTACCCTGCGCCTGGACAGCGGCCAGGCCGTGACCCTCAAGGATCAGGGCGACATGGCGCTGGCCGTGGCGCTGCAAAAGCATCTGGATATCTGCCGCATCACCCCTGACTGGTTGCGCATCGTGGCCGAACACAGCAACAGCGCGCTGCTCACCGAACTGCTGGCGCCCGAGCACAAGGCTCGGCTCAAGGACTGGCTATGGGGCCGGCAACTGGTGGATCTGCTGCACGAGTTCCCGGTGGATATCGATGCCACGCAACTGCTGGGCCTGCTCAAACCCTTGCAGCCCCGCCTGTACTCCATCAGTTCGAGCCCCAAGGTCACCCCCCACGAGGTGCACCTGACCGTTTCGACTGTGCGTTATCGCTGCAACGACCGCGCCCGCAGCGGTGTGTGCTCGGGCTTTCTGGCTGACCGCGCGCAGCAGACGTTGGTGCCGATCTTCACTCAACGCTCGGCGCATTTTCGTGTGCCCGCCGATCCCCATGCGCCGATGATCATGGTCGGCCCCGGCACCGGTGTGGCGCCGTTTCGCGCCTTCCTGCAGGAGCGCCAGGCCACCGGCGCGCCGGGCAAGAACTGGCTGCTGTTCGGCGAGCAGCGCCAGGCCAGCGATTTCTATTATCGCGACGAGCTGCAGGCGTGGCAGCGCGACGGGCATCTGCAGCGTCTGGACACGGCGTTTTCCCGCGATCAGCAGGCCAAGGTCTATGTGCAACAACGCCTGCTCGAGCAGGGCGCGCAGCTGTGGCAGTGGCTGGAGGAGGGCGGGCACTTTTACGTCTGTGGCGATGCGAGTGCGATGGCCCGGGACGTCGATGCGGCGCTCAGGCAGGTAGTGGCCGAGCACGGTGGCATGAGCGGCGAGCAGGCGCAGGCGTATGTGCAGGGTCTGAGTAACGCCAAGCGTTATGTGCGCGATGTGTACTGAAAGGAGGCGTTGCGCCGGGGGATGCACTCCGGTGGCGCAGGATGGGTGAAGTCACAGAACAGCTCCGCGAGCAGAGCCCGCCCCCACACGGCGCGCGCGATGCCTGTGGGACTGGGGCTGCCGAGGAAGAGGCCTCCACTGGCAGCGCAAATTTTCAGATTGGCACAGATGCTGCTTTCACCCTGGTACTGACTCGCCGACCACATTCGGCCAGTGCACAACCCCATCGAATACCAGGCAAAGGCGCCTGGAGCTTAACGGCTCCAGGCGCTTTTTTTTTGCCTTTTTTTTACCGAGGAGTCGCCATGAATGCGCCACTGAGCATCGAGCCGCGGGAAAGACTGATCGTCATCGGCAATGGCATGGTCGGCCACCACTGCGTCGAACAACTGATCGAGCGCGGGGCGCTGAGCCGCTTCGACGTACGGGTGTTCGGCGAAGAGCGCCAGCGCGCTTACGACCGCGTGCATCTGTCCGAATATTTCAGTGGTTCCGATGCCGAGGCACTGGCGCTGGGCGAAGCCGATCTGTATGGCCGCCATGGCGTGCATCTGCATCTGAGCGAGGCGGTGCTCGAGATCGATCGCGAACGCCGCGAAGTGGTCACCGCACTCGGTCGTTATGGCTACGATCGCCTGGTGCTGGCGACCGGTTCCTACCCGTTCGTGCCACCGATCAGCGGATCCGAGGGCAACGCGCGACTGGTCTACCGCACCCTGGATGACCTCGACAGCATTCGTGCGGCGGCGGCCAACGCCCGTCGCGGCGTGGTGGTGGGTGGCGGCCTGCTGGGCCTGGAGGCCGCCAACGCCTTGAAGTCCCTGGGCCTGGAAGCCCATGTGGTGGAGTTCGCGCCGCGCTTGATGCCGGTGCAACTCGACAGCGATGGCGGCGCCGCCTTGCGTGCACAGATCGAGGCCTTGGGCGTCGGTGTGCACACCTCCCGCGCCACGCAATCGGTGGTGGCGGGTGAAGGCTATCGCTATCGGATGAATTTCGACGGCGGCGAGTTTCTCGAGACCGACCTGATCGTGTTCTCGGCCGGCATTCGCCCTCAGGATGCGCTGGGCCGCAGCAGTGGCCTGGAGATCGCGGCGCGCGGTGGCGTGGTGATCGACGCGCACTGCCGCAGCAGCGATGCGCGGATCTTCGCCATCGGCGAATGTGCTTCATGGAATGGCAGCGTCTTCGGCCTGGTCGCGCCGGGCTACAGCATGGCGCGCAATGTCGCCAGCACCCTGGCCGGGGAGCAGCACGCGACCTTCGCCGGTGCCGACATGTCTACCAAGCTCAAGCTGCTGGGGGTCGACGTCGGCTCCATCGGCGACGCCCACGCCGCCACGCCGGGTGCCAGGAGCTATCGTTTCATCGACGAGGCCAACGCCAGCTACCGGCGCCTGGTGGTGGATGCCGAGGGCAAGAAAGTCATTGGCGCCGTGCTGGTGGGTGACAACAGCTACTACGACACCTTGCTGCAATACGTGCAGAACGCTATCAAGCTGCCAGCCGATCCCGCGTGCCTGATCCTGCCGCTGGCCTCCGGCGCGCCGAGCCTGGGCGCCGACGCGTTGCCGGACACGGCCACTGTCTGCTCCTGCCACAACGTCACCAAGGGCGCGATCTGCACGGCCATCGACGACGGCTGCGCCGAGCTGGGGCAACTCAAGGCGCAGACCAAGGCCTGCACCGGCTGCGGCGGGTGCGCGGCGTTGCTCAAGCAAGTCTTCGAACACGAACTGATCGCCCGCGGCGTGGCGGTCGACAAGAGCCTGTGTGAACACTTCGCCCACACCCGGCAAGAGCTTTACGCGCTGGCCCGGGTCGAGGGCATTCACAGTTTCGACGAGATGCTCGTCAAGCACGGCCGGGGTCACGTCGGCTGCGATATCTGCAAGCCCACTGTGGCCAACGTGCTGGCGTCGTGCTGGAACCGGCCGATCATGGACCCGTCCCTGGTACCACTGCAGGACACCAACGACACCTTCATGGCCAACATGCAGAAAAACGGCACCTACTCGGTAGTGCCGCGCATTCCTGGAGGCGAGATCACCCCGGACAAGCTCATCGCCATTGGCGCGGTGGCAAAGAAATACGACCTCTACACCAAGATTACCGGGGGGCAGCGCATCGACCTGTTCGGCGCGCAGCTGCACGAACTGCCGGACATCTGGAGCGAACTGATCGCCGCGGGCTTCGAGACCGGGCATGCCTACGGCAAGTCGACGCGCACGGTGAAGTCCTGCGTGGGCAGCACCTGGTGCCGTTACGGCGTGCAGGACAGCGTGCAGATGGCGCTGCTGATCGAGGATCGCTACAAGGGCCTGCGCTCGCCGCACAAGCTTAAGTTCGCGGTGTCGGGCTGTACCCGCGAATGCGCCGAGGCGCAGAGCAAGGATGTGGGCGTGATCGCGACCGAGAAGGGCTGGAACCTGTACATCGCCGGCAATGGCGGCATGCGCCCGCGGCACGCCGAGCTGTTCGCCACCGATCTGGACGATGCCACGTTGATCCGCTACATCGATCGCTTTTTGATGTTCTACATCCGCACGGCCGACAAGCTGCAACGTACCTCGGTGTGGCGCGAGAGCCTGGAGGGCGGGCTGGATTTTCTCAAGCAGGTGATCATCGAGGACAGCCTGGGCTTGGGCGCGGAGCTGGAAGGGCAGATGCAGCTGGTGGTGGATCGTTATGAATGCGAATGGGCCAACGCCTTGAAGGACCCGGAAAAACTCAAGCGCTTCCGCACCTTCGTCAACGACAAACGCAGTGATCCGGATATTCAGTTCATCACCGAACGCGAGCAACGCCGACCGGCGCCGGCGGTGCAGTTGATTGCCGTGACCGAGGAGGTGCTGTGATGGGCCAGGCGCAATTGCAGCAATCATGGCGGCGGGTGTGCGCTGTGAGTGATCTGGTGGCGCAGTCGGGAGTGGTGGCGTGGGTGGACGGCGCGCAGGTGGCGCTGTTCTATCTGCCCGAGCAGAACCCGCCGATCTTCGCGGTGGCCAACCGCGACCCGCAGTCGGGTGCCAACGTCATCGGCCGCGGGATCGTCGGGCTGCTCAAGGGTGAACTGGTGGTGGCGGCGCCGCTTTATAAGCAGCATTTCAGTTTGGTGACGGGGCAGTGTGTCGAGGACCCGTCCCAGGCGCTGGCGACCTGGGCGGTGAGGTTGAATGGTGAGGAGGTCGAGATCAGCGATTGAGAGTCAGAGCGCGCCTCACGTTCTGTAAAACCGCGCAGTCCTGCTACGATGCGCGGCATGAACCTCGATACCCGGATCAAATTCCGCCACCTGCTGTGCTTTCTCGAAATCGCCCGCCAAGGCAGCTTTGCCAAGGCCGCCGATGCCGTGGCGATCAGTCAGCCGGCGATCTCGAAAACACTCAAGGAGCTTGAAGAGCTGCTCGAGACCCGGCTGTTCGAGCGGGACAAGACCGGCGTCGAGCTGACCCCTGCCGGCATCCGCTTCATGCGCTATGCGGCGCCCTGCGTACAGGCCCTGCGCGACGGTGTCAGCACCCTGCGCAGTGAGGAGCACGAGCCACCACAGGTGCGCGTCGGCATCCTGTCGACGGTCGAAAGCCAGCTCATGCCCGAAGTCCTCAAGCGTCTGCACCAGCGCCACGATGCCTTGGTAGTCAGCGTGTCCACTGGGCCCGGCGCTTATCTGTTGGGGCAATTGCATGTGGGCGACCTTGACCTGGTGATTGGCCGCATGACCGACAGCCCGCAGATCCAGGGCTTGATCTTCGAGCACCTGTACAGCGAGGCCATGGCGCTGGTGGTGCGTACCGGCCACCCGCTGTTGGCCGTGCAACCACTGGAACGCAGCCAGATCAGCCGCTACCCGCTGGTGCTGCCGCTGGCGGGGACGACCATTCGCAAACACGCCGACAGCCTGTTCGTGCAATGTGCCGTCAGCCCGTCTTCGCAAAGGGTCGAAACACTTTCCCCGACCCTCAGCCGCCGCTACGTGCAAACCAGCGATGCGATCTGGGTGGCGCCACGGGATGCGGTGCGCCTGGACGTCAGCCAAGGCGAGTTGCACGAGTTGCAGTTGGGTGTCAGCGAGCCGGGCGGCTCGGTAGGCATCTGCAGCAACGCCGCGCGGGCCTTGCCGTTGCCGGCTCAATGGCTCTGCGAAGTGGTGCGCGAGGTGGCCGTCGAGTACCGCCAGGCGAGCGAAGCGCGCTAAGCGTGGTTTTACCTCGGTCCCGAGTCCGGTGAAGATGAAATCCTTGTAATACCTGAACTTATCCTCCTTTAGTGCCTCTCATGCCGGTAGCCATTGGTCGTGGCCGCCTGATAAGCTCGCGGCTTTACTCGAATGCCCTATTGGCGCATGAACAAGGAAATAGCATGAAACAGCATCGGTTGGCAGCGGCGATCGCCCTGGTTGGTTTGGTACTCGCAGGCTGCGATCAGCAGGCCAGTGTCGAGCTGAAAACACCGGCGCAGAAAGCTTCTTATGGTATCGGCCTGAACATGGGCAAGAGCCTGGCGCAAGAAGGCATGGACGACCTGGATTCCAAGGCCGTGGCTCAAGGTATCGAAGATGCCGTGGGCAAAAAGCCTCAGAAACTCAAGGACGACGAATTGGTCGCCGCTTTTGCTGATCTGCAGAAGCGTGCTGAAGAGCGCATGACCAAGATGAGCGCCGAAGCTGAATCCGCCGGCAAGAAGTTCCTCGAAGAAAACGGCAAGAAGGATGGCGTGGTCACCACCGCTTCCGGCCTGCAGTATCAGATCATCAAGAAAGCCGACGGCGCTCAGCCCAAGCCGACTGACGTGGTCACCGTTCATTACGAAGGCAAGCTGATCGACGGCAAGGTCTTCGACAGCTCCATCGAGCGCGGTAGCCCGATCGACCTGCCGGTCAGCGGCGTGATCCCGGGTTGGGTCGAAGGTCTGCAACTGATGCACGTTGGCGAAAAGGTCAAACTGTTCATCCCGGCCAACCTGGCCTACGGTGCCCAGAGCCCGAGCCCGGCGATCCCTGCCAACTCGGTACTGGTCTTCGACCTGGAACTGATCGCTATCAAGGATCCGTCCAAGGCTGATGCCGGCGCACCTGAGCAGTCTCCGGAAGACGAAGACACGCCAGAAGACGCTCCAGCCGCACCGGCTGCGCCAGCCAAGAAGTAATTCTGCCTGGCTGTACTGCAAACGCCCCGTCTCGACGGGGCGTTTGCGTTTTTGCGGTTCGCGTCGCTGATTTTTTCGAACCCCTGGAAATGGCTGTAGTCACAGCTATACGCCCTCATGGACTAGCCCGTAAGTGGCTATCCAGTCAACGAAAATCTGTGTTTTTTATGTGAGTAAAAAACGCGCGATTTGTGTTCGGCCCTTGTATATCGGGGGCCTACAGGCCTAAATTCGCCTCTGTTCACAAGGTTATCCACAATATCTGTGGATAACCTTTCCCCTATATTTTTCGGGAGGGTTCATGAAAGCACCCTGGAGTTTCAGCCGTTTCCTGCCACTGGCCGAAAGGCTGCTGAGTCGCGGTCGTTTACCGGCATTGGTCTTCGCGGTGACGCGCAAGGTCAAGGGCCATAACCTCGGCAAACTGCGCGAGGATGTCGGCCTGCTGCAGGCGCTGTGCCTGGCTTACTGGCGCGGGGAATACCGCGCTATCAGTGGCAAGTCGATGCTGTCGATAGTGGCCGGTCTGCTGTATTTCGTCAGCCCCTTCGACGCCATTCCGGACTGGCTGGTGGGCGTGGGGATGCTCGATGACATCGCCGTGCTCAGTTGGGTGATGAAGGTGGTGGCGGACGAGCTTGAAGATTTCCGCGCCTGGCGCGCCCGCCAGTCGCCCGAAAAACTGCGCGTGCTCGAACGTGTGCCGCATGTCGAAGAGCCGCTGGAGCTGGATCCGCGCAAGGGTTGATCTGGCGAAAGTCCCAGCCGGCGCCTTCGCGCGCAGCGCTCCCGCACAGGGGCCACGTAGACGCGTGGGGGGGGGCTAGCGCGTTCGGCGGCGAATGGGCTGGGAGTACTGGCCAGTGGCCGCCCGATCGAGCCGCACTCCAGGCCGCACCATGACACGCCGGTGGCTGGCCTTCTCGTCGATCTTATGGGTGGCGCCTTGCCACCAGCCTTGCAGGCGCCGGTTACCGCCAATTCAAGGACAAATATCCCCTCCCTGAGATTCCGCTGTTAAGATAATCGCATTCAGGAATATGCCTACCGAGCACTCGTTTCGGGCGGACAGGGGGATGTGATGGGGATTCAGGTGATCAGTCGTGATGGCCAGCCGGAATACGCCGTGGTGCCATGGGCTGAATATCAGGCTTTGTTGGCAGCCGCAGGTCAGGCTACACCTGCGCTGGAGCCGACAGCGCATAGTGCGGCGGCCAGCGAGGCTGGGCATCCTGCCTTCACTGAACTCGCCGCCCTGCGCGAAGCCAAGGGGCTTGAAGCCAATACCCTGGCGCGCGCCGTCGGCATCAGCCCGGCGTACCTGGCGATGATCGAAAGTGGCGAACGTGACCCCGATGCAGCGATCAAGCGTAGCCTGGCGTGGGAGTTGGGGGTGCCGGGCTGGAGGGAGGCATCATGAGCGTGCGTATCAGCCGCCAGCAATGGGATGGCTTGTTGGGCGAGCTGGACCACGCCCGTCGGCAAAGGCATCTGCTCACCTATCGTGCTCTGCTCGAGCGCTTGCAGTTTCCCACGCCCGCCATGCAGACCTTGACCGCAGCCCTTGAACATCTGGCCTCCCTGGACGCGAAAGCCGAGCAGCCGATTCGCAGCTCATTAGTCATCAGCCAGGGCGCGAGCCGTTTGCCGCGCCCTGGCTTTTTCGAATGCGTCGAACGCCTCGGGCGCTTTTCCGGACCTTCGGATGGTGTTGCAGCCGCCTCCTGGCATGCCTCTGAAGTGGTACGGGTGTTCGAGTACAGCTATCCCGAGCAGTGCGCTTCCTGATCAACCTTGCTGGCCTGTCGCAAACCCGATTGTGCGAAGGTTTCACACTCAGACGCTCAGACGCTCAGGGCCGTGCCAGGTGCCAGACGTCCCCCTCATTGTCACCTGTGGTTTCGCCGGGCTTGCTGTCCTGATACCAGGTGTACAGCGGCTGGCCCTTGTAGGCCCACTGCAAGGCACCATCTCGGCGGGTGATCACTGTCCAGTCCCCATGCGGCTGCGCGCCGTCCGGTGCCAGTAAAGCCGGCCATTTTTGCAGGCAGTTGCCGTTGCACAGCGACTGGCCGTTCTTGTCGCGCTCGAAGGTGTAGAGCGTCATCCCCTTGCCATCGACCAGCACCGGGCCCTTGTCGGTCTGCGCCGAAGTCGCCGGAGCCATCGCCGAGCCACAGGCGCTTAGGCTGCACAGGGACAACAAGGTCAGGTAGGGCAAAAGACGCATTGAAGCTCCGGGAGTGGGGCGAGAGGAGGATAAATCTGTATCGGGAGCCCTGCGGGAATCTTTAGGGGGAAGGTCTGCTGCTGGGAGGTCTCGGATGTGTGCTGGAGCGCTGCTCGGCCAGGTGTTACATAAACTATCCAGATGTGGATATGAAATATACGGACGATAGCCATGAGGTGGTCGATACGCGATGGCTCGAGCTGTATTACGGTGACAAGCGGCAGAAGCTGATTGAGACCAAACAGAAGTTTGATCCTGAAAATATTTTCCGCAGTGAGCTTTCCATACCGCTAGCGCATCCTTAGGGATACCCCAGAAACAGCAAAGCCCCAATAAATGGGGCTTTCAAAGCTGGCTCCGTGACCAGGACTCGAACCTGGGACCCAATGATTAACAGTCATTTGCTCTACCGACTGAGCTATCACGGAATTTGCATGCATGTTACTGATTGCTAAGGAGAAGTCAAGCTTTCACCCGACCTCTCCCGCGCTTACGGTTACAGAACAGCCAGAATCGCCTGGGTCACCTTGCCGATGTTGCTGCGGTTCAGAGCGGCGACGCAGATCCGGCCGGTGTCCAGTGCATAGATGCCAAACTCGGTGCGCAGGCGTGCGACCTGCTCGACGCTCAGGCCCGAGTAGGAAAACATGCCGACCTGGCGACCGACGAAGCTGAAGTCGCGACCGGCGCTGTTGCCGGCCAGGGCGTCGACCATCGCGGTGCGCATGGCCTTGATGCGTTGGCGCATCTCGCCCAGCTCGGCTTCCCACTGTGCGCGCAGCTCGGGGCTGGCGAGGACCGCCGACACGATGCTGGCGCCGTGGGTCGGCGGGTTGGAGTAGTTGGTGCGGATCACGCGCTTGATTTGCGACAGCACACGGCTGCTTTCATCCTTGGAGTCGGTGACGATCGACAGCGCGCCGACACGTTCGCCGTACAGCGAGAACGATTTGGAGAACGAGCTCGAGACGAAGAAGCTCAGCCCCGACTCGGCGAACAGGCGCACGGCGGCGGCGTCTTCGTAGATGCCATCGCCGAAGCCCTGGTAGGCCATATCCAGAAATGGCACGTGGCCCTTGGCCTTGACCACGTCGAGGACGTTCTGCCAATCGGCTGCGTTCAGTTCAACGCCAGTCGGGTTGTGGCAGCAAGCGTGCAGCACGACGATCGAACCGGACGGCAGCGCCTGCAGGTCTTCGAGCATGCCGGAACGGTTGACGTCATTGCTGGTCGCATCATAGTAACGGTAGTTCTGCACCGGGAAGCCGGCGGTCTCGAACAGCGCCCGGTGGTTTTCCCAGCTTGGGTCGCTGATGGCGACGATGGCATCGGGCTTGATCTGCTTGAGGAAGTCGGCGCCCAGCTTCAGAGCGCCGGTGCCGCCGACGGCTTGTGCAGTGATGACGCGGGCGCTGCCGATCAGTGGCGAATCGACACCGAACAGCAGGGTCTGCACGGCCTGGTCATAGGCGGCGATACCGTCGATCGGCAAATAGCCACGGGCGGCATGAGCGGCCACACGCGTCGCCTCCGCTTCGATCACGGCGCGCAGCAGGGGAATTCGCCCCTCTTCGTTGCAGTACACGCCTACACCCAGATTGACCTTGTCGGTACGGGTATCGGCGTTGAACGCTTCGTTGAGGCCCAGGATAGGATCGCGGGGTGCCAATGGGACAGCGGAAAACAGGCTCATTTTGACCGTGGCTCTGATTTAGGATGATAAAGGACACGCGCTCGAGTGAATGCACTGGAGCGGTGCACGAACGGGGAGTCAGTATAGTGATCCTTGGGAAACACGGCGACAGGTTGCACCGAGTTTTACCTTTAATTTTTCCATTTATTTCACCCGCCTTCGAGGTGCCGGCAAAAACTGCCCGGTTGCCCCTTGAAAGCGTGCTTTAGCGGCACCACTTTGATACAAGTACTGTTTATAAATACAGGTTGGCCGATGTCGGGCTGCCTGCCCCTTGTCGCCTGGGCGAGGGTCGCCACTCAGAGGTCCTCATGTCCGAATTCCAGTTGGTCACCCGTTTCGAACCCGCCGGCGATCAGCCTGAAGCCATCCGCCAGATGGTCGAGGGCATCGAGGCCGGTCTTGCGCACCAGACGCTGCTTGGGGTGACCGGGTCGGGCAAGACCTTCAGTATCGCCAACGTCATTGCCCAAGTGCAGCGGCCGACCATGGTGCTGGCGCCCAACAAGACCCTCGCGGCTCAGCTGTACGGCGAGTTCAAGGCGTTTTTCCCGAACAACGCCGTGGAGTATTTCGTCTCGTACTACGACTACTACCAGCCCGAAGCCTATGTGCCGTCGTCGGATACCTTCATCGAGAAAGACGCCTCGATCAACGACCACATCGAGCAGATGCGCCTGTCCGCCACCAAGGCTCTGCTCGAACGCAAGGACGCCATCATCGTCACCACGGTGTCGTGCATCTACGGCCTGGGCAGCCCCGAGACTTATCTGAAGATGGTCCTGCACGTCGACCGCGGCGACAAGCTCGACCAGCGCGCGCTGCTGCGCCGCCTTACCGACCTGCAATACACCCGCAACGAGATGGATTTCGCCCGCGCCACCTTCCGCGTGCGTGGCGATGTGATCGATATCTTCCCGGCGGAATCGGACCTCGAAGCCATCCGCATCGAGCTGTTCGACGACGAAGTGGAAAACATCTCGGCGTTCGATCCCCTGACCGGTGAGCTCATCCGCCGTCTGCCCCGTTTCACCTTCTACCCCAAGAGCCACTACGTGACGCCGCGCGAAACGTTGCTCGACGCCGTCGAAGGCATCAAGGAGGAGTTGCAGGAGCGCCTCGAGTACTTGCGCACCGCTAACAAGCTGGTGGAAGCCCAGCGGCTGGAGCAGCGCACGCGCTTCGACCTGGAAATGATCATGGAGCTGGGCTATTGCAACGGCATCGAAAACTACTCGCGCTATCTGTCGGGCCGTGCGTCCGGGGCGCCGCCGCCGACCTTGTTCGATTATCTGCCGGACGACGCCTTGCTGGTCATCGACGAATCCCACGTCAGCGTTCCGCAGGTGGGTGCAATGTACAAGGGCGACCGTTCCCGCAAGGAGACCTTGGTAGAGTACGGTTTCCGTCTGCCTTCGGCGCTGGATAACCGGCCGATGCGCTTCGATGAATGGGAGCAGGTGAGCCCGCAGACCATTTTCGTTTCGGCGACGCCGGGCAACTATGAGGCGGAACACGCCGGGCGGACCATCGAGATGGTGGTGCGGCCGACCGGGCTGGTGGACCCGCAGATCGAGATTCGCCCTGCAACCACCCAGGTCGACGATCTGCTGTCGGAGATCCGCAAGCGCGTGGCCCTCGACCAGCGAGTGCTGGCGACCACGCTGACCAAACGCATGGCCGAGGACCTGGCGGACTACCTGGCCGATCACGACGTCAAGGTGCGCTATCTGCACTCGGACATCGATACCGTGGAGCGCGTCGAGATCATCCGCGATCTGCGCCTGGGCACCTTCGATGTGCTGGTGGGCATCAACCTGCTGCGTGAAGGTCTGGACATGCCGGAAGTGGCGCTGGTGGCGATCCTCGATGCCGACAAGGAGGGCTTCCTGCGTTCCGAGCGTTCGTTGATCCAGACCATCGGTCGGGCCGCGCGCAACCTTGAAGGTCGCGCGATTCTGTATGCCGACCGGATCACCGGGTCGATGGAGCGCGCGATTGGCGAGACCGAACGGCGGCGCGAAAAGCAGATCGCGTTCAACACCCTGCACGGCATCATTCCGGTGGGCGTGGTCAAGGACGTCGCCGATATCATGGAAGGCGCCACCGTGCCCGGTTCGCGCAGCAAAAAGCGCAAAGGCATGGCCAAGGCCGCGGAGGAGAATGCCAAGTACGAGGCCGAGTTGCGGTCGCCCAGCGAGATCAACAAGCGAATCCGCGTCTTGGAGGAGAAGATGTACCAATTGGCTCGCGACCTGGAGTTCGAAGCCGCCGCGCAGACCCGCGACGAGGTCGCCAAGCTGCGTGAGCGCTTGTTGACGGTGTAAGTCAGGGAGTGTGGGAGCAAGGCTGCAGGCCTCATCGCGGGCAAGCCTTGCTCCCACAGAGTTGCCCGCTCTTGAGGTGCATGCCTGTGGGAGCAAGGCTTGCCCGCGATGAGGCCCGCTGGCTCGATGCAAATCTTCATGTCTGGAGCCGTCCCCCCAACCCCTGCTAACATCCGCCCCCTTGATTCATACAGCTGCGGGACTTTCCATGACCACCGTTCGTACGCGCATCGCGCCGTCGCCCACTGGCGACCCTCATGTCGGCACGGCGTATATCGCCCTGTTCAACTATTGCTTCGCCAAACAGCATGGCGGCGAATTCATCCTGCGCATCGAAGACACCGATCAACTGCGTTCGACCCGCGAGTCCGAGCAGCAGATCTTCGACGCCCTGCGCTGGCTGGGCATCGAGTGGAGCGAAGGTCCGGACGTCGGCGGCCCGCACGGCCCATACCGGCAGAGCGAGCGGGGCGATATCTACCAGCAGTACGCCCAGCAACTGGTCGATCTCGGTCATGCCTTCCCGTGCTTCTGCACCAGCGAAGAGCTGGACCAGATGCGCGCCGAACAACTGGCCCGCGGCGAAACCCCGCGCTACGACGGCCGTGCATTGCTGCTGTCGGCTGAAGAAGTCGCCCGTCGTCTGGCTGCCGGCGAACCCCATGTGATCCGCATGAAAGTGCCGACCGAAGGCATCTGCGTGGTCCCGGACATGCTGCGCGGCAACGTCGAGATCCCGTGGGATCGCATGGACATGCAAGTGCTGATGAAAACCGACGGCCTGCCCACCTACTTCCTCGCCAACGTGGTCGACGATCACCTGATGGGCATCACCCATGTGCTGCGTGGCGAAGAATGGCTGCCGTCGGCGCCCAAGCTGATGAAGCTTTACGAGTACTTCGGCTGGGAACAGCCGCAGTTGTGCTACATGCCGCTGCTGCGCAATCCGGACAAGAGCAAGCTGTCCAAGCGCAAGAACCCGACCTCGGTGACCTTCTACGAGCGCATGGGCTTCATGCCTGAAGCCATGCTCAACTACCTGGGGCGCATGGGCTGGTCGATGCCCGACGAGCGCGAGAAGTTCAGCCTGGCGGAGATGGTCGAGCATTTCGACCTGTCACGCGTTTCCCTGGGCGGGCCGATCTTCGATATCGAGAAGCTGTCCTGGCTCAACGGCCAGTGGCTGCGTGAACTGCCGGTGCAGGAATTCGCCACACGGGTGCAGCAGTGGGCCTTCAACAGCGACTACATGATGAAGATCGCGCCCCATGTGCAGGGCAGGGTAGAGACCTTCAGCCAGATCGCACCGTTGGGGGGATTTTTCTTCGCGGGCGGCGTGAATCCGGATGTGAAGCTGTTTGAAAGCAAAAAACTCTCCGGGGACCAGGTACGGCAACTGATGCAGTTGATCCTGTGGAAGCTCGAAGCCTTGCGCCAGTGGGAAAAGGACCGTATCACCGGGACTATCCAGGCGGTGGTCGACGCGCTGGAGTTCAAGCTGCGTGACGCGATGCCGCTGATGTTCGCCGCCATTACCGGCCAGGCGAGTTCGGTGTCGGTGCTCGATGCCATGGAAATCCTCGGGCCGGACCTGACCCGTTTCCGTCTGCGCCAAGCCTTGGACCTGCTGGGCGGCGTGTCGAAGAAAGAAAACAAGGAGTGGGAAAAGCTGCTGGCTACCCTCGGCTGATCCAGTGACCTGCGGGAGTGTGCAGAGCCCACTCCCGCAGGGGGAATCCGGTAAGTCACTGTTATCGCGGTAAATTGTTTTGAGATTTTTTCAAAATAAGTTTGACAGCCCAGCGGTCCGCACTTAATATGCGCCCCGTCCACACAGCAACACACTGTTTGGGGCTATAGCTCAGCTGGGAGAGCGCTTGCATGGCATGCAAGAGGTCAACGGTTCGATCCCGTTTAGCTCCACCAATTTCCAGGTGTAACGTTGAAGTTTGACTTTACGCCGATCAGTCTCACACTGATCATTGGTAGAAGGTATGTCCCCTTCGTCTAGTGGCCTAGGACACCGCCCTTTCACGGCGGTAACAGGGGTTCGAGTCCCCTAGGGGACGCCAGTTGTAAAAGGATGAAGCGTGAAGGCTTCATCCCGCCGCAGGGCGATAAATTCGGGGCTATAGCTCAGCTGGGAGAGCGCTTGCATGGCATGCAAGAGGTCAACGGTTCGATCCCGTTTAGCTCCACCAATTTGCCAGGGTTCGCGTCAGCGGATCTGCATGAAGGTTTGCGTCCCCTTCGTCTAGTGGCCTAGGACACCGCCCTTTCACGGCGGTAACAGGGGTTCGAGTCCCCTAGGGGACGCCACGATTTCCCGCTCTGCGGGACCAAGGCTCATTCGATTATTGAATGGGCCTTTTGTTTTTTCTGGCGGAGCAAAAACCGTCATCCCTGATTCGCTACACTGCGCCCTTGTCGACCACAGCCAAGTGAGAGCCGCGATGAATTGGGATCTGCCCACACCCTTTACGATCGAACTGAGCGTCGGCGCTGACGATATCGACGGCCTCGGGCACGCCAACAACGCCGTGTACGTCAGTTGGCTGGAGCGCGGCGCCTGGCGCCATTCCCAGCACCTGGGGCTGGATCTGGTCGCCTATCGACGCCTCGATCGCGCCATGGCCGTGGTCCGGCACGAGATCGATTACCTGGCCGCCGCCTATGAGGACGACCAACTGGTGCTGGCAACCTGGATCGTCGATTGGGATCAACGCCTGAAAATGCAACGACGTTTTCAGCTGACCCGCCCCAGTGACGGCGTGACGCTGCTGCGCGCGCAAACCACCTTCGTCTGCATCGAGTTGTCCACGGGCAAGCCCAAGCGCATGCCTGCCGAGTTTATCGAAGGCTATGCGCCGGCTTTGCAATCCGCCTGAGCTGGAGTGATTCGTCGCCAATACCGGCCTCTTCGCGGGCAAGCCTTGCTCCTACAGTGCAAGCCGATCCTGAGTCCTAGACCTGTGGGAGCAAGGCTTGCCCGCGAAGAGGTCACCAGCATCACTATAAAATTTCAGGCTACAATGCCGCGCCCTTTTTCGAGACACCGTTCCCTATGCAAATAGCCTTGGCGCCCATGGAAGGCCTGGTCGATGACATCATGCGCGACGTCCTTACCCGCGTCGGCGGGCTGGACTGGTGCGTGACCGAATTCATTCGCGTCAACGACCGCCTGTTGCCGCCCAGTCAGTTCATCAAGTTCGGCCCCGAGTTGCAGCACGGCGCAAAAACCGCGTCGGGCGTGCCGCTGCGTGTGCAATTGCTGGGCTCCGATCCGGTGCTGCTGGGCGAAAACGCCGCACTGGCCTGCGAGCTGGGGGCGCCGGCCATCGACCTGAACTTCGGCTGCCCGGCCAAGACCGTCAACAAGTCCCGCGGCGGCGCGGTGCTGCTCAAGGAGCCAGAGCTGCTGCACGCGATCCTGCGCGAAGTGCGCCGCGCCACTCCGGCGCATATCCCGGTGACCGCCAAGATGCGCCTGGGTTTCGACAGTCCGGATGTCGCCCTGGTATGCGCCACGGCGCTGGCCGAAGGCGGCGCCGAACAGATCGTCGTGCACGCGCGCACCAAGGTCGAAGGCTACAAGCCGCCGGCGCATTGGGAGTGGGTGGCCAAGGTGCAGGAAGTGGTCAAGGTGCCGGTATTCGCCAATGGCGACATCTGGACAGTCGACGATTGGCGCCGCTGCCGTGAAGTCAGCGGTGCCAAGGACTTCATGCTTGGCCGAGGCCTGGTGTCGCGCCCTGATCTGGCTCGGCAGATCGTCGCCGCCGCCCAGGGCATCGAGCTGCCGGACATGACCTGGTCGCAGCTGTTGCCGTTGATCCAGGACTTCTGGCTGCAAGCGGTGGCCCAGCTCACGCCGCGTCAGGCACCGGGGCGGCTCAAACAGTGGCTGGCGATGTTGACCCGCACCTACCCCGAGGCGGTGGCGATGTTCGACGTGCTGCGCCGCGAAACCGAATTGACCCATATCGATCGATTGGTTGGTGTCGAGCGCAGCGACGCAGCCTGAACCGCGATTTCAGTGGCTTGGGCACCCCTGGATACGCTGGTGATGCGCATGGCCCCCTCGCGAGCAGGCTCTGCTCCCACAGGTGCCTCTTGCGGCAACACTCAACTCTCGGCCAGCAACATCTCGCGAAATGCCCGCAGCGACAGCGGCTGGCTATGCAGATAACCCTGATACAAGTGGCAGCCCAGCCCCTGCAGGAACTCCAGTTGATGCGACGCCTCGACGCCCTCGGCGATGACCGTCAGTTCAAGGCTATGGGCCATGGCGACGATGGCGCGGACGATTTCAGCATCGTTGGGGTCATCCGCCGCATCGCGCACGAAGGACTGATCGATCTTCAAGGCATCCACCGGCAGGCGCTTGAGGTAAGTCAGTGAGGAATAGCCGGTGCCGAAGTCGTCCATCGCAAAACTTACCCCCAGCTTCTTGAGGGCATGCATCTTGGCGATGGTGTCGTCCAGATCCTGAATCACGATGCCTTCGGTAATCTCCAGCTTCAGCACGCGACAGGGCACGGCATGGGTGCTCAGGCTCAGCAGCACCCGCTCGACGAAGTCATTCTGGCGAAACTGTCGCGGGCTGATATTCACGCACAGGCTGAAGGTGGCGGGGTCGATCAAGCCTTCCTGCAGCAATAGCGCAGCGGCGCGACAGGCTTCCTCGAGGATCCAGCTGCCGACCTCGAGAATCATCCCGCTTTCTTCCAGCACCTGGATGAATAGCACTGGTGGCTGCATGCCCAGTTCCGGATGGAGCCAGCGCAGCAGTACCTCGGCGCCGACGATGCGCTCGCAACGGGCATCCACCTGCGGCTGAAAATTGAGCTGCAGCTCGTTGCGGGCCAGGGCCATGCGCAGGTCGTTCTCCATGCGCAGGCGTTCGACGGCGGCTTTCTGCATCGAGCTGTGAAACAGCTGCGTGGTGTTGCGCCCGGCATCCTTGGCCCGATACAGGGCGATGTCGGCCCGTTTGAGCACGTCTGCCGGGGTCGAGCCATGATCAGGGATCAAGGCGATGCCGATGCTCGGGGTCACCTGCAGCCGATGGCTGTCCAGCGACATCGGTTGCGCCAGCAGTTGGCGAAATTCGTCGGCGGTACGGCGCACCTGTGCGGTAACCTCGCGGCGCGTGCCCTTGAGGCCCGTGATCAGCACTACGAACTCGTCGCCGCCCAGGCGCGCCACGGTGTCCTCCATGTGCACCGAAGCCTCGAGGCGAGCGGTGACGATTTTCAGCACCGAGTCACCGACCGGGTGGCCCAGCGAATCGTTGATGTGCTTGAAGTTGTCGAGGTCGAGGAACAGCAGGGCGCCGCGCTGATTGAGCTGCTTGAGTTGGCCGATGTGGTAGCTCAGGCGTTCCATCAGCATGGCGCGGTTGGGCAGGTTGGTGAGTGAGTCGTGATACGCCAGATGACGAATCTGCGCCTGGGCGTTGCGCAACTGGCTGACATCGCGGGACGTGCTCAGCAGGCAGGGCTTTTCATCGAGGATGATGGTTTCGACCGACACCTCGACGGTGATCAGTTGCCCCTGGCGCGTGCGCCCAAGCATTTCATGGTGCAGCACGCGGCCGCTGTCCTCGACAGCGATGATCAGCCGTTCGTACTGCCGTTCGTCGGCCCAGATCGGTACATCGTCCACTTTGCGCCCCAGCACATCCTCGGCGCGATAGCCGGTCAAGCGGCAAAACCCGTCGTTCACCTCCAGGTAGCGGCCGTTGGCCTTGTTGATGATGGTGATGGCGTCGGGGCTGGAGTGAAAGGCCTTGGCGAATTTCTCTTCGCTGGCTTTCAAGGCGGCTTCGGCCCGTTGTTGCTTGGTCACGTCGCGCAAGGTAGTGACCAGGCACGAGTAGCCGCCGACACGGATCATGCTGCTCGACACCAGGCAGGTGAGGGCGCGGCCATAGCGGCTGTGCACGGTGATGGTCAGTTGATCGAGCGACTGGTCGCGCATGAACTGCTGCATGCGCTGTTCGTGGAAGTCGTCGTTGGCCCAGAAGCCCGCTTCACGGGCGGTATGGCCAATGATCTGTTTGGTCGTCCAGCCGAAGGTCTGGGTGAATTTGGAGTTGATCTCGATGAACACCCCGTCGCTCAGGCGGGTCACGCAGATCGGATCCGGGCAGGCCTGGAACAGGCTCGAGAACTTCTCTTCGGAGTGCACCAGGCGCTGTTCACGTTCAATTTGCTGGCTGATGCTCGACAGATTGCCGACCACGTGTCGATTGGCACCGTCGGCATCCTGATAGCTCACGCTACGCTCGCGAATACGGGTGTCGATGATCTGCCCGCTGTCCAGGTCCCAATGCCAGCTCAAGGGCTGCGGTGCCGGGCGGTCGATTATCGTGGCGATATCGTGCTCGCCGCGCGCCTTTCGCTCCAGCAGGCTGGGGGCGTCGGCGTCGCAAGTGTCGACGAATGGAAATAGAGGTGTGGGCATCGATCGCGAACCTTATTGCTGCCAGTTGCCTGCGCATGAAACCTCAAGTCATGCTTTTCCCACTCAAGCCGGGGCGGCGTCAAGTACCACTTCGGCATCAAGTAGCGCCATGAACGCCCGAGCCGCGTTGGAGAGCGTTCGTTCGGTGTGCAGGATGTAGCCTAGCTGGCGGCGCAGCTGCATGTCGGGTAAGTGAATGGCGGCGACCTGCTCGTCGAGCATGGTGCGCGGCAGGACGCTCCAGGCCAACCCGATGGATACCATCATCTTGATGGTTTCGAGGTAATTGGTGCTCATCGAAATGTTCGGTGCCAGGCCCTGGACCTCGAAATGCCGACGCACGATATGGTGGGTGAAGGTGTTGGTGCCAGGGAATACCGCGGGGTGCCGGGCGATCTCCTCGAGGCTGACCTGGGGCTGGGTCGCCAACTGATGCTCGGCCGAGACCACGAAGTCCAGCGGGTCGTCCCACACCGGGATAGCCTTTACCAGGGGGTGCGGGTCCGGGGCGAGGGTGATGACCGCCAGTTCCGCGCGGCCGTGAAGGATTTCCTCGTAAGCGGTCTCGGAGTCGAGAAACTGGATGTCCAGGGCCACCGCCGGATACCGCCGGGTAAAAGCCCGCAGGACTGGGGGCAGGCGATGCAGGCCGATGTGATGGCTGGTGGCGAGGGTCAGGCGGCCGCTGACTTCGCCGGTCAGGTTGGTCAGTGCGCGGCGGGTGTCGTCCAGTACATTGAGGATCTGGTAGGCGCGGGGCAACAGGGCGCGCCCGGCCTCCGTCAGGCTGACTTCGCGCCCAAGCCGGTCGAACAGGCGTACATTGAGTTGCTGTTCGAGGCTGGCGATGCGTTTGCTGACGGCCGGTTGGGTCAGATGCAGACGTTCCCCGGCGCCGGAGAAGCTGCCGTACTCGGCGATGGCGATGAAGGCATTTAGATTGGCGAAGTCCACCGGCTCGAATTCCTTTTGGTTATCCAAAGCATAAAAATTATGAATTTGAGTTATCCAATCTAACCTCTTACCATCTACCCCACAAGCCAAGTGGTTATTGGCGCAGAAAGAAGCTGATGAGGAACCGTCTGATGGCTGGCAAAACGCTCTACGACAAGCTCTGGGATTCGCACTTGGTCAAACAGCGCGACGATGGCTCGGCGCTGATTTATATCGATCGTCACATCATTCACGAAGTGACCTCGCCGCAGGCCTTCGAAGGCCTGCGCCTGGCCGGGCGCAAGCCCTGGCGCATCGACGCCAACATCGCCACGCCGGACCACAACGTGCCGACCACACCGGAGCGCAAGGGCGGAATCGAAGCCATCGCCGACCAGGTCTCGCGCCTGCAAGTGCAGACCCTCGACGACAACTGCGACGAATACGGCATCACCGAATTCAAGATGAACGACGTGCGCCAAGGCATCGTCCATGTCATCAGCCCGGAGCAGGGCGCGACCTTGCCGGGCATGACGGTGGTCTGCGGTGACTCGCATACCTCGACCCACGGCGCCTTCGGGGCCCTGGCCCACGGCATCGGCACTTCCGAGGTCGAGCACGTGCTTGCCACCCAGTGTCTGGTCGCCAAGAAGATGAAAAACATGCTGGTCAGCGTCGAAGGCCAATTGCCGGCCGGCGTGACCGCCAAAGACATCGTCCTGGCCGTGATCGGCAAGATTGGCACCGCTGGCGGTAACGGCCATGCCATCGAGTTCGCCGGCAGCGCCATCCGCGACCTGTCGGTCGAAGGCCGCATGACCATCTGCAACATGTCCATCGAAGCCGGCGCCCGTGTGGGCCTGGTGGCGGCGGACGAAAAAACCGTGGCCTACGTCGAAGGCCGTCCGTTCGCGCCCAAGGGCGAGGACTGGACCAAGGCAGTAGAAGCCTGGAAAGACCTGGTCACCGACGCCGACGCGGTGTTCGACACCGTGGTCGAACTCGACGCTACGCAGATCAAGCCGCAAGTCAGCTGGGGTACTTCGCCCGAGATGGTCCTGGCTGTCGATCAGAACGTGCCGGACCCAGCCCAGGAGCGTGATCTGATCAAGCGTGGCTCCATCGAGCGCGCCCTCAAATACATGGGCCTGACCGCCAATCAGGCGATCACCGATATCCAGCTCGATCGCGTGTTCATCGGCTCGTGCACCAACTCGCGCATCGAAGACCTGCGCGCCGCCGCCGAGATCGCCAAGGGCCGCAAGGTCGCCGCGACCATCAAGCAGGCCATCGTGGTGCCCGGCTCGGGCCTGGTGAAAGCCCAGGCCGAAAAAGAAGGGCTGGACAAGATCTTCGTCGAAGCCGGTTTCGAATGGCGTGAACCCGGCTGCTCGATGTGCCTGGCAATGAACCCTGACCGCCTGGAGTCGGGCGAGCATTGTGCATCGACCAGCAACCGCAACTTCGAAGGCCGTCAGGGCGCCGGTGGCCGTACCCACCTGGTGAGCCCGGCCATGGCCGCCGCCGCTGCCGTCACCGGCCGCTTTATCGATGTGCGCGAATTGACTCAGGGGAACGCAGCATGAAAGCCTTTACTCAAGTCACCGGCCTGGTCGTGCCTCTGGATCGCGCCAACGTCGACACCGACCAGATCATTCCCAAGCAGTTCTTGAAGTCGATCAAGCGCACTGGTTTCGGTCCCAACCTGTTCGACGAATGGCGCTACCTCGACGTGGGCCAGCCCTACCAGGACAACTCCAAGCGCCCGCTGAACAAGGACTTCGTCCTCAACCACGAGCGTTACCAAGGCGCCAGCGTGCTGCTGGCCCGGGAGAACTTCGGTTGCGGTTCGAGCCGCGAGCACGCCCCATGGGCCCTGGACGAGTACGGCTTTCGCTGCGTGATCGCGCCGAGCTATGCCGATATCTTCTTCAACAACAGCTTCAAGAACGGTCTGCTGCCGATCATTCTCAGCGACGCCGAAGTCGATGAGCTGTTCAAGCAGGTCGAAGCCAACCCGGGTTATCAGCTGCAGGTCGATCTGGCCAGCCAGACCGTCACTCGCCCCGATGGCCAGACGCACAAGTTCGAGATCGACGAGTTCCGCAAGCATTGCCTGCTCAACGGCCTCGATGACATCGGCTTGACCCTGATGGATGGCGACGCGATCGCCACCTTCGAGAGCAAGCATCGCGCCAGCCAGCCGTGGCTGTTCCGCGACTAAGGTCAAAAGCTTCGCGGGCAAGCCCTCCCAGTCGATGAACATGTCATGAAACGCTTCAAATTCAGCAGAACAACGAGGAACCCATGAGCAAGCAGATTCTGATTCTCCCAGGCGACGGTATCGGTCCGGAAATCATGGCCGAAGCGGTCAAGGTGCTGGAGTTGGCCAACGACAAGTACACCTTGGGCTTCGCCCTGCAGCATGACGTGATCGGTGGCGCCGCCATCGACAAGCACGGCGTGCCGCTGGCCGACGAGACCCTTGAGCGTGCCCGTGCCGCCGACGCCGTGCTGCTGGGCGCCGTGGGCGGTCCGAAATGGGACAAGATCGAACGCGACATCCGTCCGGAACGCGGTCTGCTGAAAATCCGTGCGCAACTGGGCCTGTTCGGCAACCTGCGTCCGGCCATCCTCTACCCGCAACTGGCCGAGGCCTCCAGCCTCAAGCCGGAAGTGGTCGCGGGCCTGGACATCCTCATCGTTCGCGAGCTGACCGGCGGCATCTACTTCGGCGCGCCGCGCGGCACCCGTGTCCTGGAAAACGGCGAGCGCCAGGGTTACGACACCCTGCCGTACAGCGAGAGCGAGATCCGCCGTATCGCCGTGGTCGGCTTTGAAAGCGCGCAAAAGCGCGCCAAGAAGCTCTGCTCGGTGGACAAGGCCAACGTCCTGGCCTCCAGCCAGTTGTGGCGTGAAGTGGTCGAAGAAGTGGCCAAGGACTACCCGGACGTCGAACTCAGCCACATGTACGTCGACAACGCCGCCATGCAGCTCGTGCGTGCGCCCAAGCAATTTGACGTGATCGTCACTGACAACATGTTTGGCGACATTCTGTCGGATCAGGCTTCCATGCTCACCGGTTCTATCGGCATGCTGCCGTCGGCGTCGCTGGATTCGAGCAATAAAGGCATGTACGAGCCATGCCACGGTTCGGCGCCGGACATCGCGGGCAAGGGCATTGCCAACCCGTTGGCGACCATTCTGTCGGTGTCGATGATGCTGCGTTACAGCTTCAACCAGCAGGCAGCGGCCGACGCCATCGAGAAGGCCGTGAGCCTGGTGCTCGACCAGGGCCTGCGCACTGGCGACATCTGGAGCGAAGGCTGTGCCAAGGTCGGTACACAGGAAATGGGCGATGCTGTAGTCGCCGCGCTGCGGAATCTGTAATCTCTTGGGCCCGCTGCAACAGGCAGCGGCCCACTTTTTGTTGAAGGTGTAGTTGCGATGAAACGTGTAGGTCTGATCGGTTGGCGTGGAATGGTCGGTTCCGTGCTTATGCAGCGGATGCTCGAAGAAGGTGATTTCGACCTGATCGAGCCGGTGTTCTTCACCACTTCCAATGTGGGCGGCCAAGGCCCTGCAGTGGGCAAGGATATTGCTCCGCTCAAGGACGCTTACAGCATCGACGAACTGAAAACCCTGGACGTGATCCTCACCTGCCAAGGCGGCGACTACACCAGCGAAGTGTTCCCCAAGCTGCGTGAAGCCGGCTGGCAGGGTTACTGGATCGATGCTGCCTCGAGCCTGCGCATGCAGGATGATGCGGTCATCGTCCTCGATCCGGTCAACCGCCGGGTCATCGACCAGCAACTGGATGCCGGTACCAGGAATTTCATTGGCGGCAACTGCACCGTCAGCTTGATGCTGATGGGCCTGGGCGGCCTGTTCGAGGCCGGTCTGGTGGAATGGATGAGTGCCATGACCTACCAGGCCGCTTCGGGTGCCGGCGCGCAGAACATGCGCGAGCTGATCAAGCAGATGGGCGCGACCCACGCGGCCGTCGCCGATGAACTGGCCAATCCGGCCAGCGCCATCCTCGACATCGACCGCAAAGTGGCCGAAGCCATGCGCAGCGAGGCCTACCCGACCGAGAATTTCGGCGTGCCCCTGGCCGGCAGCCTGATTCCCTGGATCGACAAGGAACTGCCGAACGGCCAGAGCCGTGAAGAATGGAAGGCCCAGGCCGAGACCAACAAGATCCTCGGTCGCTTCAAGAGCCCGATCCCGGTCGACGGTATCTGCGTGCGCATCGGTGCCATGCGTTGCCACAGCCAGGCGCTGACCATCAAGCTCAACAAGGATGTGCCGATCGCCGACATCGAAGGCATGATCAGCCAGCACAACCCTTGGGTGAAACTGGTACCCAACCAGCGTGAAATCAGCATGCAGGAACTGTCGCCGACCAAGGTGACCGGCACGTTGAACATTCCGGTAGGGCGTCTGCGCAAGCTGAACATGGGTTCGCAGTACCTGGGCGCGTTCACCGTTGGTGACCAGCTGCTGTGGGGCGCGGCCGAACCGCTGCGCCGCATGTTGCGGATCCTGCTGGAGCGTTGATCGCTGCTGTATGACAAATAGCCCGCGCCTCCCCGGAGTCGCGGGTTTTTTTGTGGCGAATTTGCTGGGGGCTGCAAGTGGACGCGGGATTTCCAATCCACTCCCATTCCCGATAAAGTGCCGCCCCCTGTAACGCTCGAGGATTAGCCCATGACCCAGACTTTCGATATCGCCATCGTCGGCGCCACCGGCACGTTGGGCGAAACCCTGGTGCAGGTCCTTGAAGAGCGCGACTTCCCGGTAGGGGCCCTGCATTTGCTGGCCAGCAGCGAGTCGGCCGGCGCTTCGGTGGCGTTCCGCGGCAAGAACGTGCGGGTGCGCGAGGTCGATGATTTCAACTTCGCCCAGGTGCGCTTGGTGTTCTTTGCCGCCGGCCCGGCGGTAAGCCGCAGCTTCAGTGAGCGCGCGCGCGCGGCGGGTTGCACGATCATCGATCTGGCTGCCGACGCCGGTGTACCGAATCTGGTGCCAGAGGCCAACAGCCAGCGTTTGGCAGATCTGCCCACGCCGGTGCATATCGCCAGCCCTGGCTCCACCGCCGTCGCGCTGGCCGTATTGCTGGCCCCATTGCGCGAGCACCTGCAATTGCAGCAGGTCACGGTCACCGCTTGCCTGGCGATCTCTGCCCTGGGCCGTGAAGCCGTCAGCGAGCTGGCCCGGCAAACCGCCGAGTTGCTCAATGTCCGCCCGCTGGAGCCGCGTTTTTTCGACCGGCAGGTGGCCTTCAACGTGCTGCCTCAGGTCGGCAAGCCGGACACCCAAGGCCATCTGAATATTGAAAGACGTGTGGTCAGCGAATTGCGCGAATTGCTGGATATGCCTTTACTGAAGGTTTCAGTCAGTTGCATCCAGGTGCCGGTGTTCTTTGGCGACAGCTTTACCGTTTCATTGCGCACTGGCGGCCCGGTCGATCTGGCCAAAGTGACCGCCGCGCTGGATTGCGCGGCCAGTATCGAGCGGGTTGAAAACGACGATTTCCCGACCCCGGTAGGCGATGCCGTGGGGCAGGATGTGGTCTATGTCGGCCGTTTGCGCACGGGCGTCGATGACCCGGATGAATTGAATTTGTGGGCCACCGTCGACAACGTCCGCAAAGGTGGCGCACTCAACGCTGTGCAGTTGGCTGAATTGTTGATAAAAGACCTTGTGTAAAAGATACTTGGCAACACTTTGTATAAAGTATCTCGCTTGCCGAGGAATGTTCAGACAAGGATTGAGACCATGGTTCACGTTCGCAAACTGGTGTTAGCAATAGCCGCCGCTTCGGCGTTGTCATCCGGTATGGCGCAGGCGCTGGTGCTGGGCGAACTGACCCTGAAGTCAACGGCCAATCAACCGTTGCTGGCCGAGATCGAGCTGCGCGACGTGCGCGACCTTACAGCCGCCGAGGTGGTGCCGACGCTGGCGCCGCCAGACGCCTTCGCCAAGGCCGGGGTGAGCCGCGACGGTTATCTCAATGACCTGGTGTTCACGCCGGTCATCAATGCCACTGGCCGCAGCGTCATCCGCGTGACGTCGAGCCAGCCGTTGTCGGCGCCGATGGTCAAGTTCCTCGTGCAAGTGGTCTATCCTGCCGGTCGGCTGATGCGTGACTACAGCGTGCTGGTCGACCCGGCGCGCTTCTCGCCGCAAGCCGCCGCCGCGCAGAACGCGCCACGCCCGGCGGTCACGGGCGCCAACGCTACCAGCCAGTACACCACCACCGCCCGCGATACCCTGTGGGAAATCGCGGCGCGCTATCGCAACGGCGCGTCGGTGCAGCAGACCATGCTGGCGATTCAGGCACTCAACCCGGACGCCTTTATCGACGCCAACATCAACCGTCTCAAGTCCGGCCAGGTCCTGCGTCTGCCAGACGGCCAGCAAGCCACCGCGCTGCCGCAAAACGATGCCATCGCCGAAGTGGCCAAGCAGAACGCTGCCTGGCGTGATGGCCGGCGCCTGGGGCCACGCGCGCAACAGCTCGATGCCACTCGCCGTGGATCGGGCAATGCCGCGCCCGATGCCAACGCTCAACAAGACAAGCTCAGCCTGGTTTCGGGCGCCCGTTCCAACGGCAAGGGCGCCGCCGGGGACGCGCGAGCGCTGAACGACAAGCTGGCGACCACTCAAGAAGATCTCGACGCCACGCGCCGTAACAACGACGAGCTGAAAAGCCGCAATGGCGATCTGCAAGGCCAGATCGACAAACTGCAAAAACTGATTCAGCTCAAGAACGACCAACTGGCTCGTTTGCAAGCGGCCGGCATCGACGTCAATGCCGGTAGCGCGGCGGGTGCTGCAGCCGGTGCAGCGGCCGCAGGCGCGGCGACGCCCGGCAGCACTGCGCCCGCTACCCCGGCCACGCCGCCTGGCGGCGAGGGTGCCGTGGCCCCCGGCACTGCGCCAGGTGCTGCGCCGACAGCGCCGATCGATGCCACCCTGACGCCTGGCGCGCCAGCTGCGCCAAGCGCTGCGCCAGCCACGCCAACGCCCGCCACCGAAACACCCGTCGTCGTGCCCGCCGAGGCCCAGCCCGGCGTGCTCGACAAGATGCGCAGCAACCCCATCCTCTACGGCCTGATCGCCGGGGGCGTGGTGTTGCTGCTGTTGCTGGGTGCACTGCTGCTGGCACGCCGACGCAATGCGTTGGCCGAAGCGGAAAAGCACAAGCGCATGGCGGCAGCGCTGACCGATGAGCCGCTGTATCGCGAAGAAGATTTCGACATGCCTCCGGGCACCTTTGACGGTCTGGAAACTCCGCCTAATGTGCGTCTGACGTCTGCGGCAATGGCTGCGGCAGCTGCCGCGGCACAAGCTTCCGAGCAGCACGAGCAATCCACCAACGCGGTTTACCGTCCGGCGCCGCCTCTGGCGCTCGACACGCCCCCGTCGGTGGCCTCGCTGGTGGTGGCCCCGGCCGCCGATGACGTGTTGCTTGAAGCCGAGCGGGCCATCGATCATGGGCGCCTGAACCACGCCGCGGATATTCTCGAAGCTGCCGTGGCCCGTGAGCCGGAGCGCAGTGATTTGCGTCTCAAGCTGATGGAAGTCTACGCCCAGCAAGGTGACCGCGATGCCTTCGTCGGCGAAGAGCGCCAGTTGGTCGCCAACGGTCGCAATCATGCCGAGGCCGAGGCCCTCAAGGAACGCTACCCAGCCATGCTAGGGGCCGCTGCCTTGGGCTTGAGCGCCGCCGCAGTGGCTGCCGAGCTCGACGCGCAGTACGTCAAGGATCTGCTCAGTGAAGACGATGCCAGCGACGCGCCCGAGCCGATCGGTGATGTCTTCGACACCGACTTCGACCTCAGCCTCGATGGCGTCGACCCTCTCACCGCAACGCCAGACGACGAGTTGGACAGCGCCGACAGCGATTTCGATGCCCTGCTGGCGCGCTCCACCGCCGAGCAACAGGCAGTGGCTGACGAACTGGCGGATTTCGATCTCGACCTCGGCGCCGACGACCCGGCGCCGTCTGCTGTGGACGACCTGGACACTGCCGAGCCGCTGAGCACTCTGGACGAGCCGGCCAGGCCGGTAGTGCCGCCGGTCAAGGAGGAGGTCGACCTGTCCTCCGACTTCGACCTGTCGCTGCCGGATGACGACGATGTCGAGTCGAAGAAATTCGCTTCCGACCTGGATGACGTCAACGCCGAGCTCGATCGCTTGTCCCAGACCATGGCCAAGCCCGGGCTCAGTACCGGTGCCGAGGATCTGGACGATGAGTTCGACTTTCTGGCGGGTACCGATGAGGTCACCACCAAACTCGACCTGGCCCGCGCCTATATCGAGATGCAGGACGCCGACGGCGCCCGCGACATCCTCGACGAGGTGGTCAAGGAAGGCAGCGAAGCGCAACGCACTGAAGCGCGCAAGATGCTCTCCAGCCTGGCTTGACCTGCCTGTACACAGTCCCTGTGCAAGCGCACTCAGAGCTCGCGAAGCGTTTAACGGCTTCGCGAGCAGAGCGCTTTACACAGGGTTCTGTCGTGATCATGGATAAGCCGTATAATCCCCGCCATCAAGCAATCGACAGGCTGTAACCCCCGTGGAATTCATCGACAACTCAGCCGCCGAACGGGCGGCTGACGGCTTTTTCAGAATCGCGCTTGGCGTGGAATACAAAGGCTCGCGCTACAGCGGCTGGCAGCGCCAGGCCTCAGGCGTGAAAACCGTGCAGGAAACCCTCGAGAAGGCGCTGTCCAAGGTCGCCGACTCGCCGGTCTCCTTGATGTGCGCCGGGCGTACCGACGCCGGGGTGCATGCCTGTGGCCAAGTGGTGCATTTCGACACCCAGGCCGAGCGCAGCCTCAAGGCCTGGGTGATGGGCGCCAACATCAATTTGCCCCACGACGTCAGCGTCAGCTGGGCGCGGGTCATGCCGGCGGATTTCCATGCGCGCTTCAAGGCCATCGCCCGGCGATATCGCTATGTGATCTACAACGACCAGATCCGCCCGGCGCATCTGAATGAAGAGATCACCTGGAACCACCGCCCCCTCGACGTGACGCGCATGGCCGAAGCCGCCGAGGCCCTGGTCGGCAGCCATGACTTCAGCGCTTTTCGTGCCGGTCAGTGCCAGGCCAAGTCGCCGATCAAGAAAGTCCACCACCTGCGGGTCACCCAGCACGGCAAGATGATCGTCATCGATATTCGCGCCAACGCCTTCCTGCATCACATGGTGCGCAACATCGCCGGGGTGCTGATGACCATCGGTGCCGGCGAGCGCCCGGTCGACTGGGCGCGAGAAGTGCTGGAAAGCCGCATCCGCCGTACCGGTGGGGTCACGGCGCATCCGTTTGGCCTGTATCTGGTGCAAGTGGAGTACCACGACTGCTTCCCGCTGCCGGAGCGCTACATCGGCCCGCACTTCCTGACGGGCTTCGAAACACTCCCGGGCTGACGCTGCCCTCGGCATTTGCTACCATCCGGGACTTTACCCGTGCGACGAGGTTGTTTGGATATGTCCGCCGTTCGCAGCAAAATCTGCGGTATTACCCGCATAGAGGACGCACTGGCCGCTGCCGAGGCTGGCGCCGACGCCATTGGCCTGGTGTTCTACGCCAAGAGCCCGCGGGCGGTCACGGCGGTGCAGGCGCGCGAGATCGTCGCTGCGCTGCCGCCCTTCGTGACCACGGTGGGCCTGTTCGTCAACGCCAGCCGCTGCGAGCTCAACGAAATCCTCGAGGTGGTGCCGCTCGATCTGCTGCAGTTCCATGGCGATGAAACCCCGGCCGATTGCGAGGGCTATCATCGCCCCTGGATCAAGGCGCTGCGGGTGCGCCCGGGGGACGATCTGGAGGCCGCCTGCAAGCTGTACCATGGCGCGCAGGGCATTTTGCTCGACACCTTCGTGGCCGGCGTGCCCGGCGGCACGGGTGAGGCGTTCGACTGGTCGCTGGTACCCGAGCACCTGAGCAAGCCGATCATCCTGGCGGGGGGACTCTCGGCGGCTAACGTCGGTGAGGCGATCGCTCGGGTCAAACCTTATGCGGTGGATGTCAGCGGCGGGGTGGAGGCTGCGAAGGGCATCAAGGATCACGACAAGATCGAGGCCTTCATGGCTGCAGTAAAGGGCGCCCGCTCCCACAGGGAAAAGAGTGTGACGGCTGGCCAGTAGCCGCCGTCCACCTGTTTCGCGGCGGAATTTACGCTGCACTGAATTCGCAACACACATGAATACGCTCAAGGGCATACGCGGGACCTCGAAACGCCAGACGTTCGGTCCCCCGGTACTGGAGAAAAGCAAGCATGAGCAACTGGTTGGTAGACAAACTGATCCCTTCGATCATGCGGTCCGAGGTGAAAAAGAGCTCGGTTCCTGAAGGCCTGTGGCACAAATGCCCGTCCTGCGAAGCGGTGCTGTATCGTCCGGAGCTGGAAAAGACCCTGGACGTTTGCCCCAAGTGCAACCACCACATGCGCATCGGCGCGCGTGCACGCTTGGATATCTTCCTCGACGCCGACGGCCGTAACGAGCTGGGTGCCGATCTGGAGCCGGTCGACCGCTTGAAGTTTCGCGACGGCAAGAAGTACAAGGACCGCCTGATCGCCGCGCAAAAGCAGACCGGCGAAAAAGACGCCCTCATCTCCATGAGCGGTACGCTGCTGGGCATGCCAGTGGTGTGCAGCGCCTTTGAATTCTCGTTCATGGGCGGTTCCATGGGCGCCATCGTTGGCGAGCGTTTCGTACGTGCTGCCAACTATGCGTTGGAAAATCGCTGCCCGATGATCTGCTTCGCCGCCTCCGGCGGTGCACGCATGCAGGAAGCGCTGATCTCGCTGATGCAGATGGCCAAGACCTCCGCCGTGCTGGCGCGCCTGCGCGAAGAAGGCATTCCGTTCATCTCGGTATTGACCGACCCGGTCTACGGCGGCGTTTCCGCCAGCCTGGCGATGCTCGGCGATGTGATCGTCGGTGAGCCGAAAGCCCTGATCGGCTTCGCCGGCCCGCGCGTGATCGAACAGACCGTGCGGGAAAAACTGCCCGAAGGCTTCCAGCGCAGCGAATTCCTGCTGGAGCACGGCGCCATCGACATGATCGTTCACCGTCAGGAACTGCGCCCACGCCTGGGCAGCCTGCTGGCACAGATGATGGGCCTGCCGACTCCGGTCTATGTCGCCGCGCCTATCGAACCGATCGTCGTACCGCCGGTGCCTGCCAACGTATGATCCAGCGTGGCCTGGGCGAATGGCTCGCCTATCTCGAGCAGCTGCACCCTTCGGCCATCGACATGGGCCTGGAGCGTTCGCAGCACGTGCTTGATCGATTGCAGCTCGGCGCCTTGGCGCCGCGGGTGATCACCGTCACGGGCACCAACGGCAAGGGCTCGACCTGTGCGTTTCTGGCTTCGCTGCTGCGGGCCCAGGGGCTGCGGGTCGGGGTCTATAGCTCGCCGCACTTGATTCGCTACAACGAGCGGGTGCAGATCGACGGCACCGAAGCGACCGACCAGGCACTGTGCGAAGCCTTTGCTGCCATCGAAGCAGTCCGTGGCGACATCTCCCTGACCTACTTCGAAATGGGCACCCTGGCGGCGTTCTGGCTGTTCGCCCGTGCGGCGCTGGACGCCGTGGTGCTGGAAGTGGGCTTGGGCGGGCGGCTGGATGCGGTCAATCTGATCGACGCCGATCTGTCGCTGATCACCAGTATCGGCATCGACCACAGTGACTGGCTGGGCGACAGCCGTGAATCGGTGGCGTTCGAGAAGGCCGGTATCCTGCGCCAAGGCCGCCCAGCGCTCTGCGGTGATATCGATCCGCCGCAACCCTTGCTCGACAAGATCGCGCAACTGAGCTGCCCGGCGTTTATCCGCGGTCGTCAATACGATGTGCGCATCGGTAGCGATAGCTGGGCCTGGTCGGGGCTGGACGGGGAGGGCGCGCGGGTCGAACTGCTCGACCTGCCGCTGCTTGACCTGCCCATGGAAAACGCCGCATTGGCGTTGCAGGCCTATTGCCTCACAGGCCTTTCCTGGGACGCCACGCAGCTGACCGCCGCATTGCTGCGTACCCGAGTGACCGGGCGCCTGGATCGCCGTGCTTATCAGTGGCAGGGCAAGCGCATCAACGTGCTGCTCGATGTCGGTCACAATCCCCATGCCGCCGAGTATCTGGGCCGTCGCCTGGCAGGGCGCGCGCCTGCTGGCCAGCGCCTGGCCGTGTTCGGCTTGCTGACCGACAAGGATCTCGACGGCGTGCTCGCGCCTTTGGTCGGCGTGGTGCAGAACTGGGCGGTCACGCCCTTGCCGACGCCGCGCAGCCGCCCCGCTGCGCAATTGCAGGAAGCATTGCAGAACCTTGGCGCGTCGGCAGCGTCCTATGGCAGTGTCGCTCACGCGTTGCAGGCTCAGTGCGAGCGTGCGACTGGCGAGGACGAAATCCTCCTGTTCGGATCATTTTTCTGTGTTGGCGAGGCCTTGCAATGGCTTGAGCGCAACGCCCTGGAGGTAGGTGAGCATGGCTCTGCTGGATAACACGTTCAAGCAACGGATGGTGGGCGCGCTGGTGTTGATCGCCCTGGCGGTGATCTTCCTGCCGATGCTGTTTTCGCGTCAGGACGAAATGCGCGAAGTGCGTGTCGATGCGCCGGCCGCGCCCAAGGCCCCGGTGCAGCCACAGGTGCAGGTGCAACCGGTGCAGGTGCCGCAGCAGCAACCCGTCGCCCAGGAACCGATCCCGGAAGACGCCGACATCGCCGAGGAGCAGACCAGCGCACCGCTGCCGCCTGCTGCCAACCAGAATGCCCCCGTCAATGCGCCAGCCAATGTGCCGAAGCCGACCGTCGTAGCGCCCGCCACGGCCAGCAAGCCAAGCATGCCTATCGGCGGTGCTGCGCCGAGCAAGCCTGCGGCCACGCCGGCACCGGCACCGGCAGTGGCCACGGCCGCCAAGCCAGCGGCAGCCCCCTCTCAGGCGCCGACCAAGATCGACCCCAATGGCCTGCCCATTAGCTGGTCGGTGCAGTTGGCGAGCCTGTCCTCGCGCGACGGCGCTGACAATCTGCAGAAGACCCTGCGCACCCAGGGCTATAACGCCTATGTGCGTTCGGCCGATGGCAAGAACCGTGTGTACGTCGGCCCATTGGTCGACCGCGCCGAGGCCGAGCGCCTGCGCGATACGCTCAATCGCCAGCAGAGCCTGAAGGGCTTCGTGGTGCGCTTCGAGCCCGAGCGCGGCTAAAAGCTTCGCGGGCAGAGCCTGCTCTCACAGGGGTAAGCATTCCAATGTGGCTGCGGGGTCTGCCCGCTAAGGGGCCGGCAGCCGCGCCCCTTGATATCGATAGACGCGCTAAATCGCCGCTCTTAACATTCCCCGCTTACCGCAACGCCGCCGCTCTGCTAAAATGCGCCGCCTTAACCGTCTGCGGACTGCACCGTGCCATTTACCTACGTCGATTGGGCGATTATTGCGATAATCGCCATCTCCGCGTTGATCAGTCTGAGCCGAGGCTTCGTCAAAGAGGCCCTGTCGCTGGTCACGTGGATCATCGCCGGTGCGGTGGCGTGGATGTTCGGTGGCGGTCTGGCTCAGTATTTCGAGCCCTATATCCAGACGCCTTCAGCCCGTGTGATTGCCGGGTGCGCCATTCTTTTCGTCGCCACGTTGATTGTCGGGGCGATGGTCAACTATCTGATCAGCGAACTGGTTCGTGTCACCGGCCTGTCCGGGACCGACCGTTTTCTGGGCATGGTCTTCGGCGCGGCGCGCGGGGGCCTGCTGGTCGTGGTCGCGGCCGGGCTGTTGAGCCTGGGCCCGGTACAACAGGATCCATGGTGGCAACAATCGCAGTTGCTGCCCAAGTTTTTATTGGTCGCCGACTGGTCGAAAAACCTCATTCTGGGGATGACCAGCCAGTGGCTCGCCAGCGGAATCAGCTCACCAGTTGATCTTCCGTTCAAGGATCACCTCTTGCCGTCCGTCACCAAAGGGCAGTAAGGGTTGTTCAGTTCAGATTCACTACGTAGGGGTTGGGTCGCATGTGTGGCATCGTCGGTATCGTCGGCAAGTCGAACGTCAATCAGGCGCTGTATGACGCCTTAACCGTTCTCCAGCATCGGGGCCAGGACGCTGCCGGTATTGTAACCAGTCACGATGGCAAGCTGTTCCTGCGCAAGGACAACGGCCTGGTGCGCGACGTCTTCCAGCAGCGCCACATGCAGCGTCTGGTCGGCGCCATGGGCATCGGCCACGTGCGCTATCCAACGGCTGGCAGCTCGACATCCGCCGAAGCGCAGCCGTTCTACGTCAACTCGCCATACGGCATCACCCTGGCGCACAACGGCAACCTGACCAACGTCGAGCAGCTGGCCAAGGAGATCTACGAGTCGGATCTGCGTCACGTCAACACCAACTCCGATTCCGAAGTCCTGCTCAACGTTTTCGCCCATGAACTGGCGGTGCGCGGCAAGCTGCAGCCCACCGAAGAAGACGTGTTCGCTGCCGTCACCGACGTGCACAAGCGCTGCAAGGGCGGTTATGCCGTGGTCGCGATGATCACCGGTTACGGCATCGTCGGTTTCCGCGACCCGCATGCGATACGCCCGATCGTCTTCGGCCAGCGTCATACCGACGAAGGCGTCGAATACATGATCGCCTCCGAAAGCGTCTCGCTGGACGTGCTTGGTTTCACCCTGATCCGCGATCTGGCACCCGGTGAAGCGGTGTACATCACTGAAGACGGCAAGCTCTATACCCGTCAGTGCGCCCCCAACCCGCAGTACGCGCCGTGCATCTTCGAACACGTCTATCTGGCGCGTCCGGACTCGATCATCGACGGCATCTCGGTGTACAAGGCGCGTCTGCGCATGGGCGAGAAGCTGGCCGAGAAAATCCTGCGCGAGCGTCCCGAGCACGACATCGACGTCGTCATCCCTATCCCGGACACCAGCCGTACGGCCGCGCTCGAACTGGCCAACCATCTGGGCGTCAAGTTCCGCGAAGGTTTCGTCAAGAACCGCTACATCGGCCGGACCTTCATCATGCCGGGCCAGGCCGCGCGGAAAAAATCCGTACGCCAGAAGCTCAACGCCATCGAGCTGGAATTTCGCGGCAAGAACGTGATGCTGGTGGACGACTCCATCGTGCGCGGCACCACCTGCAAGCAGATCATCCAGATGGCCCGCGAAGCCGGCGCCAAGAATGTCTACTTCTGCTCGGCCGCTCCGGCGGTACGCTACCCGAACGTCTACGGCATCGACATGCCGAGTGCGCACGAACTCATTGCGCACAACCGCAGCACCCAGGACGTCGCTGACCTGATCGGCGCCGACTGGCTCATCTACCAGGACCTGCCAGACCTGATCGACGCGGTCGGCGGTGGCAAGGTCAAGATCGACAATTTCGATTGCGCGGTGTTCGACGGCAAGTACGTGACCGGTGACATCGATGCGCATTACCTGCACAAGATCGAGCAGGCGCGCAACGATTCCTCCAAGGTCAAGACCCAAGCTGTGAGCGCGATCATCGATCTGTACAACAACTAAGGAGTCGTTGCATGACACAGGAATGGGACGCAGGTCGGCTGGACAGTGATCTGGAGGGCGTCTCGTTCGACACCCTCGCAGTGCGCGCCGGCCAGCACCGCACGCCGGAAGGGGAGCATAGCGATCCGCTGTTCTTCACCTCCAGCTACGTTTTCCGCACGGCTGCCGACGCCGCCGCGCGTTTTGCCGGTGAAGTGCCGGGCAACGTCTATTCGCGCTACACCAACCCCACCGTGCGCTCGTTCGAAGAGCGCATGGCGGCTCTGGAAGGCGCCGAGCAGGCAGTGGGCTTCTCCACCGGCATGGCGGCTATCACCGCCATCGCCATGGGCCTGTGCAGCGCTGGCGATCACGTGCTGATCTCGCAAAGCGTGTTCGGCTCGACCATCAGCCTGTTCGACAAATACTTCAAGCGCTTCGGCATCGAGATCGACTACGTGCCGCTGGTCAATCTCGAAGGCTGGGAAAAGGCTATCAAGCCCAACACCAAGTTCCTCTTCGTCGAGTCGCCTTCAAACCCCTTGGCCGAACTGGTGGACATCGCCGCTCTGGCCGATATTGCCCACGCCAAAGGCACGCTGCTGGTCGTCGACAACTGCTTCAGCACGCCGGCCTTGCAGCAGCCGCTGAAGCTGGGCGCCGATATCGTCGTGCACTCGGCCACCAAGTTCATCGATGGCCAGGGCCGTTGCATGGGCGGTGTGGTCGCCGGTCGTGCCGAGCACATGAAAGAAATGGTCGGCGTGGTCCGTACCGCGGGCGCTTCGCTAAGCCCGTTCAACGCCTGGATCTTCCTCAAGGGCCTCGAGACCCTGAGCCTGCGCATGCGTCAGCATTGCGCCAACGCGCAGACGCTGGCCGAGTGGCTGGAACAGCAGGACGGTATCGAGAAGGTCCACTATTCGGGCTTGCCGAGCCATCCGCAGCACGAACTGGCCAAGCGCCAGACCAAAGGTTTTGGCGGCGTGGTGAGTTTCGAGGTCAAGGGTGGCAAGGCGGGCGCGTGGCGCTTCATCGACGCCACGCGGTTGATCTCGATCACCGCCAACCTGGGTGACAGCAAGACCACCATCACTCACCCTGCCACCACTTCCCACGGCCGCTTGTCGCCGCAGGAACGTGAAGCCGCCGGCATCCGTGACAGCCTGATCCGGGTCGCCGTGGGGCTGGAGGACGTCGCCGACCTGCAAGCCGATCTGGCCCGCGGCCTGGCTGCGCTGTGATCGATTTCGCTCCCGCCGAGCGCGGTCACAATGGCCGCGTCGCGTTGGTGACGGGTGCGGCACGGGGTATCGGCCTGGGCATCGCTGCCTGGCTGATCAGCGAGCAATGGCAAGTGGTGCTCACCGACCTTGACCGTGTGCGCGGCCCCAAGGTCGCCCAGGCGCTGGGCGAGAATGCCTTGTTCATCGCCATGGACGTCGCCGACGAGGCCCAGGTGGCCGCAGGCGTCGCCCAGGTGCTGGGCCAGTTCGGGCGCCTGGATGCGCTGGTGTGCAACGCGGCCATCGCCGATCCGCACAACACCACCCTCGAATCCCTGGATATCGCCCATTGGAACCGCATCATGGCGGTCAACCTCGGCGGCCCGATGCTCTTGGCCAAACACTGCGCGCCGTATCTGCGGGCGCGGTGTGGGGCGATCGTCAATCTGACGTCCACCCGCGCGCGGCAATCGGAGCCTGATACCGAGGCCTACGCGGCGAGCAAGGGCGGACTGGTGGCACTCACCCACGCGCTGGCCATCAGCCTGGGGCCGGAGATTCGCGTCAATGCCGTGAGCCCTGGCTGGATCGACGCCCGGGATGCCGTGGTAAGGCGTGCCGAGCCTCTCAGCGACAGTGATCACGCGCAGCACCCGACGGGGCGTGTGGGCACGGTCGAGGACGTTGCCGGGATGGTCGCATGGCTGCTGTCGCGTCAGGCCGGTTTTGTCACTGGGCAGGAATTTGTCGTCGACGGTGGCATGTCGCGCAAGATGATCTATCAGCCCTGAAAAAGGTTTTTTTAGAAAAACTTCAATCAGAGTATTGACTTAGCATCGCTAGGTGCGTAAATTTCGCGGCCTCAGCGAAGCAAAGGGTGATTAGCTCAGCCGGGAGAGCATCTGCCTTACAAGCAGAGGGTCGGCGGTTCGATCCCGTCATCACCCACCACTTCGTGAGAAAGCAGCATCGCAATATGGGTTGTACCGCTTCAGAAGAAGCACCGACGCGCAGTGGTAGTTCAGTCGGTTAGAATACCGGCCTGTCACGCCGGGGGTCGCGGGTTCGAGTCCCGTCCACTGCGCCATTTTATGTACCAGCTGGATTTATCCGGTTGGCGATTCAAAGGCACCGAAGCCTTGGAGTCACACAGGTTCAAACGGACGCAAGTCCGAGCGATACGCAGCGGTAGTTCAGTCGGTTAGAATACCGGCCTGTCACGCCGGGGGTCGCGGGTTCGAGTCCCGTCCGCTGCGCCATACATAGCTTCAGGGCCCTTGAACTCCTTGAAGCGAAACAGAGAAAGCGGCCTTCGGGTCGCTTTTTTTGTGGGCGCTGGTTAATGGCAAGGCCGAGGCTGGTTCCTGGTTCCTGGTTCCTGGTTCCTGGTTCCTGGTTGCCGCGTTTTGTCATCTGCGTTCGGATTTGGCTTCAGTGCTGGGGTGTCTTGGCTATGGGGCTTTTGGATGGCGTGTTGGTCCTGCTTGCGCTCCAGCCTGTGCGACGCCCAGCATTGGCCCTTCGCTGACGCTCAGGGTACCCGCGTTCCGGCTGCTGAATCGGTGGCACGCCGCGAATCGCCCTCCATGGCTCAGCGCGGCTTCCCCGGCATCCATGCCGGGGAGCCACCGATTCAGCAGCCGGAACGCGGCCTGCTGGAAGGGCGCCGCACAGGCTGGAGCGCAAGCAGGACCAAGCGGAAATCGCGGTGTCTTCAAAACTCAAAGCCAAAAGCCAAAAGCCAAAAGCGAATCGCTGACGCTTTTAAAATCTCGAGGACGCCACAAATATCACTGTTCTGCTTTCGAGTCGGCCTTGGGGTCGCGGCCCCCTTCCAGCAGGCCGCGTTTCGACGCACTGACGAGGGGATAGCCGGCATGGATGCCGGCTAAGCCCCGTTGGGCCACGGAAGGCCCATCGGGGCGTGCCCCTCGTCAGTGCGTCGAAGCGCGGGAACCCTGAGCCAAAGCGAAGGGCCAATGGCGGGGGCCGCGACCCCAAGGCCGGCTCGAAAGCAGAACCACCCCGAATCCCCAGATCGCCCACTTCACTCGAAGGCTTAACGTATCGCCGCCAGCGCCCCCAACAGCGCAGGCGGCATCACCAACGCCCCCAGCTTCAAGAACGTCCACGCGCTCACATGCAGCCCCTCGCGGCGTACGGCGATCAACCACAGCAAGGTCGCCAAGGAACCGGTGATCGACAAATTGGGGCCAAGGTCGACCGCTACCACCAAGGCTGCTGTCGTTTGCCCGGGCAGGCTCGCCAGCTGGCCGACCGAACCGGCGATCAACCCTGCCGGAAGGTTGTTCATCAGGTTCGTGGCGATCGCGACCAATATCCCGGTGCCCCAGGTCGCCTGCGCAGGCGCTTGTCGTGTCCACTGCTCCAGCGCCTTGGCCAGCTCCGCGATCACCCCGGTCATGGCCAACGCCTCCACCAGCACGAACAGCCCCGCCACTAACGGCAGCACAGCCCAGGACACACCCTTGAACACCGCCCATGGCGTACGGCGTTGCAGCACGTGCACCAGCGCTACCGTCAGCAACCCAGCGATGCACGTGGGCAGCCCTAGCGGTTGATCCAGTGCCGACACCACCAGCAGCAACACCGCTGTCACCGCAATGCCCGCCGCCGTCAGCCGTGCGCCCATGGGTAGCGGGCCAAGTGCCGAAACTTCGGCCAATGGTTGACGCAGATGCTTGCGCTGGCTCAGCCGCAACACTCCGTAGGTAAGCACGATCGCCGCCAGCGACGGCAGGCTGAACTGCGCCAGCCAGTCCAGCAACGGCGGCATATGGCGGCCGAAGATCACCAGGTTGGCCGGGTTTGAAATCGGCAGCACGAAGCTCGCGGCGTTGGCGATAAAGGCGCAGATGAACAGATAGGGCAGGGGATCGGCCTTGGCGGCCCGTGTCGCGGCGTATACCGCCGGGGTCAGCACCACAGCTGTGGCGTCATTGGATAAAAACACCGTGACCAGCGTGCCGACGCCGAACACCAGATCGAACAAGCGCTGACTCGAGCCACGGGCGTGCCGCGCGGCCAGGGTCGCCAGCCAGTCGAACAGGCCTTCGCGCCGGGCCATCTCGGCCAGCAGCATCATGCCGATCAGGAACAGATAGACGTCGTCCCCCTTGGTCACCGCGCTCAGCGCCAGCGTTACAGGTACCAGGCCGCTGATGACCAGGATCAGCGCGCCGCCTAGCGCCCAGATGTACTCTGGCACCCTCCATGGCCGCAGGATGACGCCAGCAGTGGCGACGGCGGTGATGCACCAGATGATCAACGGTGAATGCATAGGGCGAACTCAGGAGGCAGTGGGGGATCGATCAAGGGATTCAGGAAGTGCCAACAATAGCAGCACAGCCAATGCGGCAATGCCTGCCAGGGTCAAGAACGCCGCGCTATAGCCCGCTTCTTGCACGACCCAGCCTGCCAGCCCGTTACTCAGTGCCGCGCCCAGGCCGAACGCAGTCGTCACCGCGCCCAGGCTGACGTTGAAGCGCCCGGTACCCGCCGTGAGATCCTTGACCACCAGCGGCAGCAACGCACCGAACAGCCCAGCACCGATGCCGTCGAGCAACTGCACGCCCACCAGCCAGTAGGGGTTATCCGACAGCGTGTAGAGCACGCCGCGGATCGGCAGGATGGCGAACCCAGCCAGCAACAGCGGTTTGCGCCCCCAGCGATCGGCACGGGCGCCCACTAGTAGTGCGGCAGGTACCATCACCAGCTGCGCAGCGACGATGCACGCCGAGGTCAACGGGGTGGCCAGGCTCAGGTCGAACTGCGAGAGCTTCTGGCTCACCAGCGGCAGCATGGCGGCATTGGCCAGGTGAAATAACGCGCAACAAAACGCGAACAACAGCAGCGAGCGATTGCTCAGCAGCACCCGCCAGCCGGAGGCTTGCTCGCCGTGGGCAGGATCGAAGCCCCGCGCCATTTGATGATCGATATCCCCCGGTGCAACGGCCACTACGGCCACGACACTGCAGACCGCCATGATCGCCATCAGGTAGAACACCGCCACCGGCCCGAACAACCAGGCGAAGCCCCCCGCCAGCAGGGCAGCACAGGCATTGCCTGCGTGATTGAAGGTTTCGTTGCGCCCGGTCCGGCGAGTGAAGGCCTTCGGGCCGGTCATGCCCAAGGAGATGGCTGCAATGGCCGGGGCGAAAATCGAGGCCGCCGCCGCGCTGAACGCCTGGGTCAGCGCGACCCAGGTGAAGTCGTTGATGAACGGCAGGATCACGCAACTGCCAGTGACCACCAAAGCGGCCACGGCGACGATCAGGCGCTTGCCGCGGGTGCGGTCGATCAGCGCGCCAGCCGGGGTCTGGGTCACCAACGCGGCCAGGCCGGCAAGGGTCATCACCAGGCCGATGCTGGCAGGTTCCCAATGGTGCACGGCCAACAGGTAGATGGCCAGATAAGGCCCCAGGCCGTCGCGTACATCGGCCAGAAAGAAGTTCAGCGCATCCAGCGCATAGGTGCTGCGAGGCGAGGCGGAGTGGGCCATGATGAGCTCGACGAAGGACGCGTTGAAACTCAGTGTGGCGCTTGGTCCTTTAAGTTCCGTGCGACCGCCCCTCACCTGTGTGAGTGGGCGGGCGCGTCGGGCGGCGAAAGGTCTTCACCGGCTCCCAGCAAACATCACTCATCGACGTGCATGAATTCCCGAGCCCACTCGACGTAGCGTTCCGGGCGCGTATAAACGCGGGTCAATTCAGTCGCGCTGAGGTTCTCGGTGCTGTGCGTCAGGTTGCGTTGCGCGCGCAAGGCATCATAGGTGGCCTTGATGGCCGCGAAATAGGCGCCGTGGCCATCCACGCAGATACGCACACCGAGCTTGGCCAGGCGCGCATCGTCCTGCAGCGCCTTATTGCCGTAGGTCACCAACATCAACGGCACGGTCAGGTTGGCGGCGATTTCTTCCAGATGCTCGAAGTCGCGCACGCCGACCATACAGATACCGTCGGCACCGGCCTTCTGATAGGCCCTGGTGCGGTGAATCACTTCTTCGGTCGACAGCACACCAGCGTTGGTGCGAGCGATGATCGCCAGCTCGGGGTCGACGCGGGCTTCGAGGCCCGCGCGGATCTTGCCGATGCCTTCCTCGACAGAGATCAGGTCGGTGGACTTGCGCCCGAATTGGGCGGGCAGCAGGGTGTCTTCGATGGTCAGCGCGGCGATCCCGGCTCGCTCCAGCTCGGTCACGGTGCGCATCACGTTGAGGGCGTTGCCGTACCCGTGATCGGCGTCGGCGAGTACCGGCAGCTGAGCGACGCGACCAATGCGCGTGGCCTGCTCGACGAATTCGGACAGCGTGATCAGTGCGAAATCCGGTGCACCCAGCACCTGCAGGGAGGCGACCGAGCCGCCGAGAATACCGACCTCAAAGCCGAGGTCGGCGGCGATCCGCGCAGACATCGGATCGAACACGGAAGCGGTGTGATAGCAGGTGTGTGAGGCCAGCAACTCGCGAAAGGCGCTGCGCAATCCCTTGTGGGAAATTCTGGACATGTTTGCTCCTTATGGAGGCAGTACCGGGTTCATCCCGTCGGGCTATGGAATCGTTTAAGCCGCGTATGATAAGGAATAATTTCGTCTGTGACGATTGGTCGCGCTGTCGCAGCGGATGAAAGATGACCGAGCGGTCTGTTTGCATGACCCTTAGTGGCCGCGCACGCGAGGCGTTCAAGCGGGTTTCGACTAGCTGCGCCGAGCGCTGACCTAAGCCGCCACCACAACGCCTCGACACTCCCCAAACCCAATTTCCGGCAGCCCCGCCCCGTGGCATCTGGCCCGCAAAATCACCTCATCGCCATCTTCCAGAAACAGCCGCGTTTCACCGTTGGCCAGTACCAACGGCAACTTCCCGCCCTCGGTGATCTCCAGCAGGCTGCCAGACTCCCCTTCGTCCGGCCCTGATAAGGTCCCGGTGCCGAGCAAATCCCCCGGTTGCAACCGGCAGCCGTTAACGCTGTGATGCGCCACCATCTGCGCAACCGTCCAGTACATGTGCTGCGTATTGCTCAGCCCCAAACGTTGCGGCGCCAGCCCCTGCTCACGCATCAGCGGTGTCAGCAGCAGCGCCTGCAACTCGATATTCAGCGCGCCATGGCGTTGATCCTGTTCGGCCAGCAAATACCCAAGCGGCTGCGGGTCACCGGCGGGGCGCGGGGGTTGGGCGCAACGGAACGGTGCCAGCGCCTCGGCAGTGACCACCCAGGGCGACAGCGTAGTGGCGAAGCTCTTGGACAAAAAAGGCCCCAGCGGCTGATATTCCCAGACCTGAATATCCCGTGCCGACCAATCGTTGAGCAGGCAAAAACCGGCGATATGCTCGGCCGCCCGATCAATGGCGATAGCCGTGCCTTGGGCATTGCCGGGGCCAATCCAGACACCCAGCTCTAGCTCGAAGTCGAGCCGCCCGCAGGGGCCGAACACTGGCTCGCTGGCGCCGTTCGGCAGCGTCTGGCCGTTAGGCCGATGGACCGGCGTGCCGCTGATATTCAAGGTCGACGCGCGGCCGTGATAGCCGATAGGCACGTATTTGTAGTTGGGCAGCAGCGGAGTGTCCGGGCGCAACAGCTTGCCCACGTTGGTCGCGTGGTGGATGCCCACGTAGAAGTCGGTGTAGTCGCCTACTTGCGCGGGCAGGTGCATCTGGCAGTCGATCTGTGGATGAAGGGCGCTGGCCAGCAAGGTTTGCACCGTACTGTGTTCGCCCAGCAGGTCGAGCAAGGCCGCGCGCAAGGCTTGGCGCGCCGCACTGCCCAGCGCAAAGAAAGCATTCAGCGTCGCGCCACTGGCCGCCTCGGCCGCTGCCAGCGCTGCACCCGTGAACACACCCAGGGCGATGGCGGCGCGAAGGTCCAGCAGCAAATCGCCGATGGCGGCGCCGCCACGGGGGGTGCCGTCGCCGTGGCTGAAGATACCTAACGGCAAGTTATGGAGGGGAAAGTCCGGATGGCCATTGGCCGAGGTAATCCAGCTCTGCGGTGCCTGGCTCATGGTTGATTCCCGTCGAAGCGCGTGGGCATGCCGGCCCAGCAGCTGTCGTAATCGTTCTGCAACTGCGGTAACGCCAAAGCGGCGCGGCTAGGCCGCAACACGTAGCGTGTCTCGAACATGAAGGCCATGGTCTGCTCGATCTTGTGTGGGCGCAGCTCGGCCTCGGTGGCCAGTTGCACGGTGCTGTCGTCCGGGCCATGGGCGCTCATGCAGCTGTGCAGCGAGGCGCCGCCGGGGCTGAAGCCGCTCGCCTTGGCGTCGTAGGCGCCGCTGATCAGGCCCATGAATTCGTTCATCACATTGCGGTGGAACCAAGGCGGACGAAAGGTGTTCTCGGCCACCATCCAGCGTGGCGGGAAGATCACGAAATCGACGGTGGCGACGCCAGGGTCCGGGCTGGGCGAGGTCAGCACGGTAAAGATAGACGGGTCGGGGTGATCGAAGCTCACCGTGCCCAAGGTATTGAAGTGCCGCAGATCGTATTTACAAGGCACGTTGTTGCCGTGCCAGGCGACCACGTCGAAGGGCGAGTGCGGCAGCTCGGTGGCCCACAGCTCGCCGAGGAATTTCTGCACCAGTTGGCAGGGTTGGCGCAAGTCCTCGAAACGCGCCACCGGGCTGAGAAAATCCCGCGGGTTGGCCAGGCCGTTGCTGCCGATGGGCCCCAGGTCAGGCAGGCGCAAGGGGCTGGCGTGGTTCTCGCAGATATAGCCCCGCGCAATGGTGTCCGGCAATTCGACCTTGAACTTCAGGCCGCGCGGCAACACGAGGATCTCTTGCGGTTCGACCTCCAGCACCCCGAGTTCGGTGATCACCCGCAACCGCCCCTGTTGCGGCACCACCAGCCATTCGCCGTCGGCGCTGAAGAACGCGCGTTGCATCGAGCGATTGGCGGCATAGAGGTAGACGCTGACGCCCTCGGCCTGATCGCTAGCGTGGGTTGCGGCCAGCGGCACCAGCCCATCGATGAAGTCACAAGGCTGCGCGGGAATGTCCAGCGGGTTCCAGCGCAAGCGATTGGGCGTGATCACACCCGGTTCGCGGCCCGGCAACTGGCGTTGCAGGCGTTCGAAGCGCGGGTGGTTGGCTGCGGGTTGCAGACGGTACAGCCAGGTGCGCCGGGCTTCGCTGCGGGGCACGGTAAAGGCGCTACCGGAGAATTGCTCGGCGTACAGACCGTAGGGCGGGCGCTGCGGGGAGTTGCGCCCCACTGGCAGCGCACCGGGCAATGCCTCGCTGCTGAACTGGTTGCCGAAGCCACTGAGGTAGGTCAGCGCGCTCGGAGGGGTTGGGCTGGCAGGCATGGGGGCCTCGTTTTATGGCACTGCATTTTTATTGTAGGGCGCGCGCTATGGCCCGCCCGTTGAGGCTCAACCTAGTCGCCGCAGGCGGGTCGGTCAAGGGCGATGGCCGCCAGGTATTTGCACCTCGCGGGCAATCTGTTTACGGTAAGGGCCTTGCCCGAATGGATGCCACGATGACTACCCAGCCTGACCCCGCGCAGGACGCGCCGCCCGCCACCCCCCGCCAACGCCGCGCCCCCAAGGGCGAAAAGCGCCGTGAAGAACTGCTCGATGCCGCCTTGCAGCTGTTTTCACTGGAGGGCTATAGCGGCGCATCCATCGCCCGAATCGCCGAACGTGTCGGTATCAGCGTGGCTGGGGTGCTGCATCATTTTCCCAGCAAGATTGCGTTGCTGATGGGCGTGCTCGATCGGCGCGACGAGGTCAACCGCCGCATTGCCGACGAAGTGCGTGGCGATGGCAGCCTGGATGGGTTGTTTGGCAGCTTGCGGGCAATCAATCGCTCCAACGCCGGAGCGCCGGGTGTGGTGCGGGCGTTCAGTATTCTCAATGCCGAGAGCCTGGTGGAGGGACACCCCGCCTGGGAGTGGTATCAGGCGCGCTATCAGGATATCTATGGCCGCTTGGGTGGGCATTTGCGAGAGTTGGTACAGCGAGGGGAGGTGCGTGAGGATGTCGATCTGGATGCCATCACCCAGCAGATTCTGGCGATGATGGACGGGCTGCAGCTGCAATGGCTGCGGTTTCCCGAGCAGGTCGATCTGGAGCGTAGTTTCGAGGTTTATCTAGAGCAGGTCGATCAGGCGATTCGCCGGCGACCTTGATGGGGTGGCGGTGGGGTTGATGGCCTCTTCGCGGGCAGAGCCCGCTCCCACAGGTGCAAATCTGTGGGAGCAAGGCTTGCCCGCGAAGGGGCCGGCAAAGCAACGACGACTCCTGCGGCGTACACCGCAGGAGCCTTCACCTCTTAGTAGTCAGTCGAACCGTAGTTATCGTCGCTGGTACCGGTATCGTCGCTGGTTTCCTGATCATCCACGCCGCCAGTCTTCACCGCAGTCACAGTGACTTTGGTGGAGTTCAGCGCCGAGCGTGGCAGCGGGTTACTGGTGGTGGTCGACAGTTCCTGACGGAACTGATTGACCACTTTGCCCTGCAGACGAATGTCCTGCGACGACGCACCCAACGAGATGTTGAAGGTGTCAGCGTCGATGACCCACTGCTTGCTGTCGACATCGAAGTAGGCCAGCGAGCGATCGTTGAGCTCGATGGTCACGTGGCGAGTCTCACCCGGCTGCAGGTAGACCTTCTTGTAACCCTTGAGCTCTTTGAGTGCGCGCTCGACTTTCGGATGAGCCTGGCCAACATACAGCTCGGCAACCTCGGAGCCAGCGACCTTGCCGGTGTTGGTCAGGTCGAACGACACCTTGATCGGCGTATTGCCCACGGCAACGCCTGGGGTCACGCTGATGTTGTTGTAGCCGAAAGTGGTGTACGACAGGCCGTAACCAAACGGGAAGAGCGGCTTGGTGCCTTTCTTCTCGTAGCCGCGGTAGCCCAGGAACAGGTCGTCCTTGTAGCTGGTTTCCTTGAGCGACAGGTTGTTGTCGTAGTTCGGGAAGTCGGCGTACAGCGGGTTGTCTTCGATGTTGCGTTCGATACTGATCGGCAGCTTGGCCGACGGGTTGACCTTGCCGAAGAGGATCTCGGCCAAGGCCTGACCGCCGTTCTGGCCAGGGTAGAAGGCATGCAGCGCAGCCGGGACCTGATCGATCCAGTCCGCCATCTTCAGGCCGGTACCGCCGTGTACAGTGACGATGGTGTTCTTGTTGACCTTGCCGATGCTCTGAATCAGCTCGCTCTGGTATTCCGGCAGGTCGAAACCGTGGTCGAAACCCTCACCTTCGTATTCGTTGCTGTTACCGACCGCGACAACCACTGCGTCGTACTTGGACAGGTCTTGCGGCGCTGCCAGCGAAGCCCACGACAGCTGCACGCCCACCAGCCCGCCCATGGTCGAGATGTAGCCATCGCGACGCGAGTACTCGAGCTTGATGTCATACGCCTTGCCGGCTTCCAGATGCACTTTGCCGAACGACGGGATGGTCGGCGGGATGCTGTTGGTAGGCAGATGCTCGCCGTCACCGTTGTTGATGATTTCCTTGCCATTGACCCACAGGCGTACCGCGCCGTCGGCACGTACCTTGAATACCTGATCGCCACTGGTGGTCGGGGTCACGGTACCGGTGTAGCGGATCGAGGTATTGGCGGTGTCACCGTTGACGGGCAGCGTATCGGTGGACCAGTCTAGATCGACGTGGTCGCTGATCTGCGTAGCGGCGGCATCGCCCGACCAGTTGGCGTTGGTGAAGTACTCGGTCTTCAGGCCGGCAACTTTGTTGCCTTTGCTGTCTTTGGACGACCACACCGAAGCGCTCGGGTCCAACGACAGGCCATCGATGAATTCGACTTTGGCATTCGGCGCGGTCTGGGTCAGGCCGCTCAGCTCGCTGATGTAGTGGCTGGCCATGACGTTGGCGCTGCCGAAACCGGTTGGCGGCGAGTACTTGGCCAGATTGCCGACCACGGCGATGGTCTTGACCTTGGACTTGTCCAGCGGCAGCACGTTGTTCTGGTTCTTGAGCAGCACGATGCCTTCGCGGGCCACGTTCAGTGCGACCTTGTTGCTGGTGGCGCTGTTCATGTTGTGGGTGGTCAGCGGCGCGAATTTGTCGAACTGGTACAGGTAGATCGCGCGCAGGATGCGGCGCACCTTGTCGTCGATGGTCGCTGCCTTCAGCTCGCCGCTGTCCAGGTACGGTTTGAGGATGGTGCTGTTGAACTGGTAGCCCATCATATCCAGGTCGGTACCGGCCTGGGCTGCAGGAAGGCCATCGACAACCGCGTTGTAGTCACTCTGGATGAAACCCTTGTAGCCCCATTCCTTCTTCAGGATCTGAGCGATCAGGTGGGAATTTTCGCAGGCGTATTCGCCGTTCACTTTCTGGAACGAGCACATCATCATCGCCACCAGGCCGTTCTTGGAGGCGGACTCGAAGCTCGGCAGGGTCATCTCGCGCAGCACGCGCTCGGGGATCTTTTCGTCGAGGATGAAGCGGTTGGTTTCCTGGTCGTTGGCAGCGAAGTGCTTGGCCTCGGCCCAGACACGGCGAGACTGGATGCCGTTGATCGCGGCGGTGCCCATGCTCGCGCCGAGGAACGGATCTTCACCGGACAGGTATTCGAACGCGCGGCCGCCGTACGGGGTGCGGTACAGGTTCATGCCGGGGCCAGTGATGAACTGGTAGCCGCCAGACGCGGTGTCGTAGCCCAATGCGCGACCGAAATCGATGGCGCGACGCGGGTTCCAGGTGGCGGCGAGGTTCGGGCCGGACGGATAGACCACGCCCTGCGCGTTGCCTTCGCTTGTGTAGCGCACGCCAGCACCGCCATCGGCACCGTGAATCTGCGGTACGCCGTAAGCGCTCAACGGTTTGACGTCCCAGCCGCCAGTACCGCCGATATAGGCCAGCTTCTCTTCCATGCTCATCTTCGCCACGGTCGCGGCGGCGGCTTTGTCGGCACGTTGCTCTTTGGCTTCAAGCTGCGTCTGCGCCGTGGTGTCGGCGGCATGCACTTGCGCGATTGCCAAGCCCAGTAGTGCCAGTGCCGATTTAGCGCCAAGAAGTGTTCGGTTACGCATCTTTGATTACTCCAACTGCCGATCTTGCCCCGCGCTCTTATGTCGCAGGCAACTAGCGCGACGCCTTGCTGGCGGCAAGTCTTGGCCCCTCCCGTCATAATTGGGCAAGGAACAAACAGGCAGCAGCAGGCATGGCTATCGCCGTGCGATGAAGCGGGGAATTGTTTAATTTAAAAGCAAAAATACTGGCAACTTGCCTTCAAGTTAGAGTCAGTGCTTCCGCTTTCCCTTAAATTAAGACGATGTTTTTCAATTTGTGTCAACACGAAAAACACAAAGAATAAAAATGTAATTTTTTTATGTCAGGATGTGAACCTACCCTAAACCTACAGGTCTGTTGGTTTAGTAAAATCGCCGTCACCCCTGATTTTACTGGCTTTGGCAGTGTTTTTTTTGCGGTGATGGCTAATTGATTGCATTTTTGGCAATACTGACTTGCCATAACTTTGATTGGAGTTGATTTATATGAAGTGGCCACTTATTGCAGGTTCGGCAGTGTTGTCGATGGTTGTTGCAGGTATGGCATTGGCTGATGATTCCGCCAACTCGACCAGTGCTTCGGGTACGGCAGATTCTACCGTCATGACCCAGACCCACGATGCCAAGGCAGAAAAGAAGCAAGCGCAGAAGACGATCAAGGGCGGCCGTCCGGCCGGCGCCTCAGCTGCTACCACTAAATAACTGGTAAGATTCATCGGGGCGTCTGCAAAGGCGCCCTTTTTATTTAATTCCTGAAGTTCATCCCATGCCCTTGTCCCCCATCGATGCCGTGCACGCACAGCTGCCTGCCGACGCGCAGATCTGCGAGTGGCTGCTCGCCCATGGTGGGCTGAAGGCGGTGGATCTGGAGCGCGCGCGGCGTCTGGAGCAGGACTCGGCCAGTAATGAACTGCTCGGCCTGCTGACGCGCCTGGGGCTGGTCTCTGAAATGTCCCTGGCCGAGGCCTGGGCCGCCTGCCTGCCCGCCCCCTTGCTGCTGGCCGCCGATGCGCCGCCCATGCTCGAAGCGGTGCCGGCCTTGAGCGAACGTTTTTTGCGTCATCACCGCGTGGTGCCCTTGGGCGCGGAACGCGATGGCCTGCATGTATTGGTGGCCAACCCGGCCAATCGCTACGCCATCGAGGCGGTTGCCTATGCCTGCCAGCTGCCGGTCTACCTCTCGGTGGGCGCGGCCAATGAAGTGGAAGCCCTGATCGAGCGCTACTTCGGCCAAGGTCGGTCGGCCATGGGCTCGCTGATCGAGACCCTGGACGAGGAGGGGGGCGCTAAAGAGGACATCGAGCACCTCAAGGACCTCGCCTCCGAGGCACCGGTGATTCGCCTGGTCAACCTGATTCTCCAGCGTGCGGTGGAGCAGCGCGCCTCCGATATTCACGTCGAGCCCTTCGAAAGCCAGTTGAAGGTGCGCTACCGCATTGATGGCGTGCTGCACGAAGCCGAAGCGCCGCCGTCGAGCTCGGCGGCGGCGGTCATTTCGCGCTTGAAGATCATGGCCCGGCTCGACATCGCCGAGCGGCGTTTGCCTCAGGATGGTCGCATCATGCTGCGCATCCAGGGCAAGTCCCTTGACCTGCGGGTGTCGACGGTGCCCACCAGTTTTGGCGAGTCGGTGGTGATGCGTTTACTTGATCGGCAAACGGTCAGCTTCGATTTCCAGAGCCTGGGCATGGACGGCGAGCGCCTCGAGGGTTTCCTCGAGGTGCTGCGCAACCCCCACGGCATCCTGTTGGTGACCGGGCCCACCGGCTCGGGCAAGACCACCACGCTGTATACCGCGCTGTCGCAGCTCAATACCGCCGAGCGCAAGATCATCACCGTCGAAGACCCGGTGGAATATCAGCTCGAGGGCATCAACCAGATTCAGGTCAAACCCTCCATCGGCCTGGATTTCGCCGGGGCACTGCGCTCTATCGTGCGTCAGGACCCTGACGTGATCATGATCGGTGAGATGCGCGATCTCGAGACCTGCCGCATCGCCATTCAGTCGTCACTGACCGGCCACCTGGTGCTCTCCACCCTGCACACCAATAGCGCCGCAGCGAGTATCACGCGGCTGCTGGACATGGGCGTGGAAAGCTACCTGATTGCCTCGACGGTCAAGGGCATCCTCGCTCAGCGCCTGGTGCGACGCCTCGATCCCGAGACGCGTATCGCCTTCGAGGCGCCGCCGGAACTGGTCGCCGCCCACGGCCTCGATCGTTTCACCGAGCAGCGCCCGATCATTCTTTATCGGCCCGATACCGAGGCGATCGGCGGTGGTTATCACGGCCGCAGCGCGATCACCGAATTGCTGGTAATGAGCGAAGAACTGCGCGGCCTGCTGATGCGTCAGGCCGACGCCGCGACCCTCGAACAGGCCGCCCGCCGCGGCGGCTTGCGGACCTTGTACGAAGAAGGCCTGCGCCAGGCGGTGGCCGGCATCACTTCGCTCGAAGAGGTGCTGCGCGTGACGCGCGGCGACTGATATGGCCGACTTCAATTACCACGCCGTCGACAGCGAAGGCGCCAGTCAGCGCGGGGCGATCAGCGCCGCCGATCAGCCGGCCGCCGTAGCGCTCCTGCAAAAACGCGGGTTGATGGTCTTGAGTATTCAGGCCAGTGCTGGCGCCAGTGCGCTGGGGCGTCGGCGCAGTGCGCTGAGTGGCGCGGCGCTGGTGAGTTTCACCCAGCAGTTGGCAACCCTGTTGGGCGCCGGCCAGCCGCTGGAAAAATCCCTCGGCATCCTGCTCAAGCAGAGCAACGAGCCCAAGCGCCGTGCCCTGCTGGAGCGCATACGCGAGCAGGTCAAGGCGGGCAAGCCGCTGTCCCAGGCGCTGGAAGAGGAGGGCGGGCAGTTCTCGACGCTCTACATCAGCATGCTGCGCGCCGGTGAAGCCGGTGGTTCGCTGGAAAGCACCCTGCGCCAGCTCTCCGAGTATCTGGAGCGCAGCGAGACCTTGCGCGGAGAAGTCATCAACGCGCTGATCTATCCGATCTTTCTGGTGGTCGGCGTGCTCGGCTCGCTGGCCCTGCTGCTGGCCTATGTGGTGCCGCAGTTCGTGCCGATCTTTCGCGATCTGGGGGTGCCGATTCCGTTGATCACCGAGGTCATCCTGCGAGCCGGCCAGGTGCTCAGCGATGACGGGCTGTTGATACTCGCCGGGCTGATCGTGCTGGTCTGGGGCATCGCCTGGCGCCGTCGCGATCCGGCCCGGCGGCTGCGCTTCGATCGTCGGCTGTTGTCGGTTCGCGTCATTGGTCCGCTGCTGCAGCGCATTGAAGCGGCGCGACTCGCCCGCACGCTGGGCACCTTGTTGAGCAACGGGGTGGCCTTGTTGCAAGCGCTGCTGATCGTGCGCCAGGTCTGTGGCAACCGCGCCATCGTCCAGCAGGTCGAGCAGGCCGGCGAGTGGGTCAAGGGGGGCGGTACGTTGGCCAGTGCGTTTGGCGAGCAACCGCTGCTGCCCGAACTGGCCGTGCAAATGATCGAGGTCGGTGAACAGGCCGGCAATCTCGACGCGATGCTGCTCAAGGTCGCGGATGTGTTCGATGTAGAAGCCAAACGCGGTATCGACCGGATGCTCGCCGCGCTGGTACCGACCCTGACCGTGGTCATGGCAGTGATGGTGGCGGTGATCATGCTCGCCATCATGCTGCCGCTGATGAGCCTTACCAGTAATATCTGAGGAATCGATTCGATGAAAACCATGAAGTCCAGCCGTCGCCAAGGCGGCTTTACGCTGCTGGAAATGCTCGCAGTGATCGTGCTGCTGGGCATCGTCGCTACCATTGTGGTGCGTCAGGTGGGCGGCAATGTCGACAAGGGCAAGTACGGCGCGGGCAAGGCGCAGTTGGCGAGTTTGAGCATGAAGGTCGAGAGCTACGCGCTGGACGTGGGCGCGCCACCGGCCAACCTGCAGCAACTTCTGACCAAGCCGGCCAACGCCAGCGGCTGGATGGGCCCGTATGCCAAGCCGTCGGACCTCAAGGACCCGTTCGGTCACGCGTTTGGCTATCGCTTTCCGGGTGAGCATGGCAGCTATGACTTGATCTTCTACGGTCAGGATGGCGTCGCAGGCGGGGATGGCTACAAGGCCGACCTGGGTAACTGGCAGTAATGACGATGCACCGTGCCCGCGGCTTCACCTTGTTCGAAATGCTCGTGGTGATCGTGCTCATCGGCGTGACCGTGGGCATTCTCTCCTTTGGGGTGGGCAAGGGGCTGCATGCCGCTGCCGAACGCCGCGCCATCGCTCAGGTGGTGCAGGCGCTGCGTGCGGCGCGGGTGCAGGCGATCGTCAGCGGGCAGCCAGCGCAGACGCGGTTTGACTTGGCGCAGCGGCGTTTCGCGGCGCCCGGGCAAGCGGCACAGTCGCTGCCGGCGGATATGAACATTCAGTTGCAGACCGCTCAGGAGCTGGGGGCTGCGTTCGAGTTCTATCCGGACGGCGGGGCCAGTGGTGGGCACGTATTGCTCAGCGAAGGCGACAAGCGTTGGCGTATCGATATTGGTTGGCTGACGGGCAGCGTGGCTGTGCGGGATGTGCCGTGATTGCCCTGCGCACCTTTACCGATCCGGACTTTGTGTACGACTTGGTGGCCTCTTCGCGGGCAAGCCTGGCTCCCACAGTGCGAGCAGGGCTCGAGCGTACACCCGCGAGAGCAAGGCTTGCCCGCGAAAAGGCCCGCAGCGGCAATACAGATCGAACCCCATCCACACAGCGCGGCTTCACCCTTTTGGAAATGCTGGCGGCCCTCACCGTATTGGCCCTGTGCTGCGCCGTACTGTTGACCGCCTTCGGGCAAAGCGCCAAGTCCTTGCAGCAGGTGCAGCGCAGCGACCGTTTGAGCCTGGCCGCCCGTTCGTTGATGGATGAATTCAGCAACGGCCCGCTGCATGCCGGGCGCAGCGAGGGCACCTGGGATGGCGCGTTGCGCTGGCAGCTGAACGTCAGCCAGCAGCCCAGCACTACCGCGCAAATTGCGCTGTATCGCCTGGACCTCAACCTTGACGAAGACCGCCGCCACGCGCGCTTCAGCACCTTGCAAGCCCGCGCGGCCAGCAGTGGGGCCGCGCCGTGAAACACCGCAGCGAACTTCGACCATCGGCATGCCCGCGTGCCCAGTGGATACACCCCCCCGTGCGCCTCGGCAGTTCAAGGCAGCATCCCGCGATGCGCCGCAGCGCCGGCTTCACCCTGCTCGAAATCCTCATCGTGATCAGCCTGCTCGGGGTGATGCTGACGCTGATCGGCGGCGCGATCGTCGGTGCCAATCGCGCGGTGGCCAAGGCCGATCGCTACAGCACGCGGCTCGATGAAGTCCGTGCCAGCCAAGGGTTTTTACGTCGCTCGATCAGCCAGGCGCTGCCATTGGCCGCCGGTTCGCCGGACGCGCAAGCACCGCAGATATTCCAGGGCTCGGCGCAGAGCATGAGGTTTTATGCGCCGCTGCCGAGCCATATGGGGGGCGGCCTGTATCAGCATCAATTCAGTTGGCAGAACCATCGCTTGGTGGTTGATCTGGCACAGCTCGACGGGCAGACGCTCCACGCATTCGGCGAGCCGCAGGTCTTGCTGCATGACGTCAAGGCGCTGCACCTGAGCTACCGCGGCACTACGCCGACGGGGCAACCGAGCGGCTGGCTGGAGCAATGGCCATGGCCGGCCCGCCTGCCGCAGGCGGTGCGTATCGACGCCACCCTCGGCGGCCCGGTGCCGTGGACCTTGCAGAGCGTCGCACTGAAGCTGGACTTGTCGGCACAGGCGGGTGGGCAGTGATGTCTGTGCATATCCTTACCGGCCTCTTCGCGGGCAAGCCTGGCTCCCACAGTGCCGGCTGCACCGCAGTCGCCGCCCTGTGGGAGCCAGGCTTGCCCGCGAAGAGGCCCGCTCTGCTGACGCCGTTCCAACCTTCGCCACACAACGACCACCGCCAGCGCGGCATAGCGCTATTGGTCGTGCTCTGGGTTCTGGCTTTGCTCAGCGTCCTGCTCGCTGGCCTGGCCGGTTGGGTGCGTCTCGAAACCCGCCAGGCGCTCTGGCAACATCAGCACACCCAAGCGCTGTTCGCCGCCGAGGCCGGGGTAGGCGTCGCCGTGGCCGCCTTGCTCGATCACGATCCGCGCCGCCAATGGCTCGCCGACGGCCAACCCCACGGTTTGAACTTCGATGGCAGTGCCCTGCAAATCAGCGTGTTCAGCGAGCGCGGCAAGCTGGATCTGAACGCCGGCGCCGCTGCGGATTTCGGCCGTCTGCTCAAGGCCGTCGGCGCTCCGAACACCCTCGCCGATGACCTTGAACGCGCCCTTGAGCAGCGCCGCGGCGCTGGCCAGGCACCGCTGCGCCTGCTCGAAGAAGCCCGCGAACTGCCCGGCATGACCGAGGCGCTCTACGGCGCATTACTCCCCGACATCACCCTGTGGAGCGGCCTTGACAGCCCCGACGCCGCCTTCGCCAGCCCGCAGCTCAAGCGCGCCCTGGGCTTGGCCAAAGGCATCCCGCTGGTCGGCGATCAAGGCCCGATTCTCACGCTATATAGCCAGGCACGCCTGCCCGACGGTTTCACCACGACGCTGGGCGTGACCCTGTTACTTAATGCATCGAAGGAGGGGACGCGGCCTTACCGGGTCCTGCGTTGGCAAGAATGAACCCATTGAATTCCACCGCCCTGGCACCGCTTCGGGCCCAGGTCGAACGCCTGCTCGGCCATTGGCGCGGCAGCCCGGCGCAGCGCTATTGGCGCTTGTGGCTGAGCGAGCTGCACGGCGTGCTGCCGGCGCGTTGGCGTGCGCGTATGGGCAGCGGGCCACAGATCCGCACGCTCGACTGGCCGCTGAGCCTAGGCGATGCGGCGCTTGTGGGAGCTCCCACAGGGGATGGCGTTTCGTCCACTCTGTCCGGTGCCCGGCATATTTTGCTGCTGCCCGCCAGCACCGTGCTGATCCAACACCTCAGTGTCCCCGTCATCGCCACCCGCAACCTGCGCGACGTCCTAGGTTTCGAGCTGGACAAACACACCCCCTTCAACGCCACCCAACTGTATTTCGACGCCAAGGTCGTCAGCCGTGACAAGCATCAGGCCAGAGTCGTGCTGGTCGCGATCCTGCGCGAGCGCCTGCAAGCCATCCTCGATGAATGCCAGCAACAGGGCCTCGTTCTGCAAGCCGTAGATGTCCGCGATGCCCACGGCACGCCGCTCGGCATCGATCTGCTGCCCGCCCACGCCCGGCCGAAACAGCGTGCCGGCAACCGCATCGATCGCTGGTTGCTGGCGATCAGCGCCACGCTGCTGCTGGGCTGCATGCTGCTATGGCTCGACGCCCGGCAAACACTGTTGGACGACATGCAAAACAGCGTCGCCGAGCAGCGCCAGCAGGTCGCGCAACTGCAGCGACTGCGCAGCGAACTGCTCAATACCCGCGGCGCAGCGCGCTACCTGGCGCAACGCAAACTGGCACAGCCAGCGCTGACCCAGGTGCTCGCCGACCTCACCGACTGCCTGGGCGCCGACACCTGGCTCGAGCAGCTCGAGGTCAGCGACAGCGGCGACGTCACGCTGTCGGGCCAGAGCGCCAGTGCCAGTGATCTGATCAACCGCGTCAAGGGCTGCCACAGCCTGGTCGACGCGCAGTTCCAGGGCATCATTCAACCCGACACCGACACCGGCAAGGATCACTTTTCGCTGCGTGCCCATCTGCGCAAGGAGGCCGCCGATGCGCCGTCCGCTTAACGCCCGCGAGCGCCGCGGCGCTGCGGTCATCGTCCTCGCCCTGCTGCTATGGGCGACCTGGTGGTTGCTGGTGCAAAGCTGGTTCACTGGCCCGTTGAGCGATATCGACGACCAGTTGCAGGACCTGCGCGAACAGCAACAACGCTACGCCGGCCAGCTGGCGCAAAAAACCTTGCTGCAGCAGCAGCTCGAACAGGCGCGCCGCGATCCTGCCAGCCGCAGCAGCCTGCTGCCCGGTGACGATCTCAGCGCCGTGGCCGCGCAGTTGATGCAGCACAGCGTCGAATTGATCAAGGCCCATGCCGACGAAGGCCCCGGCTGCGAACTGACCCAACGCATGCCGATCACCCCGGAGCAGGACAGCGCTCAGCCCTATCGTCAGGTCAAAGTCAGCCTGACCCTGGACTGCGCCGCCGAACCCCTCGGGCATCTTTTACATGACATCGAATACAGCCAGCCGGCGCTGTTCGTCGACAGCCTGAGCATTCGTCGCAACAGCACCGCGCCAGCCACGGGTGGCCCCGGTCGCCTGCGTGTGCATCTGCTGGTGAGCGGCTATCTGCAGCCGGCAGCGGCGAAGGAGGTCGCCCGATGAAAACGCTGCCCTTCAATCCGCTGTTGCTGATCCCCTGTGTGTTGCTCTCGGTGCTGTTGGCCATGTTGCTCACCGGCAGCGGGCAAGACCCTCAATGGCTGGCGCCCACCGACGCGCCGCCGATGAGCAACGCCAACGCTCGTCCGCTGGCCATGCCGGAGCTGGCTGAGCAACGCCTCGCGCTCATCTGGCAGCAGCCACTGTTCAGCCCTTCGCGCCAAGGTGATCCGGCGGGCGAGCGCGCCGCCGACACCGGGCTCGCGGGCCTGAGCCTCAGCGGTGTGGTGCTCGACGGCGCCGCCCAATGGGCACTGCTGCGCGAAGGCTCGCGCAGCCTCAAATTGAAAGTCGGCGCCAGCCTCGACAACGGTTGGCAGTTGCAAGCGCTGACCCCGCGCCAGGCGACCTTCGTTCACCATGGTCAGACCCGTCAGTTGAGCCTGCCGACCTTGCGCCTGCCGCCGCCCGATGCCGCATCGGGCCCCAAGCTTCCCGCCCCATCAGTCGTGCACACGGATGCGCCTCAAGAGGCCGAGCCTCCAGTGACCGCACCATGAACATCATCCCCTCAGGAGTCAGTAACATAGCCACCTTGCGCACCCCCCTGCTTTGTCTGGCCGCCGCCGTCGCCCTTGCCGGTTGCGCGATGCCTTCGACCCGCACCGAGAACGATCCGGCGCTGATGCACGAGGCCCTGCGCGGCACCGGCGACCAGCGCTCGGCAGTGGACGACACACCGCTGGCCACGCCGGTCAACGACGCCGCCACACCGGCCGCGAGTCGCGCACGCCAGCAGATCATCCGCGGCAACCAGAGTTTCGTGCACACCGCGCCGAGTCGCGCCACGGCGCTGCCGGCCAGCGCGCCAGGCCAGGGAGGGCAGGCGTCCGGCGACATCATGTTCAACTTCACCAACCAGCCGATCGAAGCGGTGATCAACAGCGTCATGGGCGACCTGATGCACGAGAACTACAGCATCGCCCAGGGTGTGACCGGCGACGTCAGCTTCTCCACCTCGCAGCCGGTCGACAAGACCGAAGCGCTGTCGATCCTCGAGACCCTGCTGTCCTGGACCAACAACGCCATGATTCGTCAGGGCAACCGCTACGTGATCCTGCCGGCCAACCAGGCGGTGAGTGGCAAACTCACGCCGACGCTGGCCTCCGCGCGGCCGGCCAATGGCCTCTCGGCGCGGTTGTTCAGCCTGCGCTACATCTCCGCCACCGAGATGCAGAAACTGCTCAAGCCCTTCGCCCGCGAGAACGCCTTCCTGCTGGTGGACCCTGCCCGCAACGTGCTCAGCCTGGCCGGTACGCCCGAAGAGCTGGCCAACTACCAAGACACCATCAATACCTTCGATGTCGACTGGCTCAAGGGCATGTCCATCGGCGTGTACGGCCTGCAGCGCGCCACCGTCGGCGAATTGATGCCGCAACTGCAGAAGATGTTCGGCCCCGACAGTGGTATGCCGCTGGCCGGCATGGTGCACTTCTTGCCGATCGAGCGGACCAACTCGGTGGTCGCGATCTCGTCGCAACCGCAGTACCTGAGCGAAGTCGGTGACTGGATTCACACCATCGACGAGGGCGGCGGCAACGAGCCGCAGCTGTACGTCTACGACGTGCGCAACATGAAGGCCACGGACCTGGCAAAGTACTTGCGCCAGATCTACGGCAACGGCGAGATCAAGGACGACAGCGCCGCCAAGGTTGCGCCGGGTGTGCGCACCACCAGCCTGTCCTCGCTGAACAGCAACAACAGCTCGGGCACCAGCGGTGGCCTGAGCAGCGGCGGCCTCAATGGCAGCAGTGGCCAGGGCCTCAACAGCAGCAACGGCAACAGCATGCAAAGCGTCGGCAGCGAGCAGAACAGCGACGACGACAGCGATCAGGACGGCACCGCCAGCAGCGATGGCAGCGATGGCAGCAGCAGTGATTCGGCCGGCAGCCAAGGCACCGCAAAAAGCCTCGACCAAAGCACCCGCATCACCGCGCAAAAGAGCAGCAACCAACTGTTGATTCGTACCCGCCCGGCACAGTGGACGGAGATCGAAGGCGCCATCAAGCGCCTCGACAATCCGCCCATGCAGGTGCAGATCGAAACGCGCATCCTCGAGGTCAACCTCACCGGTGAACTGGACATGGGGGTGCAGTGGTACCTCGGGCGCCTGGCCGGTAACTCTTCCAGCACCACGGTATCCAATACCTCGGGCAGCCAAGGCGCGCTGGGCAGTGGCGGCGCAGCGTTAGCCAGCACCGATTCGCTGTTCTACTCGTTCGTCAGCAAGAATCTGCAAGTGGCCTTGCATGCGCTGGAGAGCAATGGCCGCACCCAGGTGCTGTCGGCGCCGTCGTTGGTGGTAATGAACAACCAGCAGGCGCAGATCCAGGTGGGCCAGAACATCCCGATCAACCAGACCTCGGTCAACACCACCACCTCGGACACGACTCTGAGCAGCGTCGAATACGTGCAGACCGGGGTGATCCTCGATGTGGTGCCGCGCATCAACCCGGGCGGCCTGGTGTACATGGACATCAAGCAGCAGGTCAGCAACGCCGACTACAGTAACGTCACCACCACTAACAGCAACCCGGCCATCTCCGCACGTTCGGTGGCGACTCAGGTGGCGGTGCAGAGTGGTCAGACGGTGCTGTTGGGGGGCTTGATCAAGCAGGACAACAGCGACACCAGCACAGCGGTGCCGTATCTGGGGCGCATTCCGGGGCTCAAGTGGTTGTTTGGCAGCACCACCAAGTCGAAGGCGCGTACCGAGTTGATCGTGCTGATCACGCCGCGCGTGGTGACGGGGAACAGCCAGGCGCAGCAGGTGACCGACGATTACCGGCAGCAGATGCAGTTGCTCAAGCCTTGATGGGGTGAATCAGGGCTGGCCCGTTCACTGCCGAACGTGCAAGCCCGCTTCCACAGGTGTACGACGCTGGGACTGTCGACACTGTGGGAGCCAGGGGGCGCGTTCGGCGGCGAAGGCGCCGGATCAAGCAACGCCAAGCCCGCAAGCGTTCAACCGCAAGCAATCAACGGGAAATCCTGACCCGCATCCTCTGAGTATCCACGCATCAGCCGCTCCGCCGGCAACGGCCGACTGAGGAAGTACCCCTGCGCCTCATGGCAGCCATAGGACTTCACCAGGCTCAAGCTTCTGAACGTTTCGATCCCTTCAGCCACCGTCCGGTACCCCAGTTCGCGCGCCAGTTGCAGCACCGAGCGGGCGATCACGCGGTTACGCGGTTTGTTTTCCAGGTCGGTGATGATCGATTGGTCGAGCTTCAGCACATTGGCCGGGATGTCACGCAGATACGCGAAGTTGCTGTAGCCAGTGCCGAAATCGTCGATGGCGACATCCACGCCCAGCGCCCGAATCCGCTGCAATTGCCCGATCACGTTCGGCGCTTCGCGAATCCACTCGCCCTCGGTGATCTCCACCTCGATGCGCTCGGCAGGCACCTGATGCAGCTTGCAGGCACGGCTCAGGGTCTGAGCGATGTCCATGCCTTGAAAGTCCAGCGCCGACAGGTTGATCGACACTTTGCTGTCGTCATGCGCCCACTGCGCAACGGCCGCCAGCGAACGATCGATGACCCAGCGCGTGACGTGGTTGATCTGCCCGGCACGTTCGATCAGCGGGATGAATTCGGCCGGCGACACCGGTCCGAAGTGCTGGTGGCGCCAGCGCAGCAGGGCTTCGGCGCCCAGTTGCCGGCCATCCTGCAGGTTGAAGCGCGGCTGGAATTCCAAATACATGCCGCCGCCTTCCATGGCCGCGCTGAAATCGTTGACCAGGCTGAAGGCGCGCCGATGGATATGCGCGCGGCTTTCGTCATAGGCCTGCCAGCGGCTGCGCGCGCGCTCGGCGGCGCTGGCGGCATGGATGGCCTTGCGCAGCAGATTGCCCACCGACTGGCTGCCGTCCAGGCAACAGGCGACACCGATGCGGGTGCACGGTGCCAAGGGGAAATCCTGAGTAGGGAAGGGCTGGGTGATCATCTCCACCAGCGCCTTGGTCAGTTCCTGATGGCGATCGGGGTGACAGGTCAGCATCAGGCAGAACTGCTGCTCGCTGAGCTGGTACAGGCACGCCACACCCTCGAGGATGTGCGCCAGCTTGTCACTGACGCGCTTGGCGCCGGAGCGCAGGGCGCTGAAATTGTCGTCGGCGCCGTCGTCGGGCTGCCAGTGGTTGTCCACCGCCTCGATCAGCATCATCAAGCGCGCCGGGGCGCGAGAATCGAGGTGCACGCCGCGGGTATCGGTCAGGAACTGGCGCAGATTGGGCAGGCCACTGACCGGGTCGCGGGTGTCGAGCATCTGCCGTTGTTCGATCTGCGCCATGACCATTTCGGCCATGTCCTGCAGCACCAGGCTATCGCCCGGGGCCAGTTCGTGGGGAAGCTTGTCGATGATGCACAGGCTGCCGATATTGAAGCCCGAGCGGGTGCGCAGCGCCGCACCGGCGTAAAAACGGATGCCTTCGGGGGCGGTGACCAGCGTGTTGTTGCACACCCGCGGATCCTGCCGGGCATCGGGGATCTGCATCACGCCGTTCTGGCGGATGGTCAGGGCACAGATCGACTGATTGATCGGCGTTTCGCTGGCAGCGAAGCCAATACGCGCCGGGAACCACTGGCGGTCTTGCTCCACCAATGACACTAATACGGTCGGCACTTTGAAGTAGGCCGCCGCCAAGCGGCAGATACGCTGGAAATCCTCGTTATGAGCGGTTTCCAGCCATTGCAGCGCATGCACAGCCGCCAGGCGTTGGGATTCGGCAGTATCGGTACTGTGCATGGGGGTGGCCTTCGAATGGTGCACGGCAGAGGCTTTCTAGTAGATTAACAGGGTGATGGCCTTGTGACACTAACTGATGGCAAAGGTTTCACGGGCGGGCGACGTGTGGTGGGGGTTTTCACTGGAAGGTGTCGAAATCGTTACCGAAAGGTGGCTATTGCATCGAGGTGGATGCGATTTCCGGGTTTATAAATGGGAGAACCCTGAGTTGATGCCACGGGCACCATCGCGAGCAATAACATCTTGCAGCGCTAAGCGATCACCGCATCCGGTACAACACCGACTTCCCCCGCAGCGCATGCACCGCCACCGCCCCCAGGTGCATCGCCACCAGCAACGCCAACAGTGCACACAGCACATGATGCGCCTCATGGATGCGGTCCAGCACCTGACTTGAATGGATCAACTGCGGAAACGTCACCAGCGAAAGCATCCTTACCGGATGCGTCATCATCAACACCCCACTGAGCAGTACGCTGAAAATCATCAGATACAACAACCCATGCACCAAGCCCGCCACCCGGTTATGCACCTCGGTATCGCGATCCCGCAGATACAGCCACAACCGCATCAGAAAAAATGGAATGAACAGGCTGGTCAGCTGCGGATTGAGATTCTCGACCCACACCCGCAGCGGGTCATCTGGCGCCAGCAGACCGACCCCGAACCCACTGAACGTCGCCCATAGAATGATCAACGCCGACAGCCAATGCAGGTATTTGCGAGCGGGGGTGTAGGGGGATTCAGCTGACGAGGGGGAGCTGGTAGGCATAGCGGTTACCGTTAGCGTTTGCGAAACAGATGCATTTGCGTCGGTGGTATACGCCTGTTGGACGTTTTTTGCACGGTGATTTTACTAACCGACCCCCAGTGCCTGCTCGCACCGTCGACCGAAGCGGGGTGCACGGCCATGTTCAGCCTCAATGCCGCCTGCGACGCGCTTAATCGAGGACGTGAAAGCCCTGGAAAAGGTCGATGAACCTGACTATCCCACCAGCCCATTCACCCACATCCACAACGGCAACGTCACCGCCGACAACACCGTGGTCAAGCAAATCGCCGAACTGGCCTTCTGGCTATCCTCCAACGTGCGCGAGAACCCCAGGGTATTGACCCCGCACGGGTTCGCCGCCATCAGCACCAGCACCCCTCGCGGCATGCCATACACCCCAAAGAACCGGCACGCCACGATCACCAGCAACGGCATGATCATCAGCTTGGCGAGGGTAATCCCCAACGCCTCGACACTGGGCTTGAGCCGAAACCCTGCCAGATTCGCCCCCAGCACGATCAGCGCGCAGGGCAGGGCGGCCTGAGCCAGCCATTGCGCCAGCTGCATCAGCGGGACGGGCAGGTGCAGGTTGCTGAGGTTCAACGCCACGCCGGCCAGCAGGCCAATGATCATCGGGTTGGCGAGGCTGGCGACCAGGGTGCTGGCCTTGAAGGGTTCGTTGCCGGCGAAGCTGTTGTACAGGCTCTGGAAGCTGAACAGCAGCAAGCTGTGCACGGCCAGCACGGTGAACAGCATCACCAGCCCGCCGCTGCCGAACAGCCCGGCCACCAGCGGGATGCCGATCAGGGCGTTATTGCCAAAGGCGGCGGTCAGGCCGTAGGGCGTGGGGCGGCCGACGTAGTAGTGGGTGACGCCATTGACCAGCGCGAAGATCATCAGGGCCGGGATGAAGTACGCGGCCAGGAGTGTCACATTCAAACCGTCGTGCAGCGGCGCGTTGGCCATGCCGGTGAACAGCACCATGGGCATGAACAGCGAGAAGGTGATGCTGCTCAGGCCCTTGTTGATCTCGGGCTTGAGCGGGCCGCGGCGGGCGAGTAAATAGCCGAGGATGATCAGCAGAAAAATCGGCAGGATGACTTGCGGGACGGCCACGGCGCTGGGCTCCTTGAATACATGGCGGGCATTATTGACCGAATGGACGTCGGTTGTCGTACCATTCTTCTACCGCCCGACTTAGAGCGCTGCGCGCTACATATGGCCGGTAACCTGAAGTCCCTGACCGATGCTGCGGTTTTTATCCCGATAGACTGATCCCTTTGGCCGCCCGTGCGGCCTTTTGACTGTGATAAGGCGTAAATGCATGAAGATGAGCAGGGCAGGCGTGACATTCGCGGTGTTCCTGGGGGCGTTGGCCGCGCTGCCGCCGATTGCCACCGACATGGCGTTGCCCGCGCTGACCCGGATCGGCGATGCGCTGCACTCCACGCAATCGCTGGCGGGGATGACCCTGAGCCTGTTCATGGCCGGCTTTGCACTGAGTCCGTTCTTCTACGGGCCGTTGTCCGACCGTCATGGGCGTCGGCCGTTGCTGGTGGTCGGCCTGGTGCTGTTCGCGCTGGGCGGGGTGCTGGCCACGGTGGCGCCGAACATGACCGTCCTGTTGATTGCCCGCCTGCTGCAGGGCCTGGGTGCCGGCGCCGGGATGACCCTGGCCATGGCCATGGTGCGCGACAGTTTTGAAGGGCGGACAGCGCAGTCGCGGCTGGCGGTGATCACTGTGGTGGCGAACATGGCGCCCATGGTCGCGCCGGCGCTTGGCGTGGCGGTGCTGGCGGCGATGGGCTGGCGCGCCATCTATGCGATCAATGCGGTGAGCGGCGTGCTGTTGCTGGTGATGGCCTGGCTCGGCCTTGAAGAGACCGCTGCGCCAGTGCCAAACCCAGCCAAAGCCAGCAGCCTGATTCAGGATTACCGCGAGGCCCTGAGCCACCGCTCCGTACGCGACCATCTGTTGATCAATGCCCTGGGGTTCGGTTGGATGTTCGGTTACGTGGCCGGTTCGCCCGTGGTGCTGATCGAGCACCTGCATGCCAGCACGACCCTCTATTCGATCTTGTTTGCGTGCACGGGCGGCGGCATTGTCGCCGGTGCCAGCCTGAGTGGCTGGCTGGGCCAGCGCGGCGTGGCACCTCAGCGGCTGATTCAATGCGGGGTGATCCTCGCGGTGCTGGTCACGGGCGCAGCGGTGGTGATGTCGCTGACGGCGACCGCCACGCTGGTCACCTTGATGCCGTGCCTGGTGCTGGCCACTGCTGCGTTCGGCATCCTCGCGCCCTGTGCCGCGCAAGGCGCCCTGGAGCCGTTGCCAGCGCTGGCGGGCGTGACCGGCGGGCTGCTGACCTCGATTCAGATGTTCGCCGGCGCCCTGGCCAGCCTGTTGGTGAGCCTGCTGCTGCCGCCGCTGGGTATACTCGGCATGACCGCCACCATGGCCGGTTTTGCCCTTTTGACCTTGCTGCTGGTGCTGGGCCTGGCGCGCGCCACGGCCGCCGAAGCCGCACCGATGGAAACCTGAAGCCCTATGGAATACCTGCGCCGCCGCATCGAAGCACAAATGCTCAGCATGACCGGCCTGGCGCTGGGGCAGATCGATTTCGAACAGCCCAAGGGCGACCCCGGTTTGTACGGCCCCGATGCAGTGTGCTGGCGGGTACACGGCGATTTCCCTTGCATGCTGATCGGCGGCATCACCGCGTTGCTGCTGCAGATGCTCCACCCGCTGGCGCTGGCCGGGGTGTGGGATCACTCCAACTTCCGCGACGACATGACCGGCCGCCTGCGCCGCACCGGGCAGTTCATTGCGGGCACCACCTTCGCCGCGCGAGCGGACGCCGACTGGCTGATCGACAAGGTCCGCACCCTGCATGAGAAGGTCGTCGGTACCGCCGCAGATGGCCGGCCCTACGCGGCCAGTGATCCAGCGCTGCTGACCTGGGTGCACGTGGCCGAAGTGCACAGCTTCATGGCCGCGCATTTGCGCTATCTCAACCCGCACCTGTCGCTGGCCGAGCAGGATCGTTACTACGCCGAAACCGCCCTGATCGCGCGACGGCTCGGCGCCGAGCATGTCCCAACCAATGCCCGCGCGATCGTCGCTTATATCGACGGCATGCGTGGGCAATTGTCGTGCGATGAACGCAGTCTCGAGGTGTTGCGCTTGCTGCACACCGCGCCCGCGCCGAGCGTGCTGGCGCGGCCGGTAGGGGCCCTGATGCTGCAAGCCGGGGTGGATCTGCTGCCCGCGTGGGCCGCGCAACTCTTCGGTATCGAGCATTCGCCGCTGCGCCGCAGCCTGGTGCGTGCCACCACGCAGCCCGTGGCAGGGGCGATGCGCTGGGCGCTGCGCAACGGCTCGATCCACCGCGCCCGCAAACGCCTCGATCTGCCTCTCTAGCGGCCCCGATAAACAAAAGGCATGGTCCCGCAAGGCTTACGCATTGCCCTGACTGCGCCCCCCTGTGCCACCCTCGACCTGAATAATAAAAACAAGGTCGCCCCCCATGAAATTGCTCGGCAAACTGTACATCCAGGTGCTGATCGCGATGGCATTGGCCATCGTGCTCGGGCTTGCCGCACCCTCCGTCGCCATTCAGATGAAACCCCTGGGCAGCGCCTTCATCGCGCTGTTGAAGATGCTCCTGGGCCCGATCATTTTCTTCACCGTGGTCCACGGCATCGCCCACATCGGCGACTTCCGGCGCTTGGGCCGCATCGGCATCAAAACCCTGGTGTACTTCGAGGTGGTCAGCAGCCTGGCAATGGTTGTCGGCTTTACCGTGGTGTCGCTGGTGCGTCCCGGCGAGGGGCTGCACGCCAACCTCGGTGACAGCCTGAATGCCGGCGAAGCGGCCACGGTGAATGCGGCGCTGTCGGGCGGCAGTTTCGACATCGGGCACTTCTTCCTTTCGATCATCCCCAAGACCCTGGCCTCGGCCTTTGTCGAGGGCGATATCCTGCCGGTGCTGTTCGTTTCAGTGCTGGTAGGCATTGCCCTGGCGCAGTGCGCCAAACCCGACTGGCTGGGCCTCAAGCTGCTCTCCGAGGGCCAGACCCTGACCTTCAAGTTGCTCAGCTACATCATGCGCCTGTCGCCCATCGGTGCATTCGGCGCCATGGCCGCCGCCGTTGGCAGTTTCGGCTCACAGACCTTGCTGTACCTGCTGCGCTACATCCTCACGTACTACGCCAGCACGCTGATCTTTATCTTCCTGGTGCTGGGCAGCGTGGCGGCCCTGGCCGGGCTGTCGATCTTCAAGATACTGCGGGTCATCAAGGAGGAAGCCATCATCGCCATGGGCACGGCTTCCAGTGAGGCGGCGTTCCCGCGGTTGGTCGACAAACTCACCAAGGCCGGTTGCGATGAGGCCGTGGTCGGGTTCGTGTTGCCTGCCGGTTACAGTTTCAATATCGATGGCGCCTGTTTGTACATGGCCTGCGGCCTGGGATTCCTGGCCCAGGCCACCGACACCAGCCTGACCCTCAGCCAGCAGATCAGCATCATGGCGGTGATGTTGCTGACCTCCAAGGGCGGCGCCGGTGCGGCCGGTGGTGCGGTCATCAAACTGGCGGCTACCTTGCAGTCAGTGCATGTGGTGCCGCTTGGTTCACTGGGCCTGCTGTTCGGCATCGACCGGGTGCTGGCCATCGCTACCTCGACCACCAATGTCATCGGTAACAGCGTGGCGGTGATTGTGATCTGCAAGTGGGAAAAACTCTTCGATCGCGAACGCTTCGACGCCTGTCTGCGCAACCCTGATAGCACTGGAGCTATGGCCGAGCAAGCGCCTGTCACCCCACAACCTGTCTTCAAGGAAAGCCTCAAATGACTACCCTAGCATCCCTGCAACATGTGGCCCTGATCGGTTTCGGTGAGGCCGGCGGCATTCTTGGCCAGGACCTCGCTGCCCAGGGCGTCAGCGTGCATGTCTACGACCGGCTGTTCGAGGATGCGGCGCGGCGGCCGGCGCTGCAGGCCAAAGCTCAGGCTGCGGGTGTCGAGCTGTGCGAGAGTGCGGCCAGTGCTATCCAAGGTGTGCAACTGGTGATCTCGGCGGTCACGGCCGGGTCGGCCTTGCAGGTCGCCGAGCAGGCTGCGGCGCACCTGCAGCCCCAGCAATTGTTCATGGACATCAACTCGGTGGCGCCGGCGACCAAGCAAGCTGCCAGCGCGGCCATCGAAGCCCGCAGTGGCCTTTACGTCGACGCCGCAGTGATGGCGCCGGTACCGCCGCAGCGCTTGCAGACACCGATCCTGCTGGGCGGCCCACAGGCGCAGCCGCTGGCCGACTGGCTGACACCGCTGGGCTTCAATATTCAGGTGGTGGCCGACCGCATCGGTGTCGCCTCGGCCATCAAGATGTGCCGCAGCGTGATGATCAAGGGGCTCGAAGCGCTGACCACCGAGTGCCTGGCGACCGCCCGCCAGTACGGCGCCGAAGAGCGGGTGCTGGCCTCGCTGCACAAGAGCTTCCCGGGCATGGGCTGGGATGCGCGCCAGCCCCATTACCTGATCAGCCGCGTCGCCGAGCATGGACGGCGACGCGCCGAAGAGATGGAGGAGGTGGCCAAGACCGCAGCCGATGTCGGCGTCAGCCCGCACATGAGCCTGGCAATTGTGCAGACCCAGCGCGGCCTGGTCGAGCGGATGGCTGAGCAGGGCCTGGCGTATAGCGACCCCTTCGATTGGCAGGTACTGGTCGATGAACTGTATGGCGATCAATAGAACCGATACCTGTTTAAACATTTCACAGACGCTTCCCAGGCGGCGCCGGCCTATGCTGGCGCTACCTGCAAACGCCCCTGCTTGGCGTCATGCAGCCCCACAATCAAAATAAAAGGGTCGCATCGATGAACACTCCCGCTGTGGACATCAAACACTGGATCGATCAGCGATCCGTCTCCCGCTTTCAATGGCTGATTCTCGGTTTGTGTTTTTTGATCGTCACCTTCGACGGTTTTGACGCCGCCATCATGGGCTTCATTGCGCCGGCGGTGATTGCCGACTGGGGCATCAGCAAGTCTGCCTTCGGTCCGATCCTCGCCTCGGCCATGGTCGGGCTGGCAGTGGGCGCGCTGATGTCCGGGCCCTACTCTGACCGCCTGGGGCGGCGCCGCGTGCTCTTGATGTCGGTCGCCTGTTTTGGGGTGTTCAGCCTTTTGTGTGCCTTCGCGCGCTCGCCGTTGGAGCTGGCCGCATTGCGCTTTCTCACCGGCCTGGGGCTGGGCGCAGCGATGCCTAACAGCACCACGCTGCTGTCCGAATATATTCCGGCGCGGTTGCGGGGCCGCTTGATCACCTCGATGTTCATGGGCTTCGGGCTGGGCTCGGCCATGGGGGGCTTCGTGTCGGCATGGATGATCCCCTCGTTTGGCTGGCACGCCGTGCTGCTGGTGGGTGGCGTGCTGCCGCTGGCGCTGCTGCCGGTGCTGTACTTCCTGCTGCCGGAATCGGTGGACTTGATGATCGATCGGCGTTTCCCCCGGGAGCGAATCATGGCCGTACTGAAGCGCATGGGGGCGGAATTTTCAGACACCGTGAGCTTTGTGGTCAGCGCGCCGGTTGCGCGCGAATCGGCAGGGCGCAAGGTGTCGCACCTGTTTACCGCTGAATACCGCTGGCGCACGCTGAGCCTGTGGGGCACCTATTTCATGGGCCTGCTAGTCATCTATCTGTTGACCGGCTGGATGCCGACCCTGATCAAGGATGCCGGCATCAGCCTCGAACGCGCGGCGGTGGTCACCGCCATGTTCCAGTTCGGCGGCCTGGCAGGGATCTTGTTGGTCGGCTTCGCCATGGACCGCTTCAATCCGAAGGCGGCGATTGCCCTGGCTTACGTGGGCGGCGCGCTGTGCATATTCGCTCTGGGTTTCGTCGAGATCGGCGCCTCGGCGTTAGGTGTGCTGGTGTTCGCGGCGGGGTTTTGCATGAATGGAGCGCAGACGGGCCTCAACGCTTTTGCGCCGGGCCAGTACCCAACGGATTTCCGTGCTACAGGCGTCAGCTGGATGCTCGGCATCGGCCGCTTCGGTGGCATTTTCGGCTCCCTCACTGGCGGCGCGCTGTTGAGCCTGGGGCTGCCGATGAGCCTGATATTCGCCGTGCTCGGCATCCCGGCGCTGCTGGCGGCGCTGGCTATTCTGGCCGGCCCCAAGCCGCGGCAGGCCCTCGGATTAATGCCTGAGCTCCACCATTGATAAGTCGCGGGCTTGCGGGCCCGCGGTGTTTTTGCGTTTATTCTGGAGACCTTCACATGGCGCGCATCATCGGCGGCCTCGCCGTATCACACACGCCCACCATCGGCTATGCGGTCGATCACGACAAACAGTCGGAAGCGGCCTGGGCGCCGATCTTCGCCAGCTTCGAGCCGATCAAGGCCTGGCTCGCCGAGAAGCAGCCGGACGTGCTGTTCTACATCTTCAACGATCATGTGACGTCTTTTTTCTTCGACCACTATTCGGCCTTCGCGCTGGGGGTGGACGACCAGTACGACGTCGCCGACGAGGGCGGTGGCAAGCGCGACCTGCCGGCCATTGGCGGCCATGCGGCGCTGTCGCGGCACATCGGCCAGAGCTTGATGGCCGATGAGTTCGATATGGCGTTCTTCCGCGACAAGCCCATCGACCACGGTCTGTTCTCGCCGATGTCGGCGCTGATGCCGTTCAAGGATGGCTGGCCGGTGCAGGTGGTGCCGCTGCAGGTGGGCGTGTTGCAGTTTCCGATCCCCAGTGCCAAGCGTTGCTACAAACTCGGCCAGGCGCTGCGCCGGGCGATCGAGAGCTATCCCGAAGACCTCAAGGTTGCCATCGTTGCCACGGGCGGCGTGTCGCACCAGGTGCACGGCGAGCGTTGTGGCTTCAACAACCCGGAATGGGACGCGCAGTTTCTCGATCTGTTCGTCAACGATCCCGAGCGCCTGACGGACATCACCTTGGCTGAATACGCCACCCTGGGCGGCATGGAGGGCTCGGAGGTGATCACCTGGCTGATCATGCGCGGGGCCTTGTCGGCCAACGTGGTCAAGCTGCATCAAGACTATTACCTGCCGTCGATGACCGGCATCGCCACCTTGCTGCTGGAGAACCAGGCGCGCGAGGTGCCGGTGGATGTACTGCAGCGCCACCGCGACCACATCGGCTATCAACTGGCCGGAATCGAGAAGCTGCCCGGTACCTATCCGTTCGATTTGGAGCGCAGCCACAAGGGGTATCGCTTGAATCGCTTCCTGCATCGGCTGATCGAGCCCGGCTGGCGCCAGCGTTTTCTCGAAACGCCCGAGGTGCTGTTCGAGGAGCATCAGTTGACGGATGAAGAGCGCCGACTGGTCAGCGAGCGCGACTGGCAGGGGCTGATTCGCTACGGGGCGATCTTCTTTTTGCTGGAGAAACTGGGCGCGGTGGTGGGGGTGTCGAACCTGCATATCTATTCGGCGATGAAGGGCTTGAGCCTGGAGGCGTTCCAGCAGACCCGTAATCAGCAGGTGACGTATTCGGTGGCGGGCAAGCGCTGAGGTTCCCCGTAGCGAGGGGCAGGCCCGCTCGCTACAGGTTTTTTGCCACGCTGCGGATCTGCGCCATCAACGCCTCGGCCGCAGGCGATGGCAGGCCGTTGCTGCGGTAGATCAGGCCGATGGGACGCAGGGTGTCGTGCAGCGTCAGGCGCAACGGCTGCAGTTCACCACTGGCCATCTCGTATTCCAATTGGTGTGCCGACACCACGGCGAGCATGTCCGAGCGCATCAGCAGGCCACGGATGATCGCCATGTCGCCGGTCTCTACTACCGGTTCAGGCGACGGGCTACCAATCTGCTGAAAGTGCGCCTCCAGCAGCAATCGCGCTGGAGTATCCGCTCGCGGCAGCACCCAGCGCGCATCATCCAGCTCGGTCAGGTCCAGACTGCGGTCCAGCAGCGGATGCCCGCGGCGTACCAGTATCACCATCTCCTCGGTCAGCAACCGTTCGCCGTGCAAGTCGCTGGCGTAATCGCTGGCACGCAGGGCGCCGAAGACGAAATCCACATCCCCGGCTCGCAGTTCCAGGGCCAGCAGATTGAACGGGCTTTCATTGGTGGCGATGCGCACGCCGGGGTGTTGCTCAAGCAACTGCACGATGGCCTGGGGCAGGATGCGTGTGCGCCCCAGTGGCAGCGCGCCAACCATCACCACGCCTTGCAGCGAGCCCTTGATGGCGGCGACATCGGCGTCGATGCGGCGCAGATCGTTGAGCGCGCGGCGGATCGGATAGAGGATGTCGTGGCTGGCCTGGGTTGGCTGCAGCCCGCGCGCGGTGCGCTCGAACAGCCCCTTGCCGGCGCCGTCTTCGAGGGCCTTGAGCGCGGCGCTGATGGCCGGTTGGGTCAGGCCGAAGGCCTTGGCCACCGTTTGCATGTGGCGGGTTTCGCAGAGTTTGACGAAGATTTCCAGGCGCCGCGTTTGCAGCAGGTACAGCGGTTCGTGGGCGGCATGGCCGAGCAATGCCGGAATGGCCTCCAGCTCAGCCAGCACCCGCACCGCGCGCGGCAGGATGGCTTTGCCATAGCCGCTGAGGAGCATGCCGCTGGCGTGACGTTCGAACAGCGGCACATCGAGGCGGATCTCCAGATCGCGGATGGCTCGGGTGATCACCGATTGCGCGCGCAGCAATACCTCACACGCGCGGGAGATGCTGCCGTGTTCGGCTACACGCACGAAGGCGCGGATCTGCATCAGGGAAGGCAGGGGCTGCTCGGGCATGGGGCGGTTACCAGTCAGGCAATGAGGGCCGATAAGTAAAAAGTATACCAGCCCTAACTGAACGCATTATTGCGTTATGGCGTGGCGTGACAGCATGGCCAGACTAAAAAAGCAGGAGCCTTTGCATGAATAACAACAGCCCCGCCAAAACCGCCCTGGTGGTCAGCGCCCACTCCGCCGACTTCGTCTGGCGCGCCGGCGGCTCGATCGCCCTGCATGCCGCTCAGGGCTACAAGGTGCATATCGTCTGCCTGTCGTTCGGCGAGCGCGGCGAGTCGGCCAAGCTGTGGCGCAAGGGCGCCGAGATGACCGAAGCCACCGTCAAGGCCGCGCGCCGCGAAGAAGCTCAGGCCGCCGCCGACATTCTCGGCGCGAGCGTGGAGTTCTTCGACATCGGTGATTACCCCATGCGCGCCGACAAGGACACGTTGTTCCGCCTGGCCGACGTGTTCCGTCGTGTGCAACCGGAGTTCGTCCTCAGCCATTCGCTCAAGGACCCGTACAACTATGATCACCCGCTGGCCATTCACCTGACCCAGGAAGCACGCATCATCGCTCAGGCCGAAGGCTACAAACCTGGCGAGCAGATCGTTGGCGCGCCACCGGTGTACAGCTTCGAACCCCACCAGCCCGAGCAGTGCGAGTGGAAGCCCGACGTACTGCTGGACATCACCGAGGTCTGGGACAAAAAGTACGCCGCGATCCAGTGCATGGCTGGCCAGGAGCACCTGTGGGAGTACTACACCCGCGTGGCCCTGCAGCGCGGCGTGCAGGCCAAGCGCAACATCGGCATCACGGCGAAAAAGAACATCGTCTACGCCGAGGGCTATCAGAGCATCTTTCCACGGGTCACGGAGAATCTGGGATGAGCAGTGTAGGAAAGACCGGTGTGGTGGTGCGCAATATCCAGCGCGCCGACCAGGCGTTGATCGCAGAACTGACCCAGTACGGCGTTGCCACCGTGCATGAGGCGCAGGGCCGCAAGGGGCTGTTGGCGCCGTCGATTCGGCCGATCCAGCAGGACTTCGCCCTCAGCGGCTCGGCGGTCACCGTGCTGGCGGCGCCGGGGGACAACTGGATGTTCCACGTGGCGGTAGAGCAGTGTCAGCCTGGGGACATTCTGGTGATGGCGCCCAGCTCACCATGCACCGACGGTTTTTTCGGCGATTTGCTCGCGACTTCGTTGAAGGCCCGCGGGGTGCTTGGCCTGGTGCTCGACGCCGGGGTGCGCGATACCCGCACCTTGCGTGAGATGGGCTTTGCCGTGTGGTCGCGGGCGGTGCATGCCCAGGGGACGATCAAGGAGACCCTGGGCTCGGTGAATATCCCGATTGTTTGCGCCGGGCAACTGGTCAATCCGGGCGATGTAGTGCTGGCGGACGACGACGGTGTGGTGATCGTGCGCCGCGATGAGTTGCCCGCGGTGGTCGAGGCCAGCCGCAAACGGGCGGATCTCGAAGAGCAGAAGCGCCTGCGCCTGGCGGCCGGTGAGTTGGGCCTGGACATCTACAACATGCGCCCGCGGCTGGCGGAGAAGGGCTTGCGGTATGCCGATAGTCTGGATGACGTGTAAGGCCTTTAGCCAGGCGGCGTTTATGCCGGCCCCTTCGCGGGCGAGCCTTGCTCCCACAGGTGTTCGACTCGGACGCTGTGGGAGCAAGGCTTGCCCGCGAAGAGTCCGGTAGGACTGGCACTTATGTTTTGTCGTGATGGAGATTCGAACCATGCCCCAAACCCGCATACCCTGCCTGATGATGCGCGGCGGCACGTCCAAGGGCGCGTACTTCCTCGCGGACGATCTGCCCGCCGATCCTGCGCAGCGCGACCGGGTATTGCTGGCTGCCATGGGCTCGCCGGACCCGCGCCAGATCGACGGCATCGGCGGCGCGGACTCCTTGACCAGCAAGGTGGCGATCATCCGCGCATCGACCCGCCCCGGCATCGACGTCGACTACCTGTTTGCCCAGGTCGTGGTGGATCAGCCACGGGTCGATTACGGCCAGAATTGCGGCAACATCCTCGCCGGGGTCGGGCCATTTGCGTTGGAGCGCGGCTTGGTGGCGGCCCAGGGCGAGCAAACCGCAGTGCGCATCTATATGGAAAACACCGGTCAGACCGCCACCGCGCTGGTGCAGACAATCGATGGCCAGGTGCGCTACGACGGCACCGCGATCATCGACGGCGTGCCCGGCAGTGCCGCGCCGGTGATAGTGCGTTTTGACGATATCGCCGGCTCCAGTTGCGGCGCGTTGCTGCCCACGGGCCAGGTGCGTGATCGCATCGACGGTATCGAGGTCACCTGTATCGATAACGGCATGCCGGTGGTGCTGTTGCGGGCCGCGGACTTGGGGCTTACGGGCCGTGAAAGCCGCGCCGACTTGAATGCCGATGAGGGCTTGAAAGCGCGTCTGGAGTCGATTCGGTTACAGGCCGGGCCGTTGATGAATCTGGGCGATGTGAGCGCACGGACGGTGCCGAAGATGAGCCTGATCGCGGCGCCCATGGACGGCGGTGCAATCAGCAGCCGGACCTTTATTCCACACACCTGCCATGCCTCGATCGGTGTGTTCGGCGCGGTGAGCGTCGCGTCGGCCTGTTTGCTCGAGGGGTCGGTGGCCGAGGGGTTGGCGCAGGTGCCGGAGGGCGCGCTGCTGAATGTCTCGGTGGAGCATCCGAGTGGCGAGTTCACCGTGGAGATCCGCCGCGATAACGGCGTGATCACCGGGTGCGGGCTGCTGCGCACCACGCGGTTGTTGTTTGATGGGGTTGTGTGTATCCCTGCAGATCTGCGAAGTCTATGACCCTGACGCGCTAGTCGCCATTCTCTGTGGTGGGGGAGCAAGCCCCCTCACCACAGAGTGATCCTGCAACATTTCGCCTACTGCTTCACCGCCGTCACCCGCCAGATACGATTACCCACGTCGTCCGCCACCAACACCCCGCCGCGGTGATCGACCACCACGCCCACCGGCCGGCCCATGGCGTTCTCGTCCTTATCCAGGAAGCCCGTCAACAGATCCACCGGCGACCCGCTCGGCTTGCCGTCGGCAAACGGTACGAACAGCACTTTGTAGCCGCTGTGCGGTTTGCGATTCCACGAGCCATGCTGGCCGATGAACGCGCCATCGGTAAAAGGTGCGGGCAACGCATTGGCCTCGGCAAACGCCAGTCCCAGTGACGCCGTGTGCGGCCCGACGGCGTAGTCGGGGGCAATCGCCTTGGCCACCAGTTCGGGGTTCGGCGGGCTCACGCGCTCGTCCACATGCTGCCCGTAATAGCTGAAGGGCCAGCCATAAAAGGCGCCGTCCTTGACCGAGGTGATGTAGTCCGGCACCAGGTCGCTGCCGATCTCGTCACGCTCGTTGACCGCGGTCCACAAGGCACCGGTCCTGGGCTCCCAGGCCAGGCCGTTGGGGTTGCGCAGGCCGGAGGCGAAAATCCGTTGCTGATGGGTGAGCGGGTCGACTTCCCAGATCGCCGCGCGGCCTTTCTCGGCCTCCAGGCCGTTTTCCGCGACGTTGCTGTTGGAGCCGACGGTGACGTAAAGCTTCTTGCCGTCCTGGCTGGCAATGACGTTTTTGGTCCAGTGGTGATTGATGGTCCCGCCCGGCAGGTCGACGATCTTGTCGCCGGGGGTGGTGATCGAGCTGGCACCCTGGGCATATTTGAAGTGCAGCAACTGGTCGGTATCGGCCACGTACAGGTCATCGCCGACCAGCACCATGCCGAACGGCGAGTTGAGGTTGCTCAGGAACATACTGCGGGTTTCGGCCACCCCGTCGCCGTCCTTGTCGCGCAACAGGGTGATGCGGTTGGGGCTGGGTACGCCTGAACCGGCGCGGCTCATGACCTTCTTGGCGATCCAGCCCTTGATCCCTTTGCTGTCGTCGGGTTTGGGCGGGGCGTCGGTCTCGGCCACCAGCACGTCGCCGTTGGGCAATACGTACAACCAGCGTGGGTGATGCAATTCGCGGGCGAACACCGCCACCTGGGTGCCCGGTGCGGCGACAGGTTTGGCGCCTTCGGGCCAGCCGACGGCTGGGGCGATGTTGACGGTGGGCAGCAAGGTCTTGTTGGGCGGCGGCAGTTCAGGCCTGGGGCCGGTGCCGTCGCTGACTTGCAAACTGGAGGTTTCGCCGCAGGCGGCGAGGGCGGCGCTGAGACTGATCAGCGCGGCGAGGCGAGTGATGTGCATGGCAGGTTCCCTGTGTTTCCCATTGGTCTTGTTATGTGCAGTGCATGCTGCGCTTGAGCGGTAGAGGTATTGATCGCGGTGTAGGTTCCGGTGAATGTGAGCGCGCCAGACTGGCCCCTTTGCGGGCAAGCCTGGCGCTCACAGGTGTACGACGCTGCAACTGTGTACCGAGGGAGCAAAGCTTGCTCGCGAAGGGGCCAATTGCTTCACCGCATGCCCCCGTCCCACCCAGCGGCTTCATTTGACGCTTACCCGCCAACCCTCTAACCTTCGCGGCGTGTTTCAGGTGCTCGGCCGCCCCACGGCGGGTCGAGTGAAACAGGGAAGCCGGTGAGCGAGCATAGCCTCGCGATTCCGGCGCTGCCCCCGCAACGGTAAATGAGTCAAGGCCGCGCACGTCGCCACTGGTCCTTCGGGGTTCGGGAAGGCGCGCCGCCTGGGTGTGACTGCCCCGCTCATGAGCCCGGAGACCGGCCTGGACGCTTTTATTCAATTGACTGTCGCGCGGGTGAGAGCGGCATCGACGATATTCAGCGAGCCGCCCGCGCGCCCTGTCCTCGACACGGGCGGCGCGGGCACCGTTCGTGCGTCGATGCCGTCTGCGTGCACCAGTAGCGGAGGCTGCCATGACTGAATCCATCGAGCGCGACGAGCGCCATATCGCGCGCATGCTGCGTAAAAAAGCCGTGATCGACGAGCGTATCGCCAACGCGCCCAACGCCTGTGGCCTCCTGCTGGTGCTGACCGGCAATGGCAAAGGCAAGAGCAGTTCGGCGTTCGGCATGCTGGCCCGTGCCATGGGCCACGGCATGCAATGCGGTGTGGTGCAGTTCATCAAGGGCCGCAACAGCACCGGGGAAGAATTGTTCTTCCGCCGCTTCCCCGAGCAGGTGCGCTACCACGTCATGGGCGAGGGCTTCACCTGGGAAACTCAGGACCGCCAGCGCGATATCGCCGCCGCCGAAGCTGCCTGGGAGGTGTCCCTGCAGATGCTCCAGGACCCGGCCATTCACTTCGTGGTGCTCGATGAATTGAACATCGCCCTCAAGCACGGCTACCTCGACCTTGACCGTGTGCTCAGCGACCTGCAAGCGCGCCCGGCCATGCAGCACGTGATCGTCACCGGTCGCGGTGCCAAGCCGGAGATGATCGAGCTGGGCGACACCGTCACTGAAATGGGTATGCTCAAGCACGCGTTTCAGTCCGGTATCGGCGCGCAGAAGGGCGTCGAACTGTGAATCAGGCCCGTCAATGCCCAGCGGTATTGATCGCCGCCCCCGCCTCGGGGCAGGGCAAGACCACGGTCACTGCCGCCCTGGCGCGCTTGCATCGCAATCAGGGGCGCAAGGTGCGGGTATTCAAGTGCGGACCGGATTTTCTCGATCCGATGATCCTCGAACGCGCCAGTGGTGCCCCGGTGTACCAGCTTGACCTGTGGATGGTGGGCGCCGACGAGAGCCGCCGGCTGTTGTGGGAAGCTGCCGCCGAGGCTGATCTGATCCTGATCGAAGGCGTGATGGGGCTGTTCGATGGCACGCCGTCGAGCGCCGATCTGGCGCGGCATTTCGGCGTGCCGGTGCTGGCGGTGATCGACGGCACGGCCATGGCCCAGACGTTCGGCGCCCTGGCGCTGGGCCTGGCCCGTTACCAGGCTGATCTGCCGTTCGCGGGCGTGCTGGCCAATCGGGTCGGCACTTTGCGCCACGCGCAGCTGCTGGAAAACAGCCTGACCGAAGGCCTGCGCTGGTACGGTGCGTTGTCCCGGGACCTGGCAATCGAGCTGCCCAGCCGTCATCTGGGGCTGGTGCAGGCCAGCGAGCTGAATGACCTGGATGCGCGCCTGGACGCGGCCGCCAAGGCCCTTGGCGGCAGTTGCGAAGTGGCGCTGCCGCCGCCGGTAAGCTTTGCTGCGCCCACCCTGGTGGTGGCCGAACCGCTGCTGGCGGGCGTGCGCATTGCGGTGGCCCATGACGAAGCGTTCGCCTTTACCTACGGCGCCAGTCTTGATTTGCTGCGGGCCATGGGCGCCGAGCTGGTGTTCTTCTCACCCATCCACGACGGCGAACTGCCCGCCTGCGACAGCCTCTATCTGCCCGGCGGCTACCCTGAACTGCATCACCTCGCACTGGCTGAAAACCATGGCGTGCTCAAGGGCATCCGCGCCCACCATGCGGCCGACAAGCCCATGCTTGCGGAGTGTGGCGGCATGCTCTATCTGCTCGACGCACTGACCGATGTAGAAGGCGTCCGCGCGCCCCTGGTGGGGCTCTTGAGCGGTGAGGCGGTGATGCAAAAACGCCTGGCGGCGCTTGCGCTGCAAACGGTAGAGCTGCCGGAGGGGGCGCTGCGCGGCCATACCTATCATCATTCATTGACCAGCAGTGAATGCCAGCCCATCGCCCGTGGCATCAGCCCCAATGGCGGGCGCGGCGCCGAAGCGGTGTATCGAATCGGGCGGATGACGGCGTCTTACGTGCACTTCTATTTCCCGTCGAACCCGCAGGCTGTTGCGGCGTTGTTCGCGCCGACATCTGCTTGATGATCTCGATCGCCGTTGTAGCGAGGGGGCTTGCCCCGACAGGCCCGATCAAGCGCACCGCAATTGCCGAAATATTTTCGGGGGCAAGCCCCCTCGCTACAGGTTTACTGAGACAACATGACTGATAACGCCTTCTCCGACGCCGAGCGCGCAGCGGTCTACCGCGCCATCGCCGAGCGCCGCGACATGCGCCATTTCGCCGGTGGCCAGGTGGCTCCCGAGCTGCTGGCGCGGGTGCTGGCGGCTGCCCATCACGCGCCCAGCGTCGGCCTGATGCAGCCTTGGCGTTTCATCCGTATCACCGACCCGGCCCTGCGCACGCAGATCAAGGCGCTGGTGGAGGCTGAACGCCTGCGCACTGCCGAAGCCCTCGGCGAGCGTTCTGATGAATTCATGAAGCTCAAGGTCGAGGGCATCGACGAGTGCGCCGAAGTGCTGGTCGCCGCCTTGATGGATGGCCGCGACGCCCATGTGTTCGGGCGCCGGACCTTGCCGGAAATGGACCTCGCGTCGTTGTCCTGCGCTATCCAGAACCTGTGGCTGGCGGCGCGCGTCGAAGGCCTGGGCATGGGCTGGGTCTCGGTGTTCGAACCCCAGGCGCTGGCCGATCTGTTGCACTTGCCCGCGGGTGCCAAGCCGCTGGCGGTACTCTGCCTGGGTCCGGTAGAAAGCTTTTATCCGGCACCGATGCTGGTGATGGAAGGCTGGCGCAGCGAACAACCGTTGAGCGAGATGCTGTTCGAGAACCAGTGGGGACACACGTCATGAGCATTGCCCTGTTGACCGTCGCGGGCGTGGCCCTCGATGCCTTGCTCGGCGAGCCGCGGCGGGCGCACCCGCTGGTGGCCTTCGGTAATCTGGCCAATCGCCTGGAGCGGCGCTTCAACAGTGGCGGGCGCGGTTGGCGCAGTCACGGTGTGACTGCCTGGGTGCTGGCGGTGGTGCCGATCACGCTGATCGCCAGTTGGCTGTCGAGTCTGCCCTGGATCGGCGAAGGGGTCGCCGTGCTGGCGCTGTACTGCGCCCTCGGGCTGCGCAGCCTGGGCGAGCACGTTGCTCCTGTGGCTCAGGCGCTGCGCAGCGATGATCTGCCTGAGGCGCGGCGCCGTGTGGGCTATCTGGTCAGCCGCCAGACCGACGAACTCGACGCCAGCGCGGTTGCCCGTGCGGCGACCGAGTCGGTGCTGGAAAACGGCAGCGACGCGGTGTTCGCGGCCATCTTCTGGTTCGTGGTGGCCGGGGTGCCCGGCGTGGTGCTGTACCGCTTGAGCAATACCCTCGACGCCATGTGGGGCTATCGCAACGAACGCTTCGAGCGCTTTGGCTGGGCGGCGGCGCGCATCGATGATGTGCTCAACTACATTCCGGCACGATTGGTGGCGTTGACCTACACCCTGCTCGGCAAGTCCCGCCTGGCCTGGCGGTGCTGGCGCAGTCAGGCACCACACTGGGACAGCCCGAACGCCGGGCCGGTGATGGCTGCGGGTGCCGGCGCGCTGGGCGTCGAACTCGGTGGCCCGGCGATCTATCACGGTGAACTGCACGAACGCGCCATACTCGGCGCAGGCCCGGCGGCCGATGCCGGGTCCATCGACCGCGGCTGGGCTCTGGTGCAACGGGGCGTCTGGCTGTGGTTACTGCTGCTCTGCGTGGGAGACTATGTGCATGCTTGAACATGGAGGGCGCCTGCGCGCCGCCGCCCGGCAATACGGTGTTGCGCAAGAGCACTGGCTGGACCTGTCTACCGGCATCGCCCCTTGGCCGTTTACCGTGCCGACGATAGATATGCACGCCTGGGCGCGGCTGCCCGAGACCGATGACGGCCTCGAGGCGGCGGCCTGCGCCTATTACGACGCGCCGCAGGTGCTGCCGGTGCCCGGCTCGCAAGCGGCCATCCAGTTGCTGCCGCGCCTGCGCAAGGTCGGCAAGGTCGGTGTGCTGTCGCCTTGTTACGCCGAGCACGCCGAGGCCTGGCGACGCGGCGGGCACCTGGTGCGCGAGATCCGCGAGGCCGAAGTCGACTATTACCTCGACGGCCTCGATGTGCTGGTGCTGGTCAATCCCAACAATCCCACCGGCCGCCTGGTGCCCCCCGAGCGCCTGCTGGAATGGCACCAGCGCTTGAGCCAGCGCGGTGGCTGGCTGGTGGTCGACGAAGCTTTCATGGACCCTACGGCCGCTTTCAGTATCAGCCGTTACACCAGTCGTCCAGGCCTCATCGTGCTGCGCTCGTTCGGCAAGTTTTTCGGCCTGGCCGGTGCACGGCTGGGCTTTGCGCTGGCCGAGAGCAAACTCCTGCGTCTGCTGGCCGAGCAGGTCGGGCCCTGGGCTGTTGGCGGGCCGATCCGCGCCGTGGGCCTGGCGTGCCTTGAAGATCGCACCACCCAGGCGGTGCAACGGGCTCGTTGCGCACTGGCCAGCGAGCGCCTGGTGCGGCTGTTGAGCGATGCCGGCTTGCAACCCCAGGGCGGCTGCGCGCTGTTCCAGTGGCTGATCACCGAGCACGCGGCGCCGCTGCACGACTTTCTGGCCGAACGCAGCATCCTCGTGCGGCTGTTCGCGCACAACAGCAGCCTGCGCTTCGGCCTGCCAGCGGTCGAGGCCGACTGGCAGCGGCTGGAGGCGGCGCTCACGGCCTATCGTCAGACGGAGGTCGTTTCATGACCACAGTGATGGTGCAGGGCACCACCTCCGATGCCGGTAAAAGTACCTTGGTCACCGCGCTGTGCCGCTGGCTGAAACGCCAAGGCGTCGGCGTGGTGCCGTTCAAACCGCAGAACATGGCGCTCAACAGCGCCGTTACCGCCGAGGGTGGCGAAATCGGCCGGGCCCAGGCGGTGCAGGCCCAGGCCGCCGGGCTGGCGCCGCACACCGACATGAACCCGGTGCTGCTCAAACCCAACAGCGACACCGGCGCCCAGGTGATCATCCATGGCCGCGCGGTCACCACCATGAACGCCGTGGCCTATCACGACTACAAGGCTGTGGCCATGCAGGCAGTGCTGGCCTCGCACGAGCGTTTGAGCGCCGCCTGGCCGGTGGTGATGGTGGAGGGCGCGGGTTCGCCTGCGGAGATCAACCTGCGTGCCGGCGACATCGCCAACATGGGCTTCGCCGAAGCCGTCGATTGCGACGTGCTGCTGATCGCCGACATCAACCGTGGCGGGGTCTTCGCCCATCTGGTCGGCACGCTGGAACTGCTGTCGCCCAGCGAGCAGGCACGGGTCAAGGGTTTCATCATCAACCGCTTTCGCGGTGACATCGCGTTGCTCCAGCCCGGCCTCGACTGGCTCGAACAGCGCACCGGCAAACCGGTGGTCGGCGTGCTGCCCTATGTGATGGACCTGCATCTGGAAGCCGAGGACGGCCTCGATCGGCGGCAGACGGCCAAGGCGCAGCAAGTGCTCAAAGTCATAGTGCCGGTGCTGCCGCGGATCAGCAATCACACCGATTTCGACCCGTTGCGCCTGCACCCGCAGGTCGACCTGCAGTTCATCGGCCCTGGCGAGACGATCCCGGCGGCGGATCTGATCATCCTGCCGGGCTCCAAGAGCGTGCGCAGCGACCTGGCCTATCTGCGCAGTCAAGGCTGGGCCACGGCCATCGATCGGCATCTTCGCTACGGCGGCAAGTTGCTGGGCATTTGCGGCGGCCTGCAGATGCTCGGCGAGCACCTGCATGATCCGCTCGGACTCGAAGGGCCAGCGGGGTCTAGCCCCGGCCTGGGTCTGCTGGCGTTCAGCACCGAGCTGGCGGCCGAGAAACAACTGCGCAACGTCAGTGGCCGGCTGCAGCTTGAAGACGCTGCCGTCAGTGGCTATGAAATCCATGCCGGCGTGACCTCGGGGCCTGCCCTTGAGCGCCCGGCGGTGCAGCTCGACGATGGCCGCGATGATGGCGCCATCAGCCGCGACGGGCAGATTCTGTGTACCTACCTGCATGGCCTGTTCGAGTCCTCGGCGTCGTCCGTGGCGTTGTTGCGCTGGGCAGGGCTGGAGGCCGTGCAGAGCGTCGATTACCATGCCCTGCGCGAAACCGATATCGAACGCCTCGCCGATCTGGTGGAGCGTCATCTGGATACGCGCCTGTTGCGCACCTTGTGCGGCCTGGCCCAGGAGCCTGTTTGACATGCAGCAATTGATTCTCGGCGGTGCCCGCTCGGGTAAAAGCCGATTGGCGGAACAACTGGCAGACGATAGCGCCCTGGCGGTGACCTATATAGCCACCAGTCAGCCGCTGGACGGCGAGATGGACCAGCGCGTGCGTGTGCACCGCGAGCGTCGCCCGACCCATTGGGGCCTGGTGGAAGAGCCCTTGGCCCTGGCCGATACCTTGCTGCGCCATGCCGCATCGGGCCGCTGTTTGCTGGTCGATTGCCTGACGCTGTGGCTCACCAACCTGTTGATGCTCGAAGACAGCGCGCGCCTGGCTGTCGAGCGCGACGCGCTGTTGCGCGTGCTGCCCGAGTTGCCCGGCGACATCATTTTTGTCAGTAACGAGACCGGCCTTGGGGTTGTACCCCTGGGCGAGTTGACCCGCCGATACGTCGATGAAGCCGGCTGGTTGCACCAGGCCCTGGCCGAGCGCTGCGAGCGCGTGGTGCTGACCGTGGCCGGCTTGCCCCTGACCCTCAAAGGAACCCGATAATGAGTCAACACTGGTGGCTGCTGCCTTGCCAGCCCGTGGATCAAGCGATCCAGCAACAAGCCCTGGAACGCCAGCGGCAATTGACCAAACCGGCCGGCTCTCTGGGCCAGCTGGAACAGGTCGCGGTGCAGCTTGCCGGGCTGCAGGGGCGCCTCAAGCCGCGGGTCGATCAGGTCTGGATCAGTATCTTTGCCGGTGACCATGGCATCGTCGCTGAAGGCGTGTCGCCGTTCCCGCAAGAAGTGACGGCGCAGATGCTGCTCAACTTCGTCAGCGGTGGCGCGGCCATCAGCGTGCTCGCCGGGCAACTGGATGCGCAGCTCGAAGTGGTCGACCTGGGCACCGCGACACTGACCGAAGACCTGCCTGGCGTGCGGCACCTGCACATCGGTGCCGGTACCGCCAACTTCGCGCATACCCCGGCGATGACCGGAGCACAGGGCATGTTGGCCCTGCAAGCCGGGCGCGACAGCGTTGGGCGGGCGCTGGCGGCGGGTGCGCAGCTGTTCATCGGTGGCGAAATGGGCATTGGCAACACCTCCGCAGCCAGCGCCTTGGCCAGCGTGATGTTGCAGTGCCCGGTCAGTGACCTGACCGGCCCCGGTACCGGGCTCGATGCCAAGGGCGTGAGCCACAAGGCGCAGGTGCTGCAGCGGGCCTTGGACCTGCACCAGTTGCAGGGCAAGGACCCGCTGACCCAGCTGTTGTGTTTTGGCGGATTCGAAGTGGCCGCATTGGCCGGGGCTTATCTGGCCTGCGCGCAGGAAGGTCTGCCGGTGTTGGTGGATGGTTTCATCTGCACAGTGGCGGCGTTGGTGGCCGTGCGTCTCAATCCTGGCTGCCGTGACTGGCTGCTGTTCGGTCATCGCGGCGCAGAACCCGGCCATCGGATTACCTTGGCTGCACTGCAAGCGCAGCCATTGCTGGAGCTGGGCCTGCGTCTGGGCGAGGGCAGTGGTGCGGCGCTGGCGGTTCCGCTGCTGCGCCTGGCCTGTGCCACCCACGGGCAGATGGCGACTTTCGCCGAGGCGGCCGTGGCGGATCGTCCAGCATGACACTGTGGCTGGATATGCTGCGTCATGGCGAGACCGAACAGGGCGGCGGCTTGCGCGGCAGCACCGACGATGCCCTGACGGCGCGGGGCTGGGGGCAAATGCGTGATGCGGTGCTGGCGAAGGGGCCCTGGGACGCGATCGTGACCTCGCCCTTGCAGCGCTGCGCGCGTTACGCTGAGTCGTTGATGCAGGCACTCGAACTGCCGCTGGTGTACGAAAAGGATCTGCAGGAGCTGCATTTCGGCGCTTGGGAGTGCCACAGCCCGGCGCAGTTGATGGAGACCGACGAGCGCGGTCTGGGGCTGTTCTGGAGCGATCCCTACAGCTTCACACCACCCGGGGGCGAGCCGGTGCTGGCGTTTCGCGAGCGCGTGTTGGCCGCCATCGACCGCTTGTATGAAGCCTACGCCGGGCAGCGCTTGCTGCTGATCACCCATGGTGGGGTGATGCGTCTGCTGCTGGCTCAGGCCCGCGGCCTGCCGCGCGAGCAGTTACTGCAAGTGGAGGTGCGCCACGGCGCGTTGATGGCGCTGCAGATCGAGGCGGGCGGCATTTTGCGTGAGCCGATCTGATGTTGCCGTTCTGGATTGCCTTGCAGTTTCTCAGCAGCCTGCCGGTGACCTTGCCTGGCATGCCGTCACCCCAGGCCATGGGCCGTTCGTTGCTGTGCTACCCCTTGGTGGGGCTGCTGTTTGGCGGGCTGCTGTGGTTGCTCCACCTGGCGCTGGGCGCTACGCCGCCGATGTTGCAAGCGGCGTTGTTGCTCAGTGCCTGGGTCTTGCTGAGCGGAGCGTTGCATCTGGATGGGCTGGCCGACAGTGCTGATGCCTGGCTGGGTGGTTTCGGTGACCGGGCGCGCACCCTCGAGATCATGAAGGACCCGCGCAGCGGCCCTATCGCGGTGGTGACCCTGGTGCTGGTATTGCTGCTCAAGTTTTGCGCCTTGGTGGTGTTGCTCGAGCGCGGTGAGGCGGGGTTGTTGGTGATGGTGCCGGTGGTGGGGCGGGCGGGTCTGCTGGGTTTGTTTCTCTGTACGCCTTATGTACGCGCGGGAGGATTGGGGCAGGCGTTGGCCGATCACCTGCCGCGCCCGGCGGGGCGCGCGGTGCTGCTGGTGAGCGGGATCGCCTGTTGGTACTGGGTGGGCCCAGGGATGCTGGCCGTTGCCGCCGTGGTGTTCTTTTGGCTGCGGCAGTTGATGGTGCGTCGGTTGGGCGGCACCACGGGGGATACCGCTGGGGCGCTGTTGGAGCTGCTTGAGCTAACTGCGCTGCTGGCCGTAGTCATTTAGTGGTGATTGTTTGATCCAGCCGCTGCGCTGAGCTACGGGTCTTTGCTGCCACAGTATTTGTCGATCTAGAGTGGTACACCTGTGGGCAAAGCTTGCTCGCGAACAGGCCATCTGCAACCCCGCTATAGGCAGTTCGACAGTGGCAAGCAAGGTACTTGCCTTTTAATGCAATACGGGTATATACCCATGTTTCAAATTATTCGCTGGGGATAACAATAATGACTTCTCTTTGGCGCAGCTGTGGCTGGGTGCTGCTCGGCAGCGCGTTGATCCTGGCGCTTTCGCTGGGCATTCGCCACGGTTTCGGGCTGTTCCTTGCGCCGATGAGCGCGCAGTTTGGCTGGGGTAGGGAGCTTTTCGCCTTTGCTATTGCGCTGCAGAATCTGATGTGGGGGTTGGCGCAACCGTTTGCCGGAGCCTTGGCCGATCGCTTCGGGGCACGGCGCACGGTGCTGACCGGTGGCGTGCTGTACGCGGCGGGGTTGTTGTTGATGTCCCAGGCTGACTCGGCTTGGTCGCTGTCCCTGAGCGCCGGGATACTCATCGGCATCGGCCTTTCGGGGACTTCATTTTCAGTGATTCTGGGTGTGGTGGGGCGTGCCGTCCCGGCGGAAAAACGCAGCATGGCCATGGGGATCGCTGCTGCCGCAGGTTCATTCGGTCAGTTCGCCATGTTGCCGGGCACCTTGGGCCTGATCAGTTGGCTCGGTTGGTCGGGGGCCCTGTTGGTCCTGGGGCTGCTGGCCGCGTTGATCCTGCCTCTGGTGGCCATGTTGCGTGACCAGCCTTCGCCCGCAGTGGCCGGCACCGAGCAAACACTCAAAGAGGCGCTCAAGGAGGCCTCTTCCCATAGCGGTTTCTGGCTGCTGTCCCTGGGCTTCTTCGTGTGTGGGTTCCAGGTGGTATTTATCGGCGTGCACTTGCCGTCTTATCTGGTCGACCAGCACCTGCCGGCCGTGGTCGGTACCACCGTGCTGGCGCTGGTAGGCCTGTTCAACGTATTCGGGACCTACATCGCGGGCTGGCTTGGCGGTCGACGTTCCAAGCCGCGCTTGCTGGCGGGGCTGTATCTGCTGCGGGCGGTGGTTATCAGCCTGTTCCTGTGGGCGCCGGTGACGGTGACCAGTGCCTATCTGTTCGGTATCGCCATGGGCCTGCTGTGGCTGTCGACTGTTCCGTTGACCAACGGCACGGTGGCGACACTGTTCGGCGTGCGCAACCTGTCGATGCTGGGCGGTATCGTCTTCCTGTTCCACCAGTTGGGCGCTTTTCTGGGCGGTTGGCTGGGTGGAGTGGTTTACGATCATACCGGCAGCTATACACTGATCTGGCAGATATCCATTGCCCTCAGCCTGATCGCCGCGGTGCTCAACTGGCCCGTGCGTGAGCACCCTGTGGCCCGCTTGCAGATGGCAGCCGCATGATTCGTCATGGGCTGCGCTGGCTGTTGTGCTGCGCTGGCGCTAGCGCATTGGCGCTGGTCTGGTGGGGTTGGCAGCACAGCGGCATGGCGCTGATGCAACTGGGCGCACTGTGCTGAAGTGCTATCGGCAGGCATAAAAAAACGCATCCGAGGATGCGTTTTTTGTCAGCGATGACTATCAGAAGCGATAAGTCAGGCCGGCACCCAGGCCGTGGGCGCTGTTGCGGTAGCGAGCGTCGTAGGTGCCTTTGCGAGGATTGCTCTGGTCGACGGTAACGGCCTCTTCCTTGAGGTAGGAATATGCCAGGTCGATGGTCACGTCATCGGTTGGCGACCAGCCTGCGCCGAAGCTGACCGCCATGCGGTCGCCCGTAGGAATGCGCGGCGAGCGATCGGTGTTGTTGGTGGGCGACTGGTCCACCGAGAAGCCGGTGCGCAGGGTCCATTGCTTGTTGACCTTGTAGGAAGCGCCAACCGCATGAGACCAGGTGTCGTGCCAGTTTTCCTGTTCGCTGATGGTACCGAACTGCCCTGCGCCAATGACCCCGAGATTGCCGGTATTGTTGACGGTGATGTCCTTCAGTCGGCTCCAGCGCGTCCAGGTGCTGCCACCATAGAGAGTCCACTGATCGGTCAGCTCATGGGTGAAGGAGGCGTCGATGCTTTCTGGCGTCTTGATGTTCAGGCTGGCGTCGTAATCGCGGCTGCCCAGCAGAGGATTCAATGCACCCAGGCTGACCTTGGTGCTGCCCTTGAGCTTGTAATCGACCATCGAGTGGTAGACCAGGCCCAGACGAGTCTTGTCTGTCGCCTGTACCAGGATACCGATGTTGTAGCCGACTGCAGTGTCGTCGCCCTTGATCGAGGCTTTGCCGTCGGCGCCGCCCAGCGGGTTGCGCAGTGCCGAGGTCAGGGTGCCGTCGATGCGGTTGAAGGTCGGGCCACCACCAATCGATACCTTGTCGTTGAAGGCATAGCTGACGGTGGGCTGCAGGGTGACGACCTGCACTTTGCTGTCATGGGCGAAGTAGCGGCCCTGGAAGCCGTTCTCGTATTCGGTCTTCAGGCCGAATGGGGCGTAAACGCCGAAACCCACTGCCCAGTGATCGTCGATGGGTTTGACGTAGTAGCCCATGGGCACACCAACAACGGGAACCATGTCGCCGTTGTTACTGCCGGTGTTGGTGGTACTGCTTCCAGAAATGTCGGTCTTGGCGATGACCGCCGCGGCGCCGACGGTGATCTGTTCACGCTTGAGGCGCGACATGCCGGCAGGGTTGCCGTACACGGTGCTGGCGTCGTCGGCGGAAGAGGAGCGGCCGGCGAAGCCGACACCCATACCGCTGATGCTTTGTTCGTTCAGGGCGAAGCCGGAAGCGAAGAGTTGAGTGGAGGCAAGAGTCACTGCGAGACTGAGGCTGGTCTTGATCATTGCTTTTTTCATTATTGTTGAACTCCATGGTGATCACCAAGGCGAAACTACCAACATTTTCACATTAGCGCTATAGGCTGAATCGCACGAGATAGAGCGGTTTTGTAGGACAATCCGACGAACATGGGGGCTTTATTTGTGTCTTGAATGAAACACCATCAATGGATACGCAGCAGTGATGATCAAACGTTTGTTTGCTCACTTTTGCGTCACTCATTATTGGTGTCATCAACAGGCTCCCACCGGTTCGTCGGCGCACGAAAAGATCCCACAAAGACCGAGGGCAGTCGCGGGTTGATTCAATTCAAAGCGTTTCAACAGGGGGATCGTTTCCCTGACAAAAGAACGGCGGGCCCGGCGCCTGGCAGCGATGGATCGGGGGCCCGCCTGTAAGCGGCTCCTGCCGCTCATGTTCGAGTGTAGTCAGAGAGAGATGATGTAAAGGCTTGTTACGAAGGGTATTCGATGGGTGGTCAGGGCTTGGCATCATCACTGATGCTGCTGGCCCAATACCATCGAATCTCCCAGCTTGCCAGCCGAGGCGTTGCCTTGCACCTTACAACCAAGGGCGCTCGAGAGGCGCTATCAGGCAACCAGCGCCTGACGCGTACGGTCGATGATCGCTTGCAGCGGTTCGGCGCTGGCGTACTGTTCAGGGTACAGGCGCTCGCTGCGGCGGGCGATGCCGTGCTCGTCGACCAGAGTGAAGCTGAAGCAGCCATTGCGTGCTGCCCCGATCAGGCAGTTCAGTGGAGCAAAGGCGTTGGTGAGGGTGCGGATAGCATCCTGAGTATGAAAAGTATGAGTCATGTTATGGGTGTTCCTGCTGAATACGCGAATAGGATCCGCGCAAATCGAAAACGTTCCAGCAAACGCCGACCAGAAATGGCCGTGCGAAGAACCTGGCTGGAACAAATCTGTCGGGCGACGCCGGGGTAAGTGATGGCAGTCGAAGCGACAGGTCGGTACGTGGGGTGACAGGCGACACGTCAGGGAAAAGGTCCATTGCCCTGGGTGGATATCCTGATCAATCTGCGGCTTGGTATTGCCGGATAACGCGGCTGCTCCGTGATGTGCTTCATCCATGTGAAGCCGGAGGCAGGGGTTACCTGGAAACCATCGTGTAGGCCGGAGGTGGTCCTGGGTTCAGCGCGGAGATTCGCGAGACTGCAACGACAATGCGCTGGCAGGCGGCGGAAGAAGGGGCTGGAGGACAGCGACGGCCAAAATTGACTTTCAGCTTGGTACTAACTGTGGAGAAGCCTACCTGATCGAGTGGGCCTATCGCAAGTCGTTTTTGAAATCAAGCAAAAACTACCAGACGAGCAGCCAACCAGTGTGCCTCGTTTGAGAAACCTTGCATACCCCCGGTAATAGACTGGATGTTTCAACAGTAGTACCCCGCAGAACGATATTGGTGCGTGCCGTTGCCTTGCTTTAGGGCGGTTGTACACATTGCGGTCTAAAGTGTCACCTGGCGGTAACGAGAACGGCTCCGCACCGGGCTAACCGTTTTTGCAAATTTAAGTCAATGAAAAAAAACGCTTTTTTTAATTGGTGAAAAAATCGACAGTTTGACCGCAGGCCCCGTTCCATAAGCCTTTGCGGGGCGTGAGGGCGGGTTGTCCACTGAGTTATCCACAGCTTCTGTGGATTGTCCCGTGCGGTTGCTCTAGACCGCGGGTGCCGCCGTAGCATCATTCTAGGCAGTGACTTTTCCCGTTGTGCACAACGCCAGACTGGCAATTTTCTGCCGCTTGAAACACCTCCTCTCGGATGGCAAAAAAAACTGTATCGAAAGAAAAAATCTATCGATAGAGCCTTTTTTCAGCCTTACTGACCGTGCGCCATCCTGTGGCGCTGCCTGCCCACCTGACTGCCAGGTTTGCCTGGGGGGGCCATCGGCCTCAGACTGACGCCTTCAATGTGTGGATGGTGCGGTTATGGCGGTGGATATCACCAGTATGGTGTGGGGGCTGCTGGCAGCGGTGGTGCCCTGTGTGGCGTTGGCGTGGACTCTGCAGCGGCGGGTCATGGCGGCGCAAAGTGAACTGGCGTTGCTTGACGAGCGTCTGGCCACGGCGCAAATGGCCCAGGATGGCCTGGCGGCGCAACTGGAAAGCAGCCGTGACGAAATCAGCGACTTGAGCCAGGCCAATGCCCTCAAGCAATCCTCGTTGGCAGCCCAGGCCCGCGAGCTCGAACTGTTGCAGATCGACCGTGACAACGCGCGCGACGCGGCCCATGGCTGGTCACTGGAGCGCAGCGCACGGGAGGCCGAAGTGCGGCGTCTGGATGCCCAGTGTGCCGGGCTCACCGCCGAACTGCGCGAGCAGCAGGAAAGCCATCAGCAGCGTCTTGCCGATCTGCAGGGTTCGCGGGATGAACTGCGCGCACAATTCGCCGAGCTGGCAGGCAAGATTTTCGATGAGCGCGAGCAGCGTTTCGCCGAGACCAGCCAGCAGCGCCTGGGGCAACTGCTCGACCCGCTCAAGGAGCGCATCCAGTCGTTCGAAAAGCGCGTCGAAGAAAGCTATCAGCAGGAAGCCCGCGAGCGTTTCTCGCTGGCCAAGGAGCTGGAGCGCCTGCAGCAGCTCAACCTGCGCCTGGGCGACGAGGCAAAGAACCTTACCCAGGCGCTCAAGGGCCAGAAGACCCAAGGCAACTGGGGCGAGTTGATCCTCGAGCGGGTGCTCGAACATGCCGGGCTGGAAAAAGGCCGCGAATACCAGACGCAGGTCAGCCTCAAAGGCCCCGATGGCGAGCGCTTCCAGCCGGATGTGCTGATCATGCTGCCTGGCGACAAGCAGGTGGTGGTCGACTCGAAAGTGAGCCTCACGGCCTACCAGCAGTATGTTTCGAGCGACGACCCGGCGGTGTCCCAGGCGGCGCTCAAGCAGCACGTGCTGTCGTTGCGCAATCACGTCAAAGGCCTTTCAGGCAAGGACTACAACCGCCTCGAAGGCTTGCACAGCCTGGATTTTGTGCTGTTGTTCGTACCGATCGAAGCCGCTTTTTCGGCAGCACTGCAGGCCGAGCCGGGGTTGTTCCAGGAGGCCTTCGACCGGCAGATCGTGATTGTCAGCCCGACCACCTTGCTGGCGACCTTAAGGGTGATCGACAGCTTGTGGAAGCAGGAGCGACAAAGCCAGAACGCCCGCGAGATCGCCGAGCGCGCCGGTTGGCTGTACGACAAGTTCGTGCTGTTCATTCAGGACCTGGACGAGGTCGGCAATCGCCTGCAGCAATTGGACAAGGCCTACAGCTCGGCGCGCAACAAGCTTACCCAGGGCCGCGGCAACCTGGTCAGCCGCAGCGAACAATTGAAGTTGCTCGGCGCGCGGGCCAGCAAGAGCCTGCCGGCCGACCTGCTCGAGCGCGCCATGGAAGATGCGCACGCACCCGCCGCCGATGACGTACCCCAGCACCCGTCAGGCGTGGCTCAAGTACCGGTTGAGTAAAGCCCGTAACGCCGCCGGCTTGACCGGTTTGGCCAGATAGTCGAGCCCGGCGGCGTTGACCAGAGCGAGCGTCTCCGGGCGTCCGTCGGCACTGATCACCACGCCGGGTACCGGCTCGTTCAGGCAGGTGCGCAGCCAGGCCATCAGCTCGGTACCGGTGTCACCGGCGTCGAGGTGAAAGTCCACCAGTGCCAGCTGCGGACGCAGGCCGTCGGCGAACAGGATCTGGCATTCGTCGCGGTTGCGTGCCGTCCAGACCTGGCACCCCCAACGGCTGAGCAGGCTCTGCATGCCGATCAGGATGCTGTCTTCGTTGTCGACGCACAGGACCCGCGCGCCACCCAGGGCGTCTCCCGTTCGGGTGGGGGCGACAGGCACGCTGGGCGCGTCCACCGCCAAGGGCACGTGCACGCTGAACACGCTGCCGCGGCCCGGCCTTGAACGCACTTGCAGTTCATGGTTGAGCACACGGCACAGGCCATCGGCGATCGCCAGTCCCAGTCCCAGACCTTTTTCGGCACGGGTCTGGTGGCTGTCCAGGCGCTTGAACTCTTCAAAGATGACTTGCAGCTTGTCCGCTGCGATGCCCGGGCCGCGATCCCACACCTCAAGGCTCAAGTGCCCGGCCTTGCGGCGCACGCCCAGCACCACGGTGCCTGTGCCGTAGCGATAGGCGTTGGTGAGGAAGTTCTGCAGGATGCGCCGCAGCAGCTTCTGGTCGCTGTCGATGCGCAAGCGACTGCCGTGCACCTTGAACGTCAGGCCCTGCTCGCGGGCCAGGGCCTGGAACTCGACGCCCAGGGTGGCGAACAGCTCGTTGACCACGAACGGCTTGCGCTCGGGGGTGATCTTGCCGTTTTCGAGGCGCGAGATATCCAGCAGATCGCTGATCAAATCTTCGGCCGAGCGCAGCGAGCTGTCCATGTGCTGCACCAATTGCTGGGCCTGCGCGGACAGTTCTTCGCCCTGGTGGGAGAGGGCGGAGGAAAACAAGCGCGCGGCGTTCAGCGGCTGCATCAGATCATGGCCGACGGCAGCAAGGAATCGGGTTTTCGATTGGTTGGCGGCCTCCGCAGTCCCCTTGGCCTCGGTCAGCGCAACGTTCAGTTGGGACAGCTCGAAGGTGCGTTCGGCCACCCGTTGCTCCAGGCCTTCATTGGCATGCTTGAGCGCGCGTTCGGCTTCGCGGAACGCGGTGATGTCGGTGAAACTCATGACGAAGCCGCCGCCCGGCATCGGGTTGCCGATCAGCTCGATCACCTGGCCATTGGGGAACGGCCGTTCGGAGGTGTGCGCGCGGCCTTGGCGCATCCAGTGCAGGCGCCGCGCGACATGGACCTCCGGCTCGCCGGGGCCGCAGAAACCGCGTTCGGCATTGAAACGAATGATGTCGGCGATCGGCCGGCCGACGGCAATCAGGCCGTCCGGGTAGTTGAACAATTCCAGATAGCGCCGATTCCAGGCCACCAGACGCAGTGACTGGTCGACCACGCTGATGCCCTGGTTGATGTTTTCAATCGCACCTTGTAGCAGCGCGCGGTTGAACTGCAGCACCTCGGAGGCTTCGTCGGCGATGCGCACCACGTCCTCGAGTTGCATCTCGCGGCCTTCGATAGCAGCCTTGACCACCGCCCGCGTCGACGAGGTCCCCAGCGTGCCGGCCAGCAGGCGCTCGGTGTGGGCGATCCAGTCGCGGTCGGCATTCTGAGCGGGGTTGAAGGGTTTGTTCTGGCGCCCGGCAAAGCGCATGAAACTCTGCCTGGCGCGGTCCTCGCCGACAAAGCGCCCGGCGAGTTGCAGCAAGTCTTTGATCTGTACGGCCAGCAGGGTACGGCTGTTGGGCCGCGAGGCGAGTTGCTGGCCGACGAAGCGCCCGGCCTGCCAGTGTTCGGAAACCCGCGTGCGGGTCAGCACCGAGACCCACACGAACAGAATGAAGTTGCCCGCCAGCGACAGCATCACCCCTTGGGTCAGGGGCGAAAGCGGCAGGTTCCACGGGTTGCTGTGCAGCCAGCTCAAGCCCGGAAACGCCGAGAGCGGCAATTGCAGGCCGTGGGCCACCAGCGGCAGCACCAGCGCGTAGAACCACAGCAGCACCCCGGCCGCGAGTCCGGCCACCACGCCGCGGCGGTTGGCTTGTTTCCAGTACAGCGCGCCGATCATCGCCGGTGCCAGTTGGGTGATGGCGGCGAAGGCGATCTGGCCGATGGTCGCCAGGCTCGTGGTGGAGCCCAGCAAGCGGTAACTCACATACGCCAGCAGCATGATCACCACGATGCTGACGCGCCTGACGGTCAGCATCCAGTGCCGGAACAGCTCGAACGGTCGCTCGGCATTCTGGCGGCGCAGCAGCCACGGCAGCAGGATATCGTTGGAGACCATGGTCGACAGCGCCACGCTGGCGACGATGACCATGCCGGCGGCCGCCGACGCACCGCCAATGAAGGCCAGCATCGCCAGCGCCGGGTGCGCCAGAGCGAGGGGCAGGCTGATGACGAAGGAGTCAGGGATCACCGAAGCGGGCAGCAGCATCTGCCCGGCCAGGGCGATGGGCACCACGAACAGCCCGGCCAGCACCAGGTACGCGGGGAATACCCAGCGCGCCAGGCGCAGATCCTGCGGCTCTATGTTCTCGACCACGGTGACGTGAAACTGCCGCGGCAGACAGATGATCGCCATCATGGCGACGCCGCTCTGCACCACCATCGAGGGCCAATTGATCGTCTCTTGCCAGTAGGTCGCCAGGCGTGGGGTCAGCATGGACTGAGTGACAAGATCGCCAAAGCCATCGTACAGGCCGTAGGTGACGAAGACCCCCACAGCGATGAAGGCTATCAGCTTGATGATGGCTTCGAACGCGACGGCCAGCATCATGCCGCGGTGGTGTTCGGTGACGTCCAGCGAACGCGTGCCGAAGGCGATGGTAAACAGCGCCAGCACCAGCGACACCACCATGGCGGTGTCTTGCACGTGGATGCCGGCAGCGTCGGGGCCTTCGCCGATCAGCAGGTTGATCCCCAGGACGATGCCTTTGAGTTGCAGGGCGATATAGGGCAGCACACCCACCAGGCAGATCAGCGCCACGGCCACCGCCAGGGCGTTGGACTTGCCATAGCGCGCAGCGATGAAATCGGCAATGGAGGTGATGTTTTCCTGTTTGCTGATCAGCACCATTTTTTGCAGCACCCAGGGTGCCAGCAACATCAGCAACAAGGGGCCCAGGTAGATCGGCAGGAATGACCAGAGCTGCTCGGCGGCCTGGCCGACGGCGCCGAAAAATGTCCAGCTCGAGCAATACACGGCCAACGACAGGCTGTACACCCAGGCCCGCACACGCGGGCGCAGCGGTGCACGGCGACGGTCACCGTAAGAGGCAATGGCAAGCATGACGGCCATATAGACCAGGGCGGCCGCAGCAATCAGCCCGCTGGACAGTGACATCGATCGGCTCCAGATCATGACGAAATGCAGGAGCGCTACCCTATGTAAGGGGGCTTGCTCCCGAGAGGTCCAGCCTGACACGCCCCTCAATGGCAGAGCCGGCCCCTCGGGAGCGAGCCCCCTCACCATAGGGATCCGTGTCATTTGCGCGCTCGCAGTCTGCCATGCAGCCCGCTTTTAGTCAGCGCCGACCAAGGTCGAAAGGCTGCTGTCGACCAGGCTTTGGACATGTTCCGTGGTGGCGGGCGCTTCGGCGAACAGCAGGCGAAAGAGGATCGGCGCGACGATCAGGTCGAGCAGCCGATCCGCATCGGGGGCGACCTCGTCACGGGCCCGGGCGCGGTCGATGATCGCCTGCAGCTGGCCGCGCAAGATGGTCGTGCAATAGCCCGAGCTGCAACTGCTGACGATGTCGCGGGCCATGTTGCGGCCGGGTTCGGAGTTCATCTCGTCAAGATACTGTTCGGCCCAGGCCAGCAGATCACCGCGCAGCGAGCCGGTGTCGAGCGGGCCGCTGTCCGGTTGCAGGCGCGACACCGCGACGTCGGCCAGCAAGGCGGTGAGGTCGCCCCAGCGCCGATAGATGGTCGACGGCGTGACCCCCGCGCGTGCGGCGATTTGCGGCACGGTGATGGATGCGCGATCCTGCTCGACGAGCAGTGCGCGCACGGCCGCGTGGATCGATTCCTGTACACGGGCACTGCGGCCCCCCGTGCGAATACCTTCTTTAATAGCCATGGCGTGACCTTAACACAAAGCGTTTGCTTTAAGCTCGGGAGGGGTACAGACTCCTTTAACGCAAAAATGTAGCTTTAACGGGAGGGCCTGCACATGTCCGCTGATTCCACTGCTTCATCTTCGACGACAGCGCCCCGCGGGTTTGCCGATCGTACGGCGCTGGTCTATCTGTCGTTCATTCTGGTGAGCTTTCTGGCGGCGTCCAGCGCGCCGACGCCGCTGTACCATTTGTATCAGGAAGCCTGGGGATTTTCCTCCGCGACCTTGACGTTGATATTCGCGGTATACGCCTTCAGCCTGCTGCTGGCATTGCTTACCGTAGGGTCGCTGTCCGACTACCTCGGCCGGCGGCCCGTGTTGTTGCTGGCGTTGCTCCTGGAAATTCCGGCGATGCTGCTGTTCATCTACGCCGATAGCGTTGCCTGGTTGATCGCGGCGCGCCTGCTGCAAGGGTTCGCTACCGGCATGGCCACCAGCGTGCTGGGTGCGGCCTTGATCGATTATCACCGCGACAAGGGGCCCTTGATCAACAGCCTGTCGCCCTTGATCGGCATGGCGGTGGGTGCCTTCGGCACCAGCGTGCTGCTGCAATATGCGCCGTGGCCGTTGCAGTTGTCCTACATTGCCATGCTCGGCTGCTTCGTGGTGCAGGTGCTGCTGCTCTGGCGCCTGCGCGAAAGCGTCAGCCCGCAACCTGGCGCGCTGGCTTCGTTGCGTCCGGCGCTGAGTGTGCCGCCGCAGGCGCGCCAGGCCTTGCTGCGGATGCTGCCGGTGGATGTCGCCACCTGGTCGCTGGGCGGGTTCTTTCTGTCCCTGGCGCCGTCATTGGTGCGCGCTGTCACCGGCTCGACCTCCAATCTGCTCGGCGGCGCTCTGGTGGCCACCATGACGCTCAGCGGTGCGCTGGCCATCGCGGTGATGCGCCATGGTTCGGCGCAACGCAGCCTGGTGTTGGGTGCGAGTTTTCTGGCCGCAGGTGCGGCGCTGATCCTGCTGGCCATGCACAGTGGCGGGGTGTTGCTGTTCTTTATTGGCACGGTGGTAGCGGGCGCCGGTTTCGGCAGCGGTTTTCTGGGCTCGGTGCGCAGTGTCATGCCCTTGGCCCTGGCCCATGAACGGGCAGGGCTGATGGCGACCTTTTATGTCTTGAGCTACCTGGCGTTCTGCCTGCCGGCCCTGTGCGCGGGCTTTGCCGTGCAGCATTTCGGCCTGATCGCTACCAGCGACGGTTATGCCATCGGCCTGATCTGCCTGTGCCTGCTGGCCTTGATCGGTCTGTGGCGCAAGCCGGCAGCCGCTGCGCTCGCGCAATGATTGCGATGCGGTGATGCGGCGTTTGTTGTGGCTTTTTGTGGACATCGGCAATCCAATCGATAAGGCTAAGTCGCATTTGGCCTTATTCGGCCGACCTTCGGCGCCACATAGGTACAGGGACGATGAGCCAGTCGCAATTCAGTCTGTTGGGCAAGCGGCGTTTTCTGCCGTTTTTCGTGACGCAATCGCTGGGCGCGTTCAACGATAACGTCTTCAAGCAATCGCTGATCCTCGCCATTCTCTACAAGCTCAACATCGACGGAGACCGCTCCATTTGGGTCAATCTGTGCGCGATGCTGTTCATCCTGCCGTTCTTTCTGTTTTCGGCGCTGGCCGGCCAGGTGGGCGAGAAATACCCCAAGGACCAGTTGATTCGGGTGATCAAGCTCGCCGAAATCGTGATCATGGCGGTGGGCGCCACGGGGTTCATGTTCAACCATCTGTGGATGATGCTTCTGGCGCTGTTCGCCATGGGCACCCACTCGGCGCTGTTCGGGCCGGTCAAGTATTCGATCCTGCCGCAGGCGTTACGACCCGAAGAGCTGGTCGGCGGCAACGGCCTGGTGGAAATGGGCACCTTCCTGGCGATTCTGGCCGGCACCATCAGTGCCGGCGTGATCATGTCCAATTCCCACTACGAGCCTATCGTCGGCGTGGCCATCGTCGCCATCGCCGCGCTGGGGTACCTGGCCAGCCGCGGGATTCCGCGCACGGCGGCGTCAACGCCCGGCATGCAGATCAAGTGGAACATTTTCACCCAGACCGCCGCTACCTTGCGCATGGGGCTGGGGCAGACCAAGGCGGTGTCGCGCTCGATCGTCGGCAACTCGTGGTTCTGGTTCGTCGGGGCCATCTACCTGACCCAGATTCCTGAGTATGCCAAGCAGTGGATGGATGGCGACGAAACCGTGGTGACCTTGATCCTCACGGTATTTTCGGTCGGCATCGCCCTGGGCTCGATGCTTTGCGAGCGGCTGTCCGGGCGCAAGGTGGAGATCGGCCTGGTGCCGTTCGGCGCCTTCGGCCTGACCTTCTTCGGACTGCTGCTGTGGTGGCACTCGGGCGGCTTCCCGCCTGGCGATACGGCCTTGGGCTGGACACAGGTCCTGGCGATCGGCCAGGCCTGGTGGGTGTTGTTCGATATCCTCGGCCTGGGGGTGTTCGGTGGCTTCTATATCGTGCCGCTGTATGCACTGATTCAGTCGCGAACCCCCGAGCATGAACGGGCGCGGGTGATTGCCGCCAACAACATTCTCAACGCGCTGTTCATGGTGGTGTCGGCGATTGTCTCGATCGTGCTGTTGAGCGTGGTCAAGCTGTCGATCCCGCAGCTGTTTCTTGTGGTGTCGTTGCTCAACGTGCTGGTCAGCGTGTACATCTTCCGCATCGTGCCGGAATTCACCATGCGCTTTTTGATCTGGCTGCTCGGGCATTCGATGTACCGGGTAGAGCACCGCGGCCTCGAACTGATTCCGGAGGAGGGCGCGGCGCTGCTGGTGTGCAACCATGTGTCGTTCGTCGATGCATTGCTGATCAGTGGTGCGGTGCGGCGGCCGATTCGCTTCGTGATGTATTACAAGATCTACCGGCTGCCGGTGCTCAACTTCATCTTCCGCACCGCCGGAGCAATCCCGATTGCCGGGCGCAGTGAGGACCTGGCGGTTTACGAGCAGGCGTTTGCGCGTATCCAGGCGTACCTGGCGCAGGGCGAACTGGTGTGCATCTTCCCTGAGGGCAAGCTGACGGCCGACGGCGAAATCAATGAGTTCAAGGGTGGCGTCACCACCATTCTCAAGTCCAGCCCGGTGCCGGTGATCCCCATGGCGCTGCAAGGGCTGTGGGGCAGTTTTTTCAGTCGCGACCCCAACAAGGGCGTGTTCCGTCGGCTGTGGTCGCATGTAACGGTGGTCGCGGGGCAGCCGGCGGCGGCCGATGCGCTGCTGCCCGGGCGCTTGCGCGAACAGGTACAGGTGCTGCGCGGCGACCTTCGCTAGCGACGCGCTCACAGCGTGATTCAGCGCTCCAAGAAAGCCCGCTCGGTGCGCGCCGCCATGATGAAATCATTGCGGTGCAGCCCCTTGATCGAATGGGTCCACCAGGTCACGGTGACCTTGCCCCACTCGGTCAGCAGCGCCGGGTGGTGATCTTCGGCTTCGGCCAGTTCGCCCACGGCATTGGCAAATTCCAGTGCCTGGCGAAAATTCTCGAAGCTGAAGCTCTTTTCCAGTTGTTCGATACCGTATCGATTCTCTACCTGCCAGCCGGGGAGCTGACGTAGCAGGGCGGGCGACTGGGCGGCGTCGACGCGGGGGGAGTCGGTGCGGCAGGGTTCGCATCGGGCTTTGTCGAGGGTCGTCATCGGGCACTCCTGAGTGGTTGAGGTCGGCGTTGCCGACGAACGGTAGATCCATTGACCGACGATCACCGTAACGGACGAGCGGTCTATTTTGTCATCTATTCTTTACACGGTTCCCCGCATTCGCCCATCGCTCAATGCGTGCCTCATGACAATAAGGATTGGCCATGCGAATCAAGGTTCATTGCCAGAATCGAATCGGCATTCTGCGCGACATCCTCGACCTGCTGATTGCGCAGGATATCCAGGTGTCGCGTACCGAAGTCGCAGGCAATAACAACGACGTGCTGTACCTGCGCTGCCCGCAACTGACGCGCGACGGTTTGCAGGCGATATCTGCAGCGTTATCGGCTGTGGCGGGTGTGATCAGCTTGCGTAGCGTGCACCTGATGCCCAGCGAGCGCCAGCGTACCGAACTTGACACCCTGCTGGGCGCGCTGCGCGACCCGGTGCTGTCCATCGATCGCGACGGTGCCATCGTCGCCGCCAATCGTGCTGCGGTGCAAATGCTCGAAGTGCCTGTCGATCAACTGCATGGCCTGGAGCTGTCGCACTACACCGATGCTGCGCACTTGCCGGACCTGCTTGGCGCCAACGCCTCGGCGGTTCAGGGGCTGCGGATGAACGTCTGCGGTGACGCCTATCTGGCCGATATCGCCCCGCTGGACGCACCGGTCGCCGAGGAAGACAGCCTGGCCGGTGCGGTGCTGACCCTGCACCGTGCCGATCACGTGGGCGAGGGCATCTATCAGGTGCGCAAACGCGAGCTACATGGTTTCGACAGTATCTTTCACAGCTCGCGGGCCCTGACGGCGGTGGTCGAAGCGGCGCAGCGCATGGCCACGGTCGATGCACCGCTGCTGATCAGTGGCGAGCCCGGCACCGGCAAGAAACTCCTCGCCCGCGCCTGCCATTTCCTCAGTCCGCGGGCCCAGGCACCCTTCATGGTGCTCAACTGCGCCGATTTGTCGGAGCCGATGATCGACACCGAGCTGTTCGGCTACGGCCCGGCGGCGTTCGAGGGCGCGCGCAGCGATGGCCGCCTCGGGCTGTTGGAACTGGCGGCCGGCGGCAGCCTGTTGATTGACGGCGTCGGGGCGTTGAGCCCGCGCCTGCAGGCCAAATTGCTCAGCTATCTGCAGCAGGGCTGGTTCTGCCGGGTCGGCAGCGAGGAGCAGGTGGCGCTGGATGTTCGCATTATCTGTTCGACCCAGATCGATCTGGCCGCCAGCAGCGAGCTTGGCGAATTCAGCCAGGAGCTGCACCGGCGCCTCAGCGTGTTGACGCTTGATATTCCGCCCTTGCGCGACTGCATGGACGGCCTCGGCGAGCTGGAGCGGCATTTTCTGGCTCAGGCGAGCCATCAGATCGGCTGCCCGCTGCCGACGTTGTTGCCTAGCGCGCAAGACCGGTTGCGGCTCTATCACTGGCCAGGCAATGTGCGCCAGCTCGAAGACGTGCTGTTCCAGGCAGTGGCCTTGAGCGCAGGGCGCTTGATCCGCGCCGAGCATTTGCGCCTGGCGGATTTCGGCGAGCAACCGCCGCTCGGCGAGTTTTCCCTGGATGGCGACCTGGGCGAAATCGTCGGGCGCTTCGAAAAGGCCGTGCTCGAACGCCTGTATCGCGATTTCGGCACCAGTCGCTCGTTGGGCAAACGCCTGGGGGTTTCCCATACCACCATCGCCAACAAACTGCGGGCCTATGGCGTCAGCGAAGGGCATTGAACGCATTGGCCGCGGTGAACCTTTTACGCGCCCATCCCTCGCATGAATAATTGGCTACCCTTGTTTTACTACCATTGTCGAATGGCCTTTAGCGGGGATCCGGCTTACAACACGGCCATACAAAAACAACGATTGTGCTGAGGAACCTTATGATGAGTGCGGCTTCCCTTTATCCGGTTCGCCCCGACGTAGCGGCTAGTACCTTGACGGACGAAGCGACCTACAAGGCGATGTATCAGCAGTCGGTGATCAACCCCGACGGTTTCTGGCGCGAACAGGCCCAGCGTCTCGACTGGATCAAGCCCTTTACCACGGTCAAACAGACGTCCTTCGACGATCACCATGTCGATATCAAGTGGTTTGCCGACGGGACGCTCAACGTTTCCCATAATTGCCTGGACCGGCACCTCGCCGAGCGCGGCGATCAGATAGCGATCATCTGGGAGGGCGATGACCCTTCGGAACACCGCAACATCACCTACCGCGAGCTGCACGAGCAAGTCTGCAAGTTCGCCAACGCCCTGCGCGGTCAGGACGTGCACCGCGGCGACGTCGTGACTATCTACATGCCGATGATTCCCGAGGCCGTGGTGGCGATGCTGGCCTGCACGCGCATCGGCGCCATTCACTCCGTGGTATTCGGCGGCTTCTCGCCCGAGGCCCTGGCCGGGCGCATCAGCGACTGCCAGTCCAAGGTGGTGATCACCGCCGACGAAGGCCTGCGTGGCGGCAAGCGCACGGCGCTGAAGGCTAACGTCGACCTGGCGCTGACCAACCCCGACACCAAAAGTGTGCAGAAGATCATCGTCTGCAAGCGTACTGGCGGCGACATCGCCTGGCACCAGCATCGTGACATCTGGTACGAAGACCTGATGAAGGTCGCTTCCAGTCATTGCCTGCCCAAGGAGATGGGCGCCGAAGAGCCGCTGTTCATCCTTTACACCTCCGGGTCCACCGGCAAGCCAAAAGGCGTGCTGCACACCACTGGGGGCTATCTGGTGTATGCCGCGCTGACCCACGAGCGGGTGTTCGACTACAAGCCTGGCGACATCTATTGGTGCACCGCCGATGTGGGCTGGGTCACTGGCCACAGCTACATCGTCTACGGGCCGCTGGCAAACGGCGCCACCACCTTGCTGTTCGAAGGCGTGCCCAACTACCCGGACATCACACGGCTGTCGAAAATCATCGACAAGCACAAGGTCAACATCCTCTACACCGCCCCTACGGCGATCCGCGCCATGATGGCGGAGGGCACCAAGGCGGTCGAAGGTGCAGACGGTTCGAGCCTGCGCCTGCTCGGCTCAGTGGGTGAGCCCATCAACCCCGAGGCCTGGAACTGGTACTACAACACCATCGGCAAGCAGCATTGCCCGATCGTCGACACCTGGTGGCAGACCGAAACCGGCGGCATTCTCATCAGCCCGCTGCCGGGTGCAACAGGCCTCAAGCCGGGCTCGGCGACCAAGCCGTTCTTCGGCGTGGTGCCGGCGCTGGTCGACAACCTGGGTAACATCATCGAAGGCGCCAACGAAGGCAATCTGGTGATCCTCGACTCCTGGCCGGGTCAGTCGCGCACGCTGTATGGCGATCACGACCGTTTCGTCGACACCTATTTCAAGACCTTCCGCGGCATGTACTTCACCGGCGACGGTGCGCGGCGCGATGAGGATGGCTACTACTGGATCACCGGGCGGGTCGACGACGTGCTCAACGTGTCCGGGCACCGCATGGGCACGGCCGAGATCGAAAGCGCCATGGTCGCCCATCCGAAAGTGGCCGAGGCGGCGGTGGTGGGCGTGCCCCATGACCTGAAAGGCCAGGGCATTTATGTCTACGTCACTCTCAACGGCGGCGAAGAGCCCAGCGAGGCCTTACGCCTCGAACTGAAGAACTGGGTGCGTAAGGAGATCGGTCCGATCGCTTCGCCGGATGTCATCCAGTGGGCGCCGGGCCTGCCCAAGACCCGTTCGGGCAAGATCATGCGCCGTATCTTGCGCAAGATAGCCACCGGGGAATACGACGCGCTCGGCGATATCTCCACCTTGGCCGATCCGGGGGTGGTACAGCACCTGATCGAGACGCACAGGACCATGAAAGTCGCTTGACTTCGGTCCCAGTGGGAGCGGGCTCTGCCCACGAAGCCTTTGATTCGCGTTGTTGCGACTGCGGTCTTCGCGGGCATGCGCCGCTCCCACTGGGTTTTTGGTGATTTCAGAATATCCGTTTTTAGTCAACTCCCGCTCGGCGCCAACTTGGTGCATCTATAACTACTTGTCGCATTGAAGAAATATCGGCCGGCCATCGGTCGTTAAAATGCGCGTCAATTGTCGACCCTGATCGACCACCGATTTCATTCTTTGTCGTATCCCCTCGCATACTGGGTTCGCCCCCATTCTGCTTTTTACTGCCCGCTTTCGTTGGAGTCTTCACCTATGAAGAAGCTCGCCCTGTTTGGTGCCCTGGCATTGTCCGTGCTGTCGATGTCGGCCTTCGCCGATGAAAAACCGCTGAAGATCGGTATCGAGGCTGCTTATCCTCCGTTTGCGTCCAAGGCTCCGGATGGCAGCATCGTCGGCTTCGACTACGACATCGGCAACGCCCTGTGCGCCGAGATGAAGGTCAAGTGCACTTGGGTCGAGCAACCGTTCGATGGCCTGATCCCGGCGCTCAAAGTGCGCAAGATCGACGCCATCCTGTCGTCCATGTCGATCACCGACGAGCGCAAGCAATCGGTGGACTTCACCAACAAGTACTACAACACCCCGGCGCGCCTGGTGATGAAGCAGGGCACCACGGTCAGCGACAGCATGGCCGAGCTCAAGGGCAAGGTCATCGGCGTGCAGCGTGGTTCGATCCACGAACGTTTCGCCACCGAAGTGCTGCAGCCGCTGGGTGTCGAGGTCAAGCCCTACAGCTCGCAGAACGAAATCTACCTGGACGTCAGCGCCGGTCGCCTCGACGGTACCCTGGCTGACGCCACGCTGCTGCAGGACGGTTTCCTCAACACCGACGCCGGCAAAGGCTACGCTTTCACCGGTCCGGCGTTCACCGACGCCAAGTACTTCGGTGACGGCATCGGCATCGCTGTGCGCAAAGGCGACCAGGCTGACCTCGACCGCTTGAACGCTGCCATCACCGCGATCCGCGCCAACGGCACCTACAAGAAGATCCAGGACAAGTACTTCGACTTCGATATCTACGGGCAATAACCATATCGCATGCAGGCCCCCTCGCTACAGGGGCTGTAATGGTGTGCGCTGCGGGCTTTGGCGTGGTGCACGCCATTGTTCGTTTTGCTGAAGAACATTCTGCTGGAGAACATTTCGATGACCAATGGCTTTTGCCTGTGCTGAGCGGTTACGGTGCCGTCATTCTCGACGGAGCATGGCTGACGCTGGAGCTGGCTTTGTGTTCGATGGCGCTGGCCATCGCCCTGGGGCTGATCAGCGTCGCCATGCGCCTGTCGCCGGTGCGCTGGGTGGCATGGTTGGGCGACCTGTATTCGACGGTGATCCGCGGCATCCCCGACCTGGTGTTGATACTGCTGATCTTCTACGGCGGCCAGGTGCTGCTCAATACCGTCGCGCCGCTGTTGGGGCATGACGACTACATCGACCTCGATCCGCTGGTGTCGGGCATCTTCACCTTGGGTTTCATTTTTGGCGCCTACCTGTCCGAGACCTTCCGCGGCGCGTTCATGGCCATCCCCAAGGGCCAGGCCGAAGCGGGTATCGCCTATGGCATGAGTCGGCTGAAGGTGTTCTTCCGGGTGCTGGTGCCGCAGATGATTCGCCTGGCGATCCCGGGGTTCACCAATAACTGGCTGGTGCTTACCAAGGCTACGGCGCTGGTGTCGGTAGTCGGCCTGCAAGACATGATGTTCAAGGCCAAGCAGGCCGGTGACGCTACCGGCAAGCCCTTTACCTTCTACCTTGCCGTGGCGGGCATGTACCTGGTGCTGACCAGCGTGTCGCTGCTGGTGCTGCGCTGGGTCGAGCGCCGCTATTCGGTGGGCGTGCGGATGGCCGATCTGTGAGGGGGTTGCTGTGATATTCGATTACCACGTGGTCTGGGCCAACCTGCCACTGTACTTCTGGGGCATGCTCGAAACCCTCAAGCTGCTGGGCATTTCGCTGTTTTTCGGCTTGCTGGCGGCCTTGCCGCTGGCGCTGATGCGGGTCTCGAAGAACCGCCTGATCAACTGGCCGGCGTGGTTCTACACCTACGTGATCCGCGGCACGCCGATGCTGGTGCAGTTGTTTCTGATCTACTACGGTCTGTCGCAGTTTGCCGCCGTGCGCGAGAGCCTGTTCTGGCCGCTGCTCAAGAGCGCGACCTTCTGCGCCTGCCTGGCGTTTGCGATCAATACCAGTGCCTACACCGCCGAGATCATTGCAGGCAGCCTGCGCGCCACGCCGCCGGGCGAGATCGAGGCCGCCCGCGCCATGGGCATGTCGCCGCGCCAGCTGTATCGGCGCATCCTGCTGCCCTCGGCCTTGCGCCGGGCGCTGCCGCAATACAGCAACGAGGTAATCATGATGCTGCAGACCACCAGTCTGGCGTCCATCGTTACCCTTATGGATATCACCGGTGCTGCGCAGACGGTCTACGCCAAGTATTACTTCCCGTTCGAGGCGTACATCACCGCCGGGGCGTTCTATCTGTGCCTGACCTTCATCCTTGTCCGCCTGTTCAAGCGCGCCGAGCGCCGCTGGCTGGGCTACATGGCGCCGCGTCACTGAGCCTTTTTCGTCACAGGCGCCCGAGCGCCGATTGAGACCGCTGAATATGTACAAACTCGAAGTCCAGGACCTGCACAAACGCTACGGCAGCCACGAGGTGCTCAAAGGCGTGTCGCTGGCCGCCAAGGCCGGCGATGTCATCAGCATCATCGGCTCCAGCGGTTCGGGCAAGAGTACTTTCCTGCGCTGCATCAACCTGCTTGAGCAACCCCATGCCGGGCGTATCCTGCTCAATGACGAAGAGCTGGCGCTGGTGCCTGGCAAGGACGGCGCGCTGCGGGCTGCCGACCCCAAGCAGCTGCAACGCTTGCGTTCGCGGCTGGCCATGGTGTTCCAGCATTTCAACCTGTGGTCGCACATGACCGCCCTCGAAAACGTCATTGAAGTGCCGATGCACGTGCTCGGCATGAGCAAGCGCGAGGCGCTCGAAAAGGCCGAGCATTATCTCGCCAAGGTTGGCGTCGGGCACCGCAAGGATGCCTATCCCGGCCACATGTCCGGTGGCGAGCAGCAGCGGGTGGCGATCGCCCGGGCGCTGGCGGTGGAACCCGAGGTGATGCTGTTCGACGAGCCCACTTCAGCGCTCGATCCCGAGCTGGTCGGCGACGTACTCAAGGTCATGAAAGGCCTGGCCCTGGAAGGCCGGACCATGGTGGTGGTCACGCACGAGATGGGCTTTGCTCGAGAAGTGTCCAATCAGCTGATTTTTCTCCATCAGGGCCGTATCGAGGAGCAGGGCGATCCACGTCAGGTGTTGAGCAATCCGCAGTCCGAACGTTTGCAGCAGTTTCTATCCGGCAGCCTCAAATAGGCCGGATCGAGCATTGATACAGTTCGCCGCTGCCACCGGGCGAAGAAACAAGGCATGCTGCGTACCTCGCGGTTTGACCGGATGGATTTCCAGGGTGCCCAGGCATCCGGTCAGCGACATTGAACAGGTTTCGGACCGTATCCCATGACAGCCCAACGAATTGGTTTTCTGATCTGGCCCAGCGCCAAGGCCCTGACTTTGGCCCTGGCCGAAGAAGCCTTGCGCGTCGCCCAGCGGGTGCATCCGGATGTCAGCTACGAGCTGTTGTTCCTGCAGGCCGAAACGCCGATTGAGGGCGGTGCCTGGCGCTTGCCGGGCGAGCCGTGGGCGGGGCGCCTGGAGGGTTGCAGCAAGCTGTTCCTGTTGGCGGACGAACCACCGGCAGCCCTGAGTGGCGCCCTGAGCAGCGCGCTCAAGCAGCTTGTGCGCAGTGGTTGTGTCATCGGCGGGCTGTCGGCCGGGGTCTATCCGCTGGCGCAACTGGGGCTGCTGGACGGCTATCGGGCGGCGGTGCACTGGCGCTGGCAAGATGATTTCGCCGAGCGCTACCCCAAGGTCATCGCGACCAGCCACTTGTTCGACTGGGACCGCGACCGCATGACCGCCTGTGGCGGGCTGTCGGTGCTCGACCTGTTGCTGGCGGTGCTGGCCCGTGATCACGGCGCCGAGCTTGCCGGTGCGGTGTCGGAAGAACTGGTGGTCGAGCGTATCCGCGAGGGCGGTGAGCGCCAACGCATTCCGCTGCAGAATCGCCTGGGCTCCAGCCATCCCAAGCTGACCCAGGCCGTGTTGCTGATGGAAGCCAACATCGAAGAGCCGCTGACCACCGACGAGATCGCCCAGCACGTGTGCGTGTCGCGACGCCAGCTGGAGCGGATCTTCAAGCAGTACCTCAATCGCGTCCCCAGCCAGTACTACCTGGAGCTGCGCCTGAACAAGGCCCGGCAGATGCTCATGCAGACCAGCAAATCGATCATTCAGATCGGCCTGTCCTGCGGCTTCTCGTCGGGGCCGCACTTCTCCAGCGCCTATCGCAACTTCTTCGGCGCCACGCCCCGCGAAGACCGCAACCAGCGGCGCAGCAGCAGCCCGTTCGAGCTATCCCCGGTGTCTGCCGAGCGCGGCTAAAGGCTCCCAGGCGTCCCCCGTGGCAACGTCGGCTGAACAGCCGTGCCATTCGGCCTCACAGCGTTTAAACTGCGCTTTTGTGACGGTATATGTCGCATCGTCGACAACCTCTTTGCAGGCCGGGTGTGCCGCTATAAGAAGTTGTCGCTTGGCGGCAAGGCCCGCTCGCGTGCAGTCCTTACAATCCTTTTACCGCCTGCCGTCCTCGGCCGGCGTTTCTCTCCAGGAGACTCTGATGTCCGTTGAGCATGCTCAGGTGCAACGCGCCGATTTCGACCAGGTAATGGTTCCCAACTATGCACCGGCCGGGTTCATCCCCGTACGTGGCGCGGGCTCTCGAGTCTGGGACCAAGCTGGGCGCGAGCTCATCGACTTCTCCGGCGGCATCGCCGTCAACGTGCTGGGCCACGCCCATCCGGCGCTGGTCGGCGCACTGACCGAGCAGGCCAACAAGTTGTGGCACGTGTCCAATGTGTTCACCAACGAGCCGGCCCTGCGCCTCGCCAAAAAACTGGTCGACGCCACCTTCGCCGAGCGCGTGTTCTTCTGCAACTCCGGCGCCGAAGCCAACGAGGCCGCCTTCAAGCTGGCCCGCCGCGTGGCCAGCGACAATTATGGTGCCGAGAAGTACGAGATCATCGCCGCCACCAACAGCTTCCACGGCCGCACCCTGTTCACCGTCAGCGTGGGCGGCCAGCCCAAGTATTCCGACGGTTTCGGTCCGAAAATCACCGGCATCACCCATGTGCCTTACAACGACCTGGCTGCCCTCGAGGCCGCCGTATCCGACAAGACCTGCGCCGTCGTGCTGGAGCCGATCCAGGGCGAGGGCGGCGTCTTGCCGGCCGACAAAGCCTACCTTGAAGGTGCCCGCGCGCTGTGCGATCAGTTCAATGCACTGTTGGTATTCGACGAAGTGCAAAGCGGCATGGGGCGTAGCGGCGAGCTGTTCACCTACATCAACTATGGCGTGACTCCGGACATCCTCTCCAGCGCCAAGAGCCTGGGTGGCGGATTCCCCATGGGCGCCATGCTGACTACCGAAAAACTGGCCAAGCACTTCTCCGTGGGCGTGCACGGGACCACCTACGGTGGCAATGCCTTGGCCTGCGCGGTGGGCGAGGCAGTGATGGACGTCATCAATACACCTGAAGTGCGTGCCGGTGTTCGCGCCAAGCACACGCGCTTCGTGACCCGCCTGCAAGCCATCGGTGAAAAGTACGGCGTTTTCAGCGAGGTCCGTGGTATGGGGCTGTTGCTGGGCTGTGTGCTGACCGATGCCTGGAAAGGCCGGGCCAAGGATTTCTTCAACGCTGCCGAACAGCAGAACCTGATGATCCTGCAAGCAGGCCCCGACGTCGTGCGCTTCGCCCCGAGCCTGGTGATCGAAGACGCCGACATCGACGAAGGCCTGGATCGTTTCGAGCGTGCCGTCGTACAGCTTACCCGGGCCTGATCAAGGCCGATCAACGGCAGCAGGCATCCCTTGCTGCCTGTTCAAGATTCAATGACAGGAGTGACACCCATGCTGGTCATGCGCCCCGCGCAAACGGCTGATCTGGACGAGGTCAAGCGTCTGGCTGCCGACAGCCCCATCGGTGTTACTTCGCTGCCGGACGATATCGAGCGCCTGGGCGACAAGATCGCCGCATCGGAAGCGTCGTTTGCCGCCGAAGTCAGCTTCAATGGCGAAGAAAGCTATTTCTTCGTCCTTGAAGACACCGCCAGCGGGCGTCTGGTGGGCTGTTCGGCCATCGTCGCTTCGGCGGGGTATTCCGAGCCCTTCTACAGTTTTCGTAACGAGACCTTCGTGCACGCGTCTCGCGAGCTGAAGATCCACAACAAGATTCATGTGTTGTCGCAGTGCCACGACCTCACCGGCAACAGCCTGCTGACCAGTTTCTATGTGATCCCCGATCTGGTGGGCACGCCCTGGTCGGAGCTCAACTCGCGTGGGCGTCTGTTGTTCGTTGCCAGCCATCCCGAGCGCTTCGCCGATTCGGTGGTCACCGAAATCGTCGGCTACAGCGACGAGCACGGCGAATCACCGTTCTGGGATGCCATCGGGCGCAATTTCTTCGACCTCAATTACGCTGCTGCCGAGCGCCTGTGCGGGCTCAAGAGCCGGACCTTTCTCGCTGAGTTGATGCCCCATTACCCCATCTACGTACCGTTGTTGCCCGATGCCGCTCAGGAGGCTATGGGCCAGGTGCATCCGCGGGCGCAGATCACCTTCGATATCCTGATGCGAGAAGGCTTCGAGACGGACCACTACATCGATATCTTCGATGGCGGTCCGACCCTGCACGCGCGCGTCTCGAGCATTCGCTCCATTGCCCAGAGTCGTGTGGTGCCGGTCAAGATCGAAGAAGGCCGGCGCAGTGGGCGCCAATATCTGGTTTCCAACGGCCAGTTGCAGGATTACCGCGCCGTGTTGCTGGAACTCGACTGGGTGCCGGGCAAGCCTGTGGCGCTCGATCTGGCCGCCGCCGAAGCGTTGGGTGTCGGAGAGGGCGTGAGCGTGCGCCTGGTAGCGGTCTGACAGGCATCACGCCTGCCCTAGTGTGTCATTGGTTGAGTGTCGCGGCGGTCGGTTGACCGGCGCTGAGGAGATAGCATGATCGTTCGTCCCGTACGCAGCAGCGATTTACCAGCCCTGCTCGAACTGGCCCGCGGAACCGGGGCCGGGCTGACCACGCTGCCGGCGAATGAGGAGCGGCTGACCCATCGCGTGACCTGGGCCGAGAGGACCTTTCTGGGCGAGGCCGGGCGTGGCGATGCCGATTACCTGTTCGTGCTTGAGGACGACGATGGCAGCGTGGTTGGCATCTCGGCCATCGCTGGCGCGGTGGGCCTGCGCGAGCCCTGGTACAACTATAGGGTCGGCTTGACGGTCAGCGCCTCCCAGGAGCTGAACATCTATCGCGAAATCCCGACCCTGTTCCTCGCCAACGACCTGACCGGCAACTCCGAACTGTGCTCGCTGTTCCTGCGTGAAGACCAGCGCAAGGGCCTCAATGGCCGACTGCTGGCCAAGGCGCGCCTGCTGTTCATCGCCGAGTTCCCGCAGCTGTTCGGGCGCAAGGTGATCGCCGAGATGCGCGGCATGTCCGACAGTGCTGGCCGCTCACCGTTCTGGGAGAGCCTGGGGTGGCATTTCTTCAAGATGGAATTCAGCCAGGCGGATTACCTCAACGGCGTCGGCAATCGAGCCTTCATTGCCGAGCTGATGCCCAAGTTCCCACTGTATACCTGCTTCCTCTCGCCGGCCGCGCGGGAGGTCATCGGCCAGGTCCATACCGACACCGAGCCGGCCCTGTCGATGCTCAAGGGCGAAGGGTTCAGCTATCAGGGCTATGTCGACATCTTCGACGCCGGTCCGGCGCTGGAATGCGAAACCGCACGTATCCGTGCCGTGCACGACAGCCAGGTGCTGGTGCTGGCCATCGGTACGCCCGGTGATGACGCGCCGGTGTACCTGATGCACAACCGCAAGCGTGAAGAGTGCCGTGTGGCTGCCGCTCCTGCCCGTGTCGCCGCCGGCACGCTGGTGGTCGACCCGTTGACCGCCAAGCGCCTGCGCATGAGTCCGGGGGATTCGGTGCGGGCCGTCGCCATGTCGAGTCACAAGCCCGGGGAGGCAGGACTATGAGCACGCTTTACGTTGCGGGTCATTGGCTGGACGGTCAGGGTGAGGTGATGCAGTCGCTCAACCCGGTCAGCCAGCAAAGTGTCTGGACGGGCCAGGCCGCTTCGGCCGCCCAGGTGACTCAGGCGGTCCAGGCCGCGCGCGAGGCATTCCCGGCCTGGGCGAGCCTGGCCCTGAGCCAGCGTATCGGCGTGCTTGAAGCCTTTGCCGCGAGCCTCAAGCTGCACGCTCAGTCCCTGGCCCACTGCATCGGTGAAGAAACCGGCAAGCCACTCTGGGAGGCGTCCACCGAAGTCGCCAGCATGATCAACAAGGTCGGCATCTCCATTCAGAGTTACCGCGAGCGCACGGGTGAGAAAAGCGCGCCACTGGCGGATGCCAATGCAGTTTTGCGGCACAAGCCCCATGGCGTGGTGGCGGTGTTCGGACCTTACAATTTCCCCGGTCACCTGCCGAACGGTCATATCGTCCCGGCGTTGCTGGCGGGCAACACGGTGATATTCAAGCCCAGCGAACAGACGCCGAAAGTCGCCGAAATGACCCTGCGCTGCTGGATCGAGGCCGGGCTGCCGGCGGGTGTGCTGAACCTCCTGCAAGGCGGCCGCGACACCGGCATCGCCCTGGCTGCGGAGCCTGGGCTCGATGGAGTGTTTTTCACCGGGTCCAGCGGTACCGGCAACGCCTTGCACCGTCAGTTCGCCGGCCGCCCGGACAAGATCCTGGCGCTGGAGATGGGCGGCAACAACCCGCTGGTGGTCGAGCAGGTTGCCGATCTCGATGCGGCGGTCTACGCCATTATCCAATCAGCGTTCATTTCCGCCGGCCAGCGCTGCACGTGTGCGCGCCGCCTCATCGTCCCCGAGGGGGCCTGGGGCGATCGTCTGCTTGAGCGCTTGATCGAGGTCAGCAGCCAGCTGCAGGTGGGCGCCTATGACCAGGATCCACCGCCGTTCATGGGCTCGGTGATCTCCCTGGACGCTGCGCAGTCGCTGCTCGACGCCCAGGCGCAGTTGCTGGCAAAGGGAGCACTGGCGCTATTGGCCATGACCCAACCTGACCCGCAATCCGCATTGCTGACCCCCGGTTTGCTGGACGTGACGGCAGTCGCCGATCGCCCCGACGAAGAACTGTTCGGGCCGCTGCTGCAGGTGATTCGCTACCACCGTTTTGAAGACGCGCTGATCGAGGCCAACGCCACTCAGTACGGGCTGGCGGCGGGACTGCTGTCGGACTCGGCCGATCGTTACCAGCAGTTCTGGCTGCACAGCCGCGCCGGTATCGTCAACTGGAACAAACAGCTGACGGGCGCGGCCAGTACCGCACCGTTCGGCGGCGTCGGCGCTTCTGGCAACCATCGCGCCAGCGCCTGGTATGCGGCGGATTACTGCGCCTACCCGGTGGCATCGCTGGAGGTCGATACCCTCAGTCTGCCAGTCAGCCTGTCGCCGGGGATTACCTTGTGAGCACCGTTGCCGGGGGCAAGCCCCCTTGCTACATGACGCACGCAAAAATCTGTAGCGAGGGGGCTTGCCCCCTAGAGACCAAGATCACCGTGGCTGGAGAGTTGCGCCGATGAAAGCGTTTGAAGTCAATTTTGATGGTCTGGTCGGCCCGACCCACAACTACGGTGGGCTGTCGTACGGCAACGTCGCTTCCCAGGGTAACAGTCAGTTGGCGTCCAATCCGCGGGAAGCGGCGCGCCAGGGCCTGGCCAAGATGAAAGCGCTGATGGAGCTGGGTTTTGTCCAAGGGGTGCTGGCCCCGCAGGAGCGCCCGGACGTCGCCGGGCTGCGTGCGTTGGGCTTTACCGGGAGTGACAGTCAGGTGATCGAGCGGGCCGCGCGCGATGCCATGCCCTTGCTCATCGCCAGCGCTTCGGCGTCCAGCATGTGGGTGGCCAATGCCGCCACGGTCAGCCCCAGCGCCGACACGAGTGATGGCCGCGTCCATTTCACGGCGGCCAACCTCAACTGCAAATACCATCGCAGCATCGAGCACCCGACCACCAGTCGGGTGCTGGCATCGATGTTCAACGACCCCGCGCATTTCGTTCATCACGCCGCCTTGCCAGCGGTTGCGCAGTTCGGAGACGAAGGCGCGGCCAACCATACGCGCTTCTGTCGCCACTACGGTGAACCGGGCGTCGAGTTTTTCGTGTATGGCCGTAGCGCCTTCGACACCCGCTACGCGGCGCCGCAGAAGTATCCCGCGCGCCAGACCCTCGAAGCGTCCCAGGCGGTAGCGCGGTTGCACGGCCTGAGCGATGACGGCGTGGTGTTCGCCCAGCAGAATCCAGCGGTCATCGATCAAGGCGTGTTTCATAATGACGTGATTGCGGTGGGTAATGGCGAGTTGCTGTTCCATCACCAGGACGCCTTTCTCGACACGCCAGCGCTGATCGCCGAACTGCACGCTAAACTGGCAAGGCGTGGTGGCGAGTTCCAGGCCATCAGCGTGCCGCGGGCCGATGTTTCGGTGGAAGATGCGGTGCGTTCCTATCTGTTCAACAGTCAGTTGCTGTCGCGAGCCGATGGTTCGATGCTGTTGATCGTACCGCAGGAGTGCAATAACAACCCGCGGGTCTGGGCGTATCTGCAGCAGTTGACGCAGTCGGGTGGTCCGATCGGCGAGGTCAAGGTCTTCGATCTCAAGCAGAGTATGCAAAACGGCGGCGGCCCGGCCTGCCTGCGCTTGCGGGTGGCGCTCAACGAACAGGAACTGGCAGCGGTCAACCCAGGGGTTATCATGACCGCGCCGTTGTACGACACACTGACGCAGTGGGTCGACCGGCATTATCGCGACCGCCTGGGCGAAAGCGACATGGCCGATCCGCAATTATTGAACGAGTGCCGTACGGCACTGGATGAACTGACCGGGATCCTGAATCTGGGTGCGGTTTATCCATTCCAACTCAACTGAGAGAACACAACGATGTCCGACGCCCTGCAACTGATCCTTGAAGATACCGATGGCACCCAGCTGGAAACCTCCTGCACCCGCTTCGCGGTGATCTGGCAAGGCAAGGAAGTGTGGATTCAGCAGGATGGCCGTGGGCAATTGCTCATCGGTGTCGATGTGGAAGAAGGCGACGCCGAATTTGCCAATCTGCTGCTTCGCCCGCTGGCGACCAACCTGGTCAGCCTGCAGCTGGAAATGGAACCCGCCGATGCTGGCGACGAAGATGACGGCCACGTACACGGCCCCGACTGCGGTCACACCCACTAAGGACATCGGCCTATGCTCGCGCTCGGCAAGCTGCTCGAACTGACTCTGGCGGGCCGTGAGCCCGCCGAGAAGATCCAGTTGACCCAAGGCGGCGTGCGTCTGCGCTGGATGGGAGAGGGTGCGCTCGAAGTGCGGCCTCCGGAGGGCCAGGACAACGGCATGGACCTGCTGCTGTCGGCCGGCATCCACGGCAACGAGACCGCGCCGATCGAGCTGCTCGACGAGCTGCTGCACGAGGTGGCTCGCGGCGATCTCAAGGTGCGGGCGCGGGTGCTGTTCCTGTTCGGCAACCCCGAAGCGATTCGTCGTGGCGAGCGCTACCTGAAGCATGACGTCAACCGCATGTTCAATGGTCGCCATGAACAGTACAGCGGCAACGAAGCCCTGCGCGCCCACGAGCTGGAACGGCTGGCGTCGGCTTTTTTCAGCGTGCCCGAGCGCACGCGTCTGCATTACGACTTGCACACTGCCATACGAGGCTCGCGCATCGAGCAGTTCGCCCTGTATCCATTTCGCCAGGACTGCGAGCCATCGCGGCTCGAACTGGCGCGCCTGAGCGAGGCCGGCATGCAGGCGGTGTTGCTGCAGAACAAGACGTCCATCACCTTCAGTGCCTATACCCGCGAACAGCTGGCGGCCGAGGCGTTCACCCTGGAGCTCGGCAAGGCCCGGCCTTTCGGCCAGAATCAGCAAGTGGATCTGAGTCGCCTGCGCATCAAGCTGAGCGAGTTGATTGCCGGCACCGAAGTGCCGCAGGCGGACGCTCTGAATGGCTTGCAGCTGTTTCGGGTGTCACGGGAAATCATCAAGTACACGGATGCGTTCCAATTGCACCTGGCGGCGAGCGTGGAGAATTTTACGGAACTGGAGCAGGGCATGCTGTTGGCGGACGATGGCCCGGGCAAGCGCTGGAAGGTCGAGGAGCAGGGCGCGAGGATCATTTTCCCTAATCCAAAGGTTGCCAACGGCTTGCGCGCCGGCATCCTGGTGGTGCCCCATTCGTTATAACGGTGGGAGCGGGCTCTGCCCGCAAGTGTTGTATATCGTGCAATGCAAACCTGCTCGATACACCACCGGCAATGCCGGCCTCTTCGCCAGCAGAGCTCGCTCCCCCAGGGAATGTATTGCTCGTTAAACCGCGATCTTCTGCTGCGGCTGCAAGCGGCGCAGCGTGCGCACTTTGTGCAGGGTATCGGCGCAGGTCTTGGCCGCTTCGATGCCTTTGTGCAGGAAGTGATTGAAGAAGTAGGTGTGGTGCTGCTCGCCATCATGGAAGTGGTGCGGGGTCAGTACCACCGAGAACACCGGGACTTCGGTTTCCAGCTGCACTTGCATCAGCGCGCTGACCACGGTCTGCGCCACGAATTCGTGACGATAGATACCGCCGTCCACCACCAGTGCTGCACCGATCACGCCGGCATAGCGGCCGCTCTGGGCCAGCAGCTTGGCGTGCAGGGGGATTTCGAACGCGCCACCGACTTCAAAGAAATCGATATCGGATTCCTGATAGCCCAGGCGGCCCATTTCCTCGACGAAACCTTTACGGCTCTGATCGACGATATCCTTGTGCCAGCAAGCCTGGACAAAGGCGATACGTTCGTTGGGGTGGCTTTTGCTATCGATTGCTGTGGGTTGCATCTACGTCGACTCCTGTTTAATAAAAAAACAGGGCATGGATCGAAGGGGATTTCGTGGCAGGCCAGCCAAGGCAAAATATGCGCGTGGTCGACCCGGTTGCCCATCCCGTTCTCTCTTCATCCGGACTATGACCGTCGGCCCCGGAATCACACCGGGTCTGCTGACCTTGACCGCCACGGGGGCCGCCAAGCGCTCGCGGGCTAGACGCGTTGCGCGTCATTACCGCCGGTGGGGAATCGCACCCCGCCCTGAGAACGTTGCCGTCATCGATTGACGGCGGAGATTTTTTAACACACTTTTTTGAGAAGTGCATCGTTCGCCAGCTAATCATTTTTATCGGCACGCTGCTCGAAAATGCATAAGCCACGAACCATGCGGCCCCTGCAGCGAGGAGGCTTGCCCCCGACAGGCCTATCAGCTACACCCATGTGACTGATCTGTCGAATTGACGGCAAGCCCCCTCGCTACAGAACCTTGGGCGTCATCTGGTAGATTTGATGGTCCGAATAGTACAAACACACTGTACCGCGGCCTCAGGGCCTATATAATGCGGCCCTTTGCCGTCGCAATGTCGATGACGCCTGTGGCTGCCGTCTCCGTGGAAGAACCTAATGAAAAGCGCAGAAATCCGTGAAGCCTTCCTTCGTTTTTTCGAAGAACAAGGCCATACCCGAGTCGCCTCCAGCTCCCTGATTCCGGGCAACGACCCGACCCTGCTGTTCACCAACGCAGGCATGAACCAATTCAAGGATTGCTTCCTGGGCCAGGAAAAACGTGCCTACACCCGCGCCGTCACCAGCCAGAAGTGCGTGCGCGCGGGCGGCAAGCACAACGACCTGGAAAACGTCGGTTACACCGCTCGCCACCATACGTTCTTCGAAATGCTGGGCAACTTCAGCTTCGGTGACTATTTCAAGCGCGATGCCATTACCTATGCCTGGACCTTCCTGACCGGCGTGCTCAAGCTGCCCCAGGACAAACTCTGGGTGACTGTCTACGCCAGCGACGACGAGGCGTACGACATCTGGACCAAGGAAATCGGCGTACCCGCCGAGCGCATGGTCCGTATCGGCGACAACAAGGGCGCGCCGTACGCCTCGGACAACTTCTGGACCATGGGCGATACCGGCCCGTGTGGCCCGTGCACCGAGATCTTCTTCGATCACGGCGCCGACATCTGGGGCGGCCCACCCGGTTCGCCTGAAGAAGACGGCGACCGTTACATCGAAATCTGGAATAACGTGTTCATGCAGTTCAACCGCACCGCCGATGGCGTCCTGCACCCGCTGCCGGCTCCTTCGGTCGACACCGGCATGGGCCTGGAGCGTGTCAGTGCGGTACTGCAGCACGTCAACTCGAACTACGAGATCGACCTGTTCAAGAGCCTGCTGGACGCCGCGGCCAAGGCCATCGGTTGCAGCAACGAAGGCCAGGCCTCGCTCAAAGTGGTGGCCGACCACATCCGCTCGTGCGGTTTCCTGATCGCCGACGGCGTGCTGCCGTCCAACGAAGGCCGTGGCTACGTGCTGCGCCGCATCATCCGTCGCGCCTGCCGCCACGGTAACAAGCTGGGCGCCAACGGCAGCTTCTTCTATCAGATCGTCGCGGCCCTGGTCGCCGAGATGGGCGAAGCCTTCCCCGAGCTCAAGGCCCAGCAAGCGCACATCGAGCGCGTGCTCAAAGCCGAAGAAGAGCAGTTCGCCAAGACGCTGGAGCAGGGCCTGAAGATCCTCGAAGTGGACCTGGCCAACCTCAAGGGCTCGGTGGTACCGGGCGACGTGGTGTTCAAACTGTACGACACCTACGGTTTTCCGATGGACCTCACCGGCGACATCGCCCGCGAGCGCAACCTGACCCTCGATGAAGCCGGTTTCGAACGCGAGATGCAGGCCCAGCGCGAGCGTGCCCGTTCCGCCAGCGCCTTCGGCATGGACTACAACAGCCTGGTGAAGGTAGACACCCCGACCCTGTTCAACGGCTACGCCACCCACAGCGAAGAAGCCAAGGTCGTTGCTCTCTATAAAGAAGGCGTGGCGGTCCAGCAGTTGGCCGAAGGCGAGGAGGGCGTGGTGATTCTCGATACCACGCCGTTCTACGCTGAATCCGGCGGCCAGGTCGGTGACCGCGGCTACCTGCAGAGCAATGCTGGGCGTTTCGACGTGCGTGACACCACCAAGACCGGCGGCGCATTCCTGCACCACGGTATTGTGGTGCTGGGCGCCCTCAAGGTCGGCCAGAGCTTCACGGCCACTGTCGATGCCACCGTGCAGCAGGCTACATCGCTCAACCACTCCGCCACGCACTTGCTGCATGCCGCGCTGCGCCTGGTGCTGGGCGATCATGTGCAACAGAAAGGCTCGCTGGTCGACAGCGTGCGCCTGCGTTTCGACTTCAGCCATTTCGAGTCGATCAAGCCGGAGCAGATCAAAGCGCTGGAAGACATCGTCAACGAGCAGATCCGCAAGAACACCCCGGTGGCCACTGAAGAGATGGACATCGAAAGCGCCAGGAAGAAGGGCGCCATGGCGCTGTTTGGCGAGAAATACGGCGACACCGTGCGCGTGCTGACCATGGGCGGCGATTTCTCCGTCGAGCTGTGCGGCGGTATCCACGCCAAGCGCACCGGCGATATCGGCCTGTTCAAGATCATCAGCGAAGGCGGCGTGGCTTCTGGCGTACGCCGTATCGAAGCGGTCACCGGCGCTGGTGCTCTCGCCTACCTGAATGCCGGTGAAGAGCAGCTCAAGGAAGTCGCGCAGCTGGTCAAGGGCAGCCGCGACAACCTGATCGACAAGCTCTCGGCGGTGCTCGAACGCAACCGATTGCTGGAGAAACAACTCGAGCAATTGCAGGCCAAGGCGGCCAGTGCGGCGGGCGATGACCTGTCGGGTTCGGCGGTCGAGGTCAAGGGCGTCAAGGTCCTCGCCGCGCGCGTCGACGGCCAGGACGGCAAGGCGCTGCTCGCGCTGGTCGACCAACTGAAGAACAAGCTCGGTCAAGGTGTGATCCTGCTCGGTGGCGTGCACGACGACAAGGTCGTGCTGGTGGCCGGCGTGACCAAGGAGCTCACCGCCAGGCTCAAGGCCGGCGACTTGATGAAGCAGGCCGCAGCAGCGGTGGGCGGCAAGGGCGGTGGTCGTCCGGACATGGCTCAGGGCGGTGGTGTGGATGCAGCGGCACTGGACGGTGCGCTGGCGCTGACCGTTCCATTCGTCGAGCAAGGTCTCTGAGTCACGGCAACGGAGCCTGTTGCCAATCAACAGGCTTTGGCTTTAGCGCATTTGAATGTTTAATGGGCGCCCTTCACGGGCTTGAGGCGGCTTGAAATGGCTTTGATCGTACAAAAATTTGGCGGCACCTCGGTGGGCTCGATCGAGCGCATCGAACAGGTGGCCGACAAGGTCAAGAAATTCCGCGAAGCGGGCAATGATTTGGTGATCGTGCTGTCGGCAATGAGCGGCGAAACCAACCGCCTGATCGATCTGGCCAAACAGATCAGTGATCAGCCGGTGACCCGCGAACTCGACGTGATCATCTCCACCGGCGAGCAGGTGACCATCGCCTTGCTGGCCATGGCGCTGATCAAGCGTGGCGTGCCGGCGGTATCCTATACCGGCGCACAGGTGCGCATCCTCACCGACAGCGCGCACAGCAAGGCGCGCATCCTGCAGATCGACGATCAGAAGATCCGCAACGACCTCAAGGAAGGTCGCGTGGTTGTGGTCGCCGGTTTCCAGGGCGTCGACGAGCACGGCAACATCACCACCCTCGGGCGGGGCGGTTCGGACACTACCGGCGTGGCCCTGGCGGCAGCGCTCAAGGCGGACGAATGCCAGATCTACACTGACGTCGACGGGGTCTACACCACCGATCCACGCGTGGTGTCCCAGGCTCAGCGCCTGGACAAGATCACCTTCGAGGAAATGCTCGAGATGGCCAGCCTGGGCTCCAAGGTCCTGCAGATCCGGGCCGTAGAGTTCGCTGGCAAGTACAACGTTCCGCTGCGCGTTCTGCACAGCTTCAAGGAGGGTCCGGGTACCCTCATTACCATTGATGAAGAGGAAACCATGGAGCAGCCGATCATTTCCGGCATCGCTTTCAATCGCGATGAAGCCAAGCTGACCATCCGTGGCGTGCCAGACACCCCCGGCGTGGCCTTCAAGATTCTCGGGCCGATCAGCGGCGCCAATATCGAAGTCGATATGATCGTGCAGAATGTCGCGCACGATAACACCACCGACTTCACCTTCACCGTGCACCGCAACGATTACCAGGCGGCGCTGCAGGTGCTGGAAAACACCGCTGTGGAGCTCGCTGCACGCAAGGTGGTGGGCGATACCAAGATCGCCAAGGTCTCGATCGTCGGCGTCGGCATGCGCTCCCACGCCGGTGTGGCCAGCCGCATGTTCGAAGCCCTGGCCAAGGACAACATCAACATCCAGATGATCTCGACGTCGGAGATCAAGGTGTCGGTGGTGATCGAAGAGAAGTACCTGGAGCTGGCTGTGCGCGCCTTGCACACCGCTTTCGAGCTGGATGCTCCCCGCCAGGGCGAGTAAGCCTCGAAGTGTCCAAGGGCGCGGTCTGACCGCGCCCTTCGTCTATCTGTCGTTCGTGAATGTGATGTGAGGAGAAAGGTATGCTGATTCTGACCCGTCGGTGTGCAGAAACGCTGGTAGTCGGGGATGGAGAAATCACTGTGACCGTGCTCGGCGTCAAGGGCAATCAGGTGCGAATTGGCGTCAATGCGCCCAAGGAAGTCTCGGTTCATCGCGAGGAAATCTACCGACGAATCCAGAACGAGAAGGACCCGGAACCAAGTCTTTAATTTTTATCGATTTTTATGTTTGCAAAGCGGAAGAAAGCTGGTTAATATACGCCCCGTGTTGCGGAGAGCTGGCCGAGTGGCCGAAGGCGCTCCCCTGCTAAGGGAGTACACCTCAAAAGGGTGTCGGGGGTTCGAATCCCCCGTTCTCCGCCATTATTTGCGTAGTACGTTGTAATCTGGCTTTATCGGTAAGTTGTTGAAATTACTAGAAAAAAGCGATTGACACACAGATTTGACGGCCTATAATGCGCGGCAACAAATGCACTCGTAGCTCAGCTGGATAGAGTACTCGGCTACGAACCGAGCGGTCACAGGTTCGAATCCTGTCGAGTGCACCATTTAAGAGGTTGTTTCAGTCCTGTTATCAGGATGTCGAACCAGCTTCTGCTTCAACCAGAGGTGATCTGGTCTACCAAGCGCCACCTGCACTCGTAGCTCAGCTGGATAGAGTACTCGGCTACGAACCGAGCGGTCACAGGTTCGAATCCTGTCGAGTGCACCATAAAACAGAAAGCCCGCTTTTTAAGCGGGCTTTTTGCCGTCTGACGTTTGGGTTTTTATCCCCAGGTCACCGCTCTCGCTACAGGGTTAGCGATTGGGCAGATATTTCTGCGGCGCCTTCTTACGCTTGGTTTTCGCCTCTTCCTTTTTCGCCGCTGGTTTTTTCTCGATTGTCTTATCCGTTGGCACATGGGGTTGAATGCGACGTGCTCCGCTGTCGTCAGCTTTGCTCGGAGTGCGCGCTACCTTGGGTGTGAAGCTCTTCACCGGGGTGCGCGGCGGCTGGGCAGTGGTGCTGCGCCTCGGTGGCTGCTGCGCCATCAGGGCATGCCCGGCAGGGCAGTTGGACGCTGTGTAGGTGATTTCGCCATCGGGACCCTGGCAGTGTTGTACCCACTGCGCTGAAGCGCTGAGCGGCAAGCTGGAAAGGGCGATACAGGCAGACAACGCGAGAGCCAGGCAGGTAGGTGAGGGCACGGCGACGATCCTCCTTGATCGGGTACCACTTACAGCCTAGTGAAACGTCAGTCCCCTGGCGCGGTCAGTTCTTTACCGGATGCTTCGCCGGATGGCGCTGTTCACCGGACGCCGAGATTTATATTGCAACCAATTGTTATGGCCTGATTTTTTTGCTCTCAAAATTTTACAAGGTGTGTATCATTGCGCCCGTCAGCCCCGCCGGGGCTTGTGGACTACCTCCATGGACTTACCCAGTAGTTACTTACTAAAGCGTTATCACAATCACGAAACGACTGATTGATCTCCTGGCGTGCTCCACTGCTGGGAGTGGAGTATGCCTATGACCGAATACGAAGCAAAAAAATCACAGGAAAGCCTGCAGGATCGCCTCGCTCAAGTGACCGAGCTTCTGCATCGCCAGCGTGTGGTTGAAGACCTGACGCACCGCCAGGAAGGCGCGCATCAGGAGCTGGTAAAAGATCTCGTACATCGCCAGAACATCGTCGAGCTGCAACGCAAACTCGATGACCTGCACTCCGCCGACGTTGCTTATATCCTCGAAGCCTTGCCCCTGGAAGATCGCTTGGAGATCTGGCAGCTGGTCAAGGTCGAGCGCGACGGCGACATTCTGTTGGAAGTGTCCGACTCCGTTCGGGAGACCCTGATCGCCGATATGGACGATCACGAGATTCTCGCCGCAGCCCGTGAGATGGACCCCGACGAACTCGCTGATCTCGCACCTGAACTGCCGCGCGACGTCGTTCACGAATTGATGGAAACCCTCGACGCCCAACAGCGTGAACGCGTGCGTTCGGCGTTGAGCTATGACGAGGATCAAGTCGGCGCACTGATGGACTTCGAGATGGTCACCATCCGTGAAGACGTCAGCCTCGAAGTGGTACTGCGTTACCTGCGTCGACTCAAGGAGCTGCCGGGCCATACCGACAAGCTCTTTGTGGTCGATCAGGAAGGCGTGCTCAAAGGCGTGTTGCCAATCAAGCGTTTGCTCGTCAACGATCCTGACAAGCAGGTGGTCGACGTCATGGCCAGCGACCCGGTCAGCTTCCATCCGGACGACGAATCCTATAGTGCCGCCCAGGCCTTCGAGCGCTACGATTTGATTTCCGCGCCGGTGGTGGATAAGGGTGGTCGCCTTATCGGTCGATTGACCATCGACGAAATGGTCGACGTGATCCGTGAAGAGGGCGAGAGCGAAATGCTCAACATGGCCGGTCTGCGCGAAGAGGAAGATATCTTCGCATCGGTCTGGCGTTCGCTGCGCAACCGTTGGTCGTGGTTGGCCGTCAATCTGGTTACCGCGTTCATCGCCTCGCGGGTCATCGGCTTGTTCGAAGGCTCGATCGAGAAACTCGTGGCCTTGGCGGCATTGATGCCGATCGTTGCCGGTATCGGCGGCAACTCCGGCAACCAGACGATCACCATGATCGTGCGGGCCATGGCGCTGGACCAGATCACTCCCGCCAGCACCAAGCGGTTACTGCGCAAGGAAGTCACGGTCTCGTTGTGCAACGGCATTATCTGGGGGGGAGTGATCGGTGTGGTCGCCTACCTGCTTTACGGCAGCTGGTCGCTCGGAGTGGTGATGACCGCTGCCATGACCCTCAATCTGCTGTTGGCGGCGACCATGGGCGTGGTCATTCCGATGGGGCTGGAAAAGTTCGGACGTGACCCGGCCATGGGCTCGAGTGTGATGATCACCGCGGTCACCGACAGTGGGGGGTTCTTCATCTTCCTGGGCCTGGCGACCTTGTTCCTGATGTAACCCCTCGCCACGGCAATTCTAGCGCCCACAAAAAAGCCAGCATTCAAGCTGGCTTTTTTGTGGCGGTCGAATCAGTCCGCGTCGGCAGACATCTCGGCGTCGTGCGCAATCAGCGCAACCAATGCATTCTGTTGACGGTGGGAGAGTTGACGGAATCGCTGAAGCAGTTCGCGCTCGTGCAGCGACAGCTCGGGGCTGTCCAGGCGCATGCTCAACTCATCGCCCAAGGCGCCTTCCTGAATGAGGCTTTGCTCGAGACGTGCAATGATTTCCGAGTTCATGCTGCGGTGGTGATTACGAGCTACTTCAGCAATGCGCTCGCGCATTCCGTCGGGTAAGCGAACGACGAATTTGTCAGCGGTGCGGCTTGAGTAAATAGCCTGTTTCATTGGGCGCATATAGTTGACCGATTTAGTTCAGGGGAGCGGTTCTCGAAAAATTAGCCGCAAGCTGGGGTTACGACAGCCTTTTAGACTAATTGTTCAACCCGAATTGTTTAAGAGGCGGCTATCATGCCTCAACCGTGCCTCAAGGTCGCCATTTCCTTGGCGCCAATTCTGTGACAAATATTGACCTGAATAACGGCGTTATGCCAGTACCATTTGTAAAAAATGTGCACTGGTTTTGAAACTGCATACCGTTACCGCTCATCCACCAGCACTACATAGCCGTTGCGGGGTGGTCCAGACCACAGCGCGACTGCGCAACCTTGGATAACACCCCTTCAGTAAGCATAGTGGCATTTAGACTATTTGCTACGATTGGCCCCAAGAGGCAGACGAAATGCAAGCTAGACTGATTTACTTGATGGGACCCTCCGGCGCCGGCAAGGACAGCGTGATCGATGCGGCCAGGGGCCGCTTGGCGACCATCCCCGTCGATGTCGTACGTCGGGTGATTACTCGTTCAGCAGAGTCCATCGGCGAACAGGCGCTAGGCGTCAGTGACGAGCGCTTTGCCGCCATGCAGCATGCCGGGGATTTTGCCATGAATTGGCGGGCAAATGGCCACGATTATGGTATCCCTGAAGACATAAATCTCTGGCTGGCTCAGGGGCGTCACGTCTTGATCAACGGTTCGCGAGATTATCTGCCAGAAGCTCAGCGCCGGTATCCCGACCTTCTCCCTGTACTTGTCAGTGTCAGCAGCGATGTGTTGCGCCAGCGTCTACTGCTGCGGGGGCGGGAGAGCCTTGAGGAAATCGAGCGGCGGCTGCAGCGTAACGATCGACTACGCACTCAGGCGCAGCAATGGCAGGGGCGCGGGGCTGCGCAGGTTCTGGATAATTCAGGCACTCTGGAGCAGGCGGTCGCGGATTTGATGGCGCTCCTGAGTCGCCACGGGATCAGCGCAGCAGGGGATCGAACTTGATTCGCCGGCCCTTGATCAGCGCCAACAGAAATAGCACCGCAAACAGCACCGTCGCGGCCCCCATTGCCTGACTCGCTGCGCTTGCGGTCAGCGGCAGGAGCATGGCAGCGCTGAAGCTGGCAAGTGCCGCTAGCAACAGCAGCAGGGCAGATTTGGACATGATGTCTTTCCTCGATCAGAAGGTGAAGCGTTCGGGGCTATGCGCTGGCACTGGTTGTTCGTTGCTGTCGATCGCCGAGCGATCCGAGGCCAGAAACGCCGCCTGACCCTGCCGAGCATTCATCACCGCCCATTGCGCTACCGGATGCGCCACCAGTTGCTCGGTCTGCACATTGATCAGCGCCGGGTCCTGAGCGTTCGAGTGCGCATGCACTTGAAAGGACACCAGTGCGACTACCGCCAGGGCGTTGAGAATGTAGAGGGCTGTGTTCATGGGGAGCGATCTCCTTGGCGGCAAGGTGGTCTGAAGACTTTTATTGAACTTATACAGAGCATGCTTCGTGCCAAGCCTTTGATGTCTTTTTTATCCTTGAAAATCAGTAACTTATGAAAATTCTGAGAGTGCTGCGGCCTGCATTCTGCAATATGCACGATGGATTGCATTGCAATTTGCATGATGACCCTGAAGGGGCCGTGCCCAAGCGCTGTCGAGCCTCGAAATAAATGGGGTGTAACGGACGGTGTGTAGGAGATCTCCTACAAGCAAAAAAGACGCGAGGCGCATGACAAAGTGATCGTTCGCCGGTACCATGCACGCCGTCCGTCGCGTCGTGCGCCATGCTCGACCTGTCAGCGCTTTGCGTCCTTCGCTTTGCGTCCTTGTAGTTCAACGGATAGAACGGGGCCCTCCTAAGGCTCAGATGCAGGTTCGATTCCTGCCGGGGACACATCCTTCTTAGCGCCAACCGCAGCGCGAATCTTAATTGCCACATCTCTATCGTCGACCTGCGCAAGCTGCTCGATATCGACAGTAGTCTTACAGCCCGTAAGGCACGGGGCGATGAACTGCACTATTGCGGCTCCAGGGATGACTCTGCTCAGATGCGTATCCGGCAGCAATGCGCCGTCTTGAAAAAACGTGCCGAAAACGGCGGCAAGGTGCTGGATGAGTTTCCGGACTGAGACGGACCAGAAGCCACCGATTCAACCACCGGCGCGCAAGGACCGGTACCATTGCGCATAAGGCGTGTTGTGGACCTGATACCGGTTGAAGTCTGGGCTGCCGTCCTGCCACCACACCGGGCCTCGTTCACCCAGCGCCACCTTGGCCTTCTGCACGAGCGCGCGAGCAGCTTGCATGTCGACGGCAAGCCCCGACGCTTTCGCGGCCTTCACCGCGCGTCGAGCCGTCATCAACTCCTGGACCAGACGCTGGCGCTCAGCTTCATCCAATGCCGGGTTGGTGCACCGCCAGAGTTGATCCTTGACTACAAAGTAACGGCCATCCGGGGTAGTGGGATGCATAGCATTTGGCCCTGTCATATCAAACAGCCTTAGAATCATGGGACCCGTCATTCACCAAAAAGGCACACCTCATGATCGACCATCTTGACCATCTGGTACTGACCACCATCAACGTCGAAGCCTGCAAGGATTTCTACACCCGCATCCTCGGCATGCGCGCCGAATCCTTTGGTCAGGGTCGCTTGGCGTTCCACTTTGGCGAGCAGAAGATCAACGTCCACGTGCGCGGCCACGAGATCGATCCCAAGGCGCATCTACCAGTGCCGGGCGCTCTGGACCTGTGCTTTATCGCCAGCATCGCGCTGGAACAGGTAATCAAGCGGTTGAACGAGCACAACTGGCCGATCCTCGAAGGCCCTGTTCCTCGCACGGGGGCCACTGGCCCGATTCGTTCGGTGTATGTGCGTGATCCGGATCTGAATCTGATCGAGATTGCTGAGAAAACGCTTTAATCAACGCAGGTTCAGCGCGTCCGGCAGCCACTTCTCGAGCACATCTACCGGGTGATACCGATCACGCTGGTGCCCATATCACCCAACTGCATTGCCACCGAAGCATGCCGCGACGCTTCGGTTTTATCTTCCTGAACGGCACCTGTCGCCCTCGCGGATTTCTGACACGGTGTTCACCGTCCCCCATACACTCCTACCCCATATTCGCGCATCAATCTGCTAGCCCTCGTCGTTTTCGACGGCGTTGCCATGGATGGAAATCACCCCAGTTTGCCTCTATCACTTTTGCGAGATCGGCGCCTTGGCAATCCTCCCCACATTGGCAGTAGCGAACAAGTCTCAGTGGATCACCAGCGTCTGGATCACACGGGCGATTTTCATCCTGGGGCTGGCAATGGTGGCCGGGGGCGTGACGCTCTATCGGATGTGGCCGTTATCACCGCTCAATCTGAGCACCGCGAGCCCGGCGGTACGCGCTGATCTGCTGGCGCGCTGGAAGGCCGGCAACGTCATCGTGCTGATCCGCCACGGCGAGCGCTGCGATTATTCCACCCATCCGTGCATGGGCTCGGCCGACGGCATCACCTGGATCGGCAACGATGTCGCCGAGCGCGTCGGCGTGCAGCTTGCCAACCTCGGCGTGCACGATGCCGATATCTTCACCAGCCCCTTGCCGCGCACCACGCAGACGGCGCAGGCGCTCTTTCATCAGGCGATCACGGAGAGGGATTGGGTAGTGCGCTGTGACGTCAACATGACTGCTGATATCAAGGCGCACAAGGTGGCGGGCCGCAACATGCTGCTGGTGACCCACAGCGGATGTATCCGCCGCGTCGATGCACGGCTGGGCTTGCCCCATGCTCGGGAGGCCGAATACGCCAGCGCGTTGTTCCTGACCATCGGCACCAACGGCAAGGTCAAACTGTTGGGCAATCTAGACCCTGACGATTGGGCGCGGATGTCGAATACCCCTGCGGCCCCGGGTAATTGAAGCCGCAGGTTGGCCGACTTACAGCAAATGCCGCTGCACGGCTTCGTCCAGCGTACTGCGGGCCAAGGCTTGCACCACTTCGCGGGTATCCTGCTGGAACGGCAGGCCGACGATCAACAGTAGCTGCATCCAGGTGCGCACCGACTCGGTCTTGCGGATGCGCCCCAGCTCCTTGCCATCCTTGTCCTTGAACACGGTATCGAGGGTAAACACGTTCTTGGCCGTGGACGGGATGATAAAGAACGTCGCCCCGGTAATGATCGCCGAGGCGACGTTGTACTGCTCGTTGTTGTACAGCGTGGCTTCGACATACAGATCCGAGGCGACCTTGTCGGTGCTGACCTGGGCAAACCGCCCGGACTGGCGCAGGGTGTCGGCGACGGCAGCGTCAGCCAGGGCCGCCGGCGCGCCACCCGCAGCATTGGGCTGGCCGCCGTTGACCTGATACATCGAGGTGGTACGCACGAACGCCGTGGGTTTTTTCAGCGGGGTATTCGCGGCGAGCGGCCAGGTCTGTACGGCAGGCAGTTGGTGTTCCGAATAGGAGACGCAGCCACTGAGCAGTACGGCGCTGATCACCAGGCCGTGCTTGATCGCTTTCAACATGTCATTTCCCCGCAGTTGGCTGATTGGCCAACTTGGCTGTCGCGGTATCGAGCAGTTGTGAAACCAACAGGTTCAACTGTTTGGCACCCATGATCGGCGCCCAGTATTCACGTCCGTACAGACCGACATTGTGTTCGAACTTGATCTCGTCCTTTGCCGCTGCCAGTTCGTGGCCGTCACGGTCGACCACCACCAGGTCGCCCGCGACATCGAAGCTGTCGACGTAGATCGGACCATTGACCCAGATCCAGATAGTCAGTGTCAGGAGCGCACCCGGGATATACGCAGGATGCGGGGCGCGATGGCCCTTGAGCGAGGTCATGTTGAATTTCAGCAGTACGTCGTTATCGCCCAGGCGCGTCGGGAACTCGCTGACTTGTTTGAAGTAGCCGGCGGTCTGCACGTACTGGTTGAGCTGCGCGGTGAGCGAGCGGCCGATGGCGGTGCTTGTCGCTTCATTGATACCGGGCGCAGACACCACCACATCGGCGACTTGCGCGGTTCGCGGGCTGGTAATCGGCGCGGGATGGGGCGGCGCGCCCAATGGGCCAGTGACGTTGTAGGAAACACAGCCTGCCATCGACAGCGCGGCGAGCAAGGCGGTGGCCTTGAAGATCGTTCTCAACACAAAATATCCCTTTTAAATGGATGGAGCAGGGAAAAGTGTCGACAGCGGTCCGTAGAACTTGAGGAAAATAGTGTCGATTTCGTCGCGATTCAGGCAGGGTGGGCAGCCTGTGTTGGTCGCGTGCTCACTGTCCCGCTGCACGCGCCTGAGATTGGGCAGTTGCGCCCATCAACAATCGATTCCCTCTGGAGAGGTCTAGAAAATGGATGCACCCGATGTTCTGGTCCTGCAAGCGAGCTACAGCAACCCTCTGCATGCCAAGTCGCTCGGCTTTTTGCTCGATCAATATGCCCGTGATGTCATGGGCGGCGGGGCTGGCGTGTCACTCGACGTGCAGGAGCACCTGGCGATCGAATTGAGCAAGCGGCCGCATGCTTTCAGCGTGCTGGCGTTCGTGGCCGGTGAGCCGGTGGGCATGGTCAACTGTTTCGAGGGGTTTTCGACGTTCGCCTGCCGGCCGTTGGTCAACATTCACGATGTAGTGGTGCTGGAAGATTTTCGAGGCCAGGGCATTTCTCAGAAGATGCTCACCGAAGTCGAAAAAATCGCCCGCCAGCGAGGCTGCTGCAAGCTGACGCTGGAAGTTCTCGAAGGCAATACCGCAGCCCAGGCGGCGTATCGCAAGCTTGGCTACGCCGGGTATGAACTGGATCCGGCGATGGGCCGGGCGATGTTTTGGCAAAAAGCGTTGTAGCAGATTGTTGATCTGATCGACGCGCTTGTGATCAGCAAACAACCGAGCTTCAGGAAGCCTGCTCGGCTTCTTCACGCTTGAGGATCGCCTTCACCCGGCCTTCGATGGACTGGCGCTCTTCCTGAGTCAGGACCCCGCGATCCCACAGCTCCATCGCCGCAGAAAGAATCCAGCCATGATAGAAGGCTTTGGACAGGTCGCGTTCCTCGACTGCCAGAGCTTCCAGCAAGGCTTCGAGTTGCAAGAGTTTGCGCGCCTTGATGGCTTCGGGCGTTTCGGTGGTCATCGGATTTCCATTTGCTGAGTGAATGCTCGAAGGGAGCGTCGGCTCCCTTTTCGCGGACATCATATTACGCAGAACCGACACTCTGCGACCGGCAATGCCCGACTAATTGCCATCCGCCACCTTGCGCTCGATCTCGGCAGTCTTCTGCTCAAGCGTTTCGACGTCCTGCTCCTTGGCCTGATTGGAGGTCGGGGTGATGATCTCGTCTACCGCGCGGGTGTCCTCGTCATCGTCTTTGATATCGCGCTCGACCACATTCACTGGTTTGCCAGAGGTGTCGGTGGGCGGGGCGTCGGTCTGATGGGTTTTGAAGCTGTCGTCAGTGCTCATGGGAGTATCCTCGGTGGGTCTGATCATTGGATGAACTCAGGGCGCCGTAGTTCGAGAATTCTTCATGAGAGCACCGTGCGCAAAACAGTTGAGCAGCGCGCGGGACGCTTGCGAGTATCCGTAGCCGATATAGGGGCGGTGCCGGCAATCAGCGCTGTTGTTGTTTTGGAGTCTGATTTTCGGTGGTCGGCATCTGCGCAGCAGCCTTGCCGATATTGAGCCATGCATCTTGCAGGGCCATTAACAAAAGAGAGATAGCCATGGCGGTTTCCTTGCGATTTTTGCGGGAAGGGGTTGAGTGAAGGCAATGATGCCCGCGCACGCCTGCCAATCAAAACGAACGCCGATGATGACGATTATCGATTGCGCTGATAATTGCCCCGAGCGAGGAAGTGCAATCTCACGTCAAGCCGTCAAAAGGTGGCCCATCATCACTGCCATCGATACCTGTAATTCATGCAAATCTCATGATTCTTTGCACCTCCCGGGCGTACGCTGGTCACAACCTTGAATACTTCGGCGTAGGGAGCCTTGTGATGACCAACGTGACTCTGAGTGTTTCGTTCCCTGAGTTCGGCAGAAATTACTTTGCCCAGAACGTTGTGATGCGTAGCCACGCACCCCTGATCGAGGACGATCGTTTCGATGTGTTTCTGATTCCTGCAGCTGAAAGACATTTCAGCAATGGTGTGGTCGGTTTCCATGATCAGTTTCGCTTCCTCAGCGATGTGCTCGACGCACATATGACCCAAACCGAGACCGCTGACTCGGCCCGGCAGGCCCAGCGTCCGACACAGAGTCAGCGCCTGTAGACGGCTGCTGATCCCGCACAACGAGCGGATTCTTGCGATATGGGGCAGCAGCTTCTACAGTGTCTTGCGTGCATATGCCCCTAAAAGCAGACGACGTGGCTTTTTGTCATTTCGCAACAAGGATCTCTCTCGATGCGCATTTTGATCATTGGCGCCGGTGCCACCGGTGGCTTCTTCGGTTCTCGTCTGGCCCAAGCCGGCCGTGACGTGACCTTCCTCGTTCGCCCCAAACGCGCAGCACAGCTAGCCGAGCACGGCCTGCAGGTGCTCAGCCCATCGGGCGATACCCGTATCTCCCCGCAGTGGTTGACGGCCGATCGGCTCGATCAGCCCTTTGATGTGATCATCCTCGCCGTCAAGGCTTATGCCCTCGACAGTGCGCTGGCCGACATGGCACCAGCGGTAGGTCCGCAGACACTGGTGATGCCGCTGCTAAACGGTATGCGTCATATCGACGTTATTACCGAGCGTTTCGGTGCCGGCGTTTTGATCGGCGGGGTATGCAAGATCATCGCCGAGGTCGATAGCGAGGGGCGAATCATCCAGCGGGGGGCCATCAATCATCTGGCTTATGGCGAACTGGACGGTCAGCCTTCCGAGCGCACGGCGCGCCTGCACGAATTGCTCAGTGACGCGGGTTTCGACACCACCTTGAGCACGACGATCAAACAGGCACTGTGGGACAAGTGGGTGTTGCTGGCGTCGCTGGGGAGCATCAATGCGCTGACACGCGGCACTATCGGTGAGGTCGCAATAGCGGACGGCGGGCAGGCGTTTGCCCGACGATTGATCGATGAAGTGGTGGCGATTGTCTCGGCGGTCGGTGCAACGCCGGATCCTGCGGGACTGGCACAGGCTCGTGAGGTGCTGACGCAGAAGGACTCCCGCCAAACATCGTCTATGTACCGGGATCTATGCGCCGGTGCGCCCATCGAGGCGCAGCAGATCGTAGGCGATCTACTGCGGCGCGGTCAGGAGGCGGGTGTCGATACGCCGCTGTTGTCAGCGGCGTATGTCAACCTGCAGGTCTATCAACAACGCCTGCCAGGCTGACGGCTTCAAGCAGCCTCGAGGGCGGCGGCGATGGCTTCGTTGAATGCCGGGATATCCTTGGGGGTGCGCGAGGTGATCAGTGTCCAGCCGTTGGCCGGGCACTGTTTGACCTCTTCATCGACCCAGCCTGCCGCGTCGGCATTGACCAGGTCAGTCTTGATGCTTGGGTAGGAGGTCAGTGTCTTGCCCGCGATCACGCCTGCATTGACCAGCAGCCACGGCCCGTGGCAAATCGCGGCTACCGTCTTGCCCGCATCGGCGAATTCATTGACCAGGCGCTGGGCGTTTTCGTCCAGACGCAGGGTGTCGGCGTTGACTGTACCGCCCGGAATCACCAGTGCATCGAACTCCGAGGCGTGCAGCCCGGCGAGGGCCGCTTGCGATTCGTAGGTGCGATCCTTTTCGGTGTCCTGTACGAAGGTCTGGGTGGTGCCGCCATCACTCGAGCCGTGCGTCACCGCTGCGCCCAGCGCCCGCAGGGCCTCCATCGGCTTGACCAGTTCATCGCGTTCGATACCGGTGTTGGAGGTGATGATGAGGATCTTCTTGCCGCTGAGTCGGTTGCTCATGGTGTGGACTCCGTTTTCGGTGCTGATGAGGAAACAGGTCGCGCAGCCCCGTAAAAGACTGACGCGTTATAGATCGGAGGCCAGGGCGATTTTGAAAGTTCAGCTGGATCGGCGCGGCACCGGACGAGGGGGCGAGTGATCGCGCGCAACTGCCTGCGTGGATTTAGCGCGGTTGCGCAGCTAGTATGCGCACATTCGCCCGCCAGTCAGGACCCTCCATGTCAGCCCCAGAGGACACGGCAAGCAATGCCGCCCCCAACGCCAGCACGCCGATCATTCCCGCCCAGCGCCGCGAGCAGATCCTGCGCCAGTTGCGCAAGCAGCAGGTCCTCAGCGTGCACCAGATCATGGAAATGTTCGATTGCTCGCACATGACCGTGCGCCGCGATATCGCGCTGCTCGAGCAAGAGGGGCGGGCCTATTCGGTGACCGGCGGCGTGCGCATCGCCAGCCAGGTGCACAGCGAACCGAGTCACCAGTCCAAGGCAGTGGTCGAGCAGGCGCAGAAA